>JAFTWC010000045.1 GCA_017465475.1 Lachnospiraceae bacterium
ATTTTGTTGGTGTTTGTTGCAGAATGGCAGCATTTACATTGTTGAGAGATGATATCCTGGTAAATAACACTGATTTTCAAAAAACATCTATGATGTCATTGACGTTTGATAATTATTCGTTTGAAAAGATGCCCACTAAATATATGACAGATGAAAATTTAAAGGCATTTGAAAACTTTTATGTACCAATACCTACAAGCACATCAACAGATAAAGAGGTTCAAAAAAAAGTTTTGGAGCAAGCTCTTAAGGAGAGAGGAATTCAATTTAAAAATCCCAATTTAAAGTTTATAGGTATGGTTGGGCACAATACCATAGATGAATCTGATCCGTTTCTGTTTATAGATCATGCAGGAGTGATATACGAAAAAAATGGCTCTGTATATCTTTTGGAAAAATTAGCGTTCCAGGAACCATATCAATGGATCGAATTCCCATCCGAAGAAGAGATTATTAAATATTTTGAGTCAAAATATAATTTAGATTCAACCGGTAAAATGGCGGAACCTATATATATGATCAATGATAAGCTGTTTTAACACAGTTATACACATTCCTAAAAGCGACACTGTAGGTGTCTTTGCGAATAGGCGCGGACTGAACTGTAAGTATAAGAAAGCATTGAAAAAAGATAAAGTATGTGTTATAATCAAGTCATAAAGAGAGCAACCGCCACACAAGGTGGTTAGCTTCCTATAGTTAAGTTCACAATAAACTCACCTACGACCCGCTAAGTACATAGGTGAGTTTATTTATTTTCGCTTGTTGTTCCTATCTATGTAGGCAAGCAGTGCAATGAGCATCATAGCAAATTACCGCATTTGGTGAGACGGTTATGGAACTGTTGCCGGTCGGAGTTACCATTCCGACATTTAGTGACGAGATAGAAGGAATAGAGTTGGATGCTGATTTGCATGCAGAGGTTTGCGGAGTGTATTATGCACCTGAGATGGAATCTGAATATGAAGATGAGGCCGGTACATATGAAAGTGCATTTGCTATATCAGAAGACGGATACCTTTATGAATGGGATGATAAGCATGCGATAAGTCCGGACGGACAGTGGCACAAATACCCGATTGTCAGATTGGAAGGTTACGAGGCGGAAATTATGTGTATGGATTTTATGTTGTAGAATGTGAAAAAGTAGATACGTTGCCAAGTAACGTTCCTGCGCCGAACTAAATAGATAAAAAGACAAAAATGAAGTGTGCGTATTTTTACGCACACTTCATTATGTATTATACAACAAATCGCATTACAAGTCTATACCTTTTTTTGAAAAAGTGCTAGAATATTTTCGTAACAAAGAAACGAAGATTGTGAAGGGATGTGCACAAGAGGATCAAAAGGAGGAAATCCAAATGAAGGTATTGGGAACCGGTAGGGAAGAGGAAGAATTGCAGTTGCAAAAAATCCTGGAAGTTGCACAGAAAAATTTGGAACGGACGGAGAAACGTCAGGCAGGACTGTCGGAGCAGTTGAAGGAAATGTTAGAGTCCTTTGATGCCAGCGACAAAGAAATGCAGGCTTTATGGAACAACACGGAGTCCTTGTTTCAGGAGAGCAAGAGGGAAATACTTCGGAGCAGAAAGGCAAGTAAAAAGCCTTACTTCGGAAGAATTGATTTTACGGGGGCAGGTCTTACGGAGCCGGAATCCTATTACGTGGGACGTGCAGGGATTTCGTTGGACGGAGTAGAGCCGTTGGTAATTGACTGGAGAGCTCCCATTGCATCGGTGTATTACGAAAATGCGCTGGGAACCTGCACCTATGAGGTAAAAGACACCACAGAAGATGAAACAAGAGTGCAAGAGATTGACTTGTTCCGGAAACGTACTTACGAAATCGAAGACGGGAAACTGATTGATTTCTTCGATTCGGATATTGTGGCCAACGATGATCTTCTGACAAAGTATTTGGCTAAGAGTAAAAAGGCCGTGTTGGGCGAAATCATCGGAACCATACAAAAAGAACAAAATGCCATAATCAGAATGTCTCCAAAGACAAATCTGATTGTGCAGGGAGTGGCAGGTTCGGGAAAAACCACCGTTGCCATGCACCGCATTTCCTACATTTTGTATAACTATGAGCAGTTTCGTCCGGTGGATTTTTATATTGTGGGAAGTAACCGGATTTTGTTAAATTACATTACCGGTGTGCTGCCGGAACTGGACGTATACGGTGTTTCTCAGATGACCATGGAGCAGCTGTTTACCCGTCTGCTTTATGAAGATTGGGATGATAAAAAGTATAAAATCGTGGCTACGGACCAAAAGAATAAAGAGGCATATCGAAAAGGGGAATCTGCCTGGTTTCATGATTTGGAAGCCTTTTGTGAGGAATACGAGGAAAAAACGATTCCTACAGAGTCGGTGGTTATTGAGAAAAACGGTGTGGTGCTGTTAGAAAAAAAGTCCATTGAAAATTACAGAAAGAGTAACCCGCAACTGTCGGTGCAGGCAAAGATTAATGCACTGAATGAGTGGTTGCTGGGAAGACTGGAAAATGAATTAACCGGAAAGTCGGTTTCTTATACGCCGGAGGAGAAAAAGGAACTGAACAGAAGTTGTAAAGTGCATTTCGGAAAAGATGAATGGAAAGGGTCCATATTCGACGTATACGAAGCGTTTTTGAAAAGCCAAAGAAAACGGGGATATAGCATTTTTGCGGAACCGGGGAGCTATGACGTGTATGACCTGGCGGCACTGGCATACTTGTACAAGCGGATTAAGGAAATCGACCCAATCCGTGAAGCGTCTCATGTCATTATCGACGAGGCACAGGACTTCGGCATGATGGTATATTCCACCCTTGCTTATTGCCTCAGGGGGTGTACCTATACGATTATGGGGGATGTTTCCCAGAATATCCATTACGGTTACGGATTAAATGATTGGGAAGAATTACGGAAGCTTATTCTGACGGGAGATTATGATAACTTCGGTATTTTGAAGAAGAGCTATCGTAATACGGTGGAAATCTCGGAATTTGCCACAGAGATTCTGCGCCACGGAAGCTTTTCCATTTACCCGGCAGAGCCGATTTTGCGTCACGGAAACCCGGTGAGTGTGACGGCATACGACACGGACGAAGAAATGAACCGGGCAGTAGTGGATATTATTGAAAACTGGAAAAAGGACGGTCACGGAACCATTGCGGTAATCTGTGCCGATGAGCAGGAAACGGCATATGTCACACAGGTGTTAAGTGAAAAAATGACGTTGGCGGATAATAATCCGGAGACGGCAGTGTTTGACGAAGGAGTTATGGTGCTTCCGGTGGAGTACACAAAGGGCTTGGAATTTGATGCCGTACTACTGTATCATCCGTCGGGACAGCATTATCCGGCAGAAGACCGGTATGTAAAGCTACTGTATGTGGCGGCCACCAGAGCGTTGCATGAATTGGCAGTGGTACATAGAAACGATTTGACGGACTTGATAGGGGCACCGGTGTCAGATGAAAAGAAGTTGCGTTCCTTGGAAAAACAACAGGATATTTTACGGGTGGCGGCACCTCGCATTATTCCGAAGATTACGGAAGAAAAAAAGCAGGATGAGCTTGCAAGGATACTTGAGCGGACCACGAAGCGTTATGGGCTGAATCAGCAAAAAAAGCAGGCGGAACCTGCAAAAACAACTGAGAAAGCCGTAGGGAAAGCAGAAGAACAGAAGGTACAAAAACCCGGGGAAACCGATGCGGAACTCAACCCATCGCCGTATCAGTTTAATTCCATTGTGGAAAAGGAAAAACTGACACCAAAGGGGCACGGCAGAATTGACTGCGGAGTACGCTGGGTAACAAAATCAAAGACCTTTGTGGAGGCGGTGAGCAACTACGGAATTCTTCGTGTGACACCGGTTACCGATGAAATCGTCCGGGTTCAGTTTATCAGAGGACAGGAGAATACCTTTGCGGACGGAAAGCAGAAGTATACAGGAGAGGAAAAGGTGTCCTTTACCACCAGAGAAAACACCACTGCATACGAGATTATTACGAAAAAGCTGGTGGTTCGTATCGGGAAGAAGAGTGGTGCCATTACCTTTTTGGATGCCAAGGGAATGCTTCTTTTGAAAGAATCCGAAAAAGAACCGCGCCAAATCGAACCGGAGGTTTCAACGACCTGGAACTATTTTGATTGGGAAAAGAGTGAAAAAATCACTGCCAAGGGGATTTCGGATTCGGAGTTGGAGTTTGTAAACGGGAAAGCACGTTATATATCCATGGGCGGAAAGAAAAAGAGAATGCCTTTGTTACTGTCCAAAAAGGGATACGGAATTGCGGTTTCGGCAGAGAGTACCGTCTCGTTCTGCGGTGTAGGAGTGTACGGACAGTACCTTTGTACCGAAGAAGAACAACAGATTGATTATTACGTATTATTCGGCGGAACCAACGAAGCGAATATACGGTTATACAAATCGTTCTCGTAACTGTGTCTGTATTAACCAAATAATAAGAAAAGGTTGCATATCCGATTGGGTATACAACCTTTTTGCTTATTTTCTTATAGTCTCAGTTGTTATGTAAGTGACTTACGGGAAAACGATGAGCTGACCAACTTTGATTAAATCAGCGTTCTCGATTGCGTTTGCACTTACAAGATCAGCTACGGTATAGCCGTATGCCTTTGCAATCTTACCAAGAGTATCGCCTGCTACTACCAGGTGTCTCTTTGCAGTATCAACGGACGGAACTGCTAATTTAGCACCAACCTTGATTAAGTCTGCGTTTTCAATGCTGTTTGCTTCTGCGAATTCCTTTACGGTTAAACCGTATGCTGCTGCAATCTTACCAAGGGTATCGCCAGCCTTAACTACGTACTCACCTGCGGTAACTTCTACAGCCGGCTCTTCGGTCTTCGGCTCTTCTGCAACCGGCTCATCAGCCTTCGGCTCTTCTACAGCCGGCTCGTCAGCCTTCGGTTCCTCTGCCTTCGGCTCTTCTGCTGCTGCATCTTCTAAAGTAATACCGTAAACGGTAACATTGTCAATGTATACGCCGTAACCGGAGCTTGCGAATAAAAGCTCGGTGGAATCAGCTGCTGCGGTTAAGGTGAGAGTCTTCTCAACCTTGGTGCCAACGCCTTCGTTTGCGATGGACTGAATTTCGGTAGCAGTACTTGCATCGTTTGCATTGTTGATTAAGTAGAAACGAACACCTGCATCAGCTTCGGAATCGAACTGTAATGCAACCTTGAAGGTGATGGAATCACCGGCAGCCAATACTTCCGGAAGTGCGAAAGAACACTTCATGGTAGCACCGCCGTTGAAGGTGATGGAACCGTCAGCGTTGTTTACCGGGTCAGCACCGTTGTTGAATACTCTCTTGCTGATGTCAAGAGCAACACCGCTTGCAGCCGGAGTCTCTGCCGGAGCTTCAGCCGGCTTGTCACCTAAGAAGATGTCGTAGATGGTAACATTGTCAATATTTACGCCGTAACCGGAGCTTGCAAATAAAAGCTCAGTGGAATCAGCAGCTGCGGTTAAGGTGAAGGTCTTCTCAACTACGGAGCCGGTACCTTCGTTTGCAATCGTCTGAATCTCGGTAGCAGTGCTTACATCCGAAGCGTTTGCAATTAAGTAGAAACGTACAGCGGTGTCTGCATCAGAATTGAACTGCATCTTTACGTTAACCTTAATGCTTTCACCTGCAGCAAGGGTGGTCGGAAGAGCGAAAGAACTCTTCATGGTATTCTGGCCGCTGAAGGTAATAGAACCGTCAGCATTGTCTACCGGACCGGAACCGTTAACGAATACTCTTGTTGCAATATCCAAAGAAGCAGCCTCCTCTGCTGCCTGTGCCACGGACATGTTGCCCATGGAAAGAACCATCATGGCTGCTGCCATAGCAACGGCCATAGCTCGACGAACGAACTTTTTCATTTTTTTATCCTCCTAAAAAATGTATTGGTGTAAAAAAATTTGTCTTAATCACACCACGGAGATAAGTCTATCATTTTTTTTGGTTATTCTCTACAAGAATATTGCTATTTACTGTGCGAATTTTGCTATTTTTGCCATGTTTTGCATTTTTAGTGATCGATTTAAGGTGGAATTTTCCGCTTGCGTGATGTATAATGGAGTAACGAACATGCCTTACAGTAAAATTACTACGACAAAACGGTACGGAAAATCGTATCATGAGCAGGGGTTTATATGAGCAGGATGCAGTATCAGGTGATAATGACAATAAAAGAATCCAATAAGGGAAGCGTGTATCTTGCCTCTGTGGAAGGATATGACTTCCCTTTGATTGTGAAACGGTTAAAACACGGTAACCGGGCGGTGTTTGAAGCAATAAAAGAAATGAAAAACGAGCATATCCCCGAGATTTATGAAATAGAAGAAACAAAAAACGGCCTTTTGGTGGCGGAAGAATACATTGAAGGAGAGTTGCTGTCGGAGTTTTTGAACGGAAAGTCTCCGGATGAGAAGGAGTGTATTCGGATTGCAAAACAGCTCTGCGAGGGGTTAAAGGCAATGCACGAACATAAACCGCCTTTGATTCACCGTGACATTAAACCGTCCAACATTATTATAAATTCCAAAGGAATATTAAAGATTATTGATTTTGATTCTTCCAGGCAGTACAAAGAGGAGTCGGAAAGTGATACCAGGTTGTTAGGAACCGAGAAATATGCCGCTCCGGAGCAGTACGGCTTTTCCCAGACTGACTGCAGAAGTGACATATATTCCCTGGGAGTGGTATTCGGAAGTTTCCCGAAGGGAGAATCCGAAAAGAAGAATCGACGCTGGAAAAAGCTGGTGGAAAAGTGCACCTTGTTTGCACCGGAAAGCAGATTTCAGTCCATGGATGAAGTGGAAAAAGCACTGAGAAAAATAGAAAAAGCGGAATTTTCCGGATGGATAAAAGCAGGAGGTACGGCAGGCGGAGTTTTGCTTCTTGGCGGTATGCTTTTTGTTTTGTCAGGCGGGAGAGGCACTTCGAAAGAAAAGGAAGGAGCTGCCGTAACACCGTCTCCGGTGACGACAGGCAGTGAGAATCCTACCAGGACAGAGCCCGGTCCTACGTCGGAAGCCGGTTTTTCATCGGAGCTGAGTCCTACGCCGGAATCCGGTTTTTCATCGGAGCTGAGTCCTACGCCGGAATCCGATGTTACGCCGGGGCCAACCATTGCGCCGGAACTGACTACTACGCCGGAGCCGACCACTATGCCGGCACCGACTTCTGCACCGAAGCCCGGCCCTACACCCATTCCGGAGTTTGTCTACGAACAAAGCGACATGCCGGAGGAAGTATTATCGGAGGAATATAAAACCATCCCACCGGAATGGAGAGATGCAGAAACGGACTCTCAGGCGGTGGTTGAACTTAAAAAAAGGATACGGGAAGAACAGCTGCATGTGGAGTATTGCTTTAAAGACAGACTGGGAGAAAAGGATTACTTGTTGCATGAGCAAATGTTAACGCAACCGAACAGAACGTATGTGGCCATGAGTTTGTTGTCGTATCAGACAGCGAAACGGGTTACCATAGGAGAACATCTCGTAAAAGCGGAGGGCGGAATTATTCAGATTGCGGGCGAGTTTATGAGAAGCCTCCCGAACGGATATTATACGATATCATTATTTATCAGTGATTCGGATGTTACGGGGATTTCCCAAAATAATATCATTCTTTATGTGGCTGACAGTGATATGTTGGAAGAGCCTCAAATGTGGCTACAGAATACAACCATGTGGGCCCAGGGCGAGGAAGAAGAAACTGTTTTTGCCGCTGTAAAAAACGATTCGGATAAGAAAATATCAGCTTTGATTGAAGAAGGAAAAGGTGCTGTAAGTAAGGATCTGTACCGAATTCTTTATGACGGCCGGGTGGTGGAATTATCTAATGAATTGCTACAAATGTGTGGAGATTACACGGTTTTCTATGTTATGAGTACGGACGGCGGAAGAGAAATGATAAGTGTAACAAAGGAGTATTGAACGGAATTTTTTTGCAAAATGAATGAGTTTATTTTCCTGTATTATGCTGCCAGCATTGGAGTTTTGTGGAAGAAATTATTATAATGAAAGAGAGGTCATGGGACAAATGACAGATATGAAACAAAATTATCTTGAGGTGTTGGAAGACGTGGAAAAGAGTACGGAAGAACTGATGCACGAGTTACAAAAAGCAGAGGATGTATTTGCATTTGCAAAAGAAAATGAGATGGAACTGGAGTCGGTTTCCCTTACGGAACTGTTGGAACAGTTAGTAAATAAATATCAAAAACAGAAAAAAGATATTATTAAAGATGCCGGCCTGGATATGACCTACGGCTATCAGATATTTGACGGAAGGAAGAAACCGAGACGTGACAAACTGCTCCAGCTTGTGTTCGGATTTCCGCTTACGGTGGACGAGGCCAACCGGGTATTACGGGCAGGCGGAGTCAGCGGTCTTTATGTACGTTGCAAAAGAGATACCATCTGCATGTATTGCTTACAGCAGAAGATGACGGTGGGGGAATGTGATGATTTGCTGGATCAGGCAGGAGAAGAAACGCTGATGCAGGACAAGTAAGATGTGAGAAGAGGAATGAAAGAAAATAGGTGTAGAAAACCGGCTCCCTGTGGAGCCGGTTTTTTTGCAAATAAAAATGTGTATCTTGACAAAATGTGTCAAGATACAGTGCTAGTATAAGGTTGTAACAAAGAAATGAATGATGGATATAAGAACATCAAAAATGCAAACAAAACACAAACGGAGGTAAAAAATGAGCGGATTATTTTCAATGATGGACGAAATGGTAAATGCAACGGTAGGACGTACCATGACAAAGATGGATTCTATGGCGGCAAGCCCGTTAAAGAAATTTATCCTGAGCTGTGATACGGATAAGTTAGGAGACTGTGTGGTGAGAGGTTCCCAGATATCCAAGGAACTGTCCAACGCAGCCACCGCGATTTGCAGAAGACGTTTTAAGTGGGACGAAATCATTTTAATGGTGGTGCTTGATCCGGAGGAAGAAGGAGAAGCGGGAATTGTGTTTACCGAAAAGGGAATTTATCACTGGTTGGAAAATGAAGAATTTGTATTCGGCCTCACCTACGAAGAAATCGATGCCTTTGGCTACCAGGGCGACAGCGTAATTCTCACCACGTCCGAAGATGATAACGTCATCCTGTTCTGCGGTGACAACGCAGAGGAAGAAAAGTACAGCAGATACATGTACAACTTCATCGCCGATATTTATGAGTTCCGCGGACAGCTGAAGCGTCCGGAAGACGAGAAGAACGAATCGTTAAAAAGACAGGACGCAGAGGAAGTTGTAAAGGTAGAAGGAGAGGTTGTGGAGGAGTAAGGGGCAGCAAAAGAAAAAATATCAGTTAGTATGCTGGCAGCATAAGAAAATGTAGAAAAAGTTTGATATAATTAGGCGAGTTTGGTATAATTGAGACATACATACTGATAATTTTCACATCAGCGAGTGGAGAGTCAGAAAATGCCTAGTGTTTCGAAATGATGTAGAGAAGTGCTATAAGTATGCATTGTGATTTGCAATTTGAAAGGAGTGAGGTTTATGCGTGGTATGACGCAAAAGGTATTTTTGGTAAGAAGTGATAAGTTGGAAGAGGTAAATGAATTACTTGCTAAAGGTGCAAGCATTGTAAAGATTTGTCCGGTTGCTATACCAACAGAATATAATGGATTTGATGCGCAAGGTGTTTATGCGTATATTGTTATTGAAGGTGACGTTCTTACTATGGGACGCTAGAAGTATTGTGTTGCAATAATAATTATTTTTTTCTGTCCCCTCCCGGTTGACAAACTTCCACCTCTATTTGGTTGATTTTCTCACCTCCATGCGTTATGATATACCCATAAATAACGTATGGAGGTGCTTTTTTGTGACATTGGGAAATAAGATTCAGGAGATTCGGAACGCACGTGGCATGAGTCAGGAACAGTTCGGT
This sequence comes from Lachnospiraceae bacterium, assembly GCA_017465475.1. Taxonomy (GTDB): domain Bacteria; phylum Bacillota; class Clostridia; order Lachnospirales; family Lachnospiraceae; genus SIG307. The sequence goes on from JAFTWC010000045.1 coordinate 9,924, forward strand.
GAGATGCTTGGAACGACGAGACAGACGGTGTCCAAGTGGGAGCTTGATCAGGTGGTGCCGGATATTCGAAAGATTGTGGCCATCAGTAAGCTGTTTTGTGTTCCGACAGAGGAGTTGCTTTTGAAGGTAACTACCTTTGAGAACGAAGGAGTACGGTTTGCCTGCGGAGTGTACCGGGATGCGAAGTCTGAGATTGTGGAGACAGAGAAGGTGGCGCTATATTATTATTGCAATGACGATAAGTCGGTGATGGGAGCTAAGGTGTACGAAGGAAACGGGGATGTGAAGCGGCTTGTGGCGGTTTGCGAGCGTCTGATGGAAGAAAAGGTAACGTATTATGCCTACAGCTATGAGGATGATATGGGAACCGAGAAGTACGGGGGAAACAGTGAGAGATACAAAGGAATGTTAGGCGAGGACTTTGACAGGGCAAGGCTTGCTAAAATGGAATGTCTGGAACGGTTTTATGTGAATCACGGGGATGTGAAGATTCATACGGTGAAAGAAGCGGGGATAAGACAGTGCCTGGAGGAATGGCGAAAGGGAATGGTGGCATCTGTTTCCGAAGATTGCTTTTTCATAAATCTTTGCACCGGAAAGACGGAGTATATTTATCAAATTCATCCGTTGGACGACAACATTTATTGCGGAATCAGTTACAACATTCCGTTTGAGCTGGGGCTTCGTTCCTATGGTCAGTTTTTCCGTCTGCGAAATTACGGAGATAATTCCCAGTCATTTTGCGGTTTTCGTTGCAATTTTTCTTACCGGATGCCGGAGGAAGAAGAAGGGGCGGATTATGTAGAGCTTGGCGGAAATACCGACGGCAGCTGCGGCTGGTTGTGCTGGTTCGTAAAACGGTACAAAAATGAGGAAATTGTACTGGACGGCTGTGGCGGAGAAGATTACATTTTTCGAAGAAATGAGGATAAGTTGGAACGGTTTGCATAAAAGAAGACGAAAAAATGTAAATTTGTGTTGACTAATCATTAAAATATGGTATACTAGTCTAAGAGGAGAGTCCTGCCGCAAAGTGTGACTGCTAAAAGCGTTAGCAACTCTAATGGAGTTACTACAACAGATGGCTATGCGTTTTCGCATAGCCATTGTGATAAGGAGATATATGCAATCTGATTTTTTTCTTTATAAGGTAGATATGAAATATATTCGAAATCTACATAATCTGGATGATAAAGTTTTATCGGTTTCCCCACAGACAGGAAAAGATAATAGGGTATTTATAGGAATCGTAGTTGTTTGTAGTGGGCACAAATACTGTATTCCGTTATCTTCTCCAAAAGAAAAGCATAAGAGAATGAAAAACTCAATGGACTTTTCAAAAATAGAAGTAGCTGGAAAACTTTTGGGTGTTCTGAACTTTAATTTGATGATACCGGTCGAAGAAAAGCAATTGCAAGAGATAGATATTGTAATTCGCAAAAGAGATAAAGAAATTATTAAAACATATAAGGGATTATGTCTACAAGAGTTGGAATGGTGCAGGTTAAATAGTGAAACTGTTTGCAATAAAGCGAATGTGTTATATAAAAAATACATTAGCGGAGAAGCATTTGTTGGAAAGAAGCGATGTTTGGATTTTCCTAAACTTGAAAAAGAGTGTGTAAAATATAACCTAAAAAAGAGGTGAACCATGATTACAATCAACGATACCGATTTAAAAAAAGCCGAGCTTTTGGCAAAGCTTTCCATAGAACCTGAGAAGCGGGAACGTACCATGGCGGAGATGGAAAAACTATTTGGCTATGTGGAGAAGTTAAAGAAAGTGGATACGACAGGGGTGGAGCCTTTGGCTCATACGTCGGAGATAACAAAGGAGAACCGGTTCCGCAGGGACGAGGTGACAAATCCGGACGGAGCAGAGGGAACACTTTTTAATGCACCGGCAAAAAAGGACGGGCAGTTTGTGGTGCCGAAGACGGTGTAAGGGGGAGAACATGGAATTATTACAGATGTCCGTAAGGACGCTAAGCGAGAAAATACGTACGAAGGCACTGGGGGTGGAAGAAACGGTGTCGGTACTGCAAAAAAGAATTGAGGAAACGGACCCGGAGCTTTGCGCCTTTCTTACCATAGAGAAAGAGCAGGTGGCGCATCGTGTGGAGGAAGTGCAGAAGGGAATCAAAAGCGGAATATATGCAGGGCCTCTTGCCGGTGTGCCGGTTGCCGTAAAGGACAATATTTGTACGAAGGGCCTGCGAACCACCTGTGCCTCAAAGATGTTGGAGAATTTTGTGCCGGCCTATGATGCCACGGTGATTACACGGTTGCAGAATGCCGGTATGATTGTGCTGGGAAAAACCAATATGGATGAGTTTGCTATGGGAAGCACCACCGAGACCTCGGCCTTTCGGGTGACGAAAAATCCGTGGAATACCCACCATGTACCGGGCGGGTCTTCCGGCGGTTCCTGCGTGGCAGTGGCAGCGGGAATGGCACCTTTGGCATTGGGGTCCGATACCGGAGGCTCCGTACGACAGCCTGCGGCGTTTTGCGGCGTGGTAGGATTAAAGCCTACCTACGGCAGAGTATCCCGGTACGGATTGGTGGCCTATGCCTCTTCCATGGACCAAATCGGGCCTATCGGGCAGACCGTGGCGGATTGCAAGGCGCTTTATGAAGTGATTGCAGGATTTGACGAAAAGGACGCTACATCCGTGGACAAGGAAATTAATCCGGCTGCAATCAAAGACCGGGAAAACCGGAACGATATGTCATACATGACGGGAGAGTACCCGAACAAAATGTGTATACAGCGGTTAAAAGGCATGCGCATCGGGGTTCCGAAGGAGTACTTCGGAGAAGGGGTCAGCCCGGAGGTGAGAGCATCGGTAAAGGCGGCAGCGACATTACTTGAAGCTAACGGTGCTGTAGTGGAAGAGCTGTCGTTACCGATGACGGATTATGCGGTGGCGGCCTATTATATCATTGCCTGCGGAGAAGCGAGCTCCAATCTGGCCCGGTTTGACGGAGTAAAATACGGGTATTGTACCGCAGAGGAAGGAAGCCTTCATGAGCTGTATAAAAAGAGCCGTACCGAAGGCTTCGGAGAGGAAGTAAAACGCAGGATTTTGTCCGGTTCCTTTTTGCTGAGCGAAGGGTACTATGATGCCTACTATTTGAAAGCTTTAAAGGTAAGACGATTGATCAAAGAAGAATACGAATCTGTATTTCGACGCTACGATTGCCTGCTGACACCGACGGCACCGGGGACGGCGCCGAAGCTTTCGGAAAGCCTTCAAAATCCTCTTCGGATGTATCAGGCAGATGTAAACACGGTGGCGGTAAATCTTGCCGGTCTGCCGGCCATCAGCGTGCCTTGCGGTTTTGATAAAAACGGACTGCCTATCGGGGTGCAGTTTATCGGCAATGCCTTTTGCGAAGAGACACTGTTTACGGTGGCAGAAGCCTACGAAGTACTGCGGGGAGAGTTCCCGAAGGTGTGGAAACAGCAAAAAAACGGACAAAAGAAAGAGGAACGGTTAGGAGTGCCGGAGAAGAATTCGGCCGGCAAAGAGGGAAACGGAAAGGCAGGTGGCTGTGATGGAATCTAAGAATGTGGAGAAAACGGCACCTGTAAAGGGACGCCCAAAAACGGCAGAATGTCGTCGGTATGACACCGTCATCGGCTTGGAAGTGCACATTGAACTATCCACAAAGACAAAGATTTTTTGCGGTTGCTCCACAAAATTCGGAGCCCTGCCCAACACCCAGACCTGTCCGGTGTGTACGGGAATGCCGGGAAGCCTTCCGGTGTTAAATAAGAAGGTAGTGGAATATGCCATTGCCTTGGGACTTGCTACCAACTGCCGAATCAATCAGAGAACATTGTTTGACCGGAAGAACTACTTTTACCCGGACAATCCTCAGGACTACCAGATTTCCCAGTTGTATGAGCCTATTTGTTTGGATGGGTATCTGGAGATTGCACAGGACGAGGGAGAAAAGCGGGGAAGCAGCACAGCGAGTGAGAACAAAACCGGCGGAGGCACAAGTACCGTCTGTAAGAAAGCCACCAAGACCATCCGCATCCACGAAATGCATATGGAGGAGGATGCGGGGAAGCTGACCCATGATGAAAGTGAGGGGATTTCTTTGGTGGATTACAACCGGAGCGGTGTGCCGCTTATTGAAATCGTGTCGGAGCCGGATATGGAAACGGCAGAGGAAGTTATTGCTTATTTGGAAAAGCTTCGGATGATTTGTTTGTATTTGGGCATTTCCGATTGTAAGTTACAGGAAGGGTCCATGCGGGTGGATGTGAATCTGTCCGTAAAAGAAGCGGGGAGCGACATACTCGGAACCCGTACCGAGATGAAAAACTTAAACTCCTTTAAGGCCATTACCCGTGCCATCGCGGCGGAGCGGGAACGGCAAATCGCATTGTTGGAGTCGGGAGAAAAGGTAGAACAGGAGACGAGACGCTGGGATGATACGGCGGGTGCCTCCTATTCCATGCGTTCCAAAGAGGACTCCAAGGATTACCGGTACTTTCCGGAACCGGATGTCATGCCTGTGGTGATTTCCGATGCATGGATTGAGGAGATAAAGCAAAGACAGCCGGAGTTTAAAGAGGAAAAGGCAGCCAGGTTTGAACGGGAGTATGGGATTCCGGCTTACGATGCGGACATATTAACCCAGTCAAGGCATTTGGCTTCCTTGTTTGAGGAAACAGCAACGTTGTCCGGACAGCCGAAGAAGACTGCCAACTGGTTTATGGGAGAATTGTTTCGCATAATAAAGGAAACGGGAAAAGAACCGGAAGAGTTTACCTTTTCGCCGAAGCATGCCGCAGATCTGATTGTAGCGGTAGAAGAGGGGAAAATCAATCAGGCAGGGGCGAAGGAAGTGTTTGCAAAGGTTGTGTTGGAAGACATAGAGCCCCTTTCTTATATGGAACAGCACGGTCTTATGAGCTTGTCGGATGAGGGAGCCTTGCAGGCAGCGATAGAAGAAGTTATTGCGGAGAATGGGGCCATAGTGGAAGAATATCGCTCAGGCAAGGATAAGGTATTTGGATTTCTCGTTGGTCAGGTCATGAAAAAGACGAAAGGCAAAGCCGATCCGGGGAAAGTGAATGAGCTTCTGAAGCGTAATCTTTAGGAAAAAGCGTTTTCCGACACATTCTTTACCGTTTTGCTTGACAAACGCGGATAGGATTGATAAAATACACTTTGATATAATACAGTGAGAAAGAAGGGGACCTTATGAGCCGAATGGTATTGTCACTTTTAGTAGAGAATACGGCAGGTGTATTAAGCCGTGTATCCGGTTTGTTCAGCCGTCGTGGTTACAACATTGACAGTCTCTCCGTGGGTGAGACGGAGAATCCGGAGTATTCCCGCATGACGGTGGCAGTCAGCGGTGAAGACGGTATCTTGGAGCAGATTCACAAGCAGCTTGCAAAGCTGGAGGATGTAGTAGAGATTACGGAGCTTCTTCCGGGTGAGTCGGTTTGCAGAGAACTGGTACTGGTAAAGGTACAGGCCAATCAGAAGGAGCGTCAGGCAGTGATTTCCGTGGCGGATATTTTCCGTGCGAAGGTTGTAGATGTGGCACCGGAGTCATTGATGATTGAGCTTACCGGCAATCAGGCAAAGATTGATGCTTTCATGCGTTTGCTTGAGGGCTTCACCATCAAAGAATTTGTACGCACCGGTATTACCGGTCTGGTACGAGGCGTTGGCGATATCGAAGATTATATCGCAGAGTAGTCGAGCGTACGACGCATGAAGTTGCGCATACCATATAGAAAAATTAGGAGGATAATAAAATGGCAAAGATTTATTACCAGCAGGATTGTAATCTTGCACTGTTGGATGGCAAGACCGTAGCAGTTATCGGTTACGGCAGCCAGGGACACGCTCATGCACTTAACATGAAGGAGTCCGGAGTACATGTAGTAATCGGTTTATACGAGGGCAGCAAGTCCTGGGCAAAGGCTGAGGCTGCAGGCTTTGAAGTATATACGGCTGCAGAAGCTGCAAAGAAGGCAGATATCATCATGATTTTGATCAACGACGAGAAGCAGAAGGCTATGTACGAAGCTTCCATCGCTCCGAATCTTGAGCCGGGTAACATGTTAATGTTTGCACACGGTTTCGCAATTCACTTCGGTCAGATTATTCCGCCGAAGGATGTAGACGTAGTTATGATCGCTCCGAAGGGACCGGGTCATACCGTAAGAAGCCAGTACCAGGAAGGCAAGGGTGTTCCGTGCTTAATCGCTGTACATCAGGATGCTACCGGTAAGGCACACGAGATGGGTCTTGCTTACGCACTGGCTATCGGTGGCGCAAGAGCAGGTGTTCTTCAGACCACCTTCCGTGAAGAGACTGAGACCGACCTTTTCGGTGAGCAGGCAGTTCTTTGCGGTGGTGTAACCGCCCTTATGAAGGCCGGTTTTGAGACCTTGGTTGAAGCTGGTTATGAGCCGGAGAGCGCATACTTCGAGTGTATCCACGAGATGAAGCTTATCGTTGACCTCATCTTCCAGAGCGGTTTCCAGGGTATGAGATACTCCATCTCCAACACCGCTGAGTACGGTGATTACATTACCGGACCGAAGATCATCACCGATGAGACCAAGAAGGCTATGAAGCAGGTATTAAAGGACATCCAGGAAGGTGTATTCGCACGTAACTGGCTCACTGAGAACCAGGTAGGTTGCCCGAACTTCAACGCTATGAGAAGACAGGGTGCTTCCCATCAGTTAGAGGAAGTAGGCGCAGAGCTTCGTAAGCTTTACAGCTGGAATAACGAGAATAAGTTGATTGACAACTAAATCGCTTTAATTGAATAAGAAAAAATAGGAAAAGTCCCTTTTTGATGCATGAAAAGATGTGTCGAAAAGGGACAATTTTTATTGCAAAAATACAGTTTTTGTGGTAAGATGTATCGTGTTAAAGTGTTACAAGAATGAGGTAAAACGATATGCTGAAGATAGCAGTTGTAGACGATGAAGTTACAGTGGCGGCTCGGACGGAACGCTTGTTGATAGATGTGTGTAAGGAGTTACAGTTAGAGGCGGAAATCGATACTTTAGGTTCCGGAGAGGAAGCAGTTCGCTTTTTGAAGGAGGATGCGGTATACCATTTGATCTTTTTAGATATTGAAATGGGAGCCTGCAGCGGTATTGATGTGAGCAGGTTTGTACGTGAAGCATTACAGGATGATATGACCCAGATTGTGTATGTTACCGGAACAGAAGGGTATGACAGACAGTTGTTTCAGTTCAGGCCTTTTGGCTTTATTGAGAAGCCGGCAACTGCGGAAAAGGTAAGTGAGATACTTGCGAAGTATATGCGTATTTATGGTCTTAAGCAGGAAGTTTTTGAGTATAAGTCCGGTCATGGCACCTATTGGGCGAAGTTAAGTGATATTTTGTATTTTGAGAGCGAGGACCGTAAGGTACGGATGCAGACACTGACAGGGGAAGAAACTTTTTACGGTTCGCTTAGAAAACTCTCCGTGCAGCTTTCGGAGAAAGGTTTTTTTATGCCGCATAAATCCTATCTGGTAAATTATCGGATGATAAAATCCTTTCACCCGGATGTTCTGACTTTACTGAATAACGCTGAGATTCCCATAGCAAAAGGGAAACGGAAAGAGATTGCAAGATTACAACTGATGATGGAAAATGGGGGACGGTAAGATGGAGTTTGATACTTATACGATAGTTTATTTGATAACGAATTTGTTTAATATTGTGGTACTTCATAGATTTATGATAACATTTTTTGATAAAAGACGGGTTACAGCGGGAGTATGTGCACTGACGTATATTTTTCATTTTGTAGTGTCGAGTCTTTTGTATTTGTACGTGGATATTCCTTTGCTGACACTACTCGTCAACTTTCTATTGATTTATTTAATTTCTCTGAATTACAAGGCAAATGCATTAAAACATATACTGAGTTCTCTTTATACGTTAGCATTTTGTTTACTTACCGAGGTGATAGTTGCAGCATATATCGGATATTTTCAATATTCTGTTTTTACCGAAGGGAATTTTAGCAGTAGCATGGGATTAATTGCAATGCGATTAATTTCTTATATGGAAGCGTTACTTCTTTATAATTTTAAGTCCATTCGACGAAATTATGAAACAAAATTATCTGTTTGGTTGGCATCTGTACTTATACCGGTAATTACATTCATATTACATGCATTTATTGTGAATTCTGATGATGCAACACAGACAAAGGTGTTAGTAGCGACTGTGTTAATCTTGTTGATAAATGTTACAACCTTTTATTTATATGATTCTCTAGCGACCAGTTACATAAAAATTGCGGAAAATGCAGTGTTGGAAAAGGAACGTGAACTTTATTTTAATCAGTGTACTATGATGCAGAATTCAACCAATGAATTGCGGGCGTTTCGTCATGATTTAAAGAACCAGTTGATTGGTGTATCAGAGCTTATAAGTGGCAGGAGGTATGAGGAGGCGAAGAAGTTAGTGGGAGGACTGTCCGGAAAGCTAAATACAAAGCTGTTATTCAGTACGACAGGCAACATCTCGGTAGATAGTATTATAAATTATAAGTTACAAAATACAGGAAATGAGCAGATTCGTGTGGAAACAGAGATTGCGATTCCGGCAGAGTTTGATATGGATATTGCGGACTGCATTACGGTTCTTGGTAATCTTTTAGATAATGCCTTGTATGCTCTGCAACAGGTAGAGGAGCAGGAGCGATACTTGAAATTAGAGGTAGTGTTTGACAAAGGGCGTTTGATGATTCAATGTGCAAATCCCTATGTGACAGAGGTGCAATATGAAAAAGGTAGAATAGTAAGTGCAAAAACTGACCGAACTATGCATGGGTTTGGTTTGAAAAATATAGAATCGGTGGCAAAAAAATATGGTGGCTATATGAATGTGAATCATGGGGACGGTACTTTTATTGTGGATGTTTTACTGTATCTTCCCGTTGACTGCAAAAAGTAGCCTTTTTACTGCAACTTCTCGCACAAGATGTCGTTTTATGTTAGATTATGGTTGCCCAAAAGGATAAAGGAAAGGAGGGGACTGTGGCATGAAGATATTTCGCGGGAAAAGTATGCAGGTTCTGGCTACGTTTGCGTTGATTGTAGCAACAATGGTTACTAATTCAGCATGTTTTTATATTGCTCATCAGGAGCCGTTGCCTGAATGTGCGAAAAGGCTTCGTAAATTTTAATGTTTGGGAATTTATCGAAGTGTATAACCGAAAGGTTGCTTATGAATGGTACGATTTCAAGGGAAGACAAAGAAATTTACGTATACGGAATGCAACAAGGTATGATTGCTTTGTTGAACCTTGGAACGACGATACTACTCGGAATGGTATTCGGAAAGCTGTTAGAATGCATTGTTTTTATGGTGGCATATATGCCACTTCGAAGCTTTGCCGGAGGATACCATGCTAAGACAGCGATACGCTGTTACATTTTCTCAATTGTGATGATGAGCGCAGTACTTTGGGTAATGAGATATGTGATGTATTCCGGTCTCGTATGCGGTTGTCTGACTGCAATCTTTGGTAGTATGATATGGTTTCTTGTACCTGTGGAAGATAGAAATAAACCGCTGGATGATGTGGAGAAGGTCGTCTATAGGAAACGAGCAAGAGGAATATTACTGTTTGAAATTGTAATCATGGTTATTTCATTGTTATTAAATGATAAGCGCATTGCTATATGCATGATGATGGTGTTTGGCATTATGGCAATTATGCTGTTATTGGGGCAATGGAAGAATAGGTATTTGAGAAAATTACAAAATTTTTAACGTGAATCAGTGTAGAAAACAGAAGGAGGATGAGCTTTTATGAAATGCATGAAGAAAGTATTAGCATGTACATTATTGGTAGCCACGACTTTTATGACGAGTGGCGTAAGTAAAGTAGAGGCATTTGAAGATCCATATGCAGAATTTTATTGTCATGAAACACAAAGAGAATTGCGTTGTGTAGGACCGATGAGCAGTACTGGAATTACGATTCCTCATTTAGTGATCAATTCATCGAATGTATCGGTTTATTGCGGTGTGGTGGAAATCTATGGAAGACATGATTTGCATTGTGTAAAGTGTCACGAATACGTAGATAGTTTGGAGCTTCCACATGTAAGATACCATGACATATGTGACACGGAGAACGGTTTGTGTCAGGAGTATTATAAAAATAATATTGAAAAAAAAGAGAATGAAATGTAAATGCATAAACAAGTACGAGAGCTTTTCATGTTGGAAAGCTCTCGTACTTGCAGAAGGAGGAGATGACGCATGAAACTAAAAAAAATCGGATATGTATTGGGGATTATGTGTATTTGCACGCTTGCTGCCTGCGAAAAAGCGGAGTCGGGAGATACGCTGGTAACTCCCGGTGCGACGAAGAGTGTAATGAGTGATGTGACGAATGAGGCAGAAATGTCAGCAGAACCTGTAGAGAAAAACGTAACAAAGGCGCCGGTGGCAACCAAGACACCTGTAGTGAAGGAGAAAGAAACAGAATATACAAATGTAACCGAGGTTGTAACCGGAGAAGCATGGGAGCTTGGTAATTTACAGGGAAACCTGTTGAATGAGGGCTGGGTTTGTGAGAACGACGGAATGGTATATTATAGAGATTGTAATCACGATAACTTTTTGTGTAAAATGAATCCGGACGGTTCCGGAAAGCAGATATTGGCTGAAGAAGTACCGAGAGCAATCCAGGTGGTAGGAGACTGGGTATATTTTATAGATGACGAGGCGGACGGGGCACAGCGAGGAAGGATGAAGCGTGTCAGCAAAAACGGTGGAGAGGTAACCGTAATCGGAGAGGATAAGGCCGGCTACATGCTTGTAACAGAGAAAGAAATTATTTATACTTCGTATGATATCAAGAAAATGAACCTGGACGGAAGCGAGTGTTGTGTGGTTCAGAAGTTTACGGGACAGCTTGAGTATGCATGGCTTAGTATTTTTGGAGATTGTGTTTTTACGGCGGATATTTTTTCCGGGAAAAAGTTGTATGCGGTAAAGAAGGATGGTAGCGGGCAATACATATTGGATGAGGGCGCACTATATCCTACGGTAAACGGGGATGCATTGTGGTATGCGGGAAAGAAAGGAGCATTAACAAAACTTTCTTTGACAACGGGAGAAAAAAAAGTATGGGATGGAACCTATGCAATGAGAAGTGTTCAGTATAAGGACAAGGTGTACTATCACGATTTGGATGATATTTATGCAATAGGGGAAGCGAATCAGGAACCTGTGAAGCTATATCCGAAGGATTCTGCAAGAAGACATTTTATTGAACTATTCTGGGTTGCAGCGGATAGAATATATTTTTGTGACTATATGACGGATAAAGACATAACGACAACCTTTCTGTATATGGATTTGACCACCGGAGAGGTGGGAATTGTTCCGTAAAAAGAAACTTTTTATGGAGAGAATCGGTTGAGACTGAAATGTACTTGCAGAAGGAGGAAAAGACGCATGAAACTTAAAAGAATAGGGCATATCTTTGGAATTATGAGCATCTGTATGATGGTTGCTTGTGGGAACCCGGAGCTGGGAGAAACAACAAAGGCTACTAGTGTAACAAACGGAGTGGAGGTATCGGAAAATCATACTGAGAAGACGGTGACAAAAGCTCCGACAGAGGAAGCCAAGAAAGCAGAATTTGCAAATGTAACCGAGGTTGTAACCGGAGAGGCATGGGAGCTTGGTAATTTACAGGGAAACCTGTTGAATGGGGGTTGGGTTTGTGAGAACGACGGAATGGTATATTATAGAGACTGCAATCATGATAGTTTTTTGTGTAAAATAAATCCGGACGGTTCCGGAAAGCAGATATTGGCTGAAGAAATACCGAGAGCAATCCAGGTGGTAGGAGACTGGGTGTATTTTATAGATGACGAGGCAGACGGGGCACAGCGAGGAAGGATGAAGCGTGTCAGCAAAAACGGCGGAGAGGTAACTGTAATCGGAGAGGATAAGGCCGGCTACATGCTTGTAACAGAGAAAGAAATTTTCTATACTTCAATCGACATTAAGAAAATGAATCTGGACGGAAGCGCTTGTTGTGTGGTTCAGGAGTTTATGGGACAGGCTGAGTATGCATGGCTTAGTATTTTTGGAGATTGTGTTTTTACGGCGGATGTTTTTTCAGGGAAAAAGATGTATGCAGTAAAGAGAGATAGTAGCGGGCAATACCTATTGGATGAGGGTGCACTATATCCTACGGTAAACGGGGATGCATTGTGGTATGCGGGAAAGAAAGGAGCCTTAACAAAACTTTCTTTGACAACGGGAGAAAAAAAGGTATGGGATGGAACCTATGCTATGAGAAGTGTTCAGTATAAGGACAAGGTGTACTATCACGATTTGGATGATATTTATGCAATAGGGGAAGCGGATATGGAACCTGTGAAGCTATATCCGAAGGATTCTGCAAGAAGACATTTTATTGAACTATTCTGGGTTGCAGCGGATAGAATATATTTTTGTGACTATATGACGGATGAAGACATAACGACAACCTTTCAGTATATGGATTTGACCACCGGAGAGGTGGGAATTGTTCCGTAAAAAGAGACGAAAGGGATTATGGTGGTTTCGTAGGGGAGGTATTATGATGAAGCGTGTGATGACTTGTTTATTACTGATATTTTGTTTTTGTGGCTTGTGCGGATGTAAGAAAAACGCGGAAGAGAAGAAAGTGGAAACGGAAGCGGATTTTGTTTATCCCACGGATGACATTTCCTTGTTTTGTTTGGATGAGGAAGGAAATCTGTATGCTTATAAAAAGGATACCGGAAGTATTGGTGTGTTTGATAAGGACGGAGTACAGATAAAAAACATTCAGGTGGCAGAAAAGGAGTATTTTACACTTTGTTATGGGAACGGAGTTTTGTATGCCTTGATTGCCGGAGACGGGGATGCAATGTACGTAAACGGAGTCTGTTTGGTGGAAATCTCACAGGAGGACGGAAGCTTGAAGACGCTTTATGAAAACCCGAATGCGTATGCTGCGCATAATTTGACCTACGGAGCCGGAAGGTTGTTTTTTGTTGAGAGAGAACCGGTTGAGACAGAAAAATCGAATATGTTAAGTGACCTTGCGGGGAGGTACACGTATGCGGGAGAACGGTTGATGAGCTTTTCTTTAGAGAGTGGTAGGGCAGAGGAGCTTTTAATCGACCGAATCAAAGCTTTTACAGAGAAGGATGAGAAAACGCTTTTTGTATATGCCTATGATTTTGATTGCGGAAAGTATTACTTTGCAACATATGAGCCGGAAACGGGTGTGATGGGGCAGAAAAGCTATGTGGGAGAGTATTTTAATGTATTTTTAGAGGATTTTGCCTATGATGAGGAAAATGACAAGCTCTTGCGGGAAGAGGTTTTAAAAACAGTGCTGGTGGCCATGGATCCGGCAGAGATTGAGAATCAGTCCAGTTTCTATAATGTAGACGGAGTGTTGGGAGGAATTGGTTTGTGCTGTCAGAGGGGGCGTAGTTATTTTCTTTTAAACAGCAAAGTACACCGGATAAAAAACGATAATTATATAAAAGAGTATGAACCATTGAGGATTTATTACAATACCCATGTGTTTGAAATACCGGAGGGAACCGGATTTGAAATCAATATGGTGAAGGTAGATGACGAAACCATGGCAATGTCCATGATGGCAGGCGACAGTGATTATGATTTTCTGTTGCTTTCTACCGATTCTCCGGTGGCGGAACAGATTCGCCGGGTAGGAGCTTATGAACCGCTAAATAAAGTAGAAGGCGTGGAAATCTACTTGCAAAACAGTTTTGAGTTTATGAAGGAAGCGGCAACAGATACCAACGGAGCAGTATGGATGCTTCCTTGTGATATCAGCTGTGACGTGTTGGTGTACAATCCGGAGCTGTGTAAGGAGTACGGAGTGGATTTGGATACGAAGTATTCCAATGAAACGCTGTACCAGTTGCAGAAAGCGTTGGAGAAAGCGGAAGAGAACGGAAATCCGGCATATTACAGTTATCATTTTAAGAGTGAATATAATCGTCTTATGAATATGTATCTTGCAGATTATGCGGTAGTAAACGGAGTAGCAAGCTTTGATACTCCGCTGTTCCGAAAGTATTCCGAATGGTATAAGACGGAGAGAGACAGCAGCAACGATAATGTATACCGTTATTCGTATATGAATCCGGGGGCATCGGCTCCTTATCTGGGGGCTACAGAGGAGGAAGTAGCAGCTTATTTTAAGGAGTACTTTTCTCAAGTGGCAGTGGCAGCAACGGAGAAGAAGACATTATCCCAAGAATATAGTGTAAGTGTGGACGGAGGGTCTTACGGATTTTTAGATTATGATTTCTTTTCTGCCAAGCCGATGCCGTCCTTGGAGGAAGATAAGCAGGGGGAGAATCTCGCGGATGCCTATATTCTTGTGGTAAATCCGAAATCGGCGCATCTTGAGGAGGCAAAGGAATTTTTGACTGTGCTGACGGAGCGGCTGATTGGAGAAGAGAGTATTTACCGTACCAGGGTGCTTACCGGAGAGTATAACGCATTGGAACGTAAGGTACATGAAATCTATGGAAATTCAAGGATTGTCTTTTCCTATCCGGATGATGTGTTCTGGAAAGAATACTTGAACTATTTAAACGGTGAGAAGTCTCTGGATGAGGTGATTCCTGAGTTGGAGCGTAAGTTAAATTTGTATTTAAAAGAATAATATGACCGGACTGAAAGTGCATGTTAGAAACGGAAGCGGGGGAGCAGATTTTCCGCGGAAAGGTAGGGATAGCGATGAAAAAGTATCTACTGAAATGCCGGTTGTTGCTGATTCCGAGCATACTCGGGGTGGCGGTGTTTTACGTGTTGCCCTATTTGCGGGTAATCTATTATTCCCTCATTGAGAATCAGTTCAGTCGGAGGTTTGTAGGGCTGCAAAATTACAAAACGGTATTGCAAAACGAGTATTTCCGGTTGGCACTGAAAAATTCTTTGTTACTGATTTTGATTGCTGTACCTGTGTTGGTGGCGGCAGCGTTTTTATTGTCCCTTCTGCTTCTTAAGATGAAGGGGTACTGGAAGCTGTTGCGGATTGCGTTTATTTTCCCAATGTTAGTGCCTACCGCCAGTGTGGTGGTAGTATGGCGGACATTGTTTGATGCCGGTGAGTCGGTATGGCCGGTGTATTTGTTGTTTATTTATAAAAACATCGGACTTCTCATCATTTTGCTCAGTGCGGCTTTTTCTACGCTGGACGGTGAGGTGTATGAGGCAGCACGGTTGGACGGGGCTCATGGTTTTGCTTTACATAGGAAAATTACATTACCGCTTATCTCACCAACCTTGTTGTTTACAGTGTTAATCGGCGTGGTGTACAGCTTTAAGGTGTTCCGGGAAAGCTACCTGTATTTCGGGACAAGCTATCCGCCGGACCACAGTTATACGTTACAGTATTACATGAACAACCATTTCTATAAGTTAAATTATCAGAATCTGGCATCCGGTGCGGTACTTACCTCGCTGATTGTAGCGGTAATCGTGGTAGTGGGTGTCAGACTGCAGAAGAAATTCACGATATAAGGGGGGGAGAAACGGATGAAAAAGATAGTTGGGAAAGCTGTACTTTCGGCTTGTGCGTTACTGTTTCTGCTCCCTATCCTGTTGACGGTGCTTCATTCCTTTACGACACAGTCCGTGGATGCAGAGGGATTCCGGCTCACGGGATTGCTGCCTTCCGGTTTTTCTTTGGCGGGATATTATGATTTGTTGATTGAGCATTCTTACGTGCTACGGAATTTTTGGAATTCGGTGTTTTATGCGGTGACGATTACGTGCTTCAATATTGTGGTATCTGTACCGGCGGCCTATGCTTTTTCCCAAGCAAGATTTAAAGGAAAGGATTTGCTGTTCTTTTTCTACATTATGCTCATGATGATGCCGTTGCAGGTGACATTGCTTCCGAACTACATCGGACTTCGGGATATGAAGCTTTTGGATACGCCGTTTGCGATTGTGTTACCGTCGGTGTTTGCACCTTTTAGTGTGTTTTTACTGACTCAGTACATGAAGGGATTGGAGCAGTCCTATGTGGAGGCTGCCCTTCTTGAAACAAAGTCGGTGTTCCGGATTATGCTACAGATGATTGTGCCTCAGCTTCGGACTTGTATCCTGGCAGTATTTGTATTTGTGTTTGCGGAGTACTGGAACATGGTGGAGCAGGCGGACATTTATTTGCGGAAGGAAGTTTTAAAGCCGCTGTCCAGCCTCCTTGCTATCGGGGAAGGCCTGTCAACTTCGGAGGTGTTGGCCGGTTCGGTGATTTTTATGATGCCTATTGTCATTTTGTATTTGTACTTCCATGACAGTCTGGAGGTCGGATTGGAGAGTATGAAGCTATGAAGACGAAAAAAGCGGCAGATATCGTGTTGACGATGTTCTTGATTAGTATGGTGATGTTAACGGTGTTTGCAAAGGAGTTGTACCGGCTGACTTTGCCGAAAGTGGTTACGGCAGAGGTAGTCAGAGCCGTATTTCCTTGTGAAGTGACCGGACCGGACGGAACTGTTTACGAGACAACGCGTACGGCTCCGGCAATCCCGAAAGAAGCCTTACAGGGAACAACGGTTTATGTGGTAAACGAAACGGAAAAGGGGTATTATCTGGAGGAGTGCGTTCTTGGAACCGGAGATGAAGCAGACGGTTTTGTCGAGGTGACGGAGGGAGCATATGTAAAGACAAAAGTGGTTATCGGAAGCGATAGGAATCTGCAGGCGGGACAACAGGTGCTGCTAACCGAGCAAAATGAATGGGTGGAGCTGCATATGCTGCGGACGCAGGGAGAAGATATATCGGAGTATGCAAAGCAGGTGCAGAAGGGTTTTGATTATAACCTGTATTACGTGACAATTGGGATTCTCAGTACGGTGGGAATGGTGGTGGCATGCAAAATATATTGTAAAGGGCGATGGAAGTGGATACAGCTTCCGGTATTGCTTGTATGGTGTGTTATTTTAGGCTTTTTTTTACGGGGAGCCATTGTCATACCGGGTGAGTGGATTCCGGGAAAGCTCATTGACTGGGCCGGATGGAGAGCGAATATGGCAAGGTTTCCGTTTTGACGGAGGATGCATTATGGAGAAGCAGTTTTTCTGTAGAAGAGGAACTGCTTCTTTTTCTTAAGAAATTCTTAGTTTTCTTATGAAAGATTGAAGAAGGAATGAGAAAATGATAGAATAAAACTATAAAATGATAACAGTGGCGGAACAGACAGATGAGTTGAAAAGATGATAAATTTCTTGGGGGGTGACGTAAATGTTTACACGAAAAGCAAAAGTACTTATTTGTATCGTGGTGATGTTTACATTGTTGGCAGAAGGGTGTGGCGGGGACCATACCGTGGCGAAAAATCTTAGAAAGTCGGAACAGATGCCGGAGATTGTATTTTGGTATCATGGTGATTTCAGAGATGTGCATGAAAAGGACAGAATACAGGGAGTGTGGAGGTTTTGTGACAGAAACGGAAATTTTTACAAACTGGAGGAATGGAGAGAAGAGTCCTGGGCGATTTGGGATATTGAAGAACAGTTTGCATCGGGAGCATTATTAGACAAGGTGGAATTGTATACCACTTGTGAGGTTGAGGCGTTATTTGAAAACTATCAGAAGTTATGTGAAATCAGCAAAAACAAAGAGTATGAAGTAGAACGACCGGAAGAAGGCCCCGGAGTACAGATGCCCCGCGGCGGATGGTACGGAGGGTATTATGATAAGGATGGAAATATGCAAAGTATAGAGTTGTATGCTTATGATGCCTTTGGAACACATACTGCGAATGATGAGCGGGCAAACGAAATTGTGGAGTGGCTTGAAGGGGTATATTCTAATGCTGCTTCACAAAGAACCCCAACGCCGGAAATAACGAAGGAGCCGGAAGTAGTAAGAGACTTAAACGGCTTGCAGATTATTATCGGGGATACCTATTCTCCCGAAGTTACGCCGGAACCCACCAATGCATACGAGGAAGCTACCGGGTTTTATCGTAAGACGCTAATGGAAAAACATAATTTTACGATTTCTGCAAAAAAGGTGGCCGATTGGGAGGAAATGGAAGAAGTTTATATATCTTCCGTGGAAGCCGGTGAACCGGTAGCCCAGGTATTTGAACTGGATTATCGTTTTCTTGCAAAGCCGCTGTCAAGGGGACTGTTCTATGACCTGACTACGCTTAAGGAGTTGGGCGTCAGTGTCGATGAAAGAGAACATAGGGAGAAGTGGAGTCCTGCGGTAAATAAGGTTATGACCAAAGGGGAGAGTATTTACGGCATGCGCCCAGAGTGGATGGAGCCGGGAGGCGGTATCATCTTTAATAAAAGATTGTTTGAGGAAGCGGGACTTGACCCGAATTTGCCGTATGATTTGCAGGCAAGGGGAGAATGGACCTGGTCCAAGTTTGAAGAGATATGTGCAATCTTAACCCGTGACACGGATGGGGACGGGCAGACGGATGTGTATGCCACCTGTTCTGACAGCAGGGATACGCTGCAGTGTCTGGTATCTTCCACGGGAGAAGATTTTATTGCAGTGGATAAGGAAGGAATCCTTTATAACAATTGCAAGTCTGAGTCTGTGCTTGGTGCCATGGAATATGCGGCAGAGCTTTACGAAAAGGGCTATGAGAAGCCTGAGCCGTCAGATGCTACATCGGATTGGTACATTATGGAGTTTCGGGAAGGAAAGGCTGCGATGCAGTTTGCCGAGGAAACTCTATGTAAGGCGGATGCGCCTTACGGAGAAAACAATATGACGGATGAGATTGGCTTTGTGGTGCCGCCGAAGCCGGACGGACAGGAGGAGTACTATACCTATGTGTATGGAAATGTTTGGGTGATTCCTTCCTGTTACGATGCGGAAACGGCAGCGGATATTGCCTTTGCTTATGACCTTTATACCGGTGAAACACCGGGCTATAACGATCCGATATCCTATGAAGACCTCTATGAGGATGATTTTTACAGAAACGGCAAGTATGATAATCGGGCTTTGAAAGAAACCCTTCCGTATTACGATGATAAGGAAAAGGATACGGTAAACTTCTTAACCTGTTATTTGGTGGATGGGCTGGACATTTATGAGCTGACAAAGAACTATCCGTTTGCGGAGAAAACGCCGGAGGCGTGTGTGGAAGAACTTTGGGCTTCCTGGCAGGTGTTGATTGATAAGAGTAATATGGGAGAAGATACAGATGTTGAATAAAAAGAAATTAGGGATACCGGCAGTTGTACTGACTTTATGCTTTGGTATGGTTGCCTGTGGAAATCAGGAGAAGGAAAATATCCGCGTGTCCGGAGGGATGCTTCCGACGTTAACAATTGCGCCTACTGAAACACCGATGTCTACGGCCACGGTAGCGCCGATTGAGGGGATAGTCATTTCGGAGGAAAACTTCGGAGATGCAAGATTTTGTGATTACTTGAAGGAAAAGTTTGACTCCGATAAGAATGGTTATTTTTCGGACGCGGAGTTGGCGGAGGTAAAGGAAATAAGGGCCGGTATGAGAACTATTCTTACACCGTATTCCGAAATGAAAGGTTTTTCTTATTTTCCTGAGTTGAAACGGTTACAGTTGAATTCGGCCAATAAGGTGGAGATTTGCGATGTGCCGAAGCTTTCGGAGATTGAGCTGGCCGGTTCTGATAGTGAGCAGACCTATCAATTGGGGGATGTGACGATAAACAACTGTCCGGAACTGGAGAATATTTTCATACGAGATATGAAGCTACTTGAGGAGAAGGAGGTTGTAGAGTTCACGGTAGATAATTGTCCGGAGCTTCGAACGATGTATTTGGTAGAAGAAAGAATCAACCCTTTGAATAGGATGATTTTGAAGATTTCCGGAGTGCCGAAGCTTTCTTTATGGCCTTTGAGAGGATATCCGGAAGAGTTGATATTGGACACGGCTGCGTATCAGTCTATTGAATTTCCGGTTGTGGATGTGGTAAACATGAAAATTGATAATTCCGGGAATTCTTATATCACCTGGGTGGGAGATGTTGCGACAGAATACAGGGAGCCGTTAACGGAGTTGGCAGAATTGGTGAGGAAGTTGGAGGATGGCTTTTTTGTGGAGGTACAGGAGGTATCCCCTGCGTTATATGATGAAGAAGGAAGAAAGGCATACCAGGTACTTGTAAACAATCGGTATTTGTCCGGCGACAATTACGCAATCACTGATGTAAGAGAAGGATATTTTGTGACCTATGAAGAGGATGCGTTTGTAATGTACAGTGACGAGCCGTTAACAGGGGATGACTTTTACTTTTGGTGGCAGGAGCTTTTGACGATGCCGGTGGATTCGTATTCGCCGCTTCAGGGTGTTTACGGAGAGTTTTACGGAACTGTGCCGGGAGATGATGATGATACCAGACACGGGCTCGCCGGTTATTTGATGTGCCGTAAGGAAGGAGATAAGCAAAATGACGGCGGAGACCTGCATAATTACGGAGAAATTGAGGTGACCATTAACTATTCCGTAACACAGGAGGACGGCTTACGGTTCTGGACGAAGATAGATTACGATTACGATGAAAATTCGGAAGAACGGTATGTGGCGGAGGGAATCTGGCTCGCAGAGACTTCGGAAACCGTGCCTCCCACAGCGGAGGAACTGCCGATTACGAAAGAGTATTTTTCAAATCTCATATTCCGGGAGTATTTGGAAGAATGGGTAGACCTTGACCGTAATGGGTATTTGTCCGTGGCTGAACGGGAGGATGTGACCGGAATCTATGCAGGAGACTATGACATGGGACCGAATGTGGTGGATGGTTTTGAGTTCTTCCCGAATTTGAGTAAAATTTGTATCGGCACATGCGAGAAGCTGGTTTGTAAGAATTGTCCGGAGCTTCGCCTGATTGCAATTTTCGGAGACTCACCCGAGGATGCGGTTATCAGAGAGGGAGATGCAGAGGTGGTAACAGAGAATTGCCCGAAATTGGAAGTGATTGACACGGCAATGCATCCGGATGTTTACTGGGATAATTATTTGGATTGGTAATAACATCCCGTTTTCGGTACAGCATACCCATTTGAACTATGCTATGCTTAAGCTACCACGTGGAAGGGAAGTTGATGGATATGAACCGGATTTTAGATTATATGGAAGCGCATCTGGAAGAGAAGCTGACCAATAAGCAGTTGGCGGATATTGCCGGATATTCGGAGTATCATTTTTTGCAGTTGTTTAAGAATCATACCGGAGAGACGGTAATGGAGTACCTTTGCAGAAGACGCCTGTTCCGGGCTATGGACGAGATCCTTGCGGGAAGCAGAATCATTGATGTGGCGTTTCGGTACGGCTTTGAATCTCACAGTGCTTTTTCCAGAGCGTTTAAACGGGAATTCGGTTTTTCTCCGTCCCTTCTCAGAACTTTGAGACTGGAGCTTGATTGCATAGGAGGGAACTGTATGGAACAGATTTTTTTAAACAGTACGAAGTTAGGAACCCCAAAGGAAGAGTTATTTGCGGGATTAAAAGAGTTGCTTAAGAAGAACAATGTAGAGGGAACGGGAGCGGTGCTGGATGAAGTGTACAGTCTGGCTTGCAAGGTATACGAAGGAAAGCACCGGTATTCCGGGGATGAGTTTGTGACACATACATTAAATGTGGCGATGCTGCTGACTGAGCTGGGAGCAGATGCTGACACGGTACTTGCGGGACTGTTATCGGACATCTCGGAACGCACAGCGGCGGTGGATTTATCTGCTGAGCTGCCGGAAAATGTATGGGATATCGTGGAGAAAATCGGCCTGTGGCATACGGACAGAGACAATTGTCCGGAGGAAGTAGTCCTCATAAAGCTTGCGGAACGGTTACACAACATGCGTACCATCGAGTATCTTGCGGAAGAGAAGCGTGCCGCAAAAGCGAAAGAGACCATTGAGTTCTACCTGCCGTTGGCCCGTAAAGTAAACAATCAGAAGCTTATGGAGGAGTTAAACGATTTGGCACGGAAGTATGCGTAAGGGGAGTTGTAAAGGGATTTGAAAGGAAATGCATAGACGCATTTGCCACGGAAGTGTTTACAGAAGAATTTATAAAAGTTATATTCGGAAAGTGAGCATAATGGAAAGGGTAAAAGGAGTTTAAACAAAAGGCTGCCATAGTTGCGAAAATGAATTTGTAACTATGGCGGTTTTGGTTTTGTACCATTGCTATCGTCAAAAACTATCTTTTGATGGTAAAATGTTCGTTAGCACTTCCAAAGTTGTCTTTGTATGATGTATGGAAAAAGACGTCGGCTGTCTTTGGAAGCTATGAGACACATGGAAATAAACATATATTATTGTGAATGTTCGAATATTGATAAAATGTCAGAAATTCTATAACGATATTTTATTGACAGTATCAGAAAAACAAATTACAATGACTTTTGAGAAGGCGGGACGCAGTAGCGTGTCGCTTTCTTATTGCATGATAGAACAATGGTAGGAAGTAAATGTGTAGTATTCATATTTTGAAATCAGACGAGGTGACCTATGAGCAATACAAAAGTCAGAGATATGACCAAAGGCAGTCCCATGAAACTGCTTCTGTTATTTTCCCTTCCGGTTCTTTTGGGGAATGTGTTCCAGCAACTATACAATATGGTAGATACCATTATCGTAGGAAGATATTTAGGGTATCAGGCGTTGGCGGCGGTGGGCACCACCGGTTCCTTAAACTTTCTGGTACTGGGCTTTGCCAATGGCCTTACCAGCGGATTTGCGGTGTTGGTGGCGCAACGATTCGGAGCAAAGGATGAAGCCGGACTGAAAAAAGCGGAAGCCAGTGCAGTGGCGTTAAGTGTGGGATTTACGGTGGTGATTACACTGCTTGCGCTACTTACAGCCAGACCGCTCCTTACACTGATCCATACACCGGAGGATATTATCGGGGATGCAGTGACCTATATCAGTATTATTTACGCCGGTATCGCAGCTATCATGATGTATAATCTTCTCGCATGTTTCCTGCGTGCAGTGGGCGACAGCAAAAGTCCGCTGTACTTTTTGATTATTTCCTCACTCCTTAATATTGTACTGGATATTGTATTGATCCGGTATGCACATATGGGAGTGGCAGGTGCGGCACTGGCAACGGTGATTTCCCAGTTGGTATCCGGTATTTGCTGCTTGTTTTATATTCGAAAAAAGTATCCGATTTTGCATTTATCCAAAGAGGATTTTAAAGCACCGGTATCCATGTACCGGAGACACCTTAATATCGGTCTTCCTATGGCATTTCAGTTTTGTATTACCGCCATCGGTACGGTAGTGGTGCAGGGAGCGCTGAATTTGTTCGGAACTGCAAAGATTGCTGCTTTCACGGCGGCATGTAAAGCAGAGCAGCTGGTGACCCAGCCGGCATTAACCTTCGGTGTGGCTATGGCCAATTATTCCGGACAGAATATGGGCGCGGGCCGCACGGATCGAATCAAAGAAGGTGTGGCAAAGTGTACCATGCTGACCTTGATTTGCGCGGTGATTTCCATGGTGATTCTGTTTGTGCTGGGAGAGCCGATTACGAAGTTGTTTATGACTTCGGAAGAAATGGATGCTATGGTAATCGAAGAGATTCTTGCTTCGGCACAGTTGTATTTACGTCAGGCAGCGATATTTTTCCCGTTCTTAAACATGATTTTTGTGTACCGGAATGTATTGCAGGGCATCGGCAGAAGCTTTATGCCTCTTATGGGTGGTGTGTTCGAACTCATTACCCGTGTGGCAGCGTCTTACATTTTGCCGGGCCTCATCGGATACCGCGGAATTTGTCTGGCGGGCCCTCTTGCATGGATTTCGGCAGCGGTGCCGCTTGGAATCGCGTATTATTATATGCGGAAGCGAAACTTCTACTTGATTGAATCCGGGAAATAGGCTATACTAAAAGAGTGCCGATTCAGTTGGCACTCTTTTGATAGTATTCGGCGGAAGGCGCGAATTTGTTGGGGAAACAGCAGATTCGCAGCACTAATTCGGAGGGAAAATGCTCTGAAAAGTGTTTTCATATAGAACAGAAAATTAATAATCCGAAAGGAAGGTAATGATATGGCAACAAAAAAGGCAGAACCGACAAAGGACAAAAAGGGCACAAAGCCGAGTAAGAATGCATGGTTAAAGTATTCTGAGAAGGATAAGAAGGCTGTGTTTGATTTTGCAGAAGGATATCGTAAGTTTATTTCCGATTGTAAGA
This sequence comes from Lachnospiraceae bacterium, assembly GCA_017465475.1. GTDB lineage: Bacteria > Bacillota > Clostridia > Lachnospirales > Lachnospiraceae > SIG307. The sequence continues at coordinate 34,157 of JAFTWC010000045.1, forward strand.
CCGAGCGCGAGTGCGTGGACGAGGTACTTCGTCAGGCAAAGGCAGAAGGGTATGTGGATTTAAAGGATGCCATTGCAAAGAATACGGCACTTAAGGCAGGCGATAAGGTCTATGTGAATCACATGGGAAAGGCAGTTGCTCTTTTCTTAATCGGTGAAGAACCGATGGAGAATGGTATGAAGCTTCTCGGCGCCCACATTGATTCCCCGCGTCTTGACTTAAAGCAGGTGCCGTTTTATGAGGATACGGAGATGGCAATGTTAGATACCCATTACTACGGCGGTATCAAGAAGTATCAGTGGGTAACTCTTCCTCTTGCTCTCCACGGTGTGGTGGTAAAGAAGGACGGCACGGTGGTAAATGTAGTGATCGGAGAGAAGGATACGGACCCGGTGGTGGGTATTACCGATCTTCTTGTTCACTTGTCCGCAAAGCAGATGGAAAAGAACGCTGCAAAGGTAGTAGAGGGTGAAGACTTAAATATTTTAGTGGGAAGTATTCCGCTTGAAGGCGAGGAGAAGGAAGCGGTAAAGAGCAATATCCTTGCCATGTTAAAGGACAAGTATGACATCGAAGAAGATGATTTTGTATCTGCGGAAATTGAAGCGGTTCCGGCAGGTGCGGCAAGAGAATTTGGTATCGACCGCAGCATGATTATGGGTTACGGCCACGATGACCGCGTGTGTGCATATCCGTCCTTAAAGGCATTGTTTGCACTGAAGAAGGTGGATCGTACCGCAGTTTGTATTTTAGTAGACAAGGAAGAAATCGGCAGTGTGGGTGCAACCGGTATGCATTCCCGTTTCTTTGAAAATGCGGTAGCTGAGGTCATGAACCTGTGCGGAGACTATTCTGAGCTTAAGGTGCGTCGTGCCCTTTCTAATTCCCAGATGCTCTCATCTGACGTAAGTGCGGCATTTGATCCGAACTATCCGTCTGTCAGCGAAAAGAAGAATACCGCTTACTTTGGCAAGGGTCTTGTATTTAACAAATACACCGGTTCCCGGGGAAAGTCCGGCTCCAATGATGCCAATGCGGAGTATATGGCAAGACTGCGTGCCGCACTGGATGCCCACAAGGTAACCTTCCAGACTTCTGAGCTTGGTCGCGTGGACGAAGGCGGCGGCGGAACCATCGCTTACATTATGGCAAACTATGGTATGGAAGTTATCGATAGTGGTGTTGCGGTGCTTAACATGCATGCTCCGTGGGAGATTATCAGCAAGTCTGATTTATACGAAGCATATTGCGGTTATGTGGCATTTTTAAAGGAGATATAAGACACTATGACATTTGATTATCCGAGCGCACCGCGGATTGCAGCCTTTTCGAAAGTCAGCAAGGAGCGGTTTGCAGCAGATTTTTCCGATGCGTTTCCTAATGAAGCAGGTCGTGCGGAGGAGATTTTTGAGAACTTAAAGCTTCCGGTCAGAGCCACTACAGGCTCTGCCGGATATGATTTCTTTATGCCGGTAACGGTTACCTTAAACCCGGGAGAGACGGCAAAGATTCCTACCGGAATCCGGGCAGAGATGGCAGAGAGTTTTGTACTTATGTTGTTTCCGAGAAGCGGTCTCGGGTTTAAGTATCGCTTGCAGTTAAACAATACCGTAGGTGTGATTGACAGCGATTACTTCTATTCCGATAACGAAGGACATATTTTTGTAAAGGTAACCAACGATTCCAACGAAGGAAAGACGGTTGTGTTAGAAGCCGGAACCGGCTTTGCCCAGGGGATTTTCCTCCCTTACGGCATTACCGTAGACGATGCTGCAGAAGGAAAGCGAAACGGCGGATTCGGCAGTACCACGAAGAAGTAAAATCGTTTTGTGGGTAGATTTTGTTGAGAATCGGCAAGAATCGGTAACATTGAGAAGATTTGAAAAGAGTCGGTAAGACTTGATAAAGAGTGAAACAGGCAGCGTGTCCATAAGGACACGCTGTTTTTTGCTTTATAGGAAATTGCGCATTTCCTATAAAGTAAAAAACGCTCCGCGGGATGCGCACTCACGCGATTGGAAGATGTCGCATGCGACCGCGCACGGCGCGAGAGTCCGCAAAGCGGACTCTTTGTTCTGGGGAGTTGGGGAAGAAAAAGGAGATGGCCTAATTTTGGGTGGTGGCAGAAGAGCTTTTTTGAGGAGTGCCATGATAAGATTTGCTGCGAGGGATGTCATGGTACAAAAATTGAGCTGTTTTGAGAAAGTACCATGAGGAATCCATGAAAAGAGGGATGTCATGGTACAAAAATTGAACTGTTTTGAGAAAGTACCATGAGAAATATGAATGGGAAGCTATATCATGGTACAAGAGAAGAAGAAGAAAGGATTTTGTACCATGAGAAAACTACAAATGGAGATTATCATGGTATGAGAACAGAAAGGAAATGAGATTTGTACCATGAAGAGAATGGAAGAATGGGAAGTTCATGGTAAAAGACTAGACATTTGAAAAACTGTGTACCATGAGGAAAATGAAAAGTAGGGAATCTCATGGTACAAGTCGAAAGTGGGGATGATTTTGTACCATGACGAGCAAGAAAAGTGGAGAATCTCATGGTAAAAGCAAGAATTGTTAGTTGGTAGGAAGCGAAATAGCCCAACGAAAAGAGGAAAAAGCAAGAATCGTTGGGTGCCAAGAAGCGAAATAGCCCAACGAAAAGAGAAAAAATCAAGAATCGTTGGGTGCCAAGAAGCGAAATAGCCCAACGAAAAGAGGAAAAAGCAAGAATCGTTGGGTGCCAAGAAGCGAAATAGCCCAACGAAAAGAGA
>JAFTWC010000022.1 GCA_017465475.1 Lachnospiraceae bacterium
CCTCATATCTTGTGTTATACTAGCCATGCGAGAACAGACTCCTTTGCTTTATTTTTGTTTTGTGGTGATTCAAATATAACACAAAGATCTGGTCTCGCATATTTTTTTATTCAGTTGTAACATATGTATTGTAATCCTACAAATACCTTTCAATATGTTTCAAAAAAGCACTTGACACTCCAAATCTGTCGTGCTACAATAAGCCCAATTAACATGAGAAAAAGCGATAACGGAAAAGAGTAGCAAAGAAACCGCATCCAGAGAGAGCATCATTTGGTGGAAGATGCTTATGTAGACCCTTTGTGAAAACCATTCTAGAGCTGCAGCACCGAAAGGAGAGTAAGTGCTGACGTATATCTGCGTTAAAGATTAGGATTTGTTAGAATCTGAAGTAAAAAATTAAGGTGGAACCGTGCATAGAGCACCCTTAAAGATACATTTGTTGTGTCTTTAAAGGTGCTTTTTCTTGTGTTAATCGAACTATTAATCTATTTTCAGAAAGGAAGATGCATATGAAGATTTACAACAAGAACGGTATCATCGAAGAAGCAAACTTTGAAAGTGAACTCGGAGCTCAGGCACTGCGCCACACGGCAGCCCACATCTTAGCCCAGGCAGTAAAGCGACTGTACCCGGAGGCAAAATGTGCCATCGGCCCGACCATTGCCGACGGGTTCTACTACGACTTTGAATTTGACTTTGAGTTTTCTGCAGAACGATTCGAAGAAATCGAAGCGGAAATGAAGAAAATCGTCAAAGAAAACCTGCAGCTCCGTCACTATGTATTAAACAGAGAAGACGCCGTAAAACTGATGCAGGAGAAAAAGGAACCCTACAAAATCGAACTCATCAATGACCTGCCCGAGGATGCAGTGTTACAGTTTTATCAGCAGGGGGATTATGTGGAACTTTGCGCCGGACCTCATGTCTGTTATACCAGTGCGGTCAAAGCCATCAAATTGTTATCCGTTGCCGGTGCTTACTGGCGTGGCGACGAAAAAAACAAAATGTTAACGCGGATTTACGGAACGGCATTTCCAAGCAAAGAACTTTTGGATGCTTACCTGCTCCGCATGGAAGAAGCCCGCAAGCGGGACCACAGAAAACTGGGCAAAGAACTGGGGTTGTTCGCTCTTATGGAAGAGGGTCCGGGACTTCCGTTCTTCTTACCAAAAGGCATGATTTTAAAGAATCTCCTGATCGACTACTGGAGAAAGATTCATCGTCGTGAAAACTACCTGGAAATCTCCACGCCGATTATGCTCCACCGTTCCCTTTGGGAAACGTCGGGACACTGGGAACATTACCGTGAAAACATGTATACGACGGTGGTGGATGACAAAGACTTTGCCATTAAGCCTATGAACTGTCCGGGCGGAATGCTTGTCTATAAAATGGAACCACGTTCTTATCGCGACCTTCCGATGCGTATGGGTGAGCTGGGTATTATTCACCGCAACGAAAAGTCCGGTACGCTCCACGGGCTCATGCGGGTACGCTGCGCTACCCAGGACGATGCCCACATTTTCATGACGCCTGACCAGATTTCCGATGAAATCAAAGGCGTAGCAAGACTCATTGATGAGTTCTATACGCAGTTCGGCTTCTCCTATCATGTGGAACTGTCCACGCGCCCGGATAATTCCATCGGCAGCGACGAGGACTGGGAACTTGCAACGAAGGGCCTAAAAAATGCACTGGATGACTTAAAGCTTCCATATGTCATTAATGAAGGCGACGGTGCTTTCTACGGACCGAAGATTGACTTCCACTTGGAGGACTCCATCGGCAGAACGTGGCAGTGCGGCACGATTCAGTTGGATTTCCAGCTTCCGCAGCGATTTGAAGCGGAATACATCGGCGCCGACGGCGAAAAACACCGTCCGATTATGATTCACCGTGTTGTGTTCGGTTCTTTGGAACGCTTTATGGGTGTATTAATCGAGCACTTCGCCGGAAAGTTCCCACTGTGGCTCTCTCCGGTACAGGTGAAAATTTTACCGATTTCCGATAAATTCGCGGACTATGCAAAAGAAGTGGAAGCATCCTTAAAGCAGGAAGGTCTCCGCTGTGAAATTGACGAGCGTGCCGAAAAAATCGGCTATAAAATCAGGGAAGCCAGAGAAGATCGGGTTCCGTACATCATCGTTGTAGGGGAAAAAGAAGCGGAAAGCGGTTGTGTCGCAGTTCGCAGAAGAGATGAAGGAGATTTGGGTAGTATGGAACTTGCCAGGTTTGTAGAACTACTGAAAGAGGAAGGCATCTTTATTCCGTAAGGATTACTCCTCTCATCGAAAAATGATATCCACCCTATAATCTTGTATCAAAAAGAGAAGGAGCTTCGTTTTACAATCATCCAATGTAAAACGAAGCTCCTTTTCTCTTATTCTTCTGTTATACCGAGTTCTTTATGAAAATACTTTAAAGGCGAATAACCATATCGGCGCGAAAACTCATTAGGGTGTAGTTGTATGAGAAATCTCCGTCCTATAAGGAACTGCAATAAAAAAAGTCATAATGCGTTTGAAATATCATACAACTATAGGCACGCCGTCTCTTCTCAAGTATTTCAATATACGGCGGATTCGGATAATCATAATAGAATTTATCCGTTAGTTTCAGTATCTGAAAATCATTTTCCGGTAACTTCATTTTTCCCCTTTCTACTCTGTAACCAACATTCACCACACCTACAAAAAACGAAAACGAGAGGCAACAGCCTCTCGTTAAACCCTTCATCACTCGGTCAATTTTTGTTTACCGTCCTGTCAGAACCGTCACAGGACTCATCACTCGGTCAATTTTTGTTTACCGTCCTGTCAGAACCGTCACAGGACTCATCCTTGATGAAGAAGAACTATCTGTTCTCACTTATATTATATCCCATTCGTTAACATTTTGCAACCTTTTTTCTTTGATTCGCAAAGTGAATGTTACAGCAAATCCTTTTCTGCTAGAAATCCCATTAACTCACTTACCGGAATCACACTCTGCTCCATCGTGTCTCTGTCTCTGACGGTTACAGTATCTTGTTCCAACGTTGTATCATCCACTGTAATCGCATACGGGATACCGATTGCATCCCCTCTGCGATATCTCTTTCCGATACTTCCGGACTCTTCATACTGCACCATGCAATATTTTGCAAGCAACCCATATAATTCTTTCGCTTTCTCCGCGTGCTTCTTTTTAATCAACGGGAGTATATTCAGCTTTATCGGTGCAAGAGCCGGCTTAATATGAAATACAATACGGCTGTCCGTATTGCTTATCTGTTCTTCGTGTAACCCTTCAAATAACAATGCCAATACAATACGGTCTAATCCATACGTTGACTCAATAATATACGGAATATACCTTTCTTTCGTGGCCTCGTCAAAGTATTCCATAGATTTTCCGGAATACTCCTGATGGCGCGTAAGATCAAAATCGGTTCTGTTATGAGTTCCGTTAATCTCACCCCATCCAAAAGGAAATTGATATTCAATATCACAAGCTTCTTTTGCGTAGTGGGCTAATTTGTCATGATTATGAAAACGTAGCTTCTCCTCCGGCAATCCAAGGCTTTTAAAAAACTCTATTCCGTACTCTTTGAAATACCGGTAGAGCTCACTGTCAGAACCTTCCTTGCAGAAGGTCTGATACTCCATCTGTTCAAACTCAATCGTTCGGAAGGTGAAATTTTTAGGAGTAATCTCGTTGCGGAATGCTTTTCCGATTTGTCCTATACCAAACGGCAATTTTGCTCTCATAGAGCGCATTACATTTAAGTAATTTACATATTCACCCTGTGCATTTTCCGGTCGTAAAAAGATGCGGCTGGAGCTGTCATCCGTCACACCTCTTTTGGTTTCAAACATCAAATTGAACTGTCTGATATCCGTAAAATTCGACTTTCCGCATACAGGACACGGTACATGATGATCCCGAATAAATGTAATCATTTCCTCCTGCGACATGGCATCCGCATTGACATTTGGGTCATAGTCCTGAATCAAATTATCCGCTCTGTGTCGTGTCTTACATTCTTTACAGTCAAGCAACGGGTCTGAAAATCCCGCAAGATGTCCGCTGGCTTCCCAAACGCTCGGATTCATCAGGATATCCGCATCCACTTCATAACTGTTCTCTCTCATCTGAATAAAATGATATCTCCAGGCATCCTTTACCTGATTTTTCAATCTCGTTCCCAAAGGACCGTAATCCCAGGTGTTGGCAAGTCCGCCATAGATCTCACTTCCCTGAAAAATAAAACCATACTGATTGCAGTAAGAAACTACTTCTTCCATTGAAAAACTACGTCTCTCCATCTTAAATACCTATCCTTTCCTTTTGAAATTGATAAAGAATTGCTTTGTGCGCCTTTTGCGAGTGCGCATCTAAAGCGGAGCGTTTTTTATTTTAAAGGAAGCACTTTGCTTTAAAATAAAAAAGGCCCCAAGTATAAACAAATATACTTAGGGCGAATATCACCGCGGTTCCACCTAAATTCAGATAAACATCTGCGCTTTCTCATAGTACGGATTTCACATCTTATACTACATTCCTTTTAACGGTGGAATTCTCCGTCGGACGCTACTTGATTCACTCCGCTGCTCCAAGACGCCTTCCATGTGTTCTTCATAAGGGTTCGCACCAAACACCCTCTCTCTGAAATCGGAAAAACATGTACTATTTCTTTTCATCGCATTTTCTTTATTGGTTAGGAGTATATCTTATTTCAAACTATCTGTCAAGGATTTTTTCCGTTACCCAATGGCTGTATTGACATTCAAAACCTATAAGAGCTATTTCTCCGAACGATACGTCCACGAAGCATTCGTACCGGAAATCAGAAGCACATAGGATAAATCGGTATACTCCTCCGCAGAATAGACTTTCCATATAATTCCTTCGATTTCCGTTTCCGTCTCAAAGCTACCCAACAACGACATTTTTGTTAAATTACCGGTTCCCGCTTCATACCTTTCAAAAACATGCAAACAACCGTTGACGACAACATAAAGCTTACTCCCGACCAAACCGGCAGGATGATTTTCCGGCACATATAAATAATACGTTCCGTCCACAAGTGCTGCAATAGCATTCTCACTACCTGTAACCGAGAACAATTCCGTTCCGATTTCACACAAAAATGATGCACCGTCTTCCGTCTCCGCAGATGTCATATTCCCCGCCCCGTCGGTGTACACTGTCGGCACTCCGCAGGTCACCTCGCCCATCTTTTCTCCAATCAGGGTTTCCGGCACCTCCGTCACATGCCAGTCTCCGATATAGCTGACACCTTCAAGCTTAATAAAATCATTCCATTCCACACAGACATACTGTACCGACTCTTCATCATCCGCAAGGGTGTGATTGCCGTCTCCCACCTCCGCCTGTTTTGATACCATATCATGTCCGTTCGTTTGTTGTCCCTTACAGCCCGCAAAGGAAACCATGCATGCCAATGCAAAAACAACTGCCACAATCCGTCTCATAACGTATCCCCCCTTAAACATCCTCTGATAATCAGACGAGATTACGCGGTAAAAAGTTCCATATAACTCAGTAGTGCTTTATACTCTCTGTATGTCAGCAAACTCCTACCATCTTTAATTACAATTCCTCGACAAGCCTCCCTCACCTTCGTATGCTGTTCGGAATACTTTTCTCCGTAAATATCAATTATTTCCATATCTTTATTCCGTTTATTTTAACTTTCCTTTTTCCTACAAGTTTGCATTCAATTTCCGCTTTGCTTCTGCCTCTCCAGCAAAAAGTTTCTTACTTCTCCCGTTTCCCTTGCATCAAAACAATATCCCAATGCTTCACCCACATACTTGGCCAGTTCCGCAAAATAATCGTACATCACATACAACTTGTTCCATATATCTTCGTATGTACCATTCGGAAAAATACCGTGAAACCGCTCCAGTTCTTCCGATGACAAAAATCGTTTCAGATATTTACTATGGTCACCGGTAGTCACCTTAAATTCATTGTCTACTCCGATTTTCCAATTTAACATCTTAATAAACATCTCCATCACCAACACGTCATAGGCATATTTCGCATAGTACAGTTCTTCTCTGCACAATCCTTTTGAAATATAAACGCTTAACCATCTGAACTCATTACAGGTATTGTAGTATTCCATCTCCGACGGCTTTTGAATGTAAAACACACTTTCATCGCTTATCGGCTTCAATTCCTTGAAATTGTCCTTGTTTAACAGAACCATTCGCGGCTCATCGTAGTTCCGTTGCTCCTCGATATTACTACAATCTCTCAATGTCAAATCGATTCTGTTTCCGTCTTTGAATTGAATCAGATATGCAAAATTATCCCGTCCCTCATAATCGTACGGGCTATTGTACCAGTCCATCGGACACTGTACAATTAAAATCTCCCCAAAGACTTCAATCCATTTGTTATCTTTCGTAAACTCACGTATATCCTTCACCACATAGCTGATATCAAAATCACAATATTGATCGTGTGTGGCGTTTTTACTTGCTCGTGATCCTTCCATGGTCACAGCCCGGATTCGATCATCCTTCTTCGCCACATCTAATATCAGTTTCATCATTTCTTCTTCTGTTCTCATTTTCTTCTCCAAATCCCTCATTCATCTTTTCGCTCTCACGCATAAAACATCTCTGATGTTACTGCATAAAATACAACTATTCCTCTTTCTCCTCCAGATGGTTTGTAACATCAAAAATTCCCATCACCTTGTTGCAATTCTTACAGTAAAAAGCATTCGGCACAAGTGTCTCGCTCCAAAAAACACTTGATTCTCCGATTGTCCGTAAAGGGCCGTGCGTAAGCCGTTTCAAACCCTTCTTTTGAAAATCTTCTAACGGAGTCCACCCAACGTACACGCCGCCGGCAAGCAAACCTCCCTCTTGCATTTCATTTCCGCATATCAAACAATTCATACAGTCACCTTCCTTTATTTAATCCCATATAGCTTCTTCCCCATGTACATTAAAGGAAGACAAACAAAATCTTTTTCATATGCTACCTCCTCAACCTTTCATTTTTATTCCCCCTACTGAACTCTACTCTGTTCTCCCAACGGTTTCTTCTTTTCTTTCATTTCGTTGGGTTTCTTCCAACACTTCCACCCAACGATTTCTTCGTTTTTCTCATTTCGTTGGGTTCTCTACAACTTCAAAACCCAACAGATTCTTCTTTTTCTTCTTTTCGTTGGGTTCTCTCCGACTTCACCACCCAACGATTTTTCCTTTTCCTTTATTTCGTTGGGTGTCCTACGACGTTTCCACCCAACGATTTCTCCTTTTCCTTTATTTCGTTGGGTTTCTTCCAACACTTCCGCCCAACGATTTCTCCTTTTCCTTTATTTCGTTGGGTTTCTTCCAACGCTTCCACCCAACGATTTCTTCTTTTCTCTCTATTCGTTGGGTATACTACGATTTTTTCACCCAACAAGCTCTCCTTCTTCTTTGTTTCGCTGGGCAGTCCCCGGTTCTCCTGCTCATCTTCTCCACACACTTCACCCACAAACAAAATTCTAACACACCAAACCTTCCACCGCAAGCCTTTCCCGGCACCGGTGCACCTCTTTCCGTGCAGGCAGCGTGCCTTGCGTTCCCCCAACCTCGCGACTCTGTCGCTCGGTCGTGGGCGCGTTCGCATAGAAAAAGGGTGTCACATTCTCTGCGACACCCTTCAAACCTTTGCACTTACGGTCTCTCCAGCTGAATCTTCTCCTCTTGCATGGAAACCTTCACTTTGTTGCCGGTCAGCTCCAGCTTATCCAACAAATCTCTCGGAATCTGCACACGGCCGGCACGGTCCACAATGGCATACTCTTCCTGAGTTTCCCCGATTTCCTGCCAATTCACAGTAGAAGCTTTGGACATATCACTGAACTCTTCCTTCAAAATACGTTCACTACTGATCTTACCGTCACGAATGGCAACCACACGCTTTACCTTCTTAGCAAGGGTGGTATCATGGGTAACGATAACGATGGTCTGACCCTTTTCTTTATTTAAGCGTACAAACAAATCGTAAATGTAGTCTGCGGTTCTACGGTCAACGGAACCCGTCGGCTCATCCGCCAGAAGAAGCTTCGGTTCGTTAGCAAGCGCAATGGCAATGGCAATACGCTGCTGCTCACCACCGGAAAGCTGCTGTAAGCGGTTATTCTTACGATGAGACATACCCACCAAATCCAAAAGTTCCAATGCCCACTCCTTCTTATTCTTACGGTTGGTCAGCTGCATCGGTGTCATAACATTCTCAAGAGCCGTCAGATACGGAAGCAGGTTTCTTGCATTGTTCTGCCATACAAAGCCTACCGTATCTCTCTTGTATTCCACAAGCTGCTTTTCATTCATGGTAAACAGATTCTTTCCGTCTACGAAAAGCTTACCTGCGCTCGGCTTATCAAGGCCGCCGATCATGTTAAGGAAGGTGGACTTACCACTACCACTGTTACCGATAATGGCAACCAATTCACCCTTTTCTACGGTTAGATCCAGACCCTGAAGTGCCAGCACTTCAAGGTCCTTCGTCTTATAAATCTTTACCAGGTTATCCGCCTGAATCATAATTTCTTCTGCCATCTTTGTCCCCCCTTATTCCTGCACCGCATCGGTCTTTACCGCACCGTCTTCCAACTCATAGGAAAGGGTACCGGCGGACATCAGACCCACATCATGTGTGGTCATAATAATGGTTACATCTTCTTTTTCTACCAAATCACGGAACAGCTTCATCACAGCCGCTGCCGTAGCGGTATCAAGCTCTGCCGTCGGCTCATCTGCAAAAATCACCTTCGGGCGATGAGCCAGTGCTCGTGCGATTGCCACACGTTGTTGCTCACCACCGGACATTTCCTGCGGCATATGCTCCATACGATTGCCGAGACCAACGAGCTTTAAGCACTCCTCCACACGTTCTCTTCTGCCTTCCTTGATGCCTGCCAGACGCAGAGAAAACTCTACGTTCTCATAAGCACTCATCATCGGAATCAAAGATACGGACTGGAACACAAAGCCCACTTCTTTTCTGCGAAGTAACTCTCTTTGTTTTTCACTGTAAGCACCGATATCCTGCCCCTCAAATAACAAGGTGCCGGTGGTCGGACGGTCCAGTGCTCCCAAAATATTCATAAGTGTCGTTTTTCCGGAGCCGGAACGGCCCTTTAAAATCGTCAAGGATTTCTTCGGAATCTGAATGGAGATATCCTTCAACGCATGAAACTCTCCGCCGGTCACCGGGAAAATACGATTTAAGTTTTTTGTTTCAATCATGTATTCCATAGTATTCTCCTTTCAACCTTTAGTCCTCACCAAGCTTCAATGCATTGGTAATCTTCATAGCAGCAATATTACGGATTAATACTGCAATACAGATACAAAGCATCACAGCAATTACCACAAACAGCTTCACCATATCCGCACTGTCCGTAATGAGCGTTTGCGGAAGCACCTGCTTCTCCGCAGCATAGGTAATCTGAATCATCGGCACATACATCTTAGAAGACACAACGCCTACCAAACCACCGAATAAAATCGCCAAAATACCGGAGAAAATCTGTTCATTTACCAACATATGAAGAATCTCATTCTTTCGCATACCCATTGCGCGGAATACACCGAACAACAACTCTCGCTCTCTGATGGACAAAATCCAATAAATCAGGTAACCTACACCACAAAGCAATAAGATGATAATAAAACTTAACGTCAAAATACCGTTGGTACCCTGGAACAAGGTATCCGTACGAATTTCCGCAAGATTACTCTGCAAGCTTTCCACGGAAGTAAACTTGTAGTTATTTTCTTCTGCCCACGCATAGAAGAAGTCGGTGTCCTTCTCATTGGTCTTTAACCACACCTGGTACGGACGAATTTCAAAGCCTTCCTGTACCTGGGAAAGGTTTGCTACCACAAGATAGTTGTCCTTTGTCACCACTTCTTCTCCGGATAGTTCCTGAACCGTCGGAACATAACCGGTCCAGTAATCCAAAAAGCCGTAAATAGTTCCTTCGATTTTATTCCCTTCCGCATTTTCGTATGTAATCTTATCGCCCAACTTCTTTCCGTGCTGTACCCGGAGATTATCCGATACCAACACAGCCTCTGCATTGGTGGAAAGAACATTCAAATACTCTCTCAAATGATGGTCATTCAAACTTTCATTGCCCACCACAGTTTCACCGTATTCCTTTGTATTGATAGCAAATACTTCGCCGGTACCCAGCACTTCCTTACCTTGCTTAATCTGCACATCCTGACGGAACACTCTGGCTGCACTGATTACTTCCGGAATTTCATCGTACTTACTGAACTCCGGCTCACTGTAATATAACTCCGTCGCCGGATTATTCTTTACATATGCCTCATTACTTCTCCAGTATTCCTGTACTACTAAATTGGTACCGGTCAGATATGTGGTGTTCTGTTCCGCATTGGCAATAATGGTACGTGCTACCGTCGCATTAAAAATACCCAGTGCTACGGTTAAAATAAGGAACAACATAACAAACTGCTGCTTTGCTCCGGTACGGATCGTCTGTAGGAAAGATGCATACCCGGCCGGACTAAGGCTACGCTTACGAATCGCAAATAAAAGCTTAATAAGAAGCGGCTGAATTCGTAAAAACAACATGCCCACACCAAGGATAAACAAAGATGCACTAAAATACAACAACGGATCTAACGGTTCTCCCGCCAATACGCTTTCCGTTAATTCTTCCAGTCTTCCGGAGAAATTGTAAAAACCGTACAATGCCACACCGGTAGCAATTACATCCAAATAAAGCTTCTGCCAAAGCTTCTTCTCCGAACGGGCCTTCTTACGTTTTACATGTACAATGGACACACCACTGTACTTAAATACCGGAATCAATGTAAGCAATACGGACACTACAATCGCCACTCCTGCATAAAGGAACACTTCGCCGGATAACTCCACCTTCAAATTTCTGCGGATACCGAACTCCAAAAAGGCAGTAGAGGAACCGATGATTTTACATAAATAAATGCCTAACGGAAGCCCCGTTACAAATGCAATTCCCGCCAATACAAGGTTTTGCATAAAATACAGCCGTACAATCTGTCCTTTTCCTGCACCACGGCTCTTTAACAAAGAAATTTCACTCTGTTCCATGGAAAGCATCTGTCCGGAAATCATAAACAGGAACGCTGCCAACAGGGCCAGTACCGGAACCTGTAAAATCAACAGAGTTGCGTTTATTTTCTTTTCTTTTCCGACAAACTCATCCAGTACTTCTTCATATCCGTCACAGGTAATTATTTTACTGAAACTGTCCAGCTCCAGCAAACCGTCAACACGTTCTTTCGCCGCTGTCGCATCCTCCTGACGTAACGAATAACAATCACTGATAATATACCATGTGGCGTTCAAACTATAAGCATTCATGCGATTTCCGCGGAACATCTTATTAAATACTGCCTCGGAAACAAACACACTGTTGTCATAGCTATCCGGAGATTGCACCCAGTAGTTATCTCCTTCTTCACTCTCCTTAATTACACCGGTGATCCGAATCCGAAGCGGGTTGCCCTCCATATCTTTCACGGAAGAGAACGATATTTCTTCCCCTAATACAAACTTCTGCTGTACCAGAGCCGCTTCTGTTACAACTGCTTCCAAGCAACCGTCCTCTGCAAGATCATCCGAATACATCTCACCGGAAATCACTGTGCTGTGGCTTCTCAAATCAGAAAGTGTACCGATTCTAAGGTCTCTCTTCGCTCCCGCCACACGTTCCAATGCCGACTCACCGTTAGCATACGAAAGACTGACATTTGCAACATATCCGCTTTCCAAAACACCTAATTCATCACATACTCTTGTGGAATACTCTTCCAGAGCCAAAAAATCTTCCGCGAATTCACCTTTTCGTGCAACAGAAGTCATGGTTATAAGCCCCGGATGCACCCCGTTTTTCTCCGCATAAGCACTAAACTCATCCGTTAACATCCTTTGCAGAGACGCATCTTTATACATCGGATATCCTGCTGCCACTGCAACTAACAAAATATTACCGATTAACAGACACAATGCAAGCCATTTTTTGTGTCTGAGTTTTTGCAACATAAACCGAAACATGGAATCCTCCTATTATTGTACCAAAATTTGTGCGCCTTCTTCCAAACCGTCAATGACCCAATAGGTCGTTTCGTTCTTACGTCCGAAAGAAAAGCTGACTGCATGTAACCCGTACTCATCCTTTACCTTTACCATCTGCATACCGTTTGCCATATATGTAGCGGACGCGTTCAACAGCAATACATCCTTCATGTGAACAATCTCTGCCGTTGCCGTTATATTACTCCCGTCATACAGCATCTCGCTGTCTTCATCCAAACGGATATAAGCAGTGGTTCCGGCTAAGTCTTCCGATATAGTACTTGCAGATGCGGTAATCACCGTACCGGTACCCGTAGTAGTCACGCCGTTAATCTTCGCAGAAACCTTAACCTTTTGTCCGTAACGAAACTGATTGTTTTCATTCGGTACCTGTATCAGACGCTCTTTCGGGTCTGCTACCACAATCGTATAGGAACTGATTTTGGAACCGAATCGTAAATGTTCCTGTTCCAGTAATATCCCATCTTCTTCCATCACAATTTCTCTGGTCTCCAACGCTTTCTGCATTGCCTCCAATTCTGCTTTCAGCTCTTCATATGCAGTTCCGGTTTCTCCTCTTTCTTCCATACGCTGCAGTTGTCTCTCCATCACCGCCAACTGAATTTCATCCATTTGTACATGAATACTGGCAATAGGTTCTCCCGCAATCTTATTCGGTTTTTCTATATTAATTGCCTCCATATAGTAGGTAGCACCATACGGAAAATCATAACGAACCGTTTTCTGCTTCGGATATATTACTTCACCGGCCACATTGACTTCGTTCACAAAATCTCCGCGTCTGACGGTAGTATACTTTTGCGTCGATTCCGTACTCTCTTCCAGTGCTTTTGTATACAAACTCTCCGAAGTCTTTTCCTTTTGAATCGTAAGACCACCGGTAACAGTTTCTCCGGTCTCGGCCCCATTTGCCCCCGTTGGTGCAGTGTTCGAACATGCCCCAAGAAATACACATATTGTTAACGCAAGCAGAGCGCTTGTTCCATACTTATTTTTTAACATACACCCGGTCTCCTTCCTGCAGTCCTTCTACGATTTCCACATAAATGCCGCTTGTGTATCCCAAAATTACATCTCTGCGTGTTCGAACGCCGTTTTCGGATACATACACATAGGTTCCGTTACTGTCTCTGTATATCACGCTTTCCGGCACAGAAAGCACCTGCGGATGGTAATTGTTCACCATACAAATCAGAACCATATCTCCCATGGAAGCACCGTTTAAATCCGCAGCGGTATAATAAGTATAAGATCCTTCCTCTCCCATTAGTTCTTCCACGTAAGTTAATTCTGTTTCTTTTCCGTTTACGATTCCGTAAATTTCTTTATAATTCTGATACTCCGTCGGTGCCAAATAGGATCCCACCGTAATATATAATCTGCTCGTATCCGCCACAGCTATCGTCGGCTGTCCCGCTGCCACGTTGGCTCCTTCTTTCAAGCACGCGGTAACAACGCCGTCAAACGGCGCATAAATCTTGTTTTTGCCAAGCTTTGCCTTCGCCGTTTCCCAGGACTCCCAAAGAATCGGTTCCTGCGCGTTCCAAAGCTCTTCCGCTTGCAAAAGAACAAGTTCCTGTCGTTCTTTTTCGTCTCTGTTCGGTCTTGTCGCCAAACTCTTTTTGACTTTCTTTATCGTATCCATATACACTTTCTTTTCGGACAAGTACTTGTTTAATGCGTTATTGGCATCATTACGCACTCCTTCTTCTTCCAACTCTGCCAAAAGATCGCCTTTCTTTACTACACTACCCAGTTCCACATACATTTTGGAAATGTTACCCACTGCTTCAAAGGAAAGCTCCTTTGTATACGGTGCCAATTCCGCATCTTTTGTTGTAAGTGCATACAAATCCCGATATAATACGGTTTCAACATCTACTACCGCTTCTACCGGAGCTAATAACTCTATCTCATTTCCCTCTATATTTTTAGTCCCGCAACCGGCAAGACACATTACCGCCAAAGCAATTCCTGCCATGCAGAATCTGTTTTTCTTCCTTGTCATATTTTCCTCCTGTTAACGCAAAATCACTTCGTCGCCTTCTGCCAGTCCGCCCACTACTTCCAGCTTAGAATCTGCCTGCAAACCGATTTCAACTTCTTTCATCTGCCGATTCCCTTCTTTATCAAAGTAGTACACATACGCTTTCCCTCCGGCATAATGCACTGCGCTCTTCGGAATACTGAGTACATCCTTCTTTTCTTCCAATACAAGTGAATACAATACGCGTTGCCCCAGGGTCATATCATACTGCGGGACAGTAAGTTCAAACTTCATAATCCCCTGTTCTTCATCGATTTCTTCCAATACCGTTTCATACTCTACTCCTGAACTGGTGGCAAATACATAAGTCTCTCCTAAATGAAAATACGGAATATACTCTTTTTCGGTACATAAAAAAGCACATTCGGCGCTATCACTAACCGTAAATACTTTGTTTCCTGCCCAGGACACAAAACCGCTTCCGGTATCTCCCATATAAGTCACTGCACCATCCATTCCCGCATAAATACGGCACCCTTCAATCCATTGATACAGCTCATCATACAACATGCGCTCTATGTAAAGCTGGTCCTCAATGTCCTCCGTTTGTAAACGATAGGATTTTTCCAGCTCGTCTACCTTGTTTTGATATTCTTCTCCGGACAATTCTCCTTTTCGGCGTGCAAGCTGAGAAAGTTCCAAGTCCTTCTGTTCCTCCAAATGCTTTATTTGCATCTCCTGGGTTTTAATCTGATACTCCAAATCAGCCAGTTCTTTTTTCTCTTCATCACAGTATAACTCTGCCAAAAGGTCACCCTCTGACACCGTATCCCCCATAGATACATATACACCGGCCAACCGTCTGCCGCTTACCTCAAAGGACAGATTCTCAGCCTTAACCTGCTGATAATTCGCAACAACGATTTTCGTCTTTTGAATATCACCCCGCTGTACCGTCGTCATTTCATACGCCTGTTCCGTCCCTGTCGACACTACAGTCGAAACATCTCCGGTCCCCTGCGTTCCTTTACACCCACATAACGCAAGTGCGCAGGAGAAAACGATTACTCCTGCATAAAACTTCTTCCTTCCCATTGTTACCTCCTGATTTTTGTTCCGTTCCTCTCATCTCCCTGCGATTACGCAAAAAACCCCGAATCATATTCTAACACAGAATCTCACAGGTTTCCACAAGAAAAAGCGAACTTTTTTTGTCTTTTTTGTTAACATTTCACAAATTCCGTTCATATTCAGTGCATCACCTTTGTAACGCAAAAAAACGCAACCCTCTTCAACACAAAAATCCCTCGGAAATCATTGCTTCCGAGGGACTTGTTCCTGCAAAATGTCAGTTTTATTTTTCAAATAACGTATCAATTAACTTATAACCTTCCGGATACAACACGCCGGAAGCCTTTGCTTCTGCTTCGTTATAGAACCCGACACGTTTCTGCTCCTTTGTGCTGTCATACAACATAAACGGTACCGGATCGGAAGTGTGGGTACGGCAACGAATCGGAGTCGGATGATCCGGCATTACAAGAAGACGGAACGGCTCACCTGCCGCCTGCATGCCTTCCACCACAGTACGAATCACCTTAGAATCCAAGGACTCAATTGCCTCTAACTTATTCGGCAAACTTCCCTGATGTCCCATTTCGTCCGGAGCCTCTACATGAACATATGCAAAATCATATCCATCCTTTGTAAGAGCATCCACCGCAGCCTGTGCCTTACCTACATAATTGGTATGTAAGGTGCCGTCTGCACCGGGTACTTCGATTACTTTCATGCCTGCGCCAATAGCAATTCCCTTTAACAAATCAACCGCAGAAATCATAACACCCTTCTTGCCGGTCTTTTCCTCAAAACTGTCTAATGCCGGTCTGGTACCTGCTCCCCAGAACCAAATGGAATTTGCCTTATGTAAGCCTTTTTTTGCACGTTCCACATTAAGCGGATGGTTATTTAAAATATCATAGCTCTTCTCCATCATTTCACGAAGCTTCTCTTCCTTCGGAAGATAGTCTCCGATTACCTTACCTAAAATATCATGAGGCGGAGTAAGCGGTACGACCTGACCCTTATCCCAGATTAACAGATGTCTGTAACTGGTACCTACATAATAACTGTAAATATCGTCCTGCAATTCTTTCTTCACTGCCTCTAATAAAACAGCCGCATCTTCCGTGGAAATTTCACTGGAACTGTGATCAATGATAGTTCTTTCACCATACGGCACATCTTCTTCAGATACCGTAACGATATTACAACGAAGTGCAATATCCGTATCCTTCATCTGCACGCCGATGGAAAGCGCTTCTAACGGAGAACGTCCGGTGTAATACTTCTTCGGGTTATAGCCGAGCACTGCTAAGTTTGCAGTGTCACTTCCCGGACTCATTCCCTCCGGAATCGTTGCCGCCAAACCAACCACGGATTTTCCTGCCAGTTCATCCATCATCGGTGTGTTGGCATGCATGAGAGGAGTCTTTCCACCGATTTCTGCAATCGGTTCATCTGCCATACCGTCGCCTAATACTACAATATACTTCATATCTATATCCTTCTTTCCTTATGCTTCTACGCGAATACGATTCTTTACGGTAACCTTCTTACTCTGCTCTGCAAATGTTGCTTCCGTCATCTTTTCGGTTACAAATGCGAACTCGCCGGTGACACCTTCTGCTTTTACTTCCTTTACTGCACCGAATGCTGCCAATGCCGCATCCTTTTCTTCTGCCGGCACACGAACAAAGAATACATTCATTGCCTCATCGCAGGAAGACAACGCAAGCTTTTTACTGCTCCAAAGAGTCATAATGTTGGTACCTACATGCTTTGCGGCATCCACAATATCCGCAACCACAGCACTTGCGGTCGGAAGCTTACCTGCACCGCGACCGTAGAACATTACGTCGCCAAGCATGTTTCCCTTTACTAAAATACCGTTAAATACATCGTCTACACTGTAGAGCGGATGGTGCTTATTAATCATACGCGGAGCCACCATAGCAAAGAACTTATCACCCTGACGATTTCCCATACCGAGAAGTTTTACCGTACACTCCATGCTCTGCGCATACTTCATATCCTCTGCAGTAATCTTTGTAATTCCTTCCGTATAAATATCCTCGAAATCCACCTGCTTACCATAAGCAAGAGACGTTAAAATCGCAAGCTTTCTGCAGGCATCGTAACCCTCCACGTCAGCCTCCGGATTACGTTCCGCATAGCCCAATCTCTGAGCTTCCTTAAGAACCGTATCAAAGTCATAACCATAGTCACGCATCTGGGTCAAAATATAGTTCGTGGTACCGTTTAAGATACCGGTAATTTCCATAATCTCGTCTGCAGTCAAAGACTGGTTTAACGGACGAATAATCGGAATACCGCCGCCCACACTTGCCTCAAACAAGAAGTTTAACTTATTCTGCTTTGCAATTTCAAGAAGCTCTGCACCATGCTTTGCCACCAATTCCTTGTTAGACGTACATACGCTCTTACCTGCTTCGAGGCAAGCCTTCACAAAATCATATGCCGGTTTTACGCCACCCATCGCTTCTGCTACAATCTCCACTTCCGGATCAGTTACGATATCCTGGAAATCATGGGTAATCAAGTGTTCTGCCGGATCCCCCGGAAAATCTCTCAAATCCAAAATGTGCTTTACTTCGATTTCTTTTCCTGCACGTTTTGTGATGCTGTCCTTATTCTGATTTAACACTTCCACCACACCGGAACCTACGGTGCCGTATCCTAACACTGCAATTTTCATATCTTTTGCCTCCGTTGTTTATTCTCTTCCCAAAATCTTAATATAGTGTACACCCGAAATAGCTTCCATACGTTCCATCAGTACCGTTGCCTCCTCGGTTTCCGGACGCATCTCCACCGAAATGGTCAGGGATGCGATTCCTCCAATGGGAATAGCCTGATGAATGGTAAGAATATTGGCTCCGCTTTTTGCTATCTCACTGAGTACCACAGACAACAAACCCGGCTCATCATCCATTTGAAGCATAAACGTAATGGTTCTTCCTCGGTTATTCTCATGAAACGGAAAAATATCATCCTTATACTTATAAAAAGAACTTCGGCTGATACCCACTGCTTCCGTCGCTTCTTGTACCGTAAGTACCCGCTCCGAATCCAGAAGACGTTTTGCTTCCACTACCTGCAACAACACCTCAGGCACTGCCTTCTTCTTTACGATATAGAATTTCTCTTCTGCCAAAGGTTTTCTCCTTTCGTGTTCGCGCCATAAAAACAAGTGTCCGTATCAAGGAGATATCATACCACACTTACTCAGAGAATGCAACCTCTTTTTTATCCTTTTTTTCTTAACGCAATTGTTTCTTTACTTCTTCCACCGCCGTTTGAAGCTGATTGTCCTCATCCAGCGGCACTATCGGTAACTGTCGCAATTCCTCATTAAGCTCTACTTCCACATCCGGCTTAATTCCTAACCCGTGAATATTTCTCCCGATTGGTGTGTAATAGGTAGAAACCGTAAGTTTTACCGCGCTTCCGTCAGAAAGCGGAATCACACTTTGTACGATACCTTTTCCGAAACTCTGGGTTCCCACGATTGTTGCCATACCATAATCCTGAAGCGTACCGGAAAAGATTTCGGAAGCACTTGCACTGTATCCGTTAATCAACACCGCCATCGGAATCCGCTCCAAACTCCCCTCATGCGCGTGAATTTCTTCTTTCGTATCATACTTATCCAATGTATATACAATAAGTTGATCCTCTTCCAGGAACAAATCCAACATATCACAAACCGTGGTCAAGAGACCGCCTCCGTTATCACGAATGTCCATCACAAGGCCTTTCATTCCCTGTGCTTTCAATGCATCCAGCGCCGTAGCAAACTGCTGTGTCGTAATCTCATCAAACTGCATCACATAAATATAGCCAATGGAATCATCCAACATCTGATAGGTAACCGTTTCTACCTCGATGATATCCCGGGTAATCGTTAAATCAATATACTCACTTTCGGAAGAACGCCATACTTCTACTTCTACCTTCGTTCCCTGCTCACCCTTCATACGCTTTACGGCAAAATCGATATCCCAGGTAGAAACATCTTCTCCGTCAATTTTCGTGATAATATCTCCCGGAAGCATCCCTGCCTTATATGCAGGACCGTTTACAAAAGGACGCACTATGGTAATCACCTTCGTAGACGCATTTTGATTTACCAGCGCACCGATACCGCAATAAGTGCCTTCCAATTCTTCCATCAAAAGATCATACTCTGCCTTTGTATAGTAACAGGAATAAGGATCCCCCAAAGAATTTAACAATCCGTGATACATTCCTTCATATAGCTCTTCTTCCTTGGTATCCTCCCAGAAATACAAATCAATCAACGACTTTAAATAATTGGCTTTTTCCAAAAATGCTTCATCATCGGTTGTTTTGCTTTCCTCACCACTTGACTCTCCGAAAAATAAATCCCACAAATTCCCGCCGGACTCTTCCTTTTTCCCGGATTCCTCCTTGTTTCCGCTTTCTGTCAACACCGACTCTTTAAGTGGCTTTTCCGGCGTATTGGTACACCCGCAGAGAAAAATCAAACCACAGATACATAACACTCTTCCAACCAAACACTTTCCGTTCATCCACAATTCTCTCATACTCTTCATATAGCAAATATTCCTTCCAATTTTTTACGGTTTTACATATTTACACGGATCCACCGGTGTTCCGTTTATCCGGATTGTAAAATGCAAATGCGGCCCGGTAGACCACCCGGTAGAACCACATTTCATGATTACCTGTCCCTGCTTCACATAATCACCGGCTTTTACCAACAATTTAGACGCATGCAGGTAGTAGGTCTGGACTCCGTTTCCGTGATCAATCACCACATGATTTCCGTTCATGGCAGTCCATGTAGACTTTATTACCTTACCGGCCAAAGAAGCTACAATATCAGCACCGTAAGCACCACCGATATCGATTCCGCTGTGATACTCTTTTTTCCCGGTAATCGGGCTGATACGGTTCCCGAAATAGGAGTAAATATTCGGGTCTCCCGGGAACGGCCAAATCATATTGTCAATGGAAGTCTCGTCAGTAAGACCCAGTTTTTTTAACTCCTCTTCCCTTCTCTTTCTTTCCTCTTCCTCCCGACGCAAACGTTCCTCTTCTTCTCTTCTCTTTCTCTCTTCTTCCTCGATTCGCTTCTTCTCTTTTTCTTCCAAATCGGCAATTTCCAACTGTTTGCTTTCAATCTCTTCGTAAAACTCAAAATACTGTTCTTCCGTCACACCAAGCTTTGCAGTCAATTCTTCCATATAAGCCGCCTTGTTGGCCACCAGCACCGTCAGATTATCAATCTGCATCTGTTGTAACTCTTTTTGTGCATTTAACTCCACAAGGGCCAGCTCATAAGATTCCTCTTTTTGTTTTACTTCCTCACAGGTGGCCTCATATCGTTTTAAAAGATTATCATCATACGCAGCAATCTGTGAACGATATTCTACCTGATTTAACAAATCTTCTAAACTGTCTGCTCCGGTAAACAACTCCCAAAAACTGGTTTCCCAGTTCTCATACATATATTTTATCCTGGCCTTCATAGTGGCATACTGATTTTCTTTTGTTTCCACGGACAATTCCAGTTCTTCCTGTGCCTCTTCTAATGCTGTTTCACACTCTGCTATGTTTTGCTCCAACTTTTCCATAGCATCATAGGCAAGAGATAACTCTTCATCTACCTTTACAATATACTCTTCCGTACTCTTTTTATCCGCTTCTAACGCCTCTATTCGCTCTTTTGCTTCTTTCCGCTTTTTTTCCAGCTCTTCCTTTTCCTTTTTCGCCTTATCTATGGCAGACTGATAAGATTGCCCGGCCTGAACCACCTGACCATATTTTACCGGACATGCAGCCACCAACACGGAAAACAATCCCGCATAACAAAGTACTTTTCGTATCCTTTTTCTCATAAGTCGCTCCTTTCTTTTCCCTATTATCCTTTATCCCTTACTTATCGTAAACTGATTTTTCTTAGTTGCTTCCGCGTGCTGGTTGTACTTCCGAACCAACCGATTAATATACCGATTAAAAGTAACAAAGGTGTCAGACGTGAAAACACTTCCCGTTCACTTAAGAAAGACATCTTCCGAAATACACTTTCAAACTCTTCCGTCAGATACAGAATCACCCGTCCGTAAATCAGCTTCAGTATTCCTAAAGGCACCAGTGCACCACAAATTCCCAATACTACGCCCTCCACTACAAACGGAAAACGCACAAAGAAATCCGTTGCACCGATTAAATTCATAATGGAAATCTCTTCTTTTCGCACGGAAATACCGATGGACACTGTCATACGGATTAAAAACACCGCCACCGCCACCAAAATTACGATAATAGCCACCGAAACCAGTGTTACAATCCTGTTAATTCCTTCCAAACTTTCTGCTACGCCGTCCAATGCATTTACCCGGCGAACTCCATCCAAACTTTCAATATAACGCACCAAAACATCCTGCATTGCCACATCATTTAAATACACTTTATAAGATGCGGAATCCTCCAAAGGATTATCCTCTCCGAAGGTAGCTGCCAGTTCTTCATTTAAATGAGTTTCCTTATAGTTTTCCCAAGCCTCCTCCGCAGAAATGAAGACCACATCCGCCACTTCCGCTCTCGTCTCTATTTTTTCTCCGATATTTACAATCGTTGCTTCCGGGCAATCTTCCTCAAACAGCACTGTCACTCCCACATTCTGCTCTGCTCCCTTCATCACATACCGGACATTCATGGTCACAAAAAAGAACAAGCCAAGAATAAACAAACTTGCCGTTATGGTTCCGATAGATGCCAGGGAAAACATTCCGTTATGAAAAATACTGCGCAGTCCCTGTTTCAAACAATAAAAAAAAGTTCTAATACTTTGCATACACATACCCGCCCTTTTGTTCATCACTGATTATTCTGCCGTTTCGGAGCGTAATAACTCTCTTCTGCATCATATCCACCACCTCATGGTTATGAGTTACCACCACCACAGTGGTTCCGCGACGGTTTACTTCTTCCAACAAATGCATGATTTCCCATGAATTTTTCGGGTCCAGATTACCCGTCGGTTCGTCTGCCAGTAAAATCACCGGATTATTCACCAGTGCTCTTGCCAATGCCACTCTCTGCTGCTCTCCTCCGGACATCTCCGACGGATAGGCTTTGTATTTTTCCGTCAACCCCATCAATGCCAATACTCTCGGCACATTTTTCTTGATTTCTGCCGGCGGCACCTCTATTACCCTTTGAGCAAATGCCACATTTTCATAAGCATTCCGGTCCTTCAACAGTCGGAAATCCTGAAACACCACGCCGATACTTCGTCTGTATTTACTGATTTGATGACGGCGCAGCCGTGACAATTCTCTCCCCGCTACAAACACCCGGCCTTTCGTCGGCAATATTTCTCTTAACATCAGGCGAATCAGGGTAGACTTTCCGGAGCCACTGCTTCCAACAATAAAAACAAACTCTCCCTTTTTTATACTGATACTGATATCCTCTATTGCATGAATTCCTTTTTGATATTCTTTGGAAACATGGTCAAAATGAATCACCGGTGCCTGTATGGACTGTAAATCACGGTGTAAATCATAGGTTCCTGCCATGTCTGCTCCCTCCTCCTTAAATTTTTAAGCCGCACCCAATGATGCGGCTTAAAGCCTAAAATTCCATATTTTCTACATATTTCATATACTTCACTACCATAAGTGCCATCTTAAAGGTAATGGCATCTTCGAAGGTACGAAGGTCCAAATGAGTCATCTTCTGCAGCTTGTCTAACCGGTACACCAATGTATTTCGGTGTATGTAAAGCTGACGGGATGTTTCGGACACGTTTAAGTTGTTTTCGAAGAATTTATTGATGGTCACAATGGTCTCTTCATCAAAATCCTCCAACGTTTTTCCGTCAAAAATTTCCCGGATAAACACTTTACACATCGGAATCGGGAGCTGATATACCAAACGACCGATTCCCAAATTAGAATATGCCACTACATTACGGTCACTATAGAAAATCTTTCCTACTTCAAGTGCCATTTTCGCTTCCTTGTAAGAACGGGATACATCCTTAATCTCATTGACAATGGTGCCGATGGCGATATTCACTCTTGTCATTGCCTCTGTATTCAGTGTATCCAACAGCACTTTTGCTGTCTTCATCATATGCTCGTAATCTTCGTTTAACTTAAGTTCCTTTACGAGAATAATATTGCGCTCGTCCACCGCCGTAATGAAATCCCGGCTCTTTCCCGCAAACAAACTGCGCACTGTTTCAAGCGCATTGGTATCCTTTTCCTGCTGTGTTTCGATAAGAAACACGATACGTCTCGCATCTGCCTCAATATGCAATTTTTTTGCCAAATTATAAATATCCACAAGCAAAAGATTATCAAGTAAAAGGTTCTTAATAAAATTATCTTTATCGTAACGTTCCTTATAGGCAACAATTAAATTCTGAATCTGAAATACCGTCATTTTACCGATCATGTACACATCATCGGTATCTCCCTTTGCCAAAATGATAAATTCCAAGTGACTGTCATCATATACTTTAAAAAACTGATACCCTGCCAAAGATTGACTATCTGCAGGCGAATCCACAAATGTCACCGCTGCCTCGATACTCTCCTGGCCCGGTTCCAACGTTGCCGCCAAAATCTCCCCGTCTGTTCCCAATACACAAAGCTCCACTCTGGTAATTGCCTTTAAACCGTCAATTGTGTTTTGTAACACCTGATTCGAAATCATACGTCCTCCTTTTTGCTCGAAACATCTTCTCCGCTATTGTCAGTTTATCATTCACCCTAAAAAAAGTCAAGGGTCGTCGAAAACGACGACCCTGAAAAATCTGTGAAAAATTAGTGGGAGATAATCTGCTCGGTCTCCTTATCGAAGATATGTATCTTCGTTAAGTCGAAAGCGATGGTGATGGTATCACCCGGTCTAGCGGTAGTACGCGGATTCACACGTGCGGTTACCGGAATGGTCTCATCGATGTCGAAGTATAAGAATACTTCTGCACCAAGAAGCTCGTATACACGTACGGTTGCTTCTAAGCTGCTGTCCTTGGACATGTTGATGAAGCTTTCCTCATCCTTAATATCCTCCGGTCTGATACCGAGAACAACCTTCTTCGGGAACTCTTCGTTGGTGTAACCACCATCGATAAGCTTCTGAGCTCTCTTCTCGTTGAGCTTAATGGAATGGTTACCGAACTTAAGCACAACAGCGCCATCCTGCTCTACAGCCTGACAGTCGATGAAGTTCATCTGCGGGGAACCCATGAAACCTGCTACGAAGAGGTTCTGCGGTCTGTCGTAAAGGTTCTGCGGAGTATCAACCTGCTGAATAACACCGTCCTTCATAACTACGATTCTGGTACCAAGAGTCATAGCCTCGGTCTGGTCATGGGTAACGTAGATAACGGTAGTCTGCAACTTCTGATGAAGCTTGGAGATCTCAATACGCATCTGTACACGGAGCTTAGCATCCAAGTTGGAAAGCGGCTCATCCATGAGGAATACCTTCGGATTACGAACGATTGCACGACCCATTGCTACTCGCTGTCTCTGACCACCGGAAAGAGCCTTCGGCTTACGATCCAGTAAGTGATCGATGTCAAGGATTCTTGCAGCCTAGCTAACGAGCTTCTTAATCTCTTCCTTCGGGGTCTTTCTTAACTTAAGACCGAATGCCATATTATCAAATACGGACATATGCGGATACAATGCGTAGTTCTGGAATACCATCGCGATATCTCTGTCCTTCGGCTCTACGTCGTTCATAAGCTTATTGCCGATGTAAAGCTCACCACCGGAGATCTCCTCGAGACCTGCGATCATACGAAGGGTGGTGGACTTACCACAACCGGACGGACCTACGAAGATGATGAATTCCTTATCCTCAATCTCAAGATTGAAATCCTTAACGGCAACGAAACCGTTCGGATAAGTCTTGTTGATATTCTTCAACGATAAACTTGCCATTTCATTTTCCTCCTAAAATATGATGTAATACACTTTTCTCTTCCACAAAAAAAGCACACTAATATAATACACTATTTACAAATAAATTACCATATCTCATTTAACCAAATTCTGCCCTTCGTTTTTGTTAAATTTGCACAGTTGATTTTCGCCTCACTTCTTATTTTTCGCGTAAATTCGGCTGATTTTTTACCACGCATGGGCATTTTGTCACATTCCTGTCTCATTTTTCCGAAAACTATCAGTTATTATTCTTCTTTACCGTATATTCACCCGAAACAAGTACGGTACACGTCGACAGTGCTTCACATCCGGAAGACTCTTCCGCCGCTATGTAGCTGTGATACGGAAATAACGATGTATCGGCTTCCGCAAAGGCACCTTCCGTCACATCCACCAGCCCGCTTCCTGTGGCGGTTACGGAAACTCCCAACACCACAATCCCGGTCCCCGGTTTTCCGTTCAAAACATCCCCCCTGCTTAACTGCACTTTCCGGGCCCCTCCCTGTGCCACTCCCAAGCGTTCTTCCAAATAACTGAGTGTCACCAGCGGATCTCCCGTACTTCCCGGTGTCTTAGAAGCGGCCCCTGCGGTATGTCCCGTAAAAAAGGCACCCGCCACCAGCACTGCCACACCGATTCCGCACAATAGTTTCTTTTTCTTCATACCGGTCATTTCCTCCTTTATCGCTCCCCGTCTTCTTCGTGAAACACTCCTGTTTGAAATCCTTCCGTCATCCTCTGTATACCGCTCCGATCCGGTCGGTATTCCTCGGCCGATAAGCTCCCCGGCAACGTCCGATAATAGATATCATCCAAATCCAGATAACTTTCCCAATACACTAACTCTTCCTCTGCCGAACTGTTCGTTACCGCCTGCCCTGTTACATCCAGAATCACATCCTTTACGGAGTCCGGCACTTGAAAACGGACTTCTCCGTCCACCGGTTCCGTCAGATTCTCAAACAGTTCTTTCTCTATCACAAAACAGCTCTTCGGCCGGATGCCCAATAACGCCACACCGACTTCTTCCGCCGCCATGCACCAGGTCTCTTCCGAAAAAATGCGACACATATCCGAGAGCATAAAAATCTCCGGCAATTCGGGATTATGCACACTGAGCACTTCATAGCCGCCGGTTGCCAGCTCCGCTTTTGTGGATACCGAGACGTTTACAAACACCAGGGTGTCCGCAAGAAAGTCCGCATACCGGAACATAAATTCCGTTACTTCCCGTTCCTCATCCACTACCGCAAGCACCGACCACCGGGTGGATACCGGTGCCGGCAAATCAACCGCAGGCGTGATTGTCTCCGGTGCTTTCTCCGGTGCAACTTCTTTTACCGAAAAAATCCCCGACAATCCCACATAAGCACCCAACCATACCAGACTGACCAAAGAAGCATATAAAAAAAGCCGTAACGCCGTGCTGCCCTTTTTCATTTCTTCTCCTCCTTTTACGTTCCCTTCTTTTTAGTATAACAGAATTCCTCTTCTTGTGCAATGTAGACCGTACTTCGTTTTTCTTGCCTGATTCGATTCTATCGTGTATAATAACAGTATTCGTAACAAAACGGTAAATTATTCTAAATAAACGCCACGCACCCTTGCGGTGCGGCAGAAACGGAGCATCCCATGTCTCAAAAAACTGTTTTAATTACCGGTATATCCCGCGGCATCGGACGTGCCTGCGCTCTTGCCTTTGCAAAAGCAGGCTATGCCGTTGCCGGTTGCTGTCATACCCGTTCGGATCTTTTGGATACGTTAGGCGCAGAGCTTGACGCAATTCACGCGCCGCACCTTCTTTTGCAGGGCGAATTGCAAAACTCCGCCTTTCCGACGTCTCTTGTCGCACAAACCGTAGAACGGTTCGGACGTCTGGATGTCGTCATCAACAATGCAGGAGTTTCTCTGATTCGCCTGGCTACCGATACGGACGATGCCCTGTGGGAGCATGTCCTTTCTTCCAATTTATCCTCTGCGTTTTATTGTTCCCGGGCGGCCATACCGTACCTGTTAAAAAACCGGGACAGAGAGGATATTCCGTCTCACAAGCCTTGCGGTGTCATCTTAAATGTTTCTTCCGTCTGGGGCTGCTCCGGCGCTTCCTGCGAAGCCGCCTATTCCGCTTCCAAGGCCGGCTTAAACGGTCTGACCGAGGCTTTGGCAAAGGAACTGGCGCCCAGCCGGATCGCCGTCAATGCCCTTGCCTGCGGCGTCATTGATACCGACATGAATCGATGTTTCTCCGAAGAAGAGCGGGAAGCTCTGGCGGATGAAATTCCTTCGGGACGTTTTGCCGC
The DNA here is from genome assembly GCA_017465475.1 of Lachnospiraceae bacterium. Taxonomy (GTDB): domain Bacteria; phylum Bacillota; class Clostridia; order Lachnospirales; family Lachnospiraceae; genus SIG307. The sequence continues at coordinate 27,465 of JAFTWC010000022.1, forward strand.
CCCGGAAGAAGTTGCAGAAGCGCTTCTGTTACTGGCTCAAATGCCGGCGTATCTGACCGGACAGGTCATCCGGTTTGACGGAGGATTTTTATAATACAGTTGGCCTCCGGCCATAAAAGTACATCAAAAAGAGGATGTCCCAATCCCATGATTTCAGAATCACAGTAAGGGGCATCCTCCTTTATCCTCACGCTTATTCTTTTCGTTCCGCTTTTCTTTGACGCTTATCCTCGTACATCCGCTCGTCGCTCATTTCCAATGCTCTCGCCAACGGCACCTTCGCGGTATCTTTTACTTCATAAACACCGCAACTGATTTCCGCGCGGAACGGCTGACCGCTTCTGTCATTTAACCCAGCAAGCACCTCTCGCACCTGCGCCACCAGTTCTTCTCCTTCGTTCGGCTTTTCAATACGACACGCCACCAAAAACTCATCGCCTCCGGTACGGGCATACACAATATTGTCTCTTTGCTCTCCGACAATGCTCAATGCCTTCGCAATCCGGCAAAGAGATTCATCCCCCGCGGAATGTCCGTACGCATCATTGATTTTCTTCAGATTATCCATATCCATACTGATGACCGCTACGCGTTTCCGCAGGAAATGGGCATCCCCGTATATCTTTCGCGCCTTCTCTTCGAACCCGCGACGATTGGAAATACCGGTCAACGTATCTTCCTTATACAGGCGTCTGATATCCTCCATTGCATTCAAGTGCGTATGCAAGCGGAAATTCTCCAATGCAACCGCAAAGTTCATTGCCCATGGCTGCATAAAATCATTATAATGTCCGAAATTATCATACGTTGTTACCACATACCCTTGGTTGTGATTTTTATAATGCAACGGAATGAAAAAGTAGCTGCCCGCTTCGGATTCATCCAATTCTTCCTTCGGAAGCAGTTCTTTACGGTCAAATCGTTCTTCTAATAACCGCAACGCATTATTGGAATTCTTCATCGCACGCAAAATCATATTTTGCGTATAGTCCTTTCGGGTACTGCCGAGACTGCGTTCTTCTTCTGACATCTCTTCTGTCTCATCGCACAGGCAAACCCACATCTTCTTTGCACCGGTACGTAAACTGTACCGGTGTGCCATATTCAACAATTCTTTCTCGTCGGTCAGGCCTTCCATATCCGCATTCATAAATATCGTCTGATGTGTGATCTCTTTCCGATCTTCCACTTCCTTCATCAAACTGTACCACTGGTTTTTCACCTTATGTCGTTTACATCCGCAACTTCCTCGGTACTTTTCCTGGGTGGAAACATATTGCTTTAACTCCGGCTTCAACCCCTGATCGATTTCGTCAAGAAGCTC
>JAFTWC010000056.1 GCA_017465475.1 Lachnospiraceae bacterium
GACCGAGGAGAAGAACGCAGTAGCAGCAGGTTACTGGCACCTCTTCCGCTTCGATCCGCGTCTTGCAGAGGAAGGCAAGAATCCGTTCCAGCTTGACTCTAAGGCACCGACCGCTGATTACAAGGCATTCATCGAAAGCGAAGTACGTTACAACAGACTTTCCAGAACCAACCCGGAGAGAGCAGAAGCACTCTTCACTAAGGCTGCAAAGGATGCTGCTGACAAGTACGCAAAGCTTGCAAAAATGGCAGAATGATCGCGAAGACCTTAGATAAGTAATATAAAAGTAGCCCTTGTAAGAGCTTGCTCTTAAACGGGGGCTACTTTTTATATTACGACACGCGGTACGCGTGCTGACGATTGTGAAGCAATCGGCAGCTAAGGTCTTCAACTGCTATTTATGCCACGACACGCGGTACGCGTGCTGACGATTGTGAAGCAATCGGCAGCTAAGGTCTTCAACTGCTATTTATGCTATGCCACGCGGCACGCGTGTTGGCGAAATCGCAGATTTCGACAACTAAGGCTTTCGTACTTTCATTTATATTACGACACGCGGTACCTCAAACCCTAATGCCTTTACAATATCTTCATCCACATCTTCAGGGAACACCGGCAACGACCATTTCCCTTTCTCCCGAGGCATCTTCATCTTAAAGATTCCGAACCCGCCGTAATAGTCCCAGCTGGTTCTGGCAATATTTCTCTCTCCCAGAAGGCTTGCCACAATAGCATACCAGTTTACTCTTTCCTCATGATCTGCAAACGGTGCAAAGCATCCAAACTCTCCGCAAAATACCGGTGCATTCCGTTCCAAACTAAACTCCACGTACTGGTCAAAGAACCGTTCCACCGCTGCAACCGTTCCCTGTTCCGGGTAAGCTGCGTAACGTGCTTTTTCATCCTCTGTCGGATTGTCCGGGAGCGGCGGCATCCGCTTCTCGTCATACGGAAACGGAATATGAATCATTCGCTCCAAATGGCTCCAGGACGCCCCCTGATGAGTAAACGTATGCGGATCATAAAAATGGAAGGTATAAATGACCTTGTCATCCTTAAAATCCGGCAATGTCTTCATGGCCGCAAAACTGTTCCAATCCGCTCCGCCGGCAATAATATAATGTTTCTTGTCTATACTTCTCACCATCCGAAACAATCTCTCAATAATCTCATTCCACAATGCCACCTCAATTCCGTGAGGCTCATTCATCAACTCATATACAAGATACTCTGTAGCATCTTTATACCGTTCTGCCACCTGTTTCCAAATCGGAGTAAGTACATTTTCCACATTATTCGACGTAACCGAATCCCCATGACAATTGTTATGGAAATCAAAAATCACATACATCGAAAGTTCTTCTGCCCAGGAAACAACCCTGTCAAGAATCCTCCATACATTTTCCGGTATCGTATAATCTTCTATCCCTTCACAGATTTCTTCAAAGTGAATCGGCAAACGAATCACATCACACCCTAACGATTTTGCATTCACAAAATCCTGTCTTGTAAACATATGTTCCGGAATCTGGTCTGCTCTGCGATACTCTAACCAGTTTGTAAAATTGACACCCTTCGTAAACGGTGCCGGAATCGCTTTCTTTCCTTTCATGATATCCCTCCTCGTATAAAACCTTCTCACTGGTACCTTACTTCTTGCTACAATACTATTTTACCATAAAAGCACCACTGTTTGTTGTACATTTCTCTCCATTTCACCTCATAATAAAATAGAAAATGCAAAAAAGAACTGCCATACTTAAATGACAGTTCTCCTATATTCCATATTTGTAACACTTACAAGGCCTACAACTGCTGTATGTAAGATGCAATGACCTTCACATTGGCATTCAGGTTTTCAATAGTAGCTGCTATCTCCTGTAAAGATGCCGCCTGCTGCGTAAATGCATCCGTGGTCTCTCTGGAGCCCTCGCTGATATTGTTCACCTGACTTTCAATACTTCCGAGCATCGTTCCGATTTCCTGAGCAGACTGGGTTGTGTTCCCGGATAAACGCTCAATCTCCTGTGCAACAACTGCAAAGCCCTTTCCGGCAGTCCCTGCTCTTGCAGCTTCGATGGAAGCATTTAAACCTAAAATCTTTGTGGAATTACTAAACTTATTGATGACAGACAAAATATCATTCATCTTTTGTGTCTCTTCCAACAAATTCGCCATCTGATCAAACACCATCTGATTATTTTCGGAAGCCACCTGCACACCATCCGTAATCTCATTCACCGCTGTCACTACCTGCTCAATTTCGTCGGATAAGCTGCTAATCGCTTCTTTTACACTCTTAATGGTCTCAATACTCTTTGCAATCATAAGGCACCCTGCCACTTCATTTCCCTCATAGAGCGGAATGGCATAGGATTTAAACGGAATGCCATACACATGGGGAGGTACCTCACGGGCAGTTCTCTGCCCCGACGCAATTACCATCCCGGGTGTACTTCCCTCCGGAAACGGCACTCCCAGTTCACTGGATACCGGAATCTCCTTACACGGCTGATTGAAGATAAAGCCTGTTTTATTTGTCACTGCCACAGAAACCGGTTCATCAATAAACAACGGAATATACGGTGCTACTTTTATAATTGCCTGTAAAACCGGACTTTCCTTTGAAATGTCAACTGCCATAGCCTTCTCCTCTCGTAAACCCGACTGCATCTCTACGCATAACATTAAACAGCCATACTTCCTACAACAACATAACGCCCTTTTTCTCTGCCTCTTCCTTCACATCATCCGGCCAAATGGATGCCTGTACTTCGCCGATATGAGCCTTTCGTAAGAAAAACATACAGATACGTGACTGGCCGATACCACCTCCTACGGTATACGGAAGCTCCTTGCGAAGCACTGCCTTCTGGAAAGCAAGCTCTGCTCTGTCTTCACAGTTTGCCTTCTTAAGCTGCTCTGCCAAAGACACTTCATCCACACGGATGCCCATGGAGGAAAGCTCCAATGCCATATCCAGTACCGGGTAATATACCATAATATCACCGTTTAACTGCCAGTCGTCATAGTCCGGTGCTCTGCCGTCATGACGTTCGCCGGATGCCAGCTTATCACCGATTTGCATAATAAACACCGCACCCTTTAAACGGGTAATCTTATTTTCCCGCTCTTTTGCCGTATCGTTAGGATACATATTCTCCAATTCCTGAGTCGTTACAAACGTAATCTCTTCCGGTAAAATCTCTTCTATGTAATCATACTTATCTGCAATATAATGCTCAGTTTCACGAAGTGCCGCATAAACACTGCGTACCGTAGTCTTTAAACTTTCGATGTTACGCTCATCGTGCAAAATCACCTTTTCCCAGTCCCACTGGTCCACAAAGATGGAATGGATGTTATCGGTATCCTCGTCACGACGAATCGCATTCATATCGGTATAAAGACCTTCTCCGTAAACAAAACCATACTTTTTAAGAGCCATACGCTTCCACTTTGCAAGGGAATGCACGATTTCTACCACTGCATCATTCTGTTCCTTGATTCCGAACGCTACCGGACGTTCTACGCCGTTTAAGTTATCATTCAAACCGGACTCCGGCTTTACAAAAAGCGGAGCGGACACACGGGTCAGATTCAACTGTTTCGCGAGCTGACGTTCAAAATAATCCTTTACATGTTTGATAGCTCCCTGCGTTTCCTTAATGGAAAGTGCGGAAGCATACCCTTCCGGTACATAAAAACGTTCCATAACAACCTCTTTCCGCGCTGCTTCATTCTAAAATCAGACTTGCTCTTGCAGCGTAAGACATACAAGTCCATCATATATGGGGATAGTGTACCATTTTTTCCGAAAAATTACAAGACAAAAAATGCGTTACTTCATCGTTTCTCTCCGACAAAGTAACGCATTCTTCTACTTATCCTCCCACCGTACTCTCATCTAATCAAATAAGAAGGATAAATCCGTTCCGTACGGAACCACATAACGATAGGTCTCATACATATTGTAACCATCCTGCGGAACCTCTAAAAAGACCCTGAAATCATAATCCGTATTCTCAGACGGATCTCCGTAATCTTTTAGATCGTCCCAGGTACATAATGCATACAGGCGCTCAAAATCCTCCGGTTCCACCGGTATTACATGATCCCCGTAGGCCCAGTCTTCCACTGCCACAGTCTGAACCGCCTTCTCATTTAAAAGCACATAATCCGTTTCCTCCGAACTATCCGTCACATAATACTCGATTTCCGAATCAAAGGAATACTTCTCGGTGTAGGCCGACCAGATTAAGTTTCCGTCCTTTCCCCTATATTCACCGTACGGGAACTCAATCCGCATCATTTCTCTGCCGGTCCATTCATACGCTTTGTCAATTACAAAGCCTCTCTCCGTCAAGAACCGGAGTGTTTCCGTAAAGGAAGCATAAATCGGCAGTTCTGAGGTGTAATCATATACATCATATACACCGTCTGATTTTTGGCCTTCTCCGGCAGACATTTTGTGTACAATACGCAAATCAAGTATGGCCACCGGCAAATTTTCCAGCTTCTCTTTTAACGTCAAAGCTGATAACTCCCTACGCAATACTGACATGAGCTCTGTTTTCTCGGTCTCATTCAGACTCATCACCTGTTCATTCATAGCATGTCGTACAGTTACGGAATCCACCAGCTTTTCCGGTACCGTATAGATGTCCGCATAATGAATCTCTTTGTACTCCGGATTTTCAAAGACCGGAGCAAATACGGTTTCCGGCATGCCCTCCATGCGATACTCGCGATACACCGTTTTTCCGTTCTTTAAACGATATGCCACATTGACACTCACATACCCCTCTCTGTACTCTCCGTATTCCCTTGCATCGTAAAACACTTCCGAATCCTCAATCATCACCTTCAATGCAGGATAAATCTCACTGATATTGGTCAACTCCATTTCCGCAACCTCACTAAACCACTCCATTGTGGTTCCGTTATGACGAGAATTGTTTCTGCGGGCGTCCAGATTCGGTACTTCAATTGCCACCGACTCTATCTTCTTCTCCTTCGGCAAATAGGTGTCATAGCCAAAAGTATCATAACGCATTACAAGTACAACAGCGATTGAAACAATCACACAGGCAAACATGGAACCTTTACTTGCAAAACATTTGCGGATATCAAAATGGAAAATACTTTGTACCAGCATATGACTGAGTACCACGCCAAGTACAGCGCCGAAAATCATCCATCCCGGCACCCCATGGGAATTATCTGCCATATCATAGAACATCATGCCCATAAGTCCGCCTGCCAAAATCTCAATGGACACCCGAATCACCGGCTTTAATACAGGAAACGCAATGGCCTTTCCCGCCCCGTCTGACGGACGCATCCGGTACACAAATACCGTTATCCCGGCCAGTACCAAAGTGAACAACAACTGTTGTATCAGCATGGACACCGTGGCATCATCAACAGCCGCCACATAGAAATATCCCGGGCAAAGGAACCGTAAGAAATGCAAACGTTCCGTAAAAGCATCCCCCAAATAAGAGTAGGTATCAAAAAACATTTCTTCCAGCAAGCAATACATCCAAAGCGCGACCACCGTGATTCCAAAGGTCCAACCACTGACTGCAAAGAATACCACAATATTTCCCACAAAAGTCACACAAAGAATCAAGGTGGTATAAACGGTCAGATACCCCAATAAATGCACTGCCAGACCTTTGGCCGCCACCGTAAGCACCACTGCACGGAAATTTCCCGTCACGGCAATAATCACAAAGCTTACCAGAACCATAGCCACATACGGCACCAGGTAGATTAAAACACCGTTCACATACTTTACTGCAAACAACGTTTCTCTCTTCACCGGCAACGCATGAAAAAAGTCCACTTTCTTTTTGGAAAACAAATAACCGAACCCGCTAACCGCACAAATCAGCGCTCCCGTCACGGTTACCAGCACCATCCATACGCTGTTCGCCCCCATAGGAGATGCCAGACGTCTGGCGAAATTATCCAGCATGCCGGTGGAAAAGCCTCTGCTTCCGGATATCTCCATGGCAATATAAATCGGAACCGGCAACAGGAACACAATGGCAGCCAGTACAATGGTCCAAAGACGCTGTCTTAAATCCTCTTTTAATAATTTAAAGAATGAGCTTCTTGAAGTCATATCCTACCACCTCCGTTTCACTGATAAAGATTTCTTCCAAGGTAAGCGGAAGCATCTCAAAAAATACCGGATCTGCCGCTGCCACTCGTTCTGCAATTTCTTCCCCTGCACCACGAACCGTAAGTGTCTTTAAACGGCCCCGTTCTTCCTTATTCACCACTTCCAGTCCCATAAGTACGCGTTTTTCCTGCTCCTCATCCGCAAATACACACTGAAGTTTATGAATACCGGTCCGCATCTCTTCCAAATCCTTGGAAAGAAGCACACCGCCCTTGTGAAGAAGTCCCACATGATCACAAATATCCTCAAGCTCACGGAGATTGTGAGATGCCAGTACCGGAGTCAACCCCCGCTCCGTAATCTCCTTTGCAAAAATACTCTTTACCGCCTGTCGCATTACCGGGTCCAGTCCGTCAAAGGTTTCGTCACAGAACAAATACTTTGTGCCGGCACACACTCCCAACAAAATAGAAACCTGCTTCTTCATTCCTTTGGAGAAGGTACTTATTTTACGGCTAAGAGGCAATCCCAGCTGATCAAGTAACTCTAAATAACGCTTTCTGTTGAACCTTTCGTACACCGCACCGTAATAATCCGCCATATCCACCGGTGTTCCGTTATTTAAGTAATAGGCATCATCGGAAATGTAAAATACTTCCTTTTTGGCCAGCGGGTTCTCATACACCGGTTGTTCATCCACTGTAATCAAGCCCTCATCTGCCTTTAACACACCTGCCATCATACGAAGCAGGGTGGATTTCCCGGCACCGTTGGTACCTACCATACCGAATACAATGCCTTCTTTTATTTCAACAGAAACTCTGTCCACTGCCAACATACCGTCAAAACGCTTTGTGACATTTTCTGCTTTAATCATCCGCTTCACCTCCTACACCTTGTTTCGGTACCTCCTGCTGTACCGCTTCCTTCCATAAAGAATCCAGTAAACCGTTTAGGGATTCCCTTGTCATGCCGGCTTCCTTTGCCTTTCGCACCAGCATTCCCGCCTCTTCCTTCACTTCCTGTTCCCGAAGTCGAACCAAGGCCTGCATATCTGCCACAAAGTTTCCTTTGCCCTTTACCGCGTAAACGACTCCTCTACGCTCCAGTTCCGTATACGCACGCTGTATCGTATTCGGATTAATGGAAAGCTCCATAGCAAGACTCCGTACACTCGGTAACGGTGCATCCTTTTCCAATACCCCGCACAGTACAAGACTTTGGAACCGTTCCACAATCTGTTCGTAAATCGGCCTGCGGTCGGTATAATCAATTATAATCATGCCTGCATCCCTCATCCTTTCTTTTCCTCTGCCTCATCCCAGACGAAATAAGTTCTCCCATCTTTTACGTTTTGTACTCCCTGTTTTCACTGTATACAACTGTACTAGTACCCTTGGTACAGTTTGAGTATAGCACGGCGCAGGTCACCTGTCAATGATTTCCTGCGCCGAAAAGTTTTAATATTTTCTTAAGACATGTTCTATTCCATCACAACCACCTGGGAATACATGGTTTGGAACCGGATGGAAAACAACTTCATATCATACTCACAATTGCCGTACAACGGGTCTGCTCCGTAAAACACTCCTTTGTCCAAATCATAGCCGGTCAACACTACACAATGCTCACAGTTTTGCCAGTATAGTTCTTCCCCATCCACGTCCCAAACCTGGGCAATATACGGAGACTTTAGTTCCATAGTCATCCATGCAAGCACCGGCCCCTTTCCCACCATGGAAAGAAGTTCTTCAAAAGACACTCCCTCCTTTGCCACTGCCTTCGGAATTTTCTTTGTATCTTCCATATTAGGATTCACCGAAAGGTTCTCTCTGATTTCCGCTTCAAAGATTCCTTGGGTTCCTTCTTCCGATACCTTTACACCTATCTTTTCTTCCAGATATCTGTTAGCCGTATCCGCAATCACCGTAGCATAGCATCCGGCAGAGGCCACCTTTTTCCGCGGGTCGCCTACAAATGCTTTTCTGAAATTCGTACTGCCCCAGGCGCCTTTCGGCAACCACTGATCCGCCAACACACACTTATCTTCTGCATATCCGTAATAAGAAAGTAACATGGCAAGTCCTGTCACCTCACAGCCGTGAGGGAGCTCCGGTTCCTGCAAAATCAAGCTTACATCATGATAGACTTTCTCTTTTTCAACTTCTTTAAACATGGTCTCAAAATCTACCGATTTCAAATCAACCAAGGTATAGCGGTTTCCTTCGCTGCAATAGTAGTACCGTCCGTCCGATACCACATACCAGCCATCCTTAAACACCGCCATCAGCCGAAAAGCCTCTCCCGCCTTTCCGTATCCGTATACCGTACCGGACTGATTCGGGGCATTATACAGCGGCGTTTCCGCCTGTGCAAACACCGTCACATCACTTGTGATTTTCTTCGCGCTCCCCCACCAGCTTTCCGAGCCGTTTACCGGGCTCTCGGTCAGAGCCTCACGAAGCGGGTCCGGTTCTTCCGGTTCAATGCCTCCTGCCTCCCCTTCTACAATTCCCTCCGCAATGGCATTTTTCCATTCCCCGGAAAACCAGCTTTCATACTCTGCAATCCCGGAAGGTCCGAAAAAGTGTACCGTTTTTTCTCCCGCCGTCTCCGCACGTTTTATAGCTTCTTTTTCTTCCTTCCAAGCGGTATACTGCGCCTTCCACCGGTCAAAAGTGCCGTTTCGGGAAAGCAACGTGGCCGTCAAAATCAGCAACACCGCCACTGTCGCCACGAGAAAAATCCAAAAAAACACAGGAAGGACGCCGTCTCTTTTCTTTTCTTCCGAAAACTCTTCTTCTGAAAACTCTTTCATAACGTCCTCCTTCCGGTATTATATAATTTCTTCTTCTCTTCTATCGTTCTTTCTTTTTATGGCACCCTTTTTCGTTGTTCTATACGTCCCACAATCAAAAATGCCGTAATGATAAGCAGCGCCCATCCAAGCCCTTTCAAAATCAGTCCTGTATTCCAATAGTCATATTTCTGATAAGACTGCTCTAACATATGATTATACGAAAAACCGACGCTATGTGCTGCCCCCATCGCAAATACCGTCGGTAGCAATAATACATTCCTCAGACCGTGGAACAATATTTTTTGTTTTTCCTTCTTTTCTATAATAAGAAACACAATCAACAGCGCCGGTATTATCACAATAAATAATCCCGGAAACAACGGTGCCAGTGCAATGGTAGTTCCGATGGTCTCCGTCTCCGGGTTAAACCTGCTGAAATACGGCAGAACAATCGCGAAAATCAAGGCCAATGCCAACGCTCCTAACTGTATGCTGTTCATAATTACACAGTTTCGGTTCCACATAACCTTTTCTCGTTTTCTCCCGGTTAACCACCCAACATACAAATCTTTTATCAGTATCCCAAACACTACCAATCCCAATACAATTCCTACCGAGAACTCCAAATAGTGTCGGAGCAACAATACACTCTCTATATATTTTGAACGAACCAACATCAGCGGAAGTGATACTGCCACCACGGAAAATGCTGTCATAAATCCCGCAAAAGAATACTTTCCCAAGCTCTCGTCAACCCGGGTGACATCTTTTTCCTCCGCCTCTTCAAACAATTCGTTCTCCTTCAGCTCTTTTAACTTAGTTATCGCCAGCACCTCAAGGACCACCGCTGCCGCTTCAAATAACATAAGCACTGCAAAGCCGATGACCGGGCGATAAAAACCATAGGAAATTCCCAGCATACAAATCAAGCCGACTGCTGACAACGTTACCGATAGCAAGGTCTTTGTTTTAAATGAGGATAACGCCCGGGTAATCAATGCTTTCCGCTGCCGTTCCGCTCTCTTATCCGACTTTCCTTTTTCTATGCTTCCTTCTTCCGCACCGTCTCCCGGTTCCTGTACTTGTACTACAGAAGTCTGCATCATACGTTCTCCCCGCAGTAATTCGTCGCAGGTCACCCCGTACAGTTCCGCAATGGCCGGAATCAATGTAATATCCGGAGCGCACTCGTCCCGCTCCCAGCGGCTCACTGCCTTATTGGAAACACCGAGTCGATCCGCCACCTCTTGCTGCGTCATGCCGTTTGCCTTACGCAACGCTGACATAAACTGGCCCATAGAATTTCTTGTCATAACAACCTCCCATTGAACTTATTTTTACCCCATTCTACAAAACCGGCACATAAAAACACAGCCCGCAGACTGAAAATCACTCTCGGAAAGCGAGAAGTCAATACTCATCCTGCTTTTTCTCACTTTAAATATGACTTTTCGCCTTTTCCGCCTAGAACTTTACTTCTCTCGGTGCTCCGCCAAAACTTGCAAAGGTCGCCGTAGCATTCTTAAAATACAGCACCTGAGTATTACCGTCATCCGCCGAATACATAGCCTGCAAATTCGGATATGCGTCAAGCATTGCCTGACGTGCTTCTCTTCTGTCATCCTCAATGAGTTCTCCTGCTACACGAAGCCATGTGCCTTCCATAAACGCACAAATCTCCGCTTTCGGATTTTCTACAAGCTGCTTTGACACCGGCTTTACCTTACCGGTCTGAATATAAAGCTTATCCTCAAAAATATGTACGGTTCCAAACGGTCTTACTCTCGGCTGGTCCCCTTCCACCGTAGCCAAATAATAAGTTCCTGCCTTTTTTAAAAAATCATAAACTTCCTGCATGTTTGTTACCTCCTCCGTTTTATCCTACGGCATATATTGCCGTTCCGATCGATACTATATTAAGTATGATATAATGGGGAGGAAAAGTCAAGACTTGACTCCATGCATATTTACAGTATATTCCCGGTACGTTGTTCTATAAATCATCCTTTCCTTATGCCAGGTATTCTTCAAGAATCTTTTTAAGCGCCGCTATAGAACTACTATGTGACCGGGCAATTTTCGTATCTGCCCCCGCTTTCCCCAAAGCACAGTGTACCATTTTATGTGACACCGTATTAGTAAATAGTACAAGCAGATCCGGTGACCCCATATTTTTTAATCCGCTTGTCATCTTCGGGTAAACCTTCGCTTTACACTTATAGTTACTACATAGATTTGTATACTCTCGAACCATGCATTCATTTCCTCCGACGATTGCTACACTCATCCTTTACACCTCCGTTTAATTTTCAAAAGTTAGCACAAGCTAACCAATCAGTATCATAAAAGTTAGCTTCCGCTAACTTAATAAAAGTATACATTACTTGTTCCTAAATGTCAATATATCTTTTTTCGTGCTGGCAAAGTGAGCTTGCTCGCATGCAGTTGCGCAGTCTAGCTCATTTTACCTGCACAAAAGAAAGAGCATCGCTATCGCGATGCTCTTGAGCTGGGGTACAAGGATTCGAACCTTGAGATGACGGAGTCAGAGTCCGTTGCCTTACCGTTTGGCGATACCCCAAAAATATTCCGCTGTGTATCACAGCCACGAATGATATTATAACCAATCTTTTTAAAAAATGCAAGTACTTTTTTTATTTTTTTAAATTTTTCTTTTTTAAATGTTTTTCTCGCCCTGTCACAATCCTACAAAACGTGAGAAAGCCTTGTTTTTCAAGTCTCCCCACGTTTCCTTTGTTTCCTTTTCTACCATGCTAATACAGACTCTGTCTCCTCTGCCGCATATAACGGCACATTCACCAGCCAATCTTGCTCTCGATAATCCGACATTGACATTCGGATTGCCGCTTCCGGTGAATACTTCTCACAATACGTCTTCAAACTCTTTGCCATCAGATTTTCTTCCGCTTTTACCTCAATCGGAACAACACACTCTCCGTTGTCCACAACAAAATCAATCTCACAGCTTCCTCTTCCATTCGTATAATAATATATACCCAGATTCTTCTTTGTCACTAACTGCTGCAACACAAATTGTTCGGTAAGTGCTCCTTTAAACTCCACAAATAACGAATTTCCTTCCAATAAAGCCCTGCGACCGATTCCCACCATACACCCCAGAAGTCCTACATCTACTAAGAACAACTTAAATGCTTTTAAATCTTCATATGCTTTTAACGGAAGTTTCGGTGCGGTTATCCGGCTAACTTTGTGCACCAATCCACAGTCCGTCAACCACATAATTGCAGTTTCATACTCTTTTGCCCTGGCACCTTCCCGCACTAAGCCATAAATGAACTTTCGGTTCTCCTTTGCCAATTGGGACGGAATGCTGTTCCAAAGCATACGAAGCTTCGGGACAATTTCATTCGGTGCATGTTTTGAAAAGTCCTGTTCATAAGCGGACAGAATCCTCTTCTGAATCTCCCTTACCACAGAATAATCTTTTTCTTCCGCAAAATGCAATACTACCTCCGGCATACCTCCCACAAAATAATACTGCTTCAGGGCATCAACATACATCTGCCGGAAACTTGTAATCATTGTGTAGTCACGCTTTGAAAGCAATTCCGCATATTGCTCTCTTCCCGTCGCCATAAGAAATTCTTTAAAAGAGAGTGGATAAAGTTTCAAAAAATCCACCTTGCCTACCGGAAACGAGGTTCCGCCGTGCAATGCGATTCCCAGCAACGAACCTGCACATACAATATGATACTGCGGTGCATTTTCATAAAAGTATTTCAAGGAAGAAAGTGCTTTCGGTACCTCTTGAATTTCATCGAAAATCAACAACGTCTTCTCCGATTCTATTTTCTTTCCCGAATACAATTCCACTCCTTCTATAATACGACTACAATCCAAATCTTGCTCAAACAACTCCGCCATGACACGGTTCGAGTCAAAATTAATATATATAACCTCTTCATACTCCGTCTTACCGAATTCCTTCATCAGCCATGTCTTCCCTACCTGTCTGGCTCCTTCGATAATCAACGGTTTCCGAAACTTGCTTTCCTTCCAATGACGTAAGTCTTCCATCGCAAAACGGTACATAAACATGCCTCCTTTCCTTACCGACTACTCTTCAAAACATTTTAGTACCTGTCAATATATTCCGTCCCAAGATACACCGGAACATCTTTTTCTGCAATCCGGTGTAATATCTCCTTTAAACACCCCGGTCGGGTTTTGACATTATCATCCAGCTTTTCTAACGGCATCCAAACACTCTCTTCCATCCCGAAATCCTTTTCCGTCGGCACATCTCGTTTCTGTGCCTTCAGTTTCGCCGTAAAAACGTGCAGTACTCTGTGGGTATACTCCGGATATTTTTCGCGATACTCTGCACTCAGATTGATTTCCTCCGCCAAAGCAACAAACCGTTCCACCGAAACTTCATATCCGGTTTCTTCTTTCACTTCACGAACCACGGTCCGTTCCATACTCTCATATTGTTTTTGTCCGCCTCCCGGCAAATCGTAATAGATATCTCCATCTTCGCCCTTGCAACGATTCAGCAGAATCGCACCATTTTCTACAATAATTGCCTTAGTCGCACATCGAATTGCCATACCTTCTCCCCTCCTTTTTCTTTAGTATAACTCTTTATTACAAAAATTACAACGAAAAAGTGTAGCTCGCAACACTTTTTACAATGAAAAAATGCTGCATTTCACATTTTTTACAACGATATATCCTCTCTTTGTATATCATTCCACCTAGTCACTTATTGCCGATTCTCGCCAGCTGTTCTCGAAGAAAGTTCCTTTCACCACATTTTCCTTACCATTCACATCTTTTTATTGTATTCACACTCCCCCTATGTTATAATCTTCCTGTAAGCACAACAAGCGTCTTACACGCAGCGGCACGGGGACGGCACCCATAACAAAAAACAGCACCGCACACCAGCCTCGGAGTTCCGGGGCACCATAAAAAATCTTCTGTGAGAGGGGAAGACACCCATGACAAAAAACGTAACGGTAACAGATGCACAAGGAAACTTCATCGGCACCACTTATCCCAAACGGGCAAGTGGGCTAATTAAGAATGGACGGGCGATTTTCGTGGACGACTGTACCATTCGTTTGTCCGGAAAACCGGAGCCGTCCGATACATACAACACATCGGAGGTAAATCAAATGAATTATATACTTTTTAATCCACGGAATTGGTCTTTTGAGCAAACACAGTATAACAATAACAACGGCTTCGGAAGCAATAGCTTTCATTCCGGAAGAAATAACAGTTTTGCACAACAGCTTCCGGCAGAGCGTAGTTTTATTAACGACTTCGACGGCGGTTTGGTGGAAAGCCTTATGTTCGGCGACTGGAATGTACAGTATATCTGTGCTGCTTCTAAGGAGCTTTCTCTTTTACCGGATACCGAGTACTGCTTTGTATTTTGGTTAAACGGTGGCGAAAACGACAAAAACAGCGAAATCTGCCGGTTGCAAATTGCTTTCGGCGGTAACTGGGAGGATTGTTATACCTACAAATTAAACCGAAATTACATCAAGCCGATTCTGCACAGAGACGGTTGGGAATTATATTCCATTCCGTTCCGCACACCGGTAGCCTATACTTCTGCGAACTCCGGCTTTAGCACTGTTTCTTCCGGTACTGATACCATAGCTGACGGTTCTGTTTCAAGTTCCGCAGTTTCTGCAGTTTTGCAGACAGGTAGCGGCGATACTGCTCCTACGGTGACCACCTACCTTGCTTTTGTGGCAGGCAATGCCCCGATGGCACTGAAGCCGGCCAAGGAACTTGAGTATTATGCCGACTGGGAGGATGCACCGGATGAGTTTGCAAGCGAACGCCCGCAGCGTCACAATCTTGTATTTGCAGACGGTTGGCCGAGCATAAGCCAATACGGTGGCGACAAGTATTCCACCGAAGCATTACGAGCCAAAAAGGCTCGTCGCATGGCGGAGGAGGCAAGCAAGTCCAATAGGAATCAGAGTTCTGCGGGAGCTGCCGCACACGGTATAAATTTTTCCAATAGTAATAGAATCGACCTTGGCACCGTTGATTGGAGCAAACCGGCAGAAGTGCAGAAAGCTCTGGATACTCTTTCCGACAGCCTGAGAGAGCAGGCAGCCAACTTAGAGGAACACGCAGAGGAAGTATCCGATTTCATCGATGATTTACAGGCACGCTGCGACGAACTTCGAAGCAAAGCGGAGATGTTGGGAGAAAAAATCGGTGTTACGTCAAAGTCTTTCGGAAAAACCATAGACCTTTCTGTTCGTGTTTCCGTATTGAAGGATGAGTTGGTTACCTTAAAAGACAATTCGGAACCGTTATTCGTTCGTTCCTGCGGAGCCGACCTTGAGGTTCTTACACAAAGGATGTCCGACGATGCCGGAGAAGCTTATATGGATTCTCTGGAAGCCGGGCTGGATGCTTTGGAAAGTCAGGCGGATGACATTGAAGGCAAGTTAGATGACATTGAAGATGCTTTGGATTCTTTGGAAGATGCATCTGGTGATGGGGAGTAGTGATTCCTCACCTACTTGTAAAAGACTGATTTCATTTGTGGATAATAAACCGATCCATTATACGAATCAATGTACAACAACGGCAGAGCTGCGTATGCGCTCTGCCGTTTTCTGTTTTCCCTTCTGCAGCCTTCCGCCGAGGTGTTTTCTTCCTTTCACCCAACGAATTCCACCTTTTCCTTCATTTCGTTGGGTCATCCTTCAGCTCATTGC
>JAFTWC010000057.1 GCA_017465475.1 Lachnospiraceae bacterium
GCAGTTCCGTTCCATTTCCCCGGAAAAGCTATTTGAAGCATGGAACCTGACAAAAAAAGAGCTTCGCACTCCGGGAAGCTTCCCATGTATCGACGGCCGCTTAGTGGTCGGCACAGGTGCAGACTTACTTGCCGCAGGAAAACAGCATAAGATACCTTACATGGCCGGTGTTACCAGCGAAGACATGATGCCGCCAATCCTTTTTAGCATGGCGAAAAAATGGAACGCTGCACAGTCCACGCCGGCATATACCTGGTATTTTGACCGTCAGCTTCCGGGCGATGAAAACGGTGCATGGCACTCCTCCGACTTATGGTACTGGTTCGGAACTCTGCCAAACTGTTGGCGCCCAATGGAGGAAAAGGATTACGAATTAAGTAATCAAATGACCGATTACCTTTGCAACTTTGCAAAGACCGGCAATCCAAATGGTGAAAATTTACCTGTTTGGGAAACAGCGGCAACTGAAAAGAACAAGGTTATGAATTTGGGCGAACAGCCGACCGGCATGAGAAAACCTAGTAAAGCAAAAATGATACTCACCATGCTGACCAATAAGGCAGTAGGCGAATAGGGGATTAAAATACAGAAAGCACTGCCAGAAACCATGTACGGTTTGAGGCGGTGCTTTCTTTTTTCATAAAAAATTTACGCTTTTATCGCCCAGCGCATTTTTGTACACTTGGCGCGGGAGTTTCTTGCGCAATCCTCTGCGGACGGACGGATGCAGTCCTTACAGACTTCGCTGTAAACACCTACTTTCTCCAGTTCCTTAAATGAACGCTTTACCAGACGGTCTTCCCCGGAGTGGAAGGTTAAAATCGCCACCCTGCCATTTGGTGCCAGTACTTCCGGTAATTTTTCCAAAAAGGTATATAAAACCTCAAACTCGCTGTTTACATCAATGCGAAGTGCCTGGAAGGTTCTGGCGCAGGATTTCTTCACTGCTTCTGCACGCTCTGCCTTCGGAACATAACAAAGTGCCTGTTCAATGACTTCTTTCATGTGGGTGGTTGTCTCAATGGTCTTTCCTTTTTTGAACCACTTCATTACGGTTGCAGCAATTTCTTCGGCATAAGGCTCATCCGCATTTTCCCTGAGCATGCCTACCAATTCTTCTTCCGTCACTTCTTTTAACCGTTCTGCGGCACTGGTTCCCTTTTGGGGATTCATACGCAAATCCAGCGGTCCTTCCACCTTATAGGAAAATCCTCGTTCCGGATTATCAATCTGCATGGAAGACACGCCAAGGTCAGCCAGCACAAAATCAAATTTTCTGCCGGTTTCCTTTACCACTAAATCCATATCCGCAAAGTTCTGTAAACGGACCGTTAATATTTCTTCGCCGTAGCCCTGCTTTGCCAGACGTTCTTTGGTCTTGGCAGACTCAATCGGGTCCACATCCAGTGCATAAACATGACCCTCTCCCTTGAGGCATTCCAACATGGCCTTTGTGTGACCGCCATATCCGAGTGTAGCATCCAAACCAACCTGTCCCGGCTGAATCTGCAAAAAATCAATAATTTCCTTTACACAAATAGAAATATGCATTCCCGCAGGTGTACTACCCTTTTGAATGACCTTCTCAATGGTATCCGCATATTTTTCCGGATTATGTTCTTTATACTTTTCTTTATAGCTTCGGGGATGGGTTCCGGCGTAACGCACCCTCCGCTTATGCTGCTTTTCCTGTTCCGGAGTATTGCTATTCATTGTAATCCCTTTCTTACTTAACGTTATTAACAGAAAGTGTAATCCGTACCGGCGCCATTCCCTCTGCCGACACTTCCACCTTTACGCTTCCGCTTTCATAACCGGAACGCACAATTGCCTGGGCCCGGCCTCTGTAGCTTATTGTAGAAGCGTTGGTATAATCCTCATCCGTTATCGGATTCGCAGAGCCAAAGCCTGCAAGCACTGCACAGCCTTCCACCTTTACATTTAACGGAACTTTTGCATCCGGCACTACAGTTCCGTTCGTATCCCGAAGCTCAATGTTTACGTAAATAAGATCATGGCCGTCTGCCTGCATTTCTGTTTTTTCCGGAGTCACTACAAGTTCAGCTACTTCTCCTGTGGTAACCAAAACATCCCTGCTGATTTCTTTGCCTCCCAGGTAGCTGATGGCTTCCACTTTACCCGGTGCATAAACGGTCTCAAAATGTACCGAGTTTGGCATCGTACGTTCCATGCAAACCGGCTTTCTTCCGAGAGATTTTCCGTTCACAAGCACTTCCACTTCTTCTGCATTAGAATATACCACCAGTTCTACCGGCTTGCCTTCATAACCGCTGTAGTTCCAGTTGGAAAGCACCGCAGGAAATCCCCACATGGTCATCATTTCCACCTTGCCAAAGGTATCCGGATGCATGGAGAACAGATAGGTCTTCTTACTTCCCCATACAACGCTGCGGTAAGCACCCTGCGGAAGCATATGTCCTGTAATGTCAAAATCCGCATCATTGGCGGTTCTCCATGGATAAGGAGAGCCATCCGGCGGCATCAGGGACCAGGAACCCCTTTGAATCAACGGGTCATCCTCGCTCACATACGCAGCCTTTCCGATTCCCGCTTCGCCTAAATAGTCCCAGGCAGTCCAGGTAAAATCACCGATAACATACGGCAGACGTTCCACCATCGGCCAACGGTAACCGATTTCCCTTGGGAAATTCTCGGAACCAAGAATTACTCGCTCCGGGAACATCTCATGATCCTGCTCGTAAATATCTTCTATATAGTTGTAACCAACAATATCCATTCCGTTAGTAAAAGGCTCAGTAATCTTTTCCCACTGAACCGAATTTTCTTCCTCAGCGGCATTCTGCTCCTGGTTGCGTCCCGTTGCGAGAGCGTCATCCAAACCGCTCCAAAGGGTACAAATTCCGTTGCTGACCGGTCTGGTTCCGTCTAACCGGTGAATGGTTTCTGCCAACCGGGATGCCACAAGATAACCGTCCCCTACTCCGCCTCTCTCCGGAATTTCGTTTCCGGTGGACCAGAGAATTACCGACGGATGGGTTCTGTCTCTCTTAATAAAAGCAGTAAGGTCCTTCTCCCAGTCCGTTGCAAAATGCTGGCCAAAGTCACCGCCACGCTTGCTGATTCCCCAGGCATCAAAGGCTTCGTCAAACACATACATGCCCTCTCTGTCGCAGGCCTCAATTAAAGCCGCAGAAGGTGGATTATGAGCGGTACGGATAGCGTTAAAGCCTACTTCTTTCAGCTTTCTAACCTTTCTTGCCTCGGTTTCATAAAGGGATACGGAGCCAAGCAGACCGTTATCGTGATGCAGACAGCCGCCCTTTAACTTTACTTCTTTTCCGTTAATTCTAAGTCCGCGGATGGCATCTGCCGTGATGGTGCGGATACCAAAGAGGGTTTCCGCCTCATCCACCGCAGGCTCTTTTTCCTTCACTAAATGGGTACGATAAGCACCCAGGTCCTTTGCAAACACCTTCACACGGTATATATTCGGCTGTTCCGCATCCCAAAGCTTCGGATTCTTTAAATTGATGGCGATTTTTGCTGTTTCCCTACTACCGGAATTAATCTGGATGACACGTTTTAC
>JAFTWC010000058.1 GCA_017465475.1 Lachnospiraceae bacterium
ACCGGTATTTCCGGATCCACATGCCACTCTCTGCAATAAATATCGGTGCCGAGTCCCGGTGTATCCTGAAAAGAAATCGGTCCGAACTGATATGCCTTATATACACCTTCCCAAGGCGCAAGAGGCTTTGGCGGTCTCCATCGGTTTTCACCCACCGGCGGCGCTGCGAACGGAATTCCTTTAAATGCCGTTACTCTCGGATCTGCAGCCGGAAGTCCTTCTACTTTTCCATACTTTGTTTCTGCAATACGAATCATAACCCTCTCTCCTTCGTCTATGTAATCAGTCTTTTTGATTATACAATATTTTGCATGTTCTCACAATGGATATCGACTCTTGTTTTTTCTTTCCCGCAATGCGATAATAGCCTCATAACTATTTTGGAGGGTAATATGCGTAAATTATATTATGAAGATATCCATAGAACAGATTTTAAGGCGGCCGTCACATCCTGCGAGCCGGCCGAAACAGGTGATCTCTACCGTGTGGTCCTTGATGCCACTGCTTTTTTCCCGGAGGAAGGCGGACAATCGGCGGACATCGGAACGCTTGACGGACAGGATGTTCTCGATGTACAGATCGAAAATGAACTGATTTATCATACCGTAAAGGAAGCCATTGCAGTCGGCAAAACCGTGGAAGGCCACGTGGACCGGGCGCAGCGTTTTGACTTCATGCAGCAGCATAGCGGGGAACACGTTGTCTCCGGGCTGGTGCATGCGCGTTTTGGTTACAATAATGTCGGTTTTCATTTAAGTACAAATGAAGTGACCTTAGATTTTGACGGTGAGTTAACCCTTGACCAGTTTCGGGAAATCGAACTTCGTGCCAACGAAATCATCTATCAGAATCTTCCGGTGGAAATCAGTTATCCTTCCAAGGAAGACTTGGAAAGCCTCTCCTACCGCAGCAAAATTGAAATCGAAGGACAGGTCCGCATTGTAACTATCCCGGAGGTAGATGTGTGTGCCTGTTGTGCGCCTCATGTGAATACCACGGGCGAAATCGGTATGATAAAAATCACAAACTGTCAGAGCCACCGGGGCGGCGTCCGTTTAAACATTCTTTGCGGTGCAAGAGCCCTGGCGGATTATAACAAAAAACAGGACAGTGTATCTGCCATTTCCGTTGCTCTTTCCGCCAAGCAGGACCTGATTGCAGATGCGGTGCTTAAATTAAAAGAGGATATGCTCCGCCAACAGGAACGCATCAACAACTTACAGGCAAACTATCTGGAACTTTGTATTTCCACCCTGCCTGCACCATCTGAATCAGAGCATGCCCTTCTGTTTGTGGATAAGATGGACACCATCGCCATCCGCAATACGGTAAATACCCTTGTAGAACGTTACAATGGTTACAGTGCCGTTTTTTCCGGAAGCGAAACCGATGGTTATCAATTTATTGTAGGAAGCAAAACAAAAGACTGTAAAGAACTGGCGCAAATCTTCAGAACGGAACTTGGCGCCAAATGCGGCGGAAATACGCCAATGATTCAGGGAAGCGTCACTGCTGCTGCAGAGCGTATCCGAGAATTTTTTTAGCATATTAACAATAAGAAAAGGCATGTGGGAAGTTTTCCACATGCCTTTTTCTGATTCATTTGTGATATCCCATTTTTACACAGAAACTTCTCTATGTATTTACACCGTAAACCGATATACTTTAAAACTTTCTGCCGGAAGTACCAGTTGCCTGCATTCATCCTGAGTTAACTGCCATTCTTTTGCAGTAACCTTGTGAGGTTCCTCGATGGTGTTGTAAGCGTACAAATCCGGTCCGCTGAGACAAACAGCGGTTCCGGACTGGATAGCATCTTCTGTAGATAAGTCGATTACTACATCCTCATTTCCTGCGTTTACAACCTTCAAAATAATCTCACCGGTTTTTTCATCATAAGAAGCATTCGCATACAACTTCTTACCTTCCAATTCTTCCGTTCCGCTTTCCGGCGTCATTTTCAGCGTATAACTTCCCATGTTGTTTGCATACATTTTCTGCACATAATAACTTGGAGTGCCATAAGCCGTTTTTGCATCAAACCAAATCATATCCGGTGCCCACTGCACATAACCCACTATGGCAAGAAGCGGAGCATAAGATGCCATGATAACCACATCCGCATTCCGTTCCACACCTGTTAAAAATGCCGCCTCTGCCAAGGCTCCCTCTAATGTGTTGGCAGAACGCATGCCGCCAAGGCGCTTCGGATGTGCCGCATATTCTCCGGAGAATACTTTAATTTCTCTGGAGTATTCGTCATAAAAATGTGTGTTCGCAAAGAACCATTCCGGCGGCATGTAATAATGCTCATCCACCGCATAGGTAAATTCTTTATTTTCCTTTACCGCTTTCCGGTAAAAATTCCACGCTGCTTCATAGCGCTCCGTATGTACATCCGGGCCGGCAGAACCGATTAACTTAATCTCCGGATATTTCTTATGGATTTCCTCTTCAAAAATGGTGTAACGGCGGAAGAAATCCACCTTCTCTGTTTCCCACTGCTCGTTACCGATACCGATAAATTCAAGACCAAACGGTTCCGGATGTCCCATCTCGGCACGCAGTGCACCCCAGGTGGTAGTTACATCTCCGTTGGCAAATTCTACTAAATCCAGGGCATCCTGCATGTACTCCATAAATTCCGGAGAGTCCACAGGCACCAATTCTTCCGACTGGAATTGGCAGGCCAGGCCCACACTGACTACCGGCACAGCCTTTGCGCCAATGTATTCGCAAAGCAGGAAATATTCATAGAAACCGATACCCAAC
The DNA here is from genome assembly GCA_017465475.1 of Lachnospiraceae bacterium. Lineage (GTDB taxonomy): Bacteria > Bacillota > Clostridia > Lachnospirales > Lachnospiraceae > SIG307. Next base: position 2,773 of record JAFTWC010000058.1, read on the forward strand.
GTCTGGTTGTAGTGCGCATACGCACTGGTGAAATTGTTCGCCTCCCCGTTCATGTGGGTTGCCCAGCGGTTCCAGTTCGCCTTACGTTTTGTAATATCGCCTACCGTTTTCTTCCACTGATAACGGTTTTCTAACGTTGCACCTTCAATGACACATCCTCCCGGAAAACGTAAAAAGCCCGGCTTAATGTCTTTTAGCAAGTCAGCCAGATCCTTTCGGAATACACCGCAGACCGCACTGCAAGGCATCATGGAAATACAGTCAAATTCTACTTCTCCCGGATTGGAAAGAAGAATATGGAATGCTGCCGCGTCTACATCCGCTACTGCCTTAAGCACCAGTTCGTACTTTTTCCAGCCATTGCATTTTCCCGAGACAGAAACGGTCCCCCGTAAAAATACATCCTCATGCTTTTCCACTAAGACCATAATATCTCCGGTATAAGACAGCGCATTCATATAAAAACTTACCCGGTATTCCTCGTTCTTTTTTAAGAAAATGCCATCATAAGCCTTATTGGAAAATCCGCTGTCCGGACGTGTAGTCTTCACATGCAGATAATGCGGATTTTCTTCGGTCAGCGGATGGAAAGTGTGATATTCCATTGCCACAAACGGACTGTTTGCCGGATACTTACTCCAACCGTATCCCCCATCATATTCCGGTGTAGAAGCATTATTAATGCCCGTTGTCTTTCGGAATTCAAAAGAACGGTTTTCCATCATTTCCGCATATAAACCACCATCTGCTCCGTAATTGATATCTTCAAAAAACAGACCCATCATGCCTTCGCGGATATCGGCACCTTTCGTTTTTGTGATATGTAATTTCATACGCTTCTCCTTTTTATATGAACTTTTTTACCTTGCTATTATTTTACCATGCCATGCACGAATGTCAATTTTTTTCAACATATCCTTTTGCCCTGTCTTTCCTATATTTTTAACAACTGCAAATCATAAAACAACCTACGCAAAAGAGGCTTGTGTAAATAAAAAATTTTGAGCACTATATTATCCTGGTGTCTGACCTCTCAACCGATAGATGTTCAAACAGGATGGACAAACATGCTTTTCGTTTGTTCCAGCCTGGATGAACGGCTGTCGGAGGAGGCAGGCAGACTCGGATAATATAGTCTCAAAATTTCCTTTACACAAGCCTCTTTTATGTTCTTGTATTATAAATCGCAGTTGTTAACAGTTCTTGGGAATGGGATAACGTCACGGATGTTGCCCATTCCGGTAAGGTACATTACGCATCTTTCGAAGCCAAGACCAAAACCTGCATGTCTTGCGGAACCATACTTTCTAAGGTCGAGATAGAAATCGTAATCTTCTGCCTTTAATCCAAGTTCTTCCATTCTCTTGGTAAGTTTTTCGTAATCGTCTTCTCTCTGGCTGCCACCGATGATTTAACCTATACCAGGAACTAAACAGTCCATAGCTGCAACGGTCTTGCCATCTTCGTTTAACTTCATGTAGAATGCCTTGATATCCTTTGGATAGTCCGTTACAAATACCGGCTTCTTAAATACCTGCTCGGTTAAGTAACGCTCATGCTCGGTCTGTAAATCAC
>JAFTWC010000059.1 GCA_017465475.1 Lachnospiraceae bacterium
AAAGGAATGTGTGACGGACAGAAAGGCAGGAAAAGAGATGGCGTGTGACCTTTGTCCGCGAAATTGTAAGATAGAAAGAGAGCAGGGGCAGAGTGGATTTTGCGGGATGACCCATGATGTAGTTGTGGCCAGAGTGGCACCTCATTTCTGGGAGGAACCTTGTTTATCCGGAACCAAGGGGTCCGGTACCGTGTTTTTTTCCGGCTGTAATTTGCGTTGTGTATATTGTCAGAATTATAAAATCGCGGCAGGAATGTCGGGAAAGAAGCTTTCCGTAGCAGAGCTTGCGGAGGCCTTCCGTTCATTGGAACGGCAAGGGTGCCATAACATTAATCTGGTGACGCCGAGCCATTTTGTGCCTCAAATCAGGCAGGCACTGATGCAGGCAAAGGTAAGGATTCCGGTGGTATATAACACTTCTTCCTATGAATGTGTACAAACACTCCGAAAATTGGATGGTCTTGTGGATATCTATCTGGCAGACTTAAAATATTTGGATTGTGCTCTTGCAAAGAAATATTCCCATGCGCCGGATTATCCGGAAACTGCCATGGCGGCCATAGCGGAAATGGTTCGGCAGGTGGGTAGTGCGGAGTATGTGCTTTTGCCGCAAGGACAAAGGGAAGCGCAACGAAATGCGGAGGAGCAGACCGGCGGGAGCAGTAGTTGTAAGGTGGTGCGAAATGCCACGGAATACCCGGACGGAGCGTTAATGCACCGGGGAGTGATTGTACGTCATTTGTTGCTGCCGGGACAGGTAGAGGAAGCCAAGCGGGTGTTACGTTATTTGTACGAAACCTACGGAGATACGATTGCAATCAGTATTTTAAATCAATATACCCCCTTGCCTCATGTGGAGGCATATCCGGAATTGAACCGGACAGTGACGGAGGAAGAGTACGAAGAAGTGGTGGATTTTGCTGTGGAGCTTGGCATCGGGCACGGTTTTTTGCAGGAAGGCCAGGCGGCGAGTGAGAGTTTTATCCCGGACTTTTTGTAGGCGCGGTCCCATTCTTATGGGACCTTTTCTTGTGTGCAAACGGACGAAAACGCTCTCCTATGCGGAGGGCTTTTCTCCTACTCCGGATATAAGTCTTTCTAATTACTCCGGGGAAATCATGGAGGATAGGAACGCAACCGCCCTCTACACGCCGTCCGTGGCGTGTATCGGTCTTGTTTGAACGTCCTGTTCAAACATTGCTGATAGAAAACGGAGTAATAAGAAAGTCTAATATCCTACGGAAGTTCAAAGCCCTCCGCATAGGAGAGCGTTTTCGTCCTTGCGAAATAATGAAATCGGTCCCATAAGAATCCGCCAAGCCCGGAGTCCGCGCCGAAAGAGGCGGGGGGGTGATACAGTAGGGAAGATAAAGGAAAGATTAAGATTCCATTAAAAATAAAATTTTTCAAGATTTGTTCATAAGTTTATGGTATGATAAGTATGATAAGATGTTCTCAGAGTTAAGAGGATATAGGAACGTGACAGAGTGATAGAGTATACGGAGGTACATAGTCAGAAATGCAGGATAGAGAGAAAGATAACAGAATAGAGGAAAATGAAAGCATGGAGCAGCCGCTTTCGGCAAATCAGGTGCCGGGAAGGTTTGTGCCGGCTCCTACCGCTTCTGTGGATGAATGGAAGCGGATGCAGCTTATTTACTCCGCAGCCTTAAAGGAAGTGAACACAAAGCTTGAGATTTTGAATGCGGAGTTTCAGATGGCGCATCGTTACAATCCCATCGAGCATTTGACTGCCCGGATTAAGTCTCCGGAGAGTATTGCAAAGAAGTTACGACACCAGGGCCGGGCGGTGACGGTGGAGAACATTGTTCGATATATCAATGATGTGGCGGGGATTCGGATTATTTGTTCCTTTACGTCGGATATTTATAAGATTTCTGATTTGATTCGCAAGCAAAGCGATGTAAAGGTATTAAAGATTAAGGATTATATTGCCAATCCGAAACCGAACGGTTATACCAGTTATCACATGATTGTGTCGGTGCCGATTTTTCTTTCGGATATGACCATCGACACGAAGGTGGAGATTCAGATTCGTACCATTGCCATGGATTTCTGGGCCAGCCTTGAGCACAAAATGTACTACAAGTTTGAGGGGAATGCGCCGGAGAATATCCGACGTGAGTTAAAGGAATGTGCGGATTTGGTGGGATTTTTGGATCGAAAGATGTTGGCGATTAATGAAGAGATTAAAAAGTACAGCGATGAGGAAGAGGAAGGCGTGTTGATTTCGGAGTCCCTTCGTCGTTTGTATGGTATGGTAAATGAGGAAGGCGAGGGAAAAGATGTATCTGTTGTTCCGGAGAAGGAAGGCGTTGTAATCGATTTAGATGAAGCGCAACTGCGGAAGGCGGATGAAATGCCGGAGGAAAGCACTGTAGGAAAGAAAAGGATTTTTTCTGTGCCGAAGGGAAGAAAGGCAACCATGAAGTAGGAAGAGAACAACCGATAAATGTGAAATTGTAAGAAAGGAAGCGTCCCATTGCGGATAAGCTTCCTTTTATTTTTCCAAAATAAGACAAAGAGGTCTTGACAAATAAATTGTTCTGTGTTATTCTAACAACGGTTAGTCAACACTAACTAAGAGTTGGATGATTTTGGTTATTAAAATCAGGAGGCAGTTATGACGTTAGCAGAGGCACAGGTTGGCGAAGAGTATATTATCAAAGAGATTGTGACAGAAGATGAAGAACTGGACGCATTTCTTTTTACGCTGGGCTGTTACAGCGGAGAGCCGGTGACGGTGATTTCTCATTTAAAGCGTGCGTGCGTCATTTCCATCAAAGACGGAAGATATACCATTGACCGGGAGCTTGCTTCGGCAATTATGGTTTAGGAATAACACCTGTTGCAGTCGCATAAAGATTGTAACAGGGGTACATACCGTGAACACGGTTTTTTTTCGGGACATGAGTTAGCCATGGCTTCCCATTTTTTATTACAGAGCAGTTAGCCGCTGCTTCCTAATGGATGCGGGGTTGCTTAGATATGATTTTATGAAGTTAAGGAGGAAAAAGGATGAGAATCGCATTTGCGGGTAATCCGAACAGCGGTAAGACGACGATGTACAACGCACTTACCGGAAGAAATGAAAAAGTGGGTAACTGGGCGGGAGTAACTGTAGACAAGAAAGAAAGTAAAATTAAGAAGAGTTTATATGAGGGAACCGAGGACTTGGTGGCAGTGGACCTTCCGGGAGCCTATTCCATGTCTCCGTTTACATCGGAGGAGAGCATTACCAGTACCTACATAAAGAATGAGAAGCCGGATGCAATCATTAATATTGTGGATGCAACCAACTTGAGCCGTAGTTTGTTTTTTACCACACAGATCTTAGAGCTAGGGATTCCGGTAGTTGTGGCATTAAACAAGAGCGACATTAATGCAAAGAAGGAAACAAAGATTGATGTAAAGGCATTATCTGAAAAGCTTGGTTGTCCGGTATTTGAAACAGTTTCCACTACCTTTAACGAAAAAGGTCTGAAGGATGTGGTGGCAGCGGCAGTGGCAGCAGCAGGCTCTGTACAGAAAGCTCCGTATGAACAAGGAATGATTGATTTGACGGATAAGGCTTCTGTTGTGGCAGCAGATAAAAAGCGGTTTGAGTTTGTAAATAAGATTGTAGCACAGGTAGAAAGCCGTAAGGTGCTGACCAAAGACAAGAATTCTCAGGATAAGATTGACGCGGTATTGACCAATCCGATTGCCGGACTTGTGATTTTCGCAGCGGTGATGTTCTTAGTATTCCAGATTTCCCAGGCATGGGTAGGTCCGTTTATTGCAGATACGTTAGTAGGCTGGCTGGAAACATTCCAGGGCTGGGTAGGAGGCTTCTTTGAAGAGGCAAACCCGCTTCTTTCCGCACTTTTGGTAGACGGTGTGATCGGCGGTGTGATTGCGGTAATCGGTTTCTTACCGCTTGTTATGGTAATGTACTTCCTCATTGCTTTGTTAGAGGATTGCGGTTATATGGCTCGTGCAACTGTTGTACTTGACCCGATTTTTAAGAAGGTTGGTCTTTCCGGTAAGTCTGTAATCCCGTTCGTTATTACCATCGGTTGTGCGGTTCCGGGTGTTATGGCTACTCGTACCATTCGTAATGAAAGAGAGCGCAGAGCGACTGCTATGTTGGCTCCGTTCATGCCGTGCGGTGCGAAGGTTCCGGTGATTTCCCTGTTTGCAGGCGCATTCTTTGCCGAGAATCAGGGTGTGATCAGCTGGGTTGTTTATTTGACCGGTATTGTACTTATATTCCTTGGTGCCCTTTTGGTGAACAAGATTGCAGGTCACAAGGCAAGAAAGTCCTTCTTCATCATCGAGCTTCCGGAGTATAAGGTTCCGAGTCTTTGGAGAGCATTTACCACCATGTGTGGAAGAGGTTGGGCATATATTGTGAAGGCAGCAACCATTATTCTTGTTTGTAACACGGTAGTACAGATTATGCAGACCTTTGATTGGAGCTTCCAGGTGGCCGAGAGTGCAGACTCTTCCATTCTTGCATCCATTGCAAGCCCGTTTGCATATGTGCTTGTTCCGGTAGTAGGAGTGCTTTCCTGGCAGCTGGCAGCAGCAGCAGTAACCGGTTTTATTGCAAAGGAAAACGTAGTAGCAACCTTAGCGGTATGCTTTGTGGGTCTTGATAATTTAATCGATACGGAAGAATTAGCTCTTGTGGAAGGTGCAGGCGCAGAAGTGGCATCTGTGTTTGCCATTACGAAAGCTGCAGCGCTTGCTTATCTGATGTTTAACTTATACACTCCACCGTGTTTTGCAGCCATCGGCGCCATGAATGCGGAGATGAAGAGTGCAAAGTGGCTTTGGGGCGGTATCGCATTACAGCTTGGTGTAGGTTTTACTGTTGGTTGCCTTGTATTCCAGTTCGGAACATTATTTACTACCGGTAGCTTTGGGGAAGGTTTTGTACCGGGTATGATTGCCATTGCGGTATTTGTAGCAATTGTGGCAGCAATGATTGCAAAGACGAATAAGAGTCTTGCGCAGGAAGCATTGCTAAAGAAGAGAGCATAGACACAGAAAGGAGTTTCCTATGGAGAATGCGATTATTATTGTAGTACTTATAGCCATTCTCGGCGGAGCTGTGGCTTATATCGTAAAGGCAAAACGAAGTGGGGTAAAGTGTATTGGTTGTTCCGCAGGCGGAAGCTGTGCACACAAAAACGGGAAAACTTCGGAAGGCGGATGTGGCTGCGGCTGTAGCGGTTGCGGGGGCGACGATGGAAAGACGGAGCGTTGCGGTTGCCATACGGAAACGAAGTAAACAATAAGAAAAGAAGGTATTGCAAAGAGCCTCACCGTGATACGGTGAGGCTCTTATATTATTCTTCTAAGTATTCTCCTAAAATTTCCCTTGCAAGTGCCCAGGTATCTTCCAAAGTAAACACGGATTCTTCGGCACGTTTATGAATGCCGTGGAGCTGTAAGAGCTCTTCCGTGTATTCCGACAAACGGTAAGTGGAGTAAGTGCCGTCCCCTACATGGTCGCTGTAGTGGGTGACCACCGGAATGACGGAACAATCCGTAATCTCAATTTTGCCCTCTTCGTTTTCGGCTAAGGTAACATTTGCCATACCGCCCAGAAGTCTCGGTGCTTCAATCTGACCGGAAATAAAGTTGCCTAAGGAGTAAAATACAAGCATTTTACCGCCGTCCGGGCGATCCACCCATTCTACCGGTTCCAGTACATGAGGATGGGCGCCGATGACCAAATCCACACCTTCGCTGGCAAAGACTTCGGTCCAATAGATTTGGTTATCATCCGGTTCGTAAACATATTCCGTACCCCAGTGAGGGAACACAATGACAAAATCCGCCAGTTCTTTTGCTTGTCGTATTTGTTCACGAATGTAATTCCGGTTGCTCCAGCGAAGTATCGTCACTAAATGTTCTTTTCCTTCCGGAATACTGATGCCGTTTAATCCGTAAGTGTAATTTAACATTGCAATTTTGATGCCGTTTTTTTCCACTACGGTTACGGTATCCTGCGCTTCTTTGGAGCCATAAATTCCTAAAACGGTAATGTCCGGATAATTGGTTTCCCAGAAGTTTAAACAATTTTCCACGCCTACGTCATTTTTATCCATGGTATGATTGGTGGCATGAAGGACTACATCAAAGCCTGCGTTTACAATGGCATGTCCCATGGCATCCGGAGTGTTAAATCGCGGATATCCGGTGTATTCGAATTCCGAGCCGCCAAGGATGGTTTCCTGATTAATCACAGCGATGTCCGCTGCGCTGATTTCGTCGGTAAGATGACGGTAAAATCCGTTAAAGTCGTAGGTGCCGTCCTCCTGTAATCCGCCGTTTAAGGTACTGCCGTGAACCAAATCGTCCCCCACGGCAAGTAAGGTAACCTGACGGGGTGTGGGAGTCGGAGATGGTGTGGGGGTCGGTGTAGGGGTAGGAGTCGGGGTGGGTGCCGGCGTTGGAGTAGGCGCAATTGTCGGAGTTGGTGCCAAGGTTGGTTCCAACGTCAGGCTGCTGGTAGGTGTGGGATCCTCCGTAACAATGGGTTGCGGAAAAAAGACAGCTTGTACCGAGTCGCAGCCGGAAAACAGGCACAGGAAGAAAAGCCCGCAAAGTGTGATGCAGGCTTTTTTACATATGTTGTTTTGAAGGAAGTGTTTCATAAAAACTCCTTTCGGGTGTATCAAAAAGCTTTCGTAAGAAAAATTAAAGGTAATCCAGAGGATCTTCCGAAATCAGAAGGTCCTCTTCCCATGTATCATCCGGAGGGATGTCTTCGAAGGAATCCTCATTTTCGTACGGTGCGTCATTCGGATCTGTGGTATCGGTTATGTCCGGTTCCTCATCCGTAGTTGTAGTATCATCTGCATCAGTGAAGTCTTCATCGTCGGAATCATCATCTGTATTTGCACCATCAATATTTGAGTCATCGTCCTGGTTCTCATCTGTAGGGTCTTCTTTATCCGGGGTTTCGTCCGGGTCCGGAACATCGGTGATATCCGGCTCCGGTGTCGGAGCAGGAGTCGGAGTAGGCTGATTGGCCAGCTCTTCCATTCTCTTTTCGTATTCTGCAATATCCTGTTCCATGAGTTTAAAGTCTTCTTCCGAAAGTAAATCCCAGAATTCTTCCGGGACAGCCAGTAGATTTGAGGTAGGCAGCGCACCGTAATATTCTTCTAAAACAATGTCGTTTTCTTTCAGGTAGGTTGCCAGTTCTACACCTACATAACGGAAATGCCACGGCTCGAAATTGTATCCGGTAATATCAATTTTATCTTCCGGATAGCGTAAAATCCAACCGTATAAATGGGCATTTTCTAACATCCAGGCATATTCCTGTGTTTCCAAAAAGGTGAAATCGTTTTTGTAATCGGTGGCTTCACAACAAAGATCTACTGCAAGGCCGGTTTGATGTTCCGAAGTGCCCGCAAGAGCATGGTAACGGGAAACTTCATAATATCCGTAGGTTTTTAGATTCCAAGAGTAAATGGAATGTTGTAATCGGTAGGAACGAAAACCGCAGCGGAGTACCAAATGTAAGCCGTCTTCCTCTGCGGCTGCAAACATTTCTTCCAAAGCTGTCGCAGCAATGGGCTGTAAGTAGCGTCGTTCGTTAATGCCCTTATGATAAATCTCTACGTTTGGTTCCACCATATACGGAATGTATTTGGAGGAAAGGGGGTATTCTTTATTTACCAACATGGTATACGTAGACGTTTTCGTATTTAAAGGTGCCGGTTCCGGGTAGTTAAATGTGAGCTTACCCTGTTTTTTGGACTCGGTTTTACCAAGAGGAACCGAAGTCGGCTTTGGGGTAGGCTTCGGTGTTGCTGTGGGAGCCGGTGTAGGTGTGGGCTTCGGCGTAGGAGTCGGAGCCGGTGTAGGAGTAGCAATCAGTTCTTCCGGAGACGGAAAAGTTTTCGGGAACTCCATTTGTGTTATATCATAGGTTGTCGATGGTACGCTTATCCACGTGTATGTATCTGATAGCAAGGGGGAATCCTGTGGTTTCATGCGGAAATCCGGAAACCCGCCTAACAGAAGCGTACTGATAAGAAGAAAAGTCAGGGATTTCCTGGTGTTCATGTAAAGCCTCCGTTGGGGTAAATATAACAATATGTTGATTGTAGCTTATAATAAGGTAAAAAGTCAATGGAATTTTCCGGACTGATGAAAAAATTAAGGTTTTTTACAGGAATTGGCTTGGGTTTATTGTAAAAAGTTACCGCTTACCGCATTTTAGCTGCCGTTCACCGCAGAGGGGTTGTGCCGGTGGGAGAAAAGAGGTATAATCAAAGGGGAATTTTTCGGTGAAGGGAGTGTGACAAAATGGGACTAAGAAAAAAGAGAATGGCATATTTGCTTGCAACGCTTCTCTTGTTTGGAATTGAGCTTCTGATTGCATTGTTTGTACATGATGATTTTATTCGACCTTATGTGGGAGATGTGTTAGTGGTAGTACTGCTTTATACCTTTGTACGCATTTTTATTCCGGAGAAAGTGCGGTGGTTACCGCTTTATATTTTTCTTTTTGCGGCAGGGGTGGAAGTGCTACAGTACGTTCGGATTGCGGAAGTATTGGGTTTGTCGGACAACCGGATCTTGTCGGTAGTCATCGGTTCCGTGTTTGATGTGAAGGATATTGTGTGCTATGGTGTGGGATGCGGACTGCTTTTTGTGTATGAGGGAGTAAAACGAGGTAGGAAATAATAATGAGTCTATAAAAGAAAAAAGTTTGACAAATCTCAAAAACCGTGCTATAATCGGCACAAATAGTAAAAGGCAGTGAAGGAAAGAGTAGGTAACGAAGGGCTTTACAGAGAATTCTGCGGTTGCTGAGAGCAGAAGAGTGAATACTTACCGAACATGGTTCCGGAGCTTCGCACCGAGGAGTATTCTTAGGCTGCGACGGGTACGCCCGTTATCGTGTGCGACTGTAAACCGCAAGGAAGCAGTCAGTGAGGTGTATTTCGCGAGGAATACATGAATTAAAGTGGTACCACGGAAGTATTCATCCCGTCTTTAAGTTTTAACTTGAAGGCGGGATTTTCTTTTTTCAGCGTTAAGGTTCCTACAATGGCCGGAGCTTTCCTCACGGGGAATGTTTCTTGTCATTGACCTCCGGATGTAGTCTTTCTAATTACTCTGTCAAGGAGTACGATAGAGTGACGCAATCGGTCTTATGCGGCATCCATGCCTTATGACGACCTCGCATAGACGTCCTGTCTATGCGTTGCTGATGAATAACAGAGTAATAAGAAAGTCTAACATCCTACGTGAAATCCAAGAAACATTCCCCGTGAGGGAAGCTCTTGGGGTATCAGAAGTTAGTGACACTGAAAAAAGAAAATCCCGCCTTTATTCAACCAGAAAAATTGGAACAGAAAAGGAGACAAAACTATGAAAAAGAGAAAATTAGCAGCACTTTTGGTAACAGCATTTTTGGCAATCGGCACCTTGGCCGGTTGCGGCAAGGACAAAGGAATCACCGTTGCGGTTCCGAACGATACTACCAATGAGGCAAGAGCATTGCTTTTATTGGAGGAACTTGGGTATATTACCTTAAAGGATGGCGCGGGTATTACCGCTACCGTAAGAGATATTGCGGAGAATCCGTATAATCTTTCTTTTGATGAAGTAGAAGCGGCACAGCTTCCGAATGTATTGCAGGATGTGGATTATGCAGTGATTAATTCCAACTATGCCATTTCTGCAGACATTAACCCGGTAGAGGATTCTCTTGCCATTGAAGGCGCCTTTTCCGCGTATAGTAATATTTTGGCGGTAAAGGAAGGGAATGAGTCCTCCGATAAGATTAAGGCCCTGGTTGCGGCTTTAGAAAGCAGCGCAGTGGCTGATTATATCGGCAAAACGTATGCCGGTGCGGTTGTCAGTGTAGTGGCAGAGCCGGGTGACGGCTATGATGCTTCCGTAGATTATGCGGCATTGGCGGGTACAAAGATTTCCGTTGCTGCTTCTCCGACTCCTCATGCAGAGATTCTTGCTATTGCAAAGGACATTCTTGCAGCCAAGGATATTACCCTTGAAATTATTGAGTATACCGACTATGTACAGCCGAACAATGTGGTAGAAAGCGGCGAAGTAGATGCAAACTATTTCCAGCACACCCCGTATTTGGATGATTTTAATGCACAGAACGGCACCCACATTGTTTCCGCAAGCTCCGTACATGTAGAACCGATGGGGATTTACGGCGGTAAGCAGACATCTTTAGATGCTATCAAGAGTCAGGAATAAAGGGGATATAAGTTTTTGTTTTATGAAACAATACGCAAGAGCAAATAGTGATTTTGGCAGAAAGGATGCCTCGGGCGGAGTTGCCCGGCGGCGGAGGTGAAGTCATGATAGAAATTAAGAATTTGTCCAAAACCTTCCGCACAGCGGGAGGAACGGTGGAAGCATTAAAGAATATTTCCCTGACGGTAAACGACGGTGATATTTACGGAATTATCGGCATGAGTGGTGCGGGAAAAAGTACTTTGGTGCGTTGTATTAACATGTTGGAACGTCCGACGGAAGGTGCAGTCCTTATGGACGGACAGGATTTGGGGGCTCTCACGCAAAAGGAGCTTCGAGGTGTTCGTCGGGATGTGACCATGATTTTCCAAGGATTTAATTTGCTTATGCAAAAGACCTGTTTGCGGAATATATGTTTTCCGCTGGAACTTGCGGGGGTAAAGAAGGCAGAAGCAAAGAAGCGTGCTATGGAACTTCTTGAAATCGTAGGGCTTCCGGATAAGGCAGAAAGTTATCCGGCACAATTATCCGGCGGACAGCAACAGCGAATTGCCATTGCAAGAGCGTTGGCTACTCAGCCGAAGGTGCTTTTGTGTGACGAGGCCACCAGTGCCCTGGATCCGAAAACGACCCACGATATTTTAGAGCTTCTTAAGGATATTAATGAGCGTCTCGGGATTACGATTATTATTATTACTCACCAAATGAGTGTGGTGGAAGAGATTTGTAACAGGGTAGCGATTTTAGACGGCGGCGTCGTAGCTGAGGAGGGTGAAGTCTCTGCAGTGTTTGCGGATCCGCAGTCCGATGCGGCAAAGCGTCTTGTATTCCCGGACGGCGAAGAGGAAGTGGTACCGGTACATCCGGGAGAACGGGTACTTCGCGTGGTATTTAACGGAGCAATGGCAGCGGGGGCACCGCTCATTACCCAGATGGCCATTGATGAAAAAATTGCAGCCAATATTTTATATGCATCTACCAAATGTCTCGGTGATAAGGTATACGGCAATATGCTTCTGGGACTTCCGGAGGAGGAAGAAACGGTGCAGCGTGCCGTGAAGTATTTGACTGAGGTGGGAAATGTACTGGTAACGGAGGTGACGGGAAATGCTTGATAAAATGTTTACATCGGAAGCCATTTCCGAAGCACTGCTTATTTTGAAGGAAGAAATGCCCTTTGCTTTGTGGGAAACCACCTATGTGACGGTGTTGGCCACGGCCTTTGCCATTATTCTCGGATTGCCGTTAGGCATTTTGTTGGTAGCCGGAGAAAAGGACGGTGTATTGCCGCTTCCGAAAGGTGTCATGCATGTATTAAATGTGGTGATTAACCTGCTTCGTTCCATTCCGTTTTTGATTTTGATGATTTTGGTATTTCCGCTTACAAGACTGATTGTGGGTACGTCGGTAGGTACCACGGCATCCATTGTACCTCTTGTGATTGCGGCATTTCCTTTTGTGGCTCGACTGGTGGAAAGCAGTTTGCGCGAGTTGAATCCGAATATTATTGAGATGGCACAGAGCATGGGAGCCTCCCCGATGCAAATCATTGTAAAGGTTATGTTACCGGAGAGCATTCCGTCTCTTATTTCCAATTTTACCATTGCCATTACCACTATTCTCGGTTACACCGCCATGAGTGGTATTATCGGTGGCGGCGGTCTCGGTAAGATTGCTATCAACTACGGATATTATCGTTATAAGTATCTTGTGATGTTAATTGCCGTAATCATCTTAATCATACTGGTGCAGCTGTTCCAAAGCATCGGTACGAAGCTGGCAGTAAAGTTAGACCGTAGGGTGAAGCACTAGGGGGACGGACCGGCAGATTTTGTGGCCTTTTAGAATGATATAGAGAAAACAGAGTTACTTTAATAAAAAAGAAAGAAGGAAAAAACATGAGTAAGAAACCGTATTACATTACAACCGCAATTGCGTACACCTCCGGTAAGCCGCATATCGGCAATACCTATGAAGCTATCTTGGCAGACAGTATTGCTCGTTATAAGAGATTCCAGGGCTATGATGTATTTTTACAGACCGGTACCGACGAGCACGGTCAGAAGATTGAGGAGAAGTCTGCGGCAGCGGGTGTAACTCCGAAGGAGTTTGTAGACAGTGTTTCCGGCGAGATTAAGCGTATCTGGGATTTGGTGGATACCTCTTATGATAAGTTTATTCGTACCACCGATGCGGATCACGAGGCTCAGGTAAAGAAGATTTTCAAAAAGATGGTGGACAAGGGGGATATTTACAAGGGTGCATATGAAGGCATGTATTGTACTCCGTGTGAGTCCTTCTGGACCGATTCCCAGTTAGTAGACGGCAAGTGTCCGGACTGCGGACGTGCGGTACAGCCGGCAAAGGAAGAGGCATACTTCTTCAAGATGAGCAAGTATGCAGATCGTCTCATCGAGCACATTAACACCCATCCGGAATTTATTCAGCCGGTGAGCCGTAAGAATGAGATGATGAACAATTTCCTGCTTCCGGGCTTACAGGATCTTTGCGTATCCCGTACTTCCTTTAAGTGGGGTATTCCGGTAGAAGAGGACCCGAAGCATGTGGTTTATGTTTGGCTTGATGCACTCACTAACTACATTACCGGTATCGGTTATGATGCGGACGGCAACCCGACAGATCAGTTTAATAAGTTGTGGCCGGCAGATTTGCACTTAATCGGCAAGGATATTATCCGATTCCATACCATTTACTGGCCGATTTTCCTTATGTCTTTAGATATTCCGCTTCCGAAGCAGATTTTCGGTCATCCGTGGTTGCTTCAGGGCGGAGATAAGATGAGTAAGTCCAAAGGAAATGTAATCTATGCGGACGATATGGCGGATTTATTCGGTGTGGATGCGGTACGTTATTTCGTGCTTCATGAGATGCCGTTTGATAACGACGGAACCATTACCTGGGAGCTTTTAGTTGAGCGTCTGAATGCAGATTTGGCAAACACACTCGGTAACCTGGTAAATCGTACCATTTCCATGAGCAATAAGTACTTTGACGGTGTGGTAAGAAACGGCGGCGTAGCAGAGCCGGTGGATGAGGAGTTAAAGGCACTTGCTCTTGAGACTCCGGGACTTGTGGAAGAGAAGATGGAAAAGCTTCGTGTGGCAGATGCCATTTCCGCAGTGTTTAATTTGTTCAAGCGTTGTAATAAATATATTGATGAGACCGCTCCGTGGGCTCTGGCAAAGGATGAGGCAAACGCAGATCGTCTTGCTACCGTGCTTTATAACTTGGTGGAGAGCATCTGCATCGGTGCGTCTCTCTTAAAGTCCTTCCTTCCGCGTACCGCTGATAAGATTTTTGCACAGTTAAATGCAACGGAACGCAGTCAGGAAGAGTTAAAGACGTATGGCCTGTATGTATCCGGTACCAAGGTAACCGAAACTCCGGAAATCCTCTTTGCACGTCTGGATGCAAAAGAAGTGATGGAGAAGGTGGCTGTGATTCAGGAGAAGCAGCGCGCGGAAGCAGCCGCAGAGGCAGCAGCGGAAGCAAAGCGTCTCGGACTTCCGGTGCCGGGTGCGGAAGAAGAAAAGGCAGAAGAGTCTGTTATCGATATTGAGGCAAAGCCGGAAATCACTTATGATGATTTTGCAAAGCTTCAGTTCCAGGTGGGCGAAATCATTGCCTGTGAGGAAGTAAAGAAGTCGAAGAAGCTTCTCTGCTCTCAGGTAAAAATCGGCAGTCAGGTAAAGCAGATTGTATCCGGTATTAAGCAACACTATTCCGCAGAGGAAATGGTGGGCAAGAAGGTTATGGTTTTGGTTAACTTAAAGCCGGCTACTCTTGCAGGCATTGTATCCGAGGGTATGCTTCTTTGTGCCGAGGATGAGAATGGCGAACTTGCCCTTATGACACCGGAGAAGAAAATGCCGGCGGGGGCAGAAATCTGTTAAAAGGGGACGCCTCTAACCTCGCATAAAGTTCCCTACGAAAACCGCCTACAAGAGAAGGGGACTTGTCTCCTGTTACGGATGTAAGTTTTTCTAACTGCTCCGGGAGAGACAAGGAAATCGGCTTGCTACCGTTCCTTATGCGCCATCCGTGGCGCATGCGTCACTTGCTCAAACCTCCATGTTTGAGCATATCAGTGTACAAGCGGAGCACTAAGAAAACCTAACATCCTGCACCAAGTTCCAAGTCCCCTTCTCTTGTAGGCGGTTTTGGGAGCGGAGTGTAGCTCGGGGTTAGAGGCTGTCTTTGAAAAGATTAGTTTTAAGACGATTTCTGCGGGTTCATTAAGATAAATATTAATGTGACGAGTGTCGGCAGGAAAGGCAGAAAGTGTTTTCCTTACGCTGATTTAAATAGAATATTTAAGAAGTTTTAAGAAGTCAGCAAGAATAAGTTAATTTCTCTGTGTTAGAGTAGTATCAGTAAATTGATTTTTGACTGATATTGTTTTAGGACAGGGGGATTTGTTATGAGTTTTAGTTTTTGTTTGCCGGGGAAGCGCCGTTCGGACTTGGAGGAATTAGAAAGAAGTCTGTCGGTAGAGAAGGTTTCTTTTAAGGAGAGGATAAAGAAGTTGGAAAGGAGTAAGGGGATGCAGGTGTTTTTATGGATTACAATGGGAGTTCTTCTTTTGTATGCCGTGTTTGCATTCCTGTATTCTACGGTGGTGCTGTATGCCTCCGGACCGTATACGTCATTTCTGTGGTTTTGGCCGGTGACCTGCGTGGTTGCCCTTATAGGAGCGGTACTGTTGTTTTTGGTGGTGACCGGACGGTTGTGGCGACTAAAAACGGCGGCAATGTGTTTATGCGGGTTATTCTGGCTTTGTATGGTTGTGTTTCTGAGTGTGGAAGCGGTAGTATTTTTTGCAGGAAGAAAAGCACCGGAAGCAAATGCGGAGTATGTGATTGTGTTGGGAGCACAGGTACGCGGGGAGACTCCGACCTTAGTGTTAAATGCGAGAATAAACGCGGCGGCAGAGTATTTAAGGGAGCATCCGGAGGCTGTGTGCGTGGCATCCGGCGGACAAGGAACAGGTGAAGCCATCAGTGAAGCAGAGGCAATCCGGCGGGGACTGTTGCGTCTTGGGATTTCCGATGACAGGATTTTGTTGGAGGACCGTTCTACCAGCACTGCGGAAAATTTAAAGTTTTCTGCAGAGGTAATTCAGAAGTATGAGAAAGGGAAGGCACTATCGGATGCGGAAGCAGCGGGAGAACTGTCCGGGACGGCGAAACAAGCAGGCACGGAGAAGGCAGCCATAGGAAATCCGGTGCGGTTTATGCCAAAAAATGTAGTGCTGGTTACCAATGATTTTCATGTTTACCGGGCAACGAAACTTGCTGAAAATGCAGGATATATGCATGTGTCCGGCCTTGGAGCTACCGATTTCTTTGCGGTGACCATTCAGTATTATGTACGGGAGTTTTTTGCTATTGTAAAAGAAAGCTTGAGCGGAAATTTTTCGTAGAACGGAAAATTCAGAAAACGAGGAACAGTATGATTTTTGATACGCATGCTCATTATGATGATGAGGCTTTTGACGAAGACAGAGACGCGGTGTTGTCAACTTTAAATGAGAAGGGTGTCGGGACGGTAGTCAATATTTGTGCCAGTCCGGCATCTTTAAAAAGAATTCCGGAATTAACCAAGCGGTATTCCTTTGTATACGGGGCAGTGGGAATTCATCCGGACCATGCGGGCGAGATGACAGAAGAGATGTTTTCTGAGATTGCCCGTTTGGCAGATGAAGAGAAAATCGTGGCCATCGGGGAAATCGGTTTGGATTATTACTGGGATACGGCACCTCATGAGGTACAGCGGCAGTGGTTTTTGCGTCAGTTGAATCTGGCGATAGAAAAGGATCTTCCGGTGGTGATTCATTCCAGAGAGGCGACGCAGGAGACATTGGAAATCATGCGGGAGGCTTACAGGAAGTCCGGAGGGAAGCTGCGTGGCGTGATTCATTGTTTCTCCGGCTCTGCCGAAATTGCAAAGGAATATACCGACATGGGCTTTTACATCGGTGTAGGCGGTGTGGTGACATTTAAAAACGGAAAGAAGTTAAAAGAAGTGGTGGAAACCATGCCTCTTGATAAGTTGGTTATCGAAACGGACTGTCCGTATCTGGCACCGGTACCGCACAGAGGAAAGCGAAACGATTCTACACTTCTTTCTTTGGTGGTAGAAGAGATAGCAACGTTGCGGGGAATGACAGCAGAGGAAGTAGAGCGGTTGACTGAAGAAAATGCGAGATTGTTATATCGACTTTCGTAGAGGATGGGACAGTATACAGAATCGGCAAAACATAATAGCCGGTGAATGCAACTATAACGACAATAACAGGTTCCGAAGAGGGAAGAAAGGATATGTATGGCAACCTTAGGAAATCCAAAAGAAACCATAGCAATCTTAAATAAATACGGGTTTAACTTCCAAAAGAAGTTTGGACAGAACTTTTTGATTGATACCCATGTCTTAGAAAAGATTATCCGGGCGGCGGATATCACAAAGGACGACTGTGTCCTGGAAATCGGTCCGGGTATCGGTACCATGACCCAGTATCTTTGTGAAAATGCGGGGAAAGTCATTGCAGTGGAGATTGACAAGAACCTGATTCCGATTTTGACGGAGGATACTCTTGCGGCATATGACAATGTAAAAGTCATCAATTCCGATGTATTGAAACTGGATTTAAAGAAACTGGCGGAGGAAGAAAACGGCGGTCGTCCCATTAAGGTGGTGGCAAATCTGCCGTATTACATTACGACGCCGATTATTATGGGACTGTTTGAAGCGGGAGTACCGCTTGCCTCTATTACGGTAATGGTGCAAAAGGAAGTGGCGGACCGTATGCAGGCGGGACCGGGCAGTAAAGACTACGGTGCACTATCCTTGGCTGTGCAGTATTATGCGGAACCGTACATCGCAGCCAATGTACCGCCCAACTGCTTTATGCCACGGCCGAATGTGGGCTCTGCGGTGATCCGTTTGACGTTGCATGAAAAGCCGCCGGTGGAAGTGGCAGATGAGAAGCTTTTGTTCAAGCTGATCCGTGCGTCCTTTGCCCAGCGCAGAAAGACGCTGGTAAACGGTTTGACCAATTCTCCGGAGCTTTCTTTTACCAAAGAGGAAGTGACAAAGGCATTGGAAGAATGCGGCTATTCCCCGACCATTCGCGGCGAGGCATTGACCTTGGCGGAGTTTGCAAAGTTAGCAAATGTGTTTGTTAAACGTAAGTGATTGCGGAAGCGTGAAATGAAGGAAAATAAACGTATAAAATAGAAGATGCCCTGTCTGATGAATGATACATGCAGACAGGGCGTTTTTTTGTGTAGCATCTTTAAATAAACCACCTGCTATGCAGGTG
Source organism: Lachnospiraceae bacterium (assembly GCA_017465475.1). Lineage (GTDB taxonomy): Bacteria > Bacillota > Clostridia > Lachnospirales > Lachnospiraceae > SIG307. The sequence goes on from JAFTWC010000059.1 coordinate 17,609, forward strand.
TGTCCACGATTGCTTTAGCTTACAGCAAAAAACTCCTAGGTAATAGAAATGTAGGTTCGCCAACCACATACTAAAACGAAGGAGTTTGCTCATGTGAACAAAATAATTATATCATATAGTTTGCGAAAGTAAAAGATATGAGACAAAAACTGCAAACAGCTAAACGACCCGAAGGGGGTGTAGCAGAGTTTGCAGGAGTAAAAAGTTCGATAAGCCTTTAGGCTTTGCAGGAAGAGACC
>JAFTWC010000023.1 GCA_017465475.1 Lachnospiraceae bacterium
CTTACCGATGATAAAAAGGTCTTCTACTGTGGCTCCGGTATGGAATACCAAACAATTTTCCGCTCTATGATTAACGAGTTGCAGATGTGCAAAGAAAACTACCCGGAAATGTTGGAAATGTATTTAAAGCAAATCTTTATTTTGCTGCAACGTTTCTTCCAAACTTCCGCCAAGGTAAGCAATACACAGGCAGCGGAAGAGATTGATAAAGCCACCCTATACTTCAACGAACATTACAGCGAGGACATCTATGTAGACGAATATGCCAAAGAACACAATATCAGCATCAGTTGGTTTATCCGCAATTTCAAGCATTATACCGGTGTCACCCCGATGCAGTATATTTTAAACAAACGAATTTACAACGCAGAAGCGCTATTACAGAATCCCCAGTATAACATTACGGAAATCGCCAATATCGTAGGGTACGATAACCCTCTCTATTTCAGCCGGATTTTTAAAAAGGCAAAGGGCTTATCTCCGTCTGAATACCGCAAGAATATAAACCTGTAAAAGAAAAAGAGAAAGGATGGCCGTTCCCATTCTTTCTCTTTTTGCAAGATTTGTCTACTTTTTATTTATATTTGGCAAGTAATTCTTTCTTTTTTGCGCTATACTCAGCTCAGAAAACACGAAAGGAGATGATACCATGAAAAAGAAACTAAACAGCTACCTTCAAACCATCATGCTTTTCTATGCCGACTTTTTTACCCGCCGAATGTACCGTAACTAACCATTTCTGCCTGCTTCCTTCTATTTCACATACTGACACCTTGCCTTACACAACTCCGTAATAAATAAATTGTCCAACTCCGTCAACCGGTAATCCTTCTTATAAATCAATACATCCTTATATATTTTCTGGTTATCCATACATTTTTTCTGCACAAGACCGTATCGCTCCAGCAGGGAATTCGGCACAGGAGATACCCACATAAAGGTTTCCGGGTTTTCCGAAAGCAGTTCAAATTGGCTTGCCCTTTCAAACACAAAAATACGACGGTTAATATTATCCGGCAACTCTTCTTTCTTTACCTCTGCCATTGCCAAAGACGGCACATAAGGGTCTGCATGAGCTATCTCTATGTAGTCACACAAATCAGGATAACGTATTTCTTCCATTCTGCCAAGCATACTTTCTTTATTCATAAGCAATACATAGTGAAACTCCGTAATCAACTCATAATTTAATCCTTTTTCCTCAAATACCGCTTTAAAATACTTATCATAATTTTCCGCATAACGAATAATCCCCAGGCGGTAATCCGAATGAAGTACATAATCTATCACACGCTTCGAATTCGTTTCTTTATAAAAAATTTCCGCAGGCTCCTTAGCAATCCCTTTTGAAAAGCGTGCAAACGCCTCTGCAATATAACTTGCTCTCGGAACACAGATTGAAAACTGTTGCTTCGCAATCAGTCCCGTTTTATACATTGTCTCCACTTCATCTATCTGTGCAAGAATTTTCTTTGCGTGACCAATAAAACGTTCTCCCTCTTCCGTTAGAACCATTCCTTTCGCAGAACGATCAAATATGGTAATTCCAAGTTCCCCTTCCAATTCCTTTATTGAACGACTCAAATTCGGCTGAGCTATCAATAAAATTTCGGACGCTTTATTAATTGAACCGGCATTTGCCACCTCTACTGCATACTTCATATGTAAAATATTCATCCCGGTCTCCTTTCCGTGGCAAAGTTGGTACATCCCTTCAAAAAATCACTTAAACTTATTGCTCTCCTTCCATATTCTACCATAACTCACCCCTATCGTCAATTTGGTTACTTTCCCACTTTTAATCCCCATCCTCTCCGCCAATCTCCCTATCCCCCACATAAACATCTCTCTGCAATAGCACTCTTTCCCCAGTTTCCCATATGTATCGACATTTTCTGACAATGTTGTCAGCAGCGGGTCCCCCTCACGGATTCTTAAAGTTCTTCTGATTTTCATAACTTTGTTGTGGAGTTAGTATGCGGAAAAAACGGAAGATTATGTGCGGGAATCAATTTTCTTTTTTATGGCCTCAAATGCCAAAGAAATCACCGTCACGGTAAATACAAGCGCGCCTGCTGCCAATGCCGCATAACCTAGATATTCTAACGCAACCATATTCTTCTCGATTTTGTTTATCGCGTCCTCAAAACCCAGCCAAGTCGATCCGTCTACTTCCAGCTCATAAATATGACGAGTTTCCTCATTCATTACAATCCGCATCTTCGTTCCGGACTTTAATTCCATCAAATCCTGCGTCAGCCTGTCATTGGCACAGCTGGAGTGAATATCAAGATTATCGGAATAGTCTTGAAAGGTCAAATATATACTGTTCGAATCCCATCCGCCGTCTACCGAATGATACTTACAATCATCAAAAGTCACCACCATTTCAACACAGTTTTCTCTCGTAACATCAGAATTCCAGTCCAATCCCACCATACAAAAGATGCCGACTGCCAGTAACAGCACGCCCAAAAGCAACCGCTTCTTCGGGTCCTTCAAACTCCGAAAATCAAATGAAAACTCCATCTCCAACACCTCCGTTTTTTATGTATCTTGCGATAGTTCTCAATAGAACCTCTGCATTATCCGGTGTCTCATTTTTATAACACACCTATCATAAATAATTATAATCTTCATCCCCGCCGGCGTCAAATAAAAACTATGTCATTGTAGTTTCTACGCGCTTATGGTATGATAAAAGATATCATCCGGGGAGGCATTTTTATGAAAACGCACAAAGCAATGTTACTGGTAAACGGAATCGGCATCCTTGCCGTTTCGGTTCTGAATTACTTTTTTCAGGCCAATCAGTTTGACTACACCATAAAGTGCATTTGCAGCAGTTGTTTCACGGTTTTTGGCCTGTTGAATCTGGTGTATGCATTAAAACGGAAAGCTTCTTGTCCGAAGTTTTATTGGACCATGGGAACCGGCGTTGTATTTGCCATGTTGGGGGATGTATTTATCTACCATAGTTTTATTCTCGGCGCGGGCGCATTTGCCATAGGACATATTTGCTTTTTTATCGCATATTGCTTTTTACAAAAGTTTACTCTTACTGATTTTATTCCCAGCGGTGTTTTATTTACGGGAGCCTTGCTATTTTTGCTGTTTTGCCCGGTTCTTACCTTCGACGAACCGATTTTCAAGCCGGTTTGTATCATTTATGCCGCTATTATTTCTGCCATGACCGGAAAATCCTTCACGCTTTTTCTGTCAAAGAAAACACTGTTTAACGGCATCGTCTTTTCCGGAAGTTTCCTTTTCTTCCTGTCGGATTTGCTGCTTGTTCTTAAGTTGTTCGCTGACATCGGTGATTGGCCGTATCATGGTTGTATTACATTGTACTATCCTTCGGTTTGCTTGTTGGCGTTGTCCATGTTACTAAAAGTCATGGAGAAGAAAGGAGCGCAAGCATGACCGACTTCTCAAACATCCACTCCTTGGATGAACTTTTTTCAGAATGGAAAAAGGCACATCAAAACGAACCGGATGAAACATATAACTCGTACAGAAACACGGACCTTCCCATAAACAAGGATATTAAGAATATGTTCTTTCCTGATGGCATTCTCTGTGAAGAAAATTTTTTTGAACTGCAAAAACAAAGAAAGAGTATTCTGTTTGTCGGCAAAGAAGCCAACGAGTATGCTAAGGATCGTATGCCCGATTTTAACCCGGATTTCTGGTTAAAACAGGTGGCCTTCGGCAAAGAAAAGGCCGCGCCTCTTTCCAGAGGAATTTCCATGTTGGCCAACGCTTATTATAATAACAATTACACTGTTCCGAATAAGAATCACGATATCTTACAATCTATCGCATTTATCAATTTAAATAAGCGGGGAGGTTCTGCCGATTGTAATGAAAACACGCTGGAGGGATATGTAAAAGAATATTCCGACTTCCTCTATAAAGAAATCGAACTGATTCATCCGGACATCATCATTTGTTGCGGAAAAAACCTACGGAATTTGGTTGTACGTTATCTTCCGTTCCAAAATACAGATACCATTTTCTCAGTATACCACCCGAGTTACCGCATAAGCGACCTGAAAAAGCTACAGCAACTGGAGCGCTGCATTAAAACGATGTCTTCCACTCACCGTTAAGCAACGACGTAACGTGCAAAAAGCGGAGCGAACACTCGCCCCGCTTTTATTTATACCATCTCCGCTAAATCAAAGGTATTCACATCAATGATGTATTCTTCTCCGCAATGCCCCAGTACCGCAAATCGGTTTTCGTCAAACGCACCGTCAATCAGTACCCAGCATTCCTCCATCTGGTTACAAAATTCCGTCGCAATAATTTGCGCCGCATCAGACTCCTCGGAAATCCTCGTCGGACAGGTCGCAAAGGCATTGGTGACTACTATTTGTTTTTTTCTTTTAATTTTTCAAGAGCTTCAAATACTGCATCTACCGCTTCGTTCCGGGTGGCATATACCTCCCGGCAGAACACATTGTCCAAGGAATACTTCCAATTATCATTCTTTTTGTTATAATACAACACTACTAGATGGTCCTTGATTTTAAGATAACTGTTGGAATTCTTTGAGGTTTTCCACTGACGGTTTTTAAAGTTCTCTTTTCTCGCCTGCTTGTTTTTAAACTCCTGCTCCCGTCTTTTCGCTCCTTCCGGATCCCCTTCCATCCGTCCGGCACAGACGCATCCCACATCCAGACTCGGATAATTCGGATGTTGCATATGGTGAACATAGCGGATGATTTGATGTCCGCACATTTCGCAAGCACCTCCGGACATCGGTTAAAAATATCCAACGTAAAATAAATCAAATCCTGAAAATCCGTGGCATACACCTGCTTTTGCCGTTGCAGAAACTCTTCCACAATCCGATCATCCAATGAACGGATATCCGGCATAATCTGACATTGCTTTGTATCACACATTTTCTGCACATAGTCCTGATTGGAACTCTTAAATTCCCCAATCTGTTTCATCACCTTCTCAAAGCTGGCATGGTCTAACTTCAATTCAAACTTCTGATAAATATCCCCTAACATCGCCTTTTGCTGCGACCCGTCTATAATCTGAAACTCTTTCGGATAAAATATTTTCTCCACGTCTTCCCGCAAAACCCGAACACAGAACCCGTGGTAAGTACAAATCAGCGATGTATCATACTCCTCACCGATTAAACTTCTGATTCGTCGTCTCATTTCACCCGCCGCCTTATTGGTAAACGTGACGCAGAGAATATTGGAAGAATCGATGCCGTATTCCTTTACCAGATAAGCATACCGACTGACCAACAGTTTTGTTTTTCCGCTGCCTGCACCTGCGATTACGCGCAAATACCCTTCTGTTGTAGTAACCGCTTCCAACTGCTTTTCATTTAACGTAGACAAATAATTCAAACTATATCACCTCCGGGGTATAGGATAACACATCTTATGTCCCATATTCGGTACTCTAGTGCAATAAGACCTCGTGATTTTCCATGCTCGTTGGTCCATTTATGAATATAGCACACAAGATGCACACTATTTTGTACATCTGAGGTAAAAAGAAAAGGTCCCCCAAAGGGACCTTTCTAAATAGTCACAGACAAATCCGAATACTATATTAATCGAAATATGCATCCATTCTCTTTTCAGCACCGCCGTTCTTATACCGTGCATATATCTGCGGGAAAAAAATACAAAACAAAATTTTACATCTTACCCCCATGGAAAAATCTCTCTTATTCACCAATTGTTTTCCGACTTTTCGTAATCTTTTTCTTGCAGCTTTTTTTCCTACCTTATCTAAGTAAAGGTAATATTCTACATTCCGGTTAAAATACAATTTTAGCGCAGTAAAATATAATTTCGTTTCATTCACTTCCGCAAGATAATCTAAATGCATTTGAATCCATTCTAATTCACTTTGCAAAAGCAAACTCTTATTTTCTCCGTTCATAATACTGGATTTTCTTTGCCGATACAAATACAATCCTGACGGTATGTATGCAATTTTCTTGACTTTTTTCATCAACAACAGCATCAATCTTGCATCTTCGTTTTTCTTTCCTATATCAAACTGTATATCATCAAACAAACAACGTCTATATCCTTTATTCCATACGACAGAGCAACTTCCGGAAAACGTGTACAGATTCTGCAAATATTCTGTTGAACTCATGCACATACTGTGATTCGGCATACTTGTAACTAATTTTGTCCCATCTTTCCATAATCCAACAAATCGGCTCATTGATATATCTGCATTTTCTTTTTCCATTGCCGATACTAATTCTTCTACATAGTTTTCTTTTACACAATCGTCCGAATCCACAAAAAAGAGATACTCGCCTCGTGCCTTTCTCAAACCCGTATTTCTCGCTCCGGATATCCCTTGATTTCCCTGATGAATTACTTTTACCCGTTCATCTTTTTCTGCCCATTTATCTGCGATTTCACCCGACTTATCTTTCGCACCGTCATCAATTAATAATATCTCAATATTTTGATAGGACTGGGACACAAGCGATTGAACACATTCATCTAAATATTTTTCAACATTATATATCGGTACAATAATACTTGCCAACAATCCTTCGTTCACTGCACGTCACCTTTGCTTTCTTCAATACTTCATATCACCATTCAGAACCTTCCTCGGTTCTGTTTCAATCTCGACTTTATACTTCCACCGTCTTCGAATTCTCAATTTTAATCTCTCTGTCACAGTACTGCAAAATACTCTTTCTGTGGGTAATAATGATACAGGTCGGTTTCGGCGTCAGGGCCTGCAGCCCTTCCAAAACGGACAGTTCCGTCGCCTCATCCAAAGAAGATGTGGCCTCATCTAAAATCAACAGCGGTGCCTTACGTACAAAGGCTCTGGCAATGGCAATACGCTGTGCCTGGCCCTCGGAAATACCGTGTCCCCGTTCTCCGATGACGGTATCCAGTCCGTTTGGCAAACCCATCACAAACTCATAGCCTGCGGAAAGCTTTAACGCATCGTAAATCTCCTCTTCCGTGGCATTCAGATTACCCATTAAAATATTATCTCGCACCGTACCGCTGAACAGGGTATTTCCCTGGGGTACATATGCGATAAAGTTTCGAGTACTGGCATTGGCACGAATACTCTCACCGTATGTATTGTAAAAATTAACATCTCCCTGTACGTCGCTCATAAAGGACATAATCAAACGGATTAACGTGGTCTTTCCGATACCGGACTCACCGATAATCGCTACGAACTCGCCCGGCTTTACATCCAAGGACACGTTCTCTAAAACCTTTTCCTCTGTATAACCAAAGGTCAGTTCCTTAATATCCACACCGATATGTTCGGTCTTCATGGTGATTTCTTCTTTTTCCTCTAACGGAATGTTCTGCAGTTCCATAACACGTCCCGCAGAAGCCAACACTGACACCACCTTCGGAATCTGCTGTGCCAAACCCATAATCGGAGATTGTACCTTGTTAATTAAGGACAAAAATACCGACATGGTGCCGTATGTAATGGTTTTAGCAGCAATCAATGTGGCGCCATAAGCAAAGGCCACAATATAGCCCAGCTGGAACGCTACCGACATGGTGGTGGAACTGGCAAGACCTAGTTTCGCCCGTTTGAAAATCCAACCAAACCGCTCGTCCCGAAGTTTCGTCAAACGCTTTGCGGAATACTCTTCATTAGCAAAGGCTTTCACCACCAAAAGATTGGCCAGACTCTCCTGCAAAAAGGAACGATATTCCGACTCCGACTCTTGTACCTTAACCTGTAGCTTTTTTAGCTTCTTTCCAAACCACCAGGAAACAATAGCCGCCACCGGTGCTACCAAAAGCGCAAAGCATGCCAGCAACGGAGAATAATAGAACAGTGTAAAGAACACCATCAGCAGTTCCACTGCCAAAATAATAATGTTTGGAATGGTCCCGATAATACCGTTGGCAATATTTCCCGCATCACTGGTAAGACGGGTCATCAAATCCCCCGTATGATATCTCTTCACATCCATCCAATGAGAATTGATAATCTTCTCATATACCTGCTTCCGGATGCCAAAGGAAAACTTTTCATTTAATACCGTTGACATTAAGGAGGAAATCACACCTACCACTTGTAACCCCAGTACCAATACCAGATAGCCGACGATTAACGTAACAAATTCCTTCCCTTCCGTGGCATTGTCGATAATCTTTTTCGTCAAATTCACCATAACAAGAGAAGAAACCGTACCTGACAACGAAAAAACCATCATCAAAATAATACGTCCCAGGTACGGCTTGGTATACTTCATCAACCATTTGGCATACTTATACTGGTTCTGTCTGTCATCCCATAACTTTTTTAACTTACCCATATGTATGCCTTTATCCTTTATTAATCAATAAACTTTAACTCCTGCATCTTAGAAAGGAACTCCATTACGGACCGCTCACACTCTTCCGGAGTCACTTCATACTCCGACAACAATTGCTCAATAATACGGGCCGGTGTGGTCTCTTCCTGTAACATATCCCAAATATCATTGCCGACACCCTTAATCAGGAAATACTTACCGGTTTCAAAATCCACCATAACCTTCTCTCCCGCAAGGTCGGTTACATTCAGTTTCTTCTTCATTACGATTGTAGCTGTCTTATCCATGAACTTCTCCTCCATCGTATAATAATATAATTTTATCATAAAGATATTAAAAATACAATCTACAATGGCAAAACTTATAGAATATTACTCATAAACTTGATTCAGAAACGTCGATAACGATGCAACGACAGCTGCTTTTGCCACAACCGACTTATCGAGGTGGCCTTCCTTTTGTCTGAGCTCATTGCGTAATTCCTGAAGTTTGTCTTTATCCAAGTATTCAAAAAGCTTAGGATTCTTAAGAAGTGTATCAATATCTCCCTCTATGCCGTCATAGTCACGATTCACCCGAAACGCAAAATCAGCCGCCTGCACTCCCCGTCCCGCATAATTATCAAGGATACTATCCGGAACATATCCTTTCATATAATCCCGGACCGCACGTCGTTCTTTTCCGTTTTTCACAAAGCAATCAATGGGCATACTAAGACAAAGTTCCAGCATCTCTTTGGTAAGGGTCGGGTCTACGGAGAGAATTCCATACCGAAGACTTCCGTACGTATCATAAAACCCCATATGCTGGTATACCAACGGCATAAAACAAAAATTATTCCGTTGTTGTTCCGTATCCATGCATCCGTTTCCGCGCTGCTTTAATATCACTCTTTCTCCCGCAACAATCTTATAGTTACGCATATCTTCCTGTTTTAAAAAGCAATCGTCTCCCGGGTTGTATTTTGTACCATGTTCCTCTTTCCATGTTTGCAAAAACACTTTCATAAAGTATTTCTTGGAAATATGGTGCCTTTTACAAAAACAAACAAACTCCCGGTACGCCTCACGGAAACGAAAACGTCTCAACTTCTGATAGATATAGGTTAGGACCCGTCCGTAGGATATGGTGGCGTTCCCGTTCTGGCCGGTTAACATAAGTTTACAACCATCCCGCATGGCCTGTTGCATCATTTCATGGGTGTTCACCATATTTATAATCGGTTTTACCGGTTCCATATAGCAGGAAGCATGGTTGTTGATATATGTAAAAGCATTCACCTTGTCGGAACTGATAAATTGCGGATAAATATTGGGATACATCCGCTGCTGGTCTAAAACAAAATTTGTCTCATCTTCAATATGAATATGTGTATTTTGGACCACATAATCTTTCGAAGGGACCGAGGTATAACTATACAGCTTCCGCTCTTTTTTTTGAAGTTCTGACGCCGCAAAGGCCGCTACGGAAGAGGAATCCAAACCACCGCTTAACATAATTCCCACTTCGCCTTCTACCCACAACAAATCAGAAACTGCATTCCGAAAAGTTGACAAAAACAGTTCCCGGTATTCTTCATCGTTTTTTAAATATAATTTTTTAGATTGTGCCAGAGGATTCCAATAAGTACACTTTTTGATACACCGGGTATCAATGTTGATTTTAATATACTGCCCCGGCTCTACGTGATAGATATTTTCATAGACTGTGGCGCCGTGAAGTTTTATTGTATCAGCCGTACAATCTGTATAAGCAGCCGCAATCCAATGTTTATTCAGTTTTCGTTTTTCTTTATCCAAAATTGCCAGCAGAGGCTGATATGCCGTAGAAAAGCAAACCATATGGTTGTCGCTGTAATATGCCAAATATCTCCGGGCAAAGTGGTCGGCAAATAAAAGAAGCTCCTTTTTTGCAACATCATAGATGGCAAAGGAAAATGCCCCCCGCAGATATTCCACAAACCGTTCCCCAAAGTGCAGGTAGGCTTTGTACGAAAGCTCACCGTCGCCCAACACAAGCAACGTTTCTTTCGAATAAGTATCTTCAAGTAGCCGGATGAGTTCATCCCTATTTGTCAGAACACAATCAGCAGTAAAATAGGTATCCGCATCTTCGTCATACAAAGGAAGCCGTTCGAAATGTGACATCTTTGTAAAATGCTGCAATCCGCAGGCAAAATATACGGAATCACGCAGAACGCAGTGATAACGGTCGATGAAAAACTCTTTCATACTGTCCTGCATATTGGAAACAACTGAATTTGATATGTTCGTCTCTCTACAAATCACGCCCCAAATCGCCGACATACCGGACCTCCTCTCAAGTTTGGTTGAATATTCGAATCATGGCATCCCTGATTTCGTCAATGGTATCTGTTCCGTCCGGTCTGGTAATTTTATAAATACGGATCTTCCCGGCAAGCTCCAGGGTTCGCGCTTTTTCTTCCGGAGGATAATCAAAGCTTTTGTAAGCATCCAAAAGAAACAGATTCTGTAACATGCAGTTCCATTTCGCAAGTCCGGTCAATTCCTCTGTCAGAACGGTGTCCCCGTCATATTTATCCAACATAATCATGATAGATAGTTGTCGCGGTTCATTACAAAAATCTTCGGTGTTGTAATAGGCAAATTTATCCTTTCGTTCATTGATATAGAATAAATCCTCATCATCCATCTGTTCTGCCACATTCCGACATACCTTCTGTAACGGGAACCCCGGATAAACCAGCATATCTGCCGACGGCTTCACCATTATAATATCATCTGCCAAATAACGGTAACCCGCCTCAATAAGAGATAATGCGGCAGTAGATTTGCCGGCTCCGCTGACGCCGGCAATCAGAGCAGCTCTGTGTCCATCAATCTCCATGGCGCTGCAGTGAATGGCAGAAAAACCACGCTGCAAAAACAAAAAGGAAATACTCCATCCCAAAACAAAAGAAGCCAGTTCTTTTTCATCAACATCCCCAAACGGACAAACCAATATTTCATTCCCGTTTTGAATAATAAAATGTCCGCTATCGTTCCGAAACCATATGCGTGATACCGACATGGCACTGGCTACTCCCTGAGCCGTAAGCAGTCCTATATCCTCCGGCACTGAAGCATAACGCACTGTTACATCAGGGGCAGCCGAAGTCTCTTCCAAATGATACAATTTAATTTCAGAGTGAAGCCCTAATCCATAGATATAATATTGATACATAAACCGTTCCCCTTCACAAAATTCTATCAACATTGTTAGGTTTGTTGACAACTTCATTTGATATTGATATTATAGCACTGTAAACAAAAAAACTCAATTCATGGAGGGGAAAAATGAAGACTTGGACTAACGCAGAAATCATTGAATTAAACATTGCAGCAACCGCACAGGGTGGAAAGAATCTTGATCAGGTAGATAACTACTGGACCGATAAGGAAACCGGCGATCTTTACGCTTCTTACGCAAGCGGCGGCGACAAGACCGGTGATGAATTCCAGGTAATTAAGTAATTACGGCATGTTAAAAGCTGTTGCGTTGTAGCAACAGCTTTTTTGTTTTTTGCCATCAGATACAGTACTTATCCACAATTGCATATCCTTCACCCGTTCCACCGGTTACAAACATTGCTCCGACTCTCAACCAGGCATGTGCAACCATTTTCCCGTCATCAAGCTTACATCCCAAATAAAGAGTACTCTGTATTCCCTTCTTTTTTAACAGCTTTTGCGCCGATAACGCACGTACAAGGCATTTGCTCTCCCAAGTTGTCCTCGTGCAAATCCTGTCTACAGCATAGGATACCCGATAGGCGTAACGGTAGACTTCCTTTGTTTCTTCCGCCGGAGATTCTTCTCCCCGGATCCCCCAATGCTTCTGTAATCGCGCCGGTTTTAACAACCAAATGCACAACCGGTAATATGCCGAACAGCATAAGGCCTTACAACATAATGGCTTGTATTTACAATATTTCAGGAATCGATATCCCTTCGCAAATATACTATCTTTCCACTTCATGACTACAAAATCCCCTTATTTTTTAAAGTGAAGCTCCATATTCTGATAAATGGTCTGATAGGTCTTTACCTTATCTGCTTCAATCTCGTGCACCATTTTACGCTTTTTCTCGCCTTTCTTCATGAAAATACCGCGCCATGCACGAATTCCCCATGCCACCGGAAGCAACCAGTGATGAGTTTCTAACCACGGATAATACTCCGCCATATAGGAAAGAGGCGGGAAATAGTACCATCGCTTCAGCTGACTCGGTGTGGCATCCTTATCCTTCATCTTCTCTTCCGAGAACTTATTCCAAATACCGTTTTCGTCTTTTCCGTAGATTCCGCTATCCATCATATATTGGAACAAATCATCGTAAAACGGACTGTTCTTTTCACCCTTAAGCCAAATATCTGCCAACTTCTCCATGTGCTTTGTAAATTCCAAAATGCCACACTTCTTCAGTTCCTCTTTCACGTACTCAGCATTCATGGTCTTTCCGTACTTTTCTCGGTACACATACACATCCACCAGATTACGAATCCCGCATCCCATGGTATAAAAATGCTTCGCCATATGCGCCATCATGTAAACGTAAAAATCTTCCGGGCTAAAATCATAAGTATAATTCATTCCTTCCCGCAACACAGCTCTGGAGAAATTAGAAAAATACTTATACTGCTCCTCATCCACCGTCTTATCGTACATCGCTTTATGAGCCTCCACTACCACAAACGGTGCTTTTTTGTAGATATCATGATGCTTAACGGAACGTATCAAGCCATAGCCTTTTTCAGCCAATATTTCCGTCGCCTTTTTCATGCAATCCCCATCAATAAGCACATCAATATCGCTCATCTCGCGCATTTCCGGCGCCGGATAAATAAACTTCATCCGTGCCCCCTTCATCGGCTGGTTCTTAACACCGGCAGCCTCAAAGCAACTCTCCAATTCTTTTAATTCCGTTACTTGCGCCATAGTCCGCATAAGGCTTTGCATTACCTTCCCTCGCATAAGTCCCTTATGTTCCTCAGATAACTTATCCGTCTTTAACAGCGCCCCCAAAAGAAGATATTCCATGTGATTCCGATGTGCAATGTCTATAATTTCTTCAATCACAATCCCTTGCGGTACCTCCGTAGGTTTTCTTCCTTCCAACTGAGCATGTACCAACTCCGCCAAATAAACAAATATACTCATACGCTTCTCCCCTTTATTCTTCTCCAAACCACTGCTCATATACTGCATATAATGCAATAGCAATCGCACCTGCTTTTAAAGAACAACACCATTTAAAATGATCAAGTTCCAACCATGTCCCCACATAAAAGTAACATACCGCTGCAACCAGCATCGCCACACCCAGTAGCACCGTATTCCAGCGCTTATACAACACATACTGTCTGTCCTCGTCATATTCCACTCGTTCAACCATAGCAAAAATAAACTTCTTGATCGGGATTTTTATTGCCATCATCAAAACAAAGGTCATACAGCCTACAAAAAACGCAATTGCAGCATTCATTCGTCCTCTCCCTCCTCACGAATATCAAAAGTGATCTGATCAAAAAATGCATACTCACATAAAGCAAACACACCACTCATCACTGCTGTCGGAAAGGAAAAATCAATCAATGGCGACAACTTTGCCACCAATGCAAACACACCTATGGAAAGAAGCATCGTCAAGTAAATCAGATGCATATTCTTCCTCCGAATCAGCTTCTTTCTTTTCCCCGCCAGCTTTGGCCGTTTAGCGATTTTCCGATCCACCGACTGTACGAGTTTTCTTTTAATCGGTCCCTTTATTAAGCTCATCAACACCACAACAAATGTCGCCACAAGTAAGGCATGTAATTCATAAATATGGGACTTGGCATAGCTTAAAATCTTATGCATAATTTTTTCTCCATTGTTGGGCCATTCGTATTCCATCACCTACTATTGTCTCAGATATATCGCATACCAGTACTTTAACTTCTGCTTCAGCCCCCAGTGATTCCATGCGATTTTTTTCCACTCCTTACATTTTCTTTTAGCATCCGCCACACCAACATCACCTTTCTCATACTTTGCATACAATAGCACTTGTACCGCGGAAGTGACATAATTCTTTTGCAAAACCTTCTGAACTCCTGAAAATTGTTTCCCCTGAAGTTTATCACATAACTTCAAAAACACTTCTGCTCCACTAAAGTCCGCTTTTTCTGCTCTCTTATGGCACGCACTATCCGGTCTTATATACCAATGATATAATTTCATTGTGGTCAAACAAGCAGTCTCACATCCGGACATAATCTCATAGGTATACATGCAGTCTTCGTTTACCCTCAAATTCTCATCAAACCTGATACTTTTGAATTTTTCTGCATTATACAGTTTATTCCACACAAGACCATGCATTGAGTTCCCACCACAAATGTAATTTCTAATACATTCTTCATTTGAGTGAAACATAAAAATATGTTCTTCACTTTCCTTTATCCCGGTAACATACTCATATGTCTTGTCTATCCCGCATGCCACAATATCACAGTTCTTATCCTTCGCAAGTGAATACATCTTCTCTATGTAATTCGGTTCAATCCAATCATCCGGGTCCACAAAACAAAACCACGCCCCCTGCATCAGAGAGAGTCCACAATTTCTCGCATGACTCACCCCATGGTTGTCCATATGATAAACACTGATTCTGTTATCCTTCGCACAAAAAGAATCGCATATCTTTCCGGAGTCATCTTTGGAGCCATCATCAATACAAATTACTTCGAAATTAGAGTATGTCTGCATTAAAACACTGTTAAGGCATCTATCGATATATGCCTGTACATTGTAAACAGGAATTATTATACTTATCTTGTCCTTCTCATCTACATTCATGCTTCACGTCCTTTCCACTGTGACTCATTACTGTCAGTCTTTTTTTAACTTTGCTTTTATCTTTTGGCTGATTCCAAACTTCCGCTCAGCCCATAATAATCCAACAATTCCGATTACTGCCTCCAGCATCCAGCGAACCGGCCATGCCGTCTCCAACAGGATGGTACAACCTCCTACCACCAAAACGCCCACAGAAACACCTAACAAAGCCGTCATCCTGAATAAAGAAGAACCATGAATTCTCCATGCCAAAAAAGAGTGAAATATAAAGTACAGAAAATAGGTAACTAAAGTTGTATAAGCTGCCGCTATATATCCGCATCGCGGAATGAAAATATAATTCAACACAATATTTAATCCCGCTGCCAACATGGTACCGGTCGCAATACATTTTGTTTTTCCATAGAAATACTCAATCACTGACGGAAGCGTATATAAAAATGCAAAATACCCTCCTATCAATACCGGAATTACACATTCCGTAGAACCCCAATATTCTTTATCTCCTAAAATCTTAATCATTTCCGGCGTTACCATCATGATTAAGGATGTAATCAGTGCCATTCCGAACGCATAATTCGTTCCCTGTTTCCGTATACTTTCATAATCCTTACTATCCATTTTCTCATAGACCCACGGTTTCCATACCTTTTCCAGGGCTGTAGTCATCACCTTGAATA
Source organism: Lachnospiraceae bacterium (assembly GCA_017465475.1). Classification (GTDB taxonomy): domain Bacteria; phylum Bacillota; class Clostridia; order Lachnospirales; family Lachnospiraceae; genus SIG307. Next base: position 15,865 of record JAFTWC010000023.1, read on the forward strand.
AAGAGTAAATGGTGTACGCAAAACTATAAATTCCCGCCTCTGCCGAACCGACGATATCTTTAATCATTATCCTATCAAATGCAGACAGGACAACTTGCGAAATGCCATGAGGAACAATCGGAAGGCTATATTTTAAACCATACTTCCAATATTCACCGGACACTGTCGGTTTTGCTTTTCGGAAAAAGAAAACCGTAATATATGCTCCCACCAAAACCATCGGTAAAACAGTACCCACTATTCGTCCCAAAGAACGTTGACCGTTAAATAGTGTTAGCAACAAAACAATGGACAACACCATATTTGATATGGCATAAAATGAACTTATCTTTACGTACGATTTATAACTGTAGTTAAGACTGATATAAGTATTATACACCTGTAAAAGTGAGCTGCCCAAACAATGTATAATCAATATATTCGCAGTTAACCTGTCGAAGCCCCACCATTCCCGATATAACGGAAAACATAAATTTGCCCCCAAAAACCATACACCGGTGCTAAAAAAAAGAAATAGAACAATGGACGATACATACTCTTCCAACCTATGTTCATATTTATATTTTGCGTTATTGATACTGGAATGTAACGCAAGTCCAATTAAAATATAAAATATTGATTCAAACGAAAGATAGGTATTATAATCACCATATTCCGCCGTTGTAAGCAATCTGGTAAAAATCGGTGCCGAAAGAAATGTAATTCCTTTCAGCAAAATATTGCCGAGCACGTATCCGATCCCCGCTTTTACAACCTTATTCGATGAATTCTTCTCCATAACATTCCTCTTTTAGCATTTTTATTCTTCGCACAAAAAATATAGTCTGCCGATACGTTCTCTAATTTTCCTTGCATTCTCATCCTCCGGATTTCCTCCGGCGTTCAAATACACTAGTAAAGCAGATGCCGCATCATCCACAATTACTTCATTATACCTCATTTTTCCACACCCGTTTCTGTCCAAATACCGTCCCAAAAAGGAATCGCGATTCCACGGAACGCTTCCGTTACACGAAGCGCACCCAAAATCAATCAGTATAAACCCTTCAAGCGTTCCATCTTCCCTAGTCCTTACCATAATATTGTCTCCACGCAAATCATTATGAACGATATTCATGGAATATAACTTATCAAGTACCTCTATCAAATAATCCCCCAAAAGCTTCCGTTCTTGTTCCGTCAAATCTCTTTCCTCAATATATCTACTCAACAAAGGCCATGTTACATATTCATACCGAATCCACCTTTTCAAATTATCGCAACAATCCATCGGCAAAAACCACGAAGTGTCCTTGGATTGCTCAAGCAATCTTTTTTGAATAAATATCTCATTGGTTACTCCTCTGTAATTTGACATTTCATTTCCTTTTAAGAAATAGGCTTTATCCTCCCTTACATCCCTAATGTAAATGCAAGCACTGGCCCCTTCTACATGAACCATCTTCCAATCATTGCCAACCACGGAATTCTTCTTTATATAATCGAGATATCTCCCTTCATTAATTAAATAATGAGCTTTCGCAATTATACCTATTCTTTTGATTCCAAGTTTCCGCACTACTTTTCGTCTGATTTGCCCCACCGCTATCTTTTTTTTCTTAAAAGGAGATAGAACGTCCAGCAATTCTTGAGGCAATTCCAAAATTTTATTAACCTCTATTCCATATTTTTTCTTTTTAATATATTCTGCCAGCCATCTCTTTAAATCCTCTTCACATGCATATCCCAACCTTTTTTTAATAACATGTAGAATATTATGATACAGCCAATTCTCTGTTTGAACACACACAAAGGCATAATACAAAAATACTGCAACACTATCTTCCTCATTTAACAATGTTGCTCTATCATTTAACTTTATACCTTCCTCTTTCAGACCTTGTTCCCAAGATGTGATCCCTGCTTCTTTATAAGAAATAACTCGAATATGTCGCCTTGTTCCACGTTCCGTCACAACCGACACTTCTCCTTGCTTCTTCATTTCTTTCGAAACTGCTTTTTTCTTTTTTGTAAAAACAACTATCTCATTCGGATTTATCAAATCATCATCAAGAATTATACAGTCTATACCCAACCGGCAAACTCTCTCGACAAATTCTTTCCTATCCAATCTCAGTTCCTCCTATAACACCGCATCCATTGTCTTACTTTCATCTCTTTTCTGCAGAACAAAGGCAAAGAATAACGCAATCATTATATACTCATACTTTAAGGTCTGCAAAGCATCCAGCCACCACAGATTCACATAATAACACACTGTGGCAACCAACAACAACTTACAGAGCGCAGACTTATACCGAACAATACTTTTTACCATAACAACCAAAGTGGTTACCATAAACAGTACATAAGAAATAAGTCCCGGATATGCATATTTAATATACTGTACCACATAGTAATTATCTACCGAATGTATATAAACACCGTTTATTTCCGCACCAAAACCACGCTTCACACCTCGTCCGATGAACGGATTCAACCAGTCCAATTTAAATATCTCCGGCAAATTTTCCCGGTAGCTTTCGCTGTTTTGTAACGTCGTCACATCGGCGCCAAAATTCCCTGCCAATTCTGTCCCAAGCACCTGGTCAATCACACTGGTTATTTGCATCAGAATATAACGACCTATTCCCGTTTTATAAAACAATAATAAAAACAAACCTAATGCAAAAATAAAACACACAAGCATAAACAAAGACTTCTTTATATTGGTACGATTGCTGATTAATATAATAACCACCACTTCAGCCAATGCAATCCCCAACGTAGATCTGGAACCGGTCAAAACAACATTTAACAACAAAAGAACCAACAATACCGGTCTTTTAAATAAATATACCTCATTTTTTTCAAGATCCACACATGCCAGCGCAATCAGTAAAAGCAAAACAAGCCCATATCCTAATGGGTGACCGCAAGGTCCCATAACACGGTAATGTCCGGAACGGTAACAATTGTTTACCGCCGTCGGCAGTGTTCTCAAAAATTTTAAAAACAAAGACTGCCCACATGCAAATTCCACCAATCCATAGATTCCGAAAAAGTATGCGCATGCGTTTATCCACTTAACCGCTCGCTGATACCCTATTACATAGCGAATCCCGTACACCATCATGAACAACAATAAGGCTTCAAAAAACACTAAAAAAAATGCATTTATATCTACACGGAAGACCATGGTATAACCCGCCACAATCAAATATAAAAAAAACGGATAAAAAATTTCACACCGCAATGTTGTCTTAACAAAATGACTTAAAATCAACGGATTCAACATCATATAAACAACAAAAAGCAAATTCGCCATTCGGGCACAGGTAAGATCATACCCGATGTTTAGTCCAAAATATTGCGGCATAATAATCGTACCAAAAACAAAGAAAATATAAATCCCGTATAATACTTTTAAATTCTTTAATTCCGGTTCTTTAAGAGCAATCTGTCTTTGATCCTTAACACCTTGTAGCATTTTTTCACCTTTCTTGGCTCTCTTACTGCCTTGTAGTTCCTTCGTGATTTCCTTTTACTGTTCTATTATATCCTTCACATGACTCTTCAAAAAGTCCGGGAAATGATAACTCACATCCGAATGATTTGTGTAATCGGCTATATCTTTCTCTACACAGTATCCGGCCTCTTCCATGTCCTTTAGCATATGTACGATATGCTCCTCATACGTATGCTCTTTGTCCGAATAATGCAAATATACTTTTTGAGTCTTGATATTCGGATTTCCCTGTAACTTATTTCGCAAATAGAACTCCACTACTTCTTCTTTTTTCGCAGTGCGTTCTCCTACAATATGATTCAGAGTCTCTGTATTGCCCGCCAAAAGATAGGTAGTCAAAAAATACTGCGGTGCCCCTACAATCATGACAGAATTCGGGATCTCTACACCGAAGTTTAATGCCGCATATCCTCCCTTACTGGAACCACAACATACCACCTTCGTCGACTTCAATTCTCCCATTATCTTCTGAATCAGCGCCCTGGTAGCCGCTTCCTCATCAAATTTAAAATTCCCGCCGATATAGTAAGAGCCTCTGTGATCCGACGCATAGTCATCCAGAATATAGAGTCTGTTGCATTCCAGCCCATTCAACGTTCTCACATAATTGTATCTGGCACGCAAACCTGCCCTTGTACATGCACTGAATACAATAACCAGAGTATCCGCATTTTTCTCCTTCTTCAAAAGATATTTCACCCGAATACCCTTATAGCGAAACACTTTCTGTTCCCATAAAAGAATTATTTTAGTATGTATATACTCCACATACTTTCTGATTACCTTTTTGTTTATCATCTTCAACATCCTTATATCAATGTTTCCAAATATTCCTCAATAGACTCCATAATCACATGGGTATTGGACACATAGGGCCGAAACTCTTTGTTACGGATTTCCCGATAATTCTCTTCAAAATCCTCCAAATCATAACAAGCACAAATTATCTGCAACTCATCAAACTGATGCAACAACTGCAACTGATGATCATCCACATGTTCCTTATATTTTGCCAGTCGCGGCACAGCAATGACTTTCTTACCCTTTTTCACCGCGGTAATGATAACTCCGGTTCCTCCATGGGTCACCACGATGTCACACCCGTCCATAGTGGCAGCAAACTGTTCCCGGTCCATAAACCGTACATAAGGGAAATGCTTCGGAAGATAGGTACTGGCACCGATTTGTGCCGTAATCTCCTCCGTAATCACACCTTTTTCTACCAGGTTGTCCAGCTTCTGTAACAGGCGGTCAAACTGAAACTTCTGGGAACCTAACGTCACAAAAATCATCAGTAAATCCCTCCTTTATAGATAGCATTCGGGTACAGTTTTAACATTTCTTCCCATTGCACATAGAACCGGTCCGCAAAACGGTACAGAAGCTTTCCGCTTAATGTCTTGGACGTCACTTTTGCAAAGGACTCCAAATAGATTAACTTGCCTCCGAACAACTTCATAAGCAAAGCAAGCGGCACAATGGCCAACACTCCCGTAGTAATCATCACCTTAGGGCGTTCCTTAATAATAATGCGTAGGGCGCGAAAGGAATTTCCGATGAGTTTCGGCAGAAACAATAACTCTTTTCGGTTAATTTGGGAAAGATAATAAGTCTTTACATCCGTCTTCCCCATGTTATATTCGGTTTTCTCTGTTACAAATACACTATCATACTTCTCCATCAAAGGTTTTAACATCAAAAGCTGCTCCAAATGTCCTCCGGACGAAGCCGCAAATACAATTTTCAGATTCTTCATCTTTTTATCCTTCTTTTCTACTTACGATACGGAATCATACCCAAAATCAATTCCTTCCGACTCTCACACTGTGCCACACTATACACTCTGGAAGATAAGAATTCCTTTATAAAAATCACCATACAAGTTAAGATAAACGCTACCGCTCCAAACAAAGCAATACATAGCGTTGCACTCATGGACTTAGCCGATGAAACTCCGTTAGCATCATCCACCACCTGTACCGTTTTCGTTCCCAATAAGTCATTGATTTCATCCGCAAATGCCCTGGACATGGCATTGGAAATCTCTTCTACATACTCCGGGGAATCCGATACCGTAACTAAAGCAAGACGATATCCGTAGGATTTGGAATCAGAACTGGCTCCGCTAAGATAAATTCTTCCGCCGGATACCATGTTCTTTAACATCGTTCCCGTAATTCCTTCATCTTGCAAAGAAACCGCTGCACGCTCGCATACATTGGAGCTACCCAAAAGGGATGCGTAGGTGTTCATCACTTTTACACCGTCCGTAGAATCTTCATAGGAACCGTATACCATACTGTAAATGGTGGCATAAGAACGATACTGTACACTGATTCCCACAATACTGATATACACCAAAGATGCCAACAAACCGACCAACGTCATCAATACCACTACTAACTTAAACTTCCAAAGTCTGTATAATGCCGTTTTTATATTTTCAAACAAATCGTAATCAGCCATCTCTAACTCACGAACATCCACATTCATGTGTTATTCCTCCTTATCTCTTTTTCTTTATAATTACAGCAGATAAAATAAAAATAGCAAGAATTAAAACACCGCTCAGAGCCAAAATCATGGTCTTCGTATCATCCGGTTCAGTAGTAGTATTATCTCCCGGCAGATTCAGCCCCGGGGTTGCATTCTCTATCTCTTTGACTTCCAATACCTTGGTGGCAATATACTCCGACTCCGTCTCGCCGTCAGCTCCTACATATTCCATATAAAAATCCACTGTATATTTTCCGGTTTCCGACATCTTAAAAGAAATGCTCTGAGTCTTTGTGGTTCCTGCATTCAGATTTCCGATGGAATTGGTCGCCACCGTCTCGCCTTCACACTCCATACGAAGTACCACATCGCTTATATTCTCCTCCCCGAGCACTCGAAAATTTAAAGACACGGATGCTGTCTCTCCTACATACACAGTGCTTGGACCGTTGGCTGCCATCACATGGAAAATACTGTCAATTCCCACCGGTACCCTTAATACCAGTCCGTTTGAATTTTCATCAGAAACAAGTACTACTCCGAAATCCAACGTCTCAGTAGTAATACTTGTCCAGGAGTCATAGTCAAAACTAACTTCCCGGCTCTCTCCCGGCCCAAAATCTCCCAAAAACATTTGAGACACTGTTCCGTATACCGGCGCCACACCTTTCGGGTTCGTAATATCAACAAGTACTTGACTCGCACTTCGCGTTTCACTTAAATTCTTTAAATGCAGGGTAAGCGTAAATCCATTCCCCGGAATAATTCTCTCACGACTTAATTCATAACGCTCTATTACAATAAACGGATCTTTCCCGTCGTCTACCACCGACTCCTTTACTTCTTCCTCTACAGGCGAGGCTTCTTCTGTGGCCACTGTTGCATCTTCCTCTGCCCATGCCGTTACAGGTTTTAAACACAGCATCGACAATAAACAAATCATTCCCAAACCAAACTTTATCTTTTTACTCATTCACCTGTCCTCCTCGCTTACTCTGCTTCTTTCGTCTCTTATATTTCTGGTAAGCTTCACTCTTATGGAACTTCTGCTCGCCTCTCTTGTCCGTAAAGTAGTAATCATAATCCTTTACATTCTGGCGGTATACATCAAGGGGAATCTTATTCACAATCATTCCGTAGTACTTCTCGGAAAACGGTGCCACCTTCCTTTTCGCATCCTTAATCTGGGCTTTTCTCGTTTCACCCAATGCAGACAGCAACACGATGCCGTCTACCATTGGGAATAAAATCTGGGCATCCGGTACAATTGCAACGGACGGTACATCCATCAAAATACACTCATAATCCTTTCTGAGACTCTCAATCAGTTCCTCCATCTTTGGGGAACACAACACTCTGGTGGAATAATCGGAATACTCCCCGCACGGCATATAAGAAAGATTCTCAATATTGGTGTCATAAATGGCATCTCTCATCTTTGCACCATCGTTTAACAGGCATTCCGCCAATCCTGTGGAGGCCTCTTCGTTTAACTTTTTATATTTAATTGCCTTACGCACATCACAGTCAATAATCAAGGTCTTTCTCTGACTGTTGGCCATGGCAATTCCCAAGGCTATCCCTGTATAGGTAGTGCCTGCAAGAGGGGAACAGCCCGTCAGTACAATCACCTGACTGTTCTTTCCTTCTTCTCTTTTGTTAAACAAATCCACTACAATCTTATCAATGGCAGCGGTTACAATCTGTTCATCCTTTGCATACAAATTAATCAGTTTCTTATTTTCTTCCATTTAAGCCACCTCGTTTTCCGCCGATATATTTCTATTTGTTTCTGTATTTCAATGCCATGTATGGTTCCACCAATACTGATTTTACACTGTGATAACAATTCAAATATCCCAAAAGCTTTATGGAATTCACCAGCTTACAATGCTCTACCAAATCTGCCCGCAGCTTGGTAGCCCGTAAAGACTTCTCAATAAACTTAATTTTTCTCTTCTCCATCGGTATACTTTTTGCAAATTGCAGCATTCCGGTATAAGCTTCCGCCAAATCTCTCAAGAACTTCACACGCTTGTCCTTCTGATGCATTTTACGCATGGACACATTATTTGCATGCAATCTGCGCTTAATCAACGGTTTGTGATAGGTAAAACAGCCTCTCACGCACTGCGCCATCTTCCATACATAATCGTCATGGGCCCAACCGGAAATCCAAAAGGGCTCAATCCGGTCTCTAAAGCTCTTCCGGATACACATGTCACATCCCAGGCTGGCAATGTGAACATTTCTGCTGCTTAATACAATTTCTTCTATGCTGCCGTCACCTGTCATTTTGTCCATAATCTTTTTCGGTACCGTCGGCGCATTTTCTGCAGAAGAAAAAGGCTCATAATCCGAACAAAGCAACTGTATCTTCGGATTTTCATCCAACACCCGGACCATCTCTGCTATCTTATCGGTACACCAGATATCGTCCTGGTCCGAGAAAAAAATATACTCTCCGTTTGCTAAAGACATTGCCTTATGAAAATTATTGGCATATCCCAAGTTTGTTTCATTTTCAATTAACTTCCACCGCTCACCCAAACCGTTTTTCTCAATATAGTCCCGAATCATGGAAACCGTCTCGTCCTTTGAACAGTCATCGCAAATAATCACTTCCTCAATCTGCATGGACTGATCCCGCAACGAATCCAACTGCTCCAACAAATAATCCACTCCGTTATAGGTGGCCATAACTACCGATGTTTTCATGTGTATTCCCTCTTAAATCTGTTTGTAATGCGAAACAAAACCAACACAACATATGCCGTAACCTTATTTATTCCCTTCATATACAACGAAAGCTTCCCATGCTTCATATACGGATTCTTCCGGTAATCCGGAAAATGTTGCCGGATAAACGCCAGTGTTTCCTTCACCAACTCACAGGCATCCCCGAACTTTCCCACTTTGCTGACCCGCTGTAAGGAACTGCACAGTAAAATTCTTACGCAAAAGTACTCCAGTTCCTTCCTGTATTCCTCCCGGAATCCGTGTTCGTTGTAATAATCAATACTTGTCTTCAGCACCGGGAAAATATGTCTGACCCGTTCCTTCTTAAAGGTGGCCATGGTAGAGTTGCTGTGACGAAGTCTTACCGCCAAAGCTTCCTCAATGACTCCCAATTTCTTAACGTGAGGAATCAAATTCAAATAAAATGCCGTATCTTCATAAATGTACCCTTCCGGAAATGTCACACCGGAACGCACCATTATCTCTCGTTTATAAAGATGTAAAAAGGGCGATGCCAATCCTCCGAAAAACATGTCCTTTGTCTGTTTGGCAACCTTAGATGCCACATACGGCTCCAACACCACTTCTTTTCCGTCTCTGTATGTGATATCTGTGTATCCGCAGGCCACATAATCGCAATTCTGCTCCGCTGCCTTCCGGTATAGTTTTTCAAACATTTCCTCCCGGACAAAATCGTCCGAGTCCAGAAACCCGATATAGTCTCCGGTACAAACACCCAATGCCAGATTACGCGCAGAAGCCTGACCGCCGTTTTTCTTATGAATCACCACAACCTTTTCCGGATACGCTTTTTTATACTCTTCCAAAATTTCCCCGCAACTGTCCGTAGAACCGTCATTCACTGCCACAATCTCAATTTCAGCTAAAGTCTGATTCAACAATGAATCCAAACATTTTCTCAAATACTTTTCCGTATTGTACACCGGTACAATCACACTAACCTTCGGTCGCTTCTCCTGTCCGGTATTTTGCATCTTTTGTCACCGCCTTTCGAATTTACTGTATCACTCTATATACTGTTTCTTCACTCCAATTTACAAAGCGAATCTGATTTTCTTCTGTTTCCTCTCCGTCATAACACACCACCCAATCGCTTTCCGTATCCTCCGGAATAATCTCCATGTCGATTGCCAAATCATAATACTCCTTCGCTCCGGCCTGTTCCGAAGTTTCCTTCGACGGAATTGAAAACCTTTGCTTCCCATTCTTTGTCACCACCAAAAGAGTCCTGTCCTCTGCCGTATCGTTGCTGACACTCAAATGAATGCTTCCTTGCGAGTCCTTCCAAACCGATGCCACATAAAGTGTTTCTGTATCATGCAAATTGTCAAATACAATATTCTCGTCAATATCCGGATAAATATCTCCGAACAAGTGCCCGTCCCCGATGGAAATATTGCAAAATACCACATTTTCTACGTTCCAGTCACCCTTTACCGCATGGGCATAAATGCTGTAGCCTCCGCCGTTTATAATGCAATCTTCAAACAAAAAATCGCGTGCATTACTATATTCCAGCTGTACCATAAAGCAGGCATTTATCAGACGCTTTCGACCTGACTCAATAATCGGTATCTCAATTCTGCAATTCCGGAACGTGATATTTTCTGCATCAATCTCTGCCTTTCCGTATATCTGCATCGCATCCGAATGTTTTCCCTGCTCATTATATTGAGGATATCCGGCAAAGTAACAATTCTCAACCGTTACATTTTGAAACGGATTCAAACCATCATAACCACTCCCGCCAAAAAAACAAGTTTCAAATGTAGAATTACTTCCTGTAAAATGTTCCACGGAACAGTCTTTAAAATAATAATACGTCATACTCTGCGCATACTCTGTCGCAATATGACCAAACTTACAATTTTCAAAACGGAGGATATGCTTTCTTTCCGTATTGACCCCATTACGTATCGCAAATTTCTTATCCGTAAAGTCCTTATTCCGAATAACCACTTCTTCTGCCAGTTCCGCATTATTTTTTCCGTAGTACAAGTCAATTACAATCGTATTCCCGTTATCCCCCATCCGGTATTCCACACCATCTGCCACACAGGCACTGTTTATCTTTTCCAGCACAGAAACATCACGGCATCCGGTGTTAAATTTGTCCGGGATTACAATCCCATCGTAATATTCTTTCTCCACCACTTCTTCGTACCGCACCGGTATCGGTGTGGGTGTTGGCGGAACCGTCGGCAACGGGGTAGCTGTTGGCAACGGTGTCGGCGTCGGCATTGGGGTCGGCGAAGCCGTCGGAACAAGTGTCACCGTCGGAACCTCTGTCGGAATCACAACTGCCGTCGGTGAAATGGCCACCTCCGGTTCCTGTGTCACTACAGGTTCTGCCGTCACCAAGGCTTCCGGAAAATCCGTCACTTCCGCGACTTTCTCCGATGTCGGTGTCTCCCGTACAGGCTCTTTCTCCTTTGCACAGGCGCTTCCCAAACCAAGCAACAGTATGATTAACACGGCCGCAAGACCGAATTCCCTAACTCCGTTTCGTCGCAAAAGGCTCTCTCCTTCCCTTTCACATACAACTTACCGCACTTCCCTCAAATACCTCTCCAGGGCATCCTTCCACTCCGGTAAAGGTTCAAATCCCGCCTTCACAAGCTTACTCTTGTCAAGCCTGCTGTTAAACGGTCGCTTTGCCTTGGAAAGTCCGTACTCCTCGGTAGTCACCGGAGTGACCTTTGTATCGTATCCTGCCTGTTTAAATATCTCACAGGCAAAGTCATACCAACTGATAAAACCGCCTTCATTGGTGGCGTGATAACAGCCGTATTTCTCCGTTTCTATCATATCTGCCAGAAGTCTCGCCAAATCCGGCGTATAGGTCGGGGTACCCACCTGATCGGATACTACCCGCAGGGTATCGTATTTCTTTCCGATGGTTAACATAGTCTTAATAAAGTTATTACCGTTTAATCCGAATACCCAGGCAATCCGCACGATAAAGTACTTGGTAAGCAGTTCCTTTACCGCCAGCTCACCTTCAAGCTTCGTCTGTCCGTACACACTAAGAGGTGCATACTCGGTACAGTCCGGGTCCCAGGGTGTTTCTCCCTGTCCGTTAAACACATAGTCGGTGCTGATGTAAACCATCTTACAGTCAAGGGTTTTACATACAGTGGCAATGTTCCTTGTCCCGGTTACATTAACCGCTTTTACCTTTTCCGCATTTTCCTCATCTTCTGCCGCATCCACCGCGGTCCATGCCGCACAGTGCACTACCGCATCCGGTCGTACGCGCTGTAATAAATCCTTCACAGCCGTTGCATCCGTGATGTCTAACGCAGCAAATTTATAAGATGCCGTACCCTTTGCCTCGTCCGTCAAAAGGGCACTCTTTTCATTTTCTGCAATATCGCTTCCCACTACCCCGTAACCACGGCCCAGAAGCTCTTTTACCACATCATAGCCCAGTTGTCCGGAAACACCGGTTACAAATACGTTCATCCGGTCACACTCCTTCGATTCTACTCAATCTGTTTATCTGTTTCCGTACATCTGCTCGTAATAGTTCTGATATTCACCGGAAATGATGGTTTCCCACCATTCTTTATTGTCCAAATACCACTGAATGGTCTTTTTAATACCGTCTGCAAACTTCGTCTCCGGAAGCCAACCCAGTTCTCTGTGAATTTTTGCCGGGTCGATGGCATATCGCATATCGTGACCCTTACGGTCGGTTACATACGTAATGAGGCTCTCCGGCTTTCCCAGTTCCTTACAAATGAGCTTTACGATATCAATATTACGCATCTCGTTGTGTCCGCCGATGTTGTATACCTCGCCTACTTTTCCTTTATGTATAATCAAATCAATTGCCTTACAATGGTCCTCCACATACAGCCAGTCACGGACATTGATGCCCTCACCGTATACCGGAAGCGGCTTATCATTCAGCGCATTGGCAATCATAAGCGGAATCAGCTTTTCCGGGAAATGATACGGGCCGTAGTTGTTACTGCAACGGCTGATGGTCACCGGCAAACCGTAGGTTCTGTGATATGCCTGTACAAGCAAATCCGCAGATGCCTTGGAACTGCTGTACGGAGAACTGGTATGAATCGGAGTCTCCTCCGTAAAAAATAAATCCGGACGATCCAGCGGTAAATCTCCGTATACTTCGTCCGTAGACACCTGATGATATCTCTGAATGCCGTACTTTCTGCAGGCATCCATAAGCACCTGGGTTCCCATAATATTGGTCTCTAAAAACACACCCGGATTCTCAATGGAACGATCCACATGACTCTCCGCCGCAAAATTCACCACCACATCCGGTTTCTCTTCTTCAAACAACTGATATACTGCATCTCTGTCACAAATATCTGCTTTCACAAACCGGAAGTTCGGATTACTCATCACCGGCTCTAAAGTAGACAAATTGCCTGCATAGGTCAACTTGTCCAAACAAATGATGCGATACTCCGGATACTTCTTTAACATATGAAATACAAAATTGGAACCGATAAATCCCGCTCCGCCTGTTACAATAATCGTCATGGATACTCCTCCTCGTTTAATACTGAATCTTTCCTTCCGCAACCTTTCTCAAGTGCTCACCATACGGGGACTTTCCGTACTCTGCTGCTGCCGTAAGAAGGGTTTCTTTAGAAATCCATCCGTTTATGTAGGCGATTTCTTCCGGTGCGGAAATCTCAATACTCTGTCTCTTCTGAATCATCTGTACAAAATCGGAAGCCTCCAAAAGACTATCCATTGTACCGGTATCAAGCCATGCAAAACCACGTCCCAACAGCTTTACGTTCAAGTCTCCGCATTCCAGATAAATCCGGTTCAAATCCGTAATCTCCAGCTCTCCTCTTGCGGAAGGCTTGATGGTCTTTGCATACTCTACCACCCGCTTGTCATAGAAATACAAACCGGTAATACAATAATTGGACTTGGGCTGCTTCGGCTTTTCCTCTACGGAAATTACCTTTCCGTTCTCATCAAACTCTACAATTCCGAAACGCTCCGGGTCATTTACATAATAACCGAAAATCGTTGCCCTGCCCTCTTCTCCGTTCTTTACTGCCTCCTGCAACAACTTACGGAAGCCGTTTCCGTAGAAAATGTTATCACCTAACACCATGGCACACGGCTCGTCTCCGATAAACTCCTCCCCAAGTAAAAATGCCTGGGCAAGTCCGTCCGGTGACGGCTGTACCTTATACGAAAGGGACACTCCGTACCTGCTTCCGTCCCCTAAAAGGCGCTCAAAATTCGGCAAATCCTGAGGGGTGGAAATAATCAAAATATCTTTGATTCCCGCCAGCATAAGCGTGGAAAGGGGATAATAAATCATCGGCTTATCGTATACCGGAAGCAACTGCTTTGATGTTACCATGGTAAGCGGATAAAGCCTTGTACCGGAACCGCCTGCTAAAATAATACCCTTCATCTTTTTTGTCTCCTTATCGTCCCAACACTTCCGTCAGTTCGGAAAAGTCATGGTTCTTTTTATCTTTCTCTGCCAGTATCGCTTCTTCCTCTGTCACCGGCCACGGAATATTTAATTCCTTATCGTTCCACATAATTCCGAATTCATCTCCCGGCGCATACAGTCTGGTACATTTATAGGCAAAGGTAGCTGTCTCGGAAAGCACTGCGAAACCATGCAAAAATCCTTCCGGAATCAAAAGCTGCTTTTTATTCTCTTCGGAAAGTACCACACCCAAATGCTGTCCGTAGGTAGGACTGCCTTTTCTTGCATCTACTGCCACATCGTAAACCTCTCCCTGAAGCACTCGCACCAGCTTGCCCTGAGGTTGTGTCAGCTGCATATGTAACCCGCGAAGCACTCCCTTCTGGGACCGGCTCTCATTGTCCTGCACATACTGACACGGTGTACCGTCCAAATGTTTCACATAAGGAGCAAACTCATCGTTATAAGTTTCCAGAAAATATCCTCTCTGGTCTGCAAACACCGTCGGTTCCACCACATACAAGCCCTCAATGGGGGTTTCGTGAAATGTAAATTTACCCATGTTATTTATCCTTGCCTCCGTAAAAATATCTATCCATACAAAATTGTATATTTTTCGACCAAAATCGATACAACAATCCAGTTTTATTATACTCCCGTATTTTGCAACATGCAAGATAATTTTATTACAGAAATATTCATTTGTATAGTTTAAATAAACATTATTGTTCCAAGTAGACAGTTTTGTGGTATAATAGCCATAAAGTGGTATTATCCATCGCAATGATTACATAATTTACTATAGCATATAAAAGAAAAAGGAGGTCCCCATGGCAAGTTTATTACTGATTGATGACGACGTTGATGTATTGGAAATTAATCGCAAGTTCCTAACAAGCGAAGGTTTTACCGTACATATTGCGGACACCCCGCAAAAAGGCATTGCTCTTGCGAGAAAACTCTCCCCTTCCTGCATTGTCCTGGACGTTATGATGCCGGACATGGACGGGTTTGAAGTATGCGAGACCATCCGGACCTTTTCCTCCGCACCGATAATCTTTCTCACCGGTAAAAGCTCGGAGGACGACAAAATCAACGGTCTTTTGACCGGCGGGGACGATTACCTTGTAAAGCCTTACGGACTTAGAGAGCTTTCTGCCCGTATCCGAGCCTTGTTACGTCGTGCATCTCTGCAACCGGTACCACCGGCAAATGCCAATGTTCTGACCTTCCGTGATTTATCCATCGATAAACTGGAGCACAAAGCATTTTACAAAGGGGAAGACCTTGGGCTGGCCAACCGCGAATATGAAGTGCTTTTATATCTCGCCACCCATCCGAATCAGGATGTCACTTTTGAAGAACTGGGCACCACCCTCTTTGGTGTCTATTCAGAACTAGACCGCCGTTCCGTTATGGTAAATGTAAGCCGTTTGCGCAAAAAAATGACCATTGATTTCGCTTTGGAAAACATGATTGAGACCGTATGGTCCAAAGGGTATCGATTTATTGCAAAATAATTCATAATCACTTACTTTATCAACTCAGATTTGCACCCAGGGGGATTTTATGAAAAAAAATTCGTTTACCTCGCCTACCATTGAAAGTCAAACCATCGAAGAATTGTCAAAACAGTTATTAGAAACCACCGGTCAACTTTATGCCGCTAACGAACAATTAAAAAAAGAACAGGCACAAAAAAGAGAGATGTTAGCTAACATCTCTCATGATTTGCGTGCTCCGATTACCGCTATCCGCAGCAGCATCGACTACCTAACCAGCGGACAGAATTTATCCAAAGAAGAACTGGATTCTTCCCTGCAACTCATTCACCGCCGTACCCTTACACTGGAGAATCTGATACAGGACATGTATTTCCTGTTTTGTGTAGAAGACAATTCCAGAGCCTTCGAGTTCGAAGAAGTGGATGCCGCACCTTTTTTGGAAACCTATTTCTATGACGCAATTTGTGATACCAAATTCGATGATAAAAACATGTCCCTAGACATGCCTGCAGACTTAGACTGCCGACTCTCCATCGATATCCAAAAGATAATCCGGGTTCTGGACAATCTATTTAATAACGCTGTGAAGTATTCACCGGCAAACGCAGATATTACGTTAAAGGTGGAGCTTGGCACAGATTCCCGGTGCCTTTCCGTCTCCGTCATCGATACCGGCTACGGCATCCCGGCAGATGCGGTGGAACATGTCTTTGGTCGTACCTACACCGTTTCCTCCGCCCGGACTCCCAACTCCGCTACCGGAAGCGGCCTGGGACTTGCCATTGTAAAAGCCATTGTAGAACGGCACGGCGGAAATGTAAAGTGCACAAGTACGGAAGGGAAGGGAAGCTGTTTTTCTTTCACATTGCCATGCATAAACATAAAGTAACAAAGAAAGACCCAAAGACCGGAGTAATGGTCTTTGGGTCTGCTTTTTAATATACTGTTCTATACACGTCTTCCCCACTCCAATTTACATAACGAATCTGATTTTCCTGTGTCTCTGCACCGTCATAGCACACCACCCAGTCACTTCCCGCATCTTTCGGAACAATATCCATATCTATAGCCAAATCATAATACTCCTGCGCTCCGGCTGCTTCTGAAGTTGCTTTTGACGGAATCGTAATTTCCTGCTTTCCGTTCTCCGTTACGATCAAAAGAGTCTTGTCCTCAGCGGTATCATTGCTGACACTCAGATGAATCTTCCCTAAAGAATCCTTCCATGCCGATGCTACATACAACTTTTCTGTATCATGCATATTGTCGAATACGATATTTTCATCAACATCCGGGTAAAGAGTTCCGAACAGATGCCCGCTTCCTACAGAAATATTGCGGAACACAACGTTCTCTACACTCCAGTCGCCCTTTACCGCATGGGCATAAATGCTATATCCCCCACCGTTAATAATGCAATCTTCAAACAAAAAATCACGTGCGTTACTATATTCCAGCTGAACCATAAAACAAGCATTTATCAGACGTTTTCTACCCGACTCAATAATCGGAATCTCAATTCTACAATTCTGAAACAAGATATTCTCTGCATCAACATCTGCCTTTCCATATATCTGCATAGCATCCGAGTGCTTTCCTATTTCATTATATTGCGGGTAACCTGCAAAATAACTGCTCTTTACTGTCACGTTCTGAAACGGATTTAAACCGTCGTAGCAGCTGCCACCAAAGAAACACCGGTCAAAAGTTGCATTACTTCCCGCAAATTGTGTAATTGCGCAGTTTACAAAATAGTAATCTAACATATCTTGTTTATAATCCACTGTAACATTTCCAAACGTACAGTTTTCAAAGCGAATCGTCCTTTTCATCTCCGACCTGGAAGCGTTACGTATTGCCAACTTCTTATCCGAGAAATCCTTATTTCTGATTATTACTTCGCTTACCATCTCTTTATTGTTCTTTCCATAATACAGGTCAATCACAACTGTATTCCCGTTATCTCCCATCCTGTACTCAACACCATCTACCGTACATGCGCTATTAATCTTCTCAAGTACCGTCGTATCATAACATCCCGTATTATACTTATCCGGAATAATATTTTTATCATAGGTTCCTTCACTTACCAATTCATACACCGGTGCCGGTGTTGCTGTCGGCTTTGGTGTTGCTGTCGGTGCCGGGGTTGCTGTCGGTTTCGGCGTTGCTGTCGGCACTGGTGTTGCTGTCGGCACTGGTGTTGCTGTCGGTGCCGGGGTTGCTGTCGGCTTCGGCGTTGCTGTCGGCTTCGGGGTTGCTGTCGGCCTCGGTGTCGGAGTTGCCGCAACAACTGTCTTCGTGCTCATCACAATTTTATTGTCCAAAACGTATCCGTAATACTCTTTATTTTGATAGGTCACTCCCACATGGCGATAGACATCTCCATAAGCATCTCTATACAAACCATATAATTTCAAATCCATATTTCTTGTAACAGTTACACCACGCCACCAGCTTCCCTGTACCATTACTGTCCGGCCATATCTCTGTGGTAATGTCTTTAACAGTAAAAGCGAAACCCTCGGGTAATTTATCTTACCCCATCCGATCTGCACTCCGCCTTGATTTGCTTTTGCTTTCGATGCAGACAAAATTTGTTCTTGTTTGTTTTCACTTGCCTGAACCTCAGTCGGTACTGTTGTTGCAAATACACAACCTATCATACAGAGTACAATTAATCCCCCTAAAATCCTCTTACATAGTTTTTTCATAAGATACCCTCCTTTGTTTATAAGAAAGTACGACGCAATTGCCCGGAAACAAAAAAAGCGCTTTTGAAAAAACAAAAGCGCCTTGTATCAAACTTTATAAACACCCCTAAAGTTTCGGCGACCGGCTGCCATAACATCTCTGTCTTAGGCCCCTGGTTTTGCGTCCTTACCTTTCGATAAGTTTGCCTTTTCGTCTTTTCTGAGGTCATTGTATCACGTTTTCCATCTATTGCCAACAATTTTCGCAAAATCAGGACTATTTTCCCATGTAAAATACAACTTTGCCACCAGATATCTCTTTATACTTCCTCTATCCACTCAAATGCGGCCTTCACCACTTCTTCTGCCGTATTCCCCTCCTTGGGTCTGCCAATGCAAAGAATCGGCACCTTTGACGCCATCTCCAAGCCGATTTTTCCGATATACGGTGCATATTTCTGCTCTCTTGTCATGAGCTTACGTAAAAACAGATTTCCCACAAAGACATGCAACCGGTCCAAGCCGTTTACTTCCTGCACCGTCACCTTCTGTTCCGAAGTAAGATGCAACAAAAGAAACCCCTTTATCGGTCTTCCTTCTGTGGAAAATTCTCCCCGGTAACGGGCCAGAAACTTATCTTTCTGCTCATCGATATAGATCAACTCCTCCGGATCATATCCTTCCCGCTCTACCACATCCCTGCACAGCTTCTGGTACGGAAAAGCCGGATACACCTTGCTTCCGTCTGCCCATGCCATATCATCTGCCATCAGTGTATAGCCCGCCTTTAAAAAGGCTGTGGTTGCTGTAGATTTCCCGGTTCCGCTTTCTCCCGCAATCATAACAGCGCCCTGCTCGTCCGCCACCACACTGCAATGAATCGGAAGCATATCCCGTTGTAGTGCCAACATGGACATGCCATATCCCAAAATGTACGTCTGCAACCACTCCGGATTCCCTTTTCCGGTGAGAGCATAGCCAATCCGTTTCCCCTCATATACCTGAATTTGGCAAGTTGTATTGCGGAGCCAGCTGTATTCATGTCCGAATTCACAAAAAGCAGACTGTTCTTCTATTTCTTTTGAAAACACCGTCTTCTCAACCGTCACATCCCAATGCGTGGTGTCATCCCATACCACCAATTGCGGGAACTCCAAATCCGAGGCAACAATCACTCCGTACACTTTATAAAAATACATAGAATCAATCCCCTTTACATCACACTTCGTGACTACATTGTACCACAGTACTCATCTGCTGTCATTACATATCCTCGCTGTTTCCCACTTTCCGTGAAAACGTGATTAAATTCTGAAGGCTGAGGCACTTGTCTATTCCCATGAACATGGCTGAATCCCGCTCCTCTTCTGCCGCAACCGATGCCCAATGTTCCAGCTCCTCCCAGTTAAGGTACCCGTTCCAGTATTCACGATTCAGCATTCCCACCAACCGATTCTTTTTCTGCACATGCTCGGCAATGTCCACTTCTGTTTTCTCTATATTCCGCCAACTGGTGTCTTCTTTTCCGGTCAGATTATATAAAGACTCCGGAATCATATCCCGAAATGCCTCTCGGATAATATAACGATTCTTCTGTTCCTTCAAATACATATGACGCGGAATGGACAAGGCATAATCAATCACGCGATAATCCAAATAAGGTGCAAAATATCTTGCGCCGCAATACTCTCCCAAAAGAGCTACGATATCCAAACGATTACGGCTGCCGCCGTTTCGTACGTAACTTAACGGATCATAGGCAAATGTATTTGAAACTCCCCTTTTCGCTTCATATTTATCCATAATCTCCGGCGCCAACATGACTTTTGATGCAAACACACTGATAAAAGGACTCCGCAGTTGCTTCCTCGTTTTCACAAGGTTCTTTAGGCTTCGCATCACCGTCTTATAACACCGATGCTTCAATCCCTTTGTGCTTTCCCACATGTAAGAGAAATAATGCACATATTCTCTATTGTAAAAAAGTTCATACGGGTTACACCGATGGCTTACACCTTCGTCACCGCCATGTCCGGTAAATACAACCTTTGCGCCGTAATCATGGGCCGATTGTGCTACCTTGCCAATCTGTGTCGTGCTGATATATGGTGGCAATACATAACGGCGATACAGGCCGGCATTTAACTCCGGTTCCATACCGATGTCTCTCATTTTCTTATAAATCACACTGTCTTCCCGTAACTGCATTGCCTCATTGCTGAAATGGCAAACCACACCCTCCTGTTTACATATATCCTCCACAATCAGACGTTCATCATTCTCTGCATAGGGCAGTTCCGAAGGAGACAACGACCAGGAAAAATAGAATGCCTCCCGTCCCAGACGATGAATTAAAATATCAATAATACTGGAATCCAAACCACCGGAAAGCTCTGCTGCCACAGGACCGGATACTGCATCCAATCTTCTTTTAACAGCATCCGTAATCAGCTCCTTGTGACGTTCGATATAAGCAGTATCCGAGGAAAGACGCACTTTCTTTTCTCCCGGTTTCCAGTAGCTTTTCACCGTTGCACAAAAAACATCTCCGGTACTCGTAACCGTATAATAGGCAGCCGGCTTTATACATCTGATGTTTGCAAACTCCGTATACTCCGTTCCCACATAAGCTCTCCCGGCCAAGACACTCCACAACCATTCTTCATCCACCGAAGCATCCACCACATCCATAGAAATCAGCCCTCTGATATCCGTAGAGAATGCCAGAATGCCTTTTTGATTGTAAACAAAAAGCGGACGCACCCCCATGTGGTCACGAAACAGTGTCATACCGTTCTTTTCTTCATCGAAAATTGCACCCGCAAAATCTCCGTTTACCTCCTTCAATGCTTCGTATCCAAACTTCTCTATATACAAAAAAAGCAGTTCCTCATCCGATAACTCCTCCGATAAACCACTTCTCATTTTTATCTCATCCCGATTAAACAATAACCCATCAATGACTGCATATTTGCTTCCGTTTTTTAACACCGGGGCACTCTCCGGCATCCTGTCGGAATACCTGGACTGTGTACATCCCAAAAACATACTCTTTAAAGTCATCGTTTCTGTCTTTACTCCGTATGCCCTATTCCACTTCTGCAACCGCATCCGGTCTGTTTCTCCCGGCAGCTCTCCGTTCTTCCAAATCCCGTAGATTCCGCTCATAGTACCATCCTTTTCTTTTTTTTAAATAGAACAAAGAGTTTCGCTTGCGAAACTCTTGCGCCGAGCGCGGTCGCATGCGACATCTTCCAATCGCGCGAGTGCGCATCCATAGCGGAGCTTTTTTGCTCTATAGGAAATGCTCAATTTCCTATAGAGCAAAAAAGACCCTTGCCTGTGACAAGGGCCTCCTATAACGCTCTATTAGGACAAAGTATCCGGAGTGCTGTCATTGTCATTACCAGTCTTACCCGGCTTACCGTCTCCGTCACTATCTTTACCATCAGCTAAGTCATTGTTCCAACCAACACCATTACTACTGAACTCTACGTAAGAATCCCACTGACCATGAGCGGTCTCTGCAATGTTAAGCTCTACGATTTCTGCTGCATTCCAAGTCTTCATTTTCATATCCTCCATTGATGAATTTATGCTTTTTTCTTTCGATGGTGTTATCATACAACAATTCTTTTCTATGGTCAACATTTCTAACATACTTGATAGAATTATCTTCTTGTTTCCTTTACAGAATCTCTTTCACCACCGTCAACAACTCCTTAAAACAACCGATTTTTGCCGTCTCCCGGTCTATGGTTCCGAAGCCGTAAGCAGCGTGGATAAATGTCAGTCCCGCTTCCATGGTGGCATTATAGTCTCCTTGGATATCCCCTACATAGACAGCATCCGTCAGCCCGTTTCGGTTTGCCAGACGACGGATATTTTCCCCTTTCTGCAATCCGTTATTTCCAAAGCATTCCGTATCTTCAAAATAGTGTCCGAAGCCGTAGTGTTCCAAAAATGCTTCAATATAGCCGCTCTGACAATTGCTGACAATATACAGAGGATAGTCTTTTTGTAATTTTACTAACGTTTCTTCCAAATCCGGATATAACACACCTCCGTGCTCCCGGAGATATGCATTTTCATCGTCACAACACTTTTTCAGAAGCTCCAAACGCTCCTTCTCCGGCAGTTCCGAGAAAAGCACCTCTGCAATTTTATCCATGGTCAGCCCCATAACCCCGTGAATGTCTTCCACCGTGATGATTCGCTCCTTATCGTATTCCCGGTTCACAATCCGGGTCCAGGACTTTGCCACACCTTCTGCAGAATCCCACAATGTACCATCCATATCAAAAATAATGCCTTTTTTGCTCATATATCAGTCTTCTCCTGCTTCTTTTTCCTATTTCCCGCCTCCGGCACTGTCTCCGGCGTACCGGGTACTACCGCGTTTTCTTCTGTCCTACTCATAGTATCACGAAGATTTTCTTTTTTCAATCCTTTCCTGTTTTCTTCTTAGCTACATTCCGCGACAAACCGCCCGTCGTCAAACATGTTTATATCTTTATGTCTTCCTTCCTATATTCTATTGACTTTCTCTTGATTTTCCAGTAGCATATAACTATAAACGCAACATCAGATATGTTATTATTTTTACACTTTGTTACTTTAGGAGGGTATATGACAAATTACGAAAAGGTGGCTCACCGCAGAGCAAAAAAAGTATTACGCGTGGTGGATGCGCAAGGCGCACCGCTAAAAAACACAGAGGTACGTTTCAAACAAACCAATCATAAGTTTTTATTCGGTTGGGGTTCCTTTGATTTCAACGCATATTTTGCAATAAAAGATCCGGAAAAGAAAGGGTTCTTTGAAGAACGCATGAAAATTTGGATGGAATTATTTAACTACGGCACACTTCCGTTTTACCTTGGGCAGTATGAGCCGGAGGAAGGAAAGCCTCAATGGAAGAGCCGCATGGATGCTGCCACCTATATGAAGGAACACGGTATTATGGCCAAAGGGCATCCTCTTTGCTGGCATACCGCCTGTGCGGACTGGCTCATGCAGTATGATAATGCCACCATCTTAAAAAAGCAGCTGCAGCGCATCGAGCGTGACGTTACGCAGTTTAAGGGCACCGTGGATATTTGGGATGTTATCAACGAAGTGGTAATTATGCCGGTATTTGATAAATACGACAATGCCATCACCCGCATTTGTAAAGAATACGGCAGAACAGAGCTTGTGAAGCGTGTATTCGAGGAAGCAAAGCAGGCAAATCCGGATTCCACCTTACTGTTAAATGACTTCAACACCTCCGATAAATATGCGGAACTGATTGATGAATGTTTAAACGCCGGCACTCCGATTGATGTCATCGGTATCCAGTCCCACCAGCATCAGGGCTACTGGGGCGCAGAAAAGGTGCATGAAGTTTTACGACGTTTTGAACGATTCGGAAAGCCGATTCATTTCACGGAAAACACCTTGATTTCCGGTGCTATTATGCCGCCGCATATTGTAGACTTAAACGACTGGCAAGTAAGTGAATGGCCGTCCACCCCGGAAGGCGAAGAACGCCAGAAAAATGAGCTGGAAGAAATGTACCGCATCCTCTTTGAACACCCTTTGGTGGAAGGCATTACCGGTTGGGATTTTACTGACGGTATGTGGTTAAATGCACCGAGCGGAATCCTCCGCAAGGACAACAGCAAGAAGCCGGCATTCCATCGTCTCAACGAACTCATTCACGGCGAATGGTGGACCGACGCTTCCGTCACCACTGATGAAAACGGTTTTGTAGCCGTAGAAGGCTTCAAGGGCGACTACGAACTTGTACTGGGGGACAAAAAGGTTACAGTATCCCTTTCAGCCTCCACAACCGAACCGGAAACCGTCACCCTGTAAGTCGGTTCAACTTACATTACAAGACAATATCAAAATTTCCCCAAATAAATCTCCTCAACCAAGGACAGGCCACCCAAATTCCGGGTGGCCTGTCCTTTATCACGGGTAAACTTTCTACCTCGTTCCTAATACCAAATTCATCCTTGGCGTTCGCGATTACTCTTCCGTTTCCTCTTCCTTTGCTTTAGACAGCATCACATTCACAATGATACCGAGAATCAATGCGCAGGCGATAGAGGTAAGTGTAACCTTTCCGAACGTCACGGAAAGTCCGCCGATACCGGCAATCAAAATGGTAGAAACCACAAACAGGTTTTTATTCTGTCCCAAATCCACCTTCTGCAACATCTTAAGACCGCTGACAGCGATAAATCCGTACAGTGCCATACATACACCGCCCATAACACAAGACGGAATGGAATTTACAAATGCCACAAACGGACTTAAGAAGGAAATCAGAATTGCCCCTACTGCCGCACTGATAATCGTCACAATCGACGCATTTCTCGTAATTGCCACACAACCTACAGACTCACCGTAAGTGGTATTCGGACATCCACCGAAGAACGCACCTGCCATGGAACCGACGCCGTCACCGAGAAGGGTACGGGAAAGTCCCGGTTCCTTTAAAAGGTCACGCTCAATAATGGAAGAAATATTTTTATGGTCTGCAATATGTTCTGCAAATACAACAAATGCCACCGGAACATAAGCTACCGCAATGGTGCCGATATAAGCACCGGTAATCTCACCGAAGCCGCCAAAAGCCGTCATAAACGTAAACTCCGGTACAGAAATAAAGGTTTTCAATGTAATGCCAAAGCTTCCGTCAGCAGTCTTAAACAGCGCCGCCAAAGAATCAAAACTCATTACCTTTAACGCATCAATGCCTGCGGCATTGCCGATTAAGGTCATCACCAAAGCAACTACATAACCTGCCAAAATACCGATAATAAACGGAATTAACTTTAAAGTCTTCTTACCGAAGGTGGAGCAAAGAATGGTTACAAACAAGGTCACCAGACCACAGACAATGGTTGCAAGAGGAGAGGCAAGCTGCGTACTTACTTCTGCGCCGTCTACAATCTCCTTTACAAACACTTCGCCTGACTGTAAATCACCGATGGCATTGCCTGCAAGAGAAAGACCGATAATGGCAACCGTCGGTCCGATAACTACCGGCGGCATCAGCTTGTTCACCCAATCAACCCCTACAGCCTTTACAACCGCAGCAATGATTACGTACACAAGTCCTGCAAAAACAGCACCGATAATCAAACCGAGATATCCCACCGCAGCAGACACACCACCGGCAAAGGCTGCCGCCATAGAACCCAGGAAGGCAAAGGAAGAACCTAAAAATACCGGACTCTTCTTTTTCGTGAAGGCAATGTACACCAATGTACCGACACCTGCACCGAACAATGCCGCCTCAGACTTCATCCCGTGACCGACAATCATCGGCACCACAAGAGTTGCAGCCATAATTGCCAAAAGCTGCTGAATTGCGAAGACAACCATTTTGCCGAAGCTCATCTTGTCTTCTACATCGTAAATAAGTTTCATTTGCTCGTCCTCCTAAAGTATTTTGTTTTATATAAACGCCGGAATCGGCTGTTTATATCCCCAAAATTTGGTAAAAAATAACAAAAAAAATTAAGACGGATATAACAAGATTATTATACCAAAACAAAAAGGGGCATACAACCCCTTTTCGCCAAATTTCCGATTTTTTTCTCCGGCTCTTTGCCTCTTCCCGGAGCGAAATCGCCCGGACACCGGAAACAATCTCTCTTCTCTGTCCCGGACTACCACTCTAACCGAGAACCCCTTCCACACAGCAGTTCCCGGTATACGGTGCCAACTCTAATCGCACAAAATACCCTCTGTCATGGGAACACACCGGACAATGCTCCGGTGCCTGGGTTCCCTCAAACACATGACCGCAGTTCAGACAGAACCACCCGGTCTTTACATCGGAAATGAAAAGCTGATTCTTTTCCAATAAATCCGCCAATGCACCAAACCGGTTCCCGTGTATCTTCTCAATCTTCGCAATCTGCTCAAAAGAAGAGGCCACCGCAAGGAAGCCTTCTTCTCTTGCCTTGTCCGCAAAGGCACGGTACACATCATCATGCTCCTCATATTCGTTATGCTGCGCCATACGGAGAAGCTCCGTGATGCTGTCGGTAATATCCACCGGATAGCCTCCGTCTACATGGATGGTTTCTCCTGCCAGTTCCGATAAATGATTGTAAAAAATCTCAGCGTGTTCCTTCTCCTGATTTGCGGTAAAGGTAAACACTGCCTCAATCACATGAAACTTCTGCTGCTTCGCCTGATCCGCTGCAAAGGTATAACGATTTCTTGCCTGACTCTCGCCTGCAAAGGCCCGCATTAAATTATCCTTTGTTTCGCTGGTTTTAAAATCTACTGCCATAACATACCTCCGATTATTTTCTTTACCGAAAGTATGCGCATGAAAAAGGAATATCATACATGCCGTTTCAATTCTTTCCAATTTTGTTTCCTGATTTCTCCACAAACCGAATCTTAAACCTGCCTTTTGCTTGTCAACTCTGACCTTTTCTGCTATAATAGACCCGAACATGTATTCTTTTATAATTTTACTCATTCTGAATTATCCGCACGAAAGGAGGCTTCCCATGGCAAAACCGGTCATTTTCCATATCGATGTTAATTCCGCTTTCCTTAGTTGGGAAGCGCACCATCGACTTCACGATTTAGGAGAAACCTTAGACATCCGTACCATTCCTGCCATCATTGGCGGCGACAAGGAAGCACGGCACGGCATTGTGTTAGCCAAGTCCACCTTAGCCAAGCAGTGTGGTGTCATTACCGGCGAGCCCATTGTAAAAGCACTGCAAAAGTGCCCGAACCTCTACATTGCCAAACCGAATCATACGCTGTATCTGGAACGTTCCCGGGCTTTTATGGAGCTTTTGCGCCGGTACGCTCCGGTAGTTGAACAGTTCAGTATCGATGAAGCCTTTTGCGACATGACCGGCACGGAAGGCCTGTACGGAGATTTGGTGGCTTTTGCCCATAAGATAAAAGACGACGTAAGAGAAGAACTGGGCTTTACGGTAAATGTAGGCATTTCCGTAAACCGTCTGTTAGCCAAAACCGCCTCCGACTTTAAAAAGCCGGACCTGGTACATACCTTGTTTCCGGAAGAACTGCCGGACAAATTCTGGCCGCTTCCCGTAGGTGATCTTCTTTACGTGGGCCACTCCACCGCAGAACGTCTGCGGGCATTAGGCATCCGCACCATCGGGGATTTGGCCCATACCGACAAAGAAATTCTTGTCTCCCACTTTAAAAAGCAGGGCATTTTCCTGCACGAAGCAGCCAACGGTATCGACACTGCTCTCGTTTCCGACGAGCCTTCCGCTTCCAAAAGCTACGGTAACTCCACCACCCTTCCTGCAGACGTGGTAAACGGTGCAGAAGCCGAACGGATACTTTTGGCTCTTTGTGAAAAAGTAGGCGCCCGCATCCGTAAGGACCGGGCTTATATTTCCATGGTGTCCGTCACCATCAAAGACACCGACTTAAAAAGCCGGAGCAGACAAGGTCAACTCGCCGCTCCGGACAATACCACCGAACAAATTTATTCTGCCGCCCGCAAGCTGTTCTACGAGCTTTGGGACGGTTCCCCCATCCGCCTGCTGGGTGTTTCCACCGGCCACGTCACCGATGACGCCTGCTTCCAATACGACCTGTTCGACACCGGCAAGCGGGAAAAGCTCTCAAAGCTCAATGCAGCCGTGGACGAAATCCGCACAAAATTCGGCACCTCTGCCCTGAAGCGGGCCTGCTTTTTGGAGGATGATACACAGAAGAAGGACAACGACGTGTGATTGCCGCAGGGTTATCCGTTCAATCGGAGTCCTTTTTTCAACTCATCACGAAACAGAAGATACCACAAAAGCACCGGCACCATAAACAGTACCGCCGCCGGCAGCAATACCTCTGCCTCATAACGTTCCGATTCACTGAACAAAAGAGAAAGATTTCTCCATTTATCCTCATTTAAATACAGCAACGGTTGTTCCACCAAATTCCATGTTTCCGCAAAGATCAAAAGTCCCACTGCAAAGATACACACCTTAAGCTGTGGCACAATACAATGCCAAATCACCTTCAGGCAGGAGTTGGTCTCCAGTCTGGCCGCTTCCACTACCGCCACATCGCATTCCCTCAAATACTGATGCAATACCACCACCGCAAGAGGAGAAAACAAAAGCGGAACAATAATCGCAAACGGTGTATTTAACAGTTTCAAATCCCGAAGGCCGATATAATTCGGCAAAATCATTACCTGTAGCGGCATCATCATCAAAATAATATAAATTACATAGAGCACATTTTTCCCCGGAAACTTTGCAAACCGGAAGCCGTATGCCGCGGGAATCGCAATCAAAACCGCCCCTACAGTTACACTAAAGGCATACAGCACAGAATTCCAAAACATCCGGTAAAACGGAAAGCAGTGAAAAAACAATGTTCTATATCCTACTCCCGATACCTTTCCGTTCAGCAGAAACGAACCGATTACCGTCAACACCACCGGCACCAAATACACCAGCCCCGCAAGAAGAATTGCTCCAAACAAAATCCATACCGCAATACGCTTTTTCATCATGACTGCACCCTCCTTTGCATAGAAAGTCCCACAAGTACAATCACTAATACAAGCAACGAGGTCAGCACTGACGCAGACGCCAGGGACTGATAATCGAATTTTTGAAAATTATTATTCATATAATACTGCAAGGTATAGCTGTGATTCGGCGGATACTTGCTCCCGTAAAACAAAAAACTTTCCTTGAATATCTTAAAGGTATTCATAATTGCCAGCAACAGTGTAAACAAAATCGTCGGCGCAATTAACGGAATACTGATCTGAAGGTGCAGACGAAGCGGCTTTGCCCCGTCCAACCGGGCCGCTTCGTACACAGCTTCATCAATTGTAGTCAACGCAGCCGTCAGTAAAATAATACACAGTCCCAGATTCTTCCATACAAAAAGCGCATAAATCGGTAGCGCCGTTTCCGATGTCGCAAAAAACTCACGCCACACAATCACAACCGCAGCCGTCGGCACAAGCATAGGGAAAATAAAGAAATCCCGTAAAAAAGAGAACCTACGCAGTGAGAAGGACAGCAAAAAGGAAAGCGTCAGTGACAACCCCATAAGCACCGGCACACCAATACCGATTAATAACAGACTGTTTTTCATGGCCAACTGAAAAAACTCGTTTTCCATTACTTCAACATAATTTTCCGGTCCTACGAACTTCTTTTGAAACTGATTATTTATAACCGAATAGTACAGCACCCTGATATAGGGAATCAGAAAAAAGAGGGCACAACCCAAAAAGCTCGGAACAATGCAGAACAGACAACGCAAATTCCATTTAGTACCATGACTTAATTTCTTCTTCATTTAGTACTACAACCTCCTCCCCCTCTTTCAAGAACTCCATTCCTTCGGTGACGATTGCCGTATAGCCATCCAAGCCGTCCAATACCGGATAAAACCCATCCTTTGCTTCTCCGCATACAACCGACGTCCTCTCATATACCACGTAACGCACCTCACCGTTTTTCTCTTCTTCTCTCATGTAAAAAAGCCTTTTTCCAAAAAGCTCCTCCGGCAGTGCGGGAACATACCGCTGCTCTCCATCCAACCAAAAGCTCTTTTGATTCAAATACCCGATTCGCACCTTCGGCAAGTTAGCTTCATAGAACCCTCTTGCAAACAGTGCAAGAAACAGCATCACTGCGTAAAACACACCGCCGATAATCAAAATCACTGTCTTTTTTTTCATATGTACCCCCGTAACACCTTTTAGGATTTCCCGAATCAAAAACGTAACACAGTAAATACCCGTCGCTTATACAGTTTACCATATTTACCTTCATAATTCCATACTATTAAGAATGTTTTAAGAATTCAATATACAAAAGAAAAAGTTTACATGTTTTCCTTCGTCCGTACAGTCAGACAACCATATCCTCAATCCATATAGCAGCAATAGTTTCCGAAATAAGCCAATAATGTGTAAAAAACCGGAGCACTAATTCACTCCGGTTTTATACCATCCCCCTCATTTCAAAAAATCCCCTAATCGTCCTACTCAAACAATGCCTTTACCTTGTTATATTCTTCTACCCACTCCTTTGCTTTCGTTTCGACATCAGAAACCCACTGTATATCCTCCTGCATATCCTGCATCCACTGTTCCATTGCCGCTTCAAACTCTGCCTTAAGCCGGTCCCTCTCCTCACCCTCCAAAGCTGAAATCTCTGAAGGCTTCAGATCATACACCTCTCCGGTTCGTTCTCTCTTTGTCGGCGGTGTAAGCGGTACCGCATCCATCAGCTCCTTTGTCTTTTCCTTTAAAGTTTTCAGTTCCGGATAGTCGGCGCACTTTTCATAAATATCCTCATAAACCGCCTTCACTTCCTCATACTTCTCCTTGTGATTCTCCCAAACCGTCTCCCTTAAAACACCGTCTGCCCACTCAAAAAAACTACCCAGTGTCAAGGTTCCCCAAGTCAATTCCCCAACGAGAACCTCATCCGGATCCATTTCTTCCGGATTATCCAATGCAGTCAGCACTTCTATCTCCGAGGAATATTCCTGTATCGCAGTCGTCAATGTCACTGCCAAGTCATTGGCTGCCACCTCAAACCGATATTCCATTTGCAGTACCAACTCCTTATTTAGCGACTGGCCGCACAAGTCACAGATTCCTATGGTCATTCCTCCGTGGGCCAGCGGGGCTCCTTTTGTTTCACCACAAGACGCACACTCTTCTGCTTTCACACAGGAAGCTGCAAGAAAGCTGTGCGGAAGCGGGTCTCCCTCCGAGACTCCGCAGATTTCACAAGTCTTCGCCGATGTACAAGTCGCCTCTTTCCACCGGTGCTCCAATGCCTCGCCTTCCGTAGCCTCGCATTCCGTACAGTGTTTCGGCATCTCGCAGGTTGCCTCTTCCCAAACATGTTCATGTCCGCAACCGGCCAAAAGAAACATTCCGGACAACACCAAAACTCCCATTAACTTTTGTCTTTTCATTTTCTTTCTCCTCCTCACTTTTTATGAGCAAATAGGTGCGCTTACCAAACTATTGCCATTGCCAATCTTCCAATTGCCGCTCCAACTGCATTCCCACCGGAGCCGCCACCAAACCCGCCAGACGTAAATAAGTCAATGCAACCGGTACTCCAATCAAAGTAACTGCGAACACACTTGCTATTAATATAAAAAGAAAGACCCACGGTGTTCCTACAAACAATAACCATAAAACATTTCCGATAAAACTGTAATCTCCTGTAGTCCCGATAACTCTTCCGTGAGGCCTTAGTGCAAACCGTGCAATCAAAAAACAGCACTTCGCAATGGGACGCCCTATGTAAGTCACATACCACAACAGACCAAACAAAGCCCATATTGCCGCAATAATCCATCCGCCGCATAATCCGAACATGAAATTCTCAATCTGCCACTTCTCTTTTGCTGTCATTTGTGCACCTCCCGGAAATCCTTTCTTCAGAGTTTCTTTAACACAATTGCAATTTAGTAAATTTCATTTACATATATAGTAACATATATTTTTACTATTGTCAATACATTTTACCTTTGCCTGATTTGAACGATATATACTCCATTTGCAAACAATCCTTTTCTCAGGCTTTTTTCTCAAGAATCATATTTTCATGGGATTTGCCCCAAAGTTCCTTGTTTAATCACTGAAAAGAGAACAATATCTTATACTTCTCTTCCCGGATTTTCTCAAAAATGTTCATTACAGTCGTTTGTACCCAAGAAAGGAAGAAAAATTTTCTCAGAAAAAGTTCTACCGAAGGATTTGAGAAGATGCACTCGGAATGTTCAAACAAAACATGCAAAACCGCACCGAAAATGATGAACGAGAACAGTCCCGTGGGTCAAACACCATAAAAAACGGCAAAACGGCCCAAAATGGCTATATCGCCGGTATCCATCATTCTTCCGGACACTTGGCAATGCATCCCCCCTAATATACAAAAGGCCGCCGCAGTTACGAGCTTTCAAACCGTAACTGCGACAGCCTTTTCACTTAACACTTTTTACTTATCCTTACTTTTTCTTATTTCTTTCCTGCTTTATTACGCTTCCGACTTCGGCTCTTCCATCAGTGCCGTCAATCCGGCAATATCTTCTACCGGTAAGGAGAATACCACAGCCTTGGCATCGGTCTGCGGACCTGCCTTTTCCATAATGGCACGCATAATCTCCGCACGCTCGGACTTTCTCGTGGCAATATAAATCATTTCCTTTTCCGGGCTGATGGACACGCCGAAGAACTTTGCATCTTCCTCTCTGCCGGTGCCTTTCGCATGCACCACCGTACCGCCTCTGGCGCCCACTTCTCTCGCCGCATCCATTACCATATCCGAACAACCCTTTTCCGTAATTACCGTAATCAAAGAATACTTCGCTTCCTTCATCTTCACATCCTCCGCTTCCTGCGTTTCCTGACCTTCCGTCAGATACTTCATACTCCAGGTTCCTCCGATACTTTCCATCGGGATGGACATCGCCACACCGGTACCCGGCAGATTAATTCCCATCCGGCTTACCAGACCTCCGAACAGTGCATCTACCTTTCCGGCAGCTACCACAGTCTGAATGATAATCTTCTCGTTATTTTCAATGCCAAGGTAATCCAGAATACTCTTGCTGGCAGTACCGTGCCCCAACATCTCTGTCATATGCGCAATGCCGTTCTGTTTTAAAAACGTCACATAATCTTTTTCATAGCTACGGTTCAGAATCATTAAAACCATGTTATATTTGCTCATCGCCATCCTCCAATTCAAAGATTGTGTTATCAAAAATATCCACCTCTGTCTCAACTGCTTCTACCGGAATTATCGTCTTATCGTCTGTCTCAGCCACACGGAGCTTCTCTGCCTTGCGAAGCTTCAACTGATACATGAGGCCAAGAATCTGAATGGTAATAAGCGGTGTCATGGCTACCATAGCCACCACACCGAAGGCTCCCGTTACCACGTCGCCGCCCACGCCGGTACATACGCCGATGGACATAGGAAGTAAAAACGTAGCTGTCATGGGACCGGATGCAACTCCACCGGAGTCAAAAGCAATGGCCGTAAAAATCGGCGGAACAAAAAAAGATAACACAATCGCAATCAAATACCCCGGCACCAAAAAGTACATAATCGGAATATCCGCCACAATACGAAGCATGGAAAGGCCAACAGACACAGCCACACCAATGGAAAGGCTGGTACTTAATGCCTTTGGCGGTATCGCACCGGAAGTCATCTCATACACCTGCTTATTCAATACATGTACCGCCGGCTCAGCCGTAACGATAAAGTAACCGATAAGCGCACCTAACGGCACCACAATCCAGCTAAAAGAAAGACCGCCAAGCTCTCTGCCGAGATAGTTACCTACCGTCATAAAGCCTACATTGGCTCCGCAGAGGAATAAAACCAAACCCACAAAAGTATAAACAAAACCTACTGCAATACGATAAATATTTTCTTTCTTCAGTTTCAACTTAAAAATCTGGAACAATGCAAAAAATGCCATAATCGGAAGCAACGCTTTTGACACTTCCAATATGTATTCCGGAATCTCGTGTGCAAATAAATGCCACAAATCCTTTGAAGTCTCCACGGTAGGAATCTCTACCGGCGTATAGCTTCCGCCTTCTACACGGAAGAACAGACCCAACAGCATGACTGCCAAAATCGGTCCGATGGAGCAAAGGGCAACCAAACCGAAACTGTCATTCTGAGCGTCACTGTCGCTTCGAATGGATGCAACACCCACACCGAGAGCCATAATAAACGGCACAGTCATAGGTCCCGTAGTCACTCCGCCGGAATCAAATGCCACCGCCAGAAAAGACTTCGGCACAAAGGCCGCCAAAGCAAAGACTGCCACATAAAAGAAAATCAACAAATAGTTTAATTTCCACTTAAACAGAATTCGAAGCATGGCAACCACAAGAAACAAACCTACACCCGCTGCCACCGAAAACACAATCACCTGATTCGGAATATTCGGCACCTGTTCCGCCAGCACCTGCAAGTCCGGCTCGGAAATCGTTACAATGGCACCTACCAAAAAACTGATTAAAACAATAAACCACAACTTTCTGGACTTTGTCACTGCCGAACCGATATGCTCACCTACCGGCGTCATGGAAAGGTCCGCACCAAGGGTAAACATACCCATACCGATGATTACCATGGCTACACCCAGCACAAATGTCATAAGCAAATCCGTGGGTACCGGCACCACCGTGAAACAAAGCACAAAAACAATAGCCGCAATCGGCACTACCGATGCAAGTGATTCTTTTACCTTCGAAAAGAGAATAGTTCTACTGTTTCGGAACAAACCAACACCTCCGTTTTTAATCTCTTTTTCTGCATGGACGGCAACCGGAAAAAAGTGCCGTCCAAACTATTGTACCACATTGCTTCTGTAAATACCAACCCGGCTATTACAAATCAAAAAAATTTATAACTTCTTAACACTCAAGACATCTTCTACTGAAATTGCGCTTTCAACTCTTCAAATACTTCCCCGTATTCTACCACCAGGTTATCAATTTCAATAAATTCCGTTACCGACTTCATGTAGGCTTCCTGCCACTCTGTCATAGCATCATTATAGGTCTGCATCCCCTCTTCATCCATAAAGTAATCCAAAAGCGGTGCATCATACTTTGCCCATGTCTCTTCCGACTGTTCCGGAACGGAACGCGGAACGCAATCCATAAATGCCTTTATCGTTTCCTTGAGTTCTGTTAATTCCTCATAGTCACCGCAAAGGTTGTAAGCTTCTTCAAACAAAGCGTAGCTTGTATCATATACGGACATTCTGGACGTATATAACACTTCGTTTGCAATGGAATCCATCCAATCCAGAATATCCTGCAAGGTACGGAATCCAAGTGCGTCATATACCGCATCCACGGAATCCAGCTTATCTACAAGCAGTTCCATTGTATCCATCTTTTCATAAAGCTCTTCTAACTCTACTTCCATATCTGTCGCAAACGTCAGCAAGGATTCCAATATCTCATAATATCCGTCTTTCGTCTTGGAATCGATTTTCTGCAATAAGCCGGTATACTGTTCCAAACCACACAACTCACAGGTTCCGAAAAAGTCTTCGTCATGCGCTACCGGCTCACCCTTTGTCTCACCACAGGTACTGCAGGTCTCCGGTGCCACACAAGTTGCTTCCGCAAAGGAATGTCCCAATGCCTCTCCGTCCTTGTCTCCGCAAAGCTCACAAGTCTTCGGCTCGGTACAGGTAGCATCCGCATAGTCATGACCCAATGCTTCCCCTTCTGTTTCCTTACACTCAATACAGGTCTTTGCCGTATCACAGGTTGCTTCTTCCCACTGATGTTCATGGCCGCATCCTGCCAGGCAAAATGCTCCCAACAATAACATACACAGATAGTTTCTTTTTTTCATACTCTTTCCTCCAATTCGTACATAGATGCATAAATATTACCTTGATTCCTTTATTTTGTCAACGAGATTTATTCCGAAAATTCATCTCACTAAGAAGTGTGGAGCCCAAAATCAACACCGCTCCCACGATGCCAAGCGCACTTGTCTCTTCCCTTAACACCACCACAGAAAGTACCACCGCAAAGGCCGGATCAATATAGCTGTACACCGCTATCGTTTGTCCGCTTAACCCGTCCATACTGCCAAAGTATAACCAGTACGCGATTCCGGTGTGAATGATTCCCACTGCAAGAAGCAGAAAAAACTGCGGCAGGGTGAGTACGGTAAACTCCTGCACTCCGCTTGTGAGTAACGCGTAGGGAAGCACCACTACTGCTGCCACTCCAAGCTGCATTATGGTTTTGTCATACGCGGAAATCTCCTTTATAAACTTATTGGTCAGCATGGCCGTAGCGTAAAATCCGGCTGCACCCAGCCCGAATACAATTCCCGTTCCGCTGCCGCCGGCTGTTGCTCCTCCGTCAAAAATGCCGGATACCAAAAGCATCCCCACGACTGCTACCAACGCACAAAGGGACTTCTTTGCCGTCATCTTCTCCTTTAACAAAACCGGAGCAAGTAAAAGAACCGCCACCGGAGCCATGTAATAGCATAGCGTTGCAATGGCCACCGTGGTATACCGATATGCCTCGAACAGTAAAATCCAGTTTATGCCGATTGCCGTACCGGAAATCAAAAGCGGTACCATATTTTTTCTAATCGCCTTTTTATCCACCCGTTTTTTTGAAACGGCCACCACACCCAGCAAAAACAAGGTTCCGATTACTCCTCTGACGCACGCCATCCAAGCCGATGACAGAGGAATATACCGACGAAACACGCCGATCGAACCAAAAATCAACATTGCCAAAGATAACTTAAGCATGGCACTTTTTTTATCCTGTCCCATAGTTATGTCCTTTCCTGATGCATTATAAACACAGAAAGCCTGCAGGATTTTGAACAAAGTCCCGCAGGCCGTTATCATTTATAAGCCTTCTGCAGCGTTCGCCAAAAACGCTTTCAATTTCTCACTCTTCGGATTCGTAAAAATCTGTTCCGGCTCTCCCATTTCTTCGATGACACCGTCCGCCATAAACATAACCTTATCCGCCACACGTCTCGCAAACTCCATTTCGTGGGTTACCACAATCATGGTGCGCTCCGAAGACTTAAGACCGCGAATGACACGAAGCACCTCTCCGGTAAGTGCCGGATCCAATGCACTGGTAGGCTCGTCAAAGCAAAGAATGTCCGGATTTAATGCAAGCGCACGGGCAATGGCCACACGCTGTTGCTGTCCCCCGGAAAGTTCGCACGGATACGCACTTTTCTTCTCTAAAAGTCCCACTTGAGAAAGCAACCCTTCTGCATGGGCAGTTACCTTTGCAAGGGCTTCCTTCATCTCGTCCTTGGAAATCTTTTTGGCCTTACAAGCATCCTTTATCTGTAATTCCTCCGCCAAAGTCACATTACGCAACACATTGTACTGCGGAAACAAGTTAAAGGACTGGAATACCAAACCAAAGTGAAGACGCTTCTCACGAATCTCTTTTTCATTTAATTTCTGTACATCCCTTGCATCAAAGATGCATTCCTCATTTACAAAAAGCTGTCCCTGATCCGGGGTTACCAAAAAATTCAGGCAACGGAGAAGCGTTGTTTTCCCGCTTCCGGAAGAGCCGATAATCGCCAAAACCTCGCCCTTTTCCATGGAAAAATCAATGCCCTTTAAAACCTCTTCCCCATCAAAGCTTTTTCGAATGTTGTTAACTTCCAATACCGCCATATGCTATCCCTTATAATAATCCATCTTTTTCTCAATCCAGTTAAACAGTAACGTAAGCGCTCCGGATACTAACAGGTAGAATGCGCCGATGTAGAAAATCGGCCAAATGATACCTTTCAGACCTACAATATCCTGGGCTGCCTTTACCAGCTCTACCACGGAAATTACCCGGGCAAGCGAAGTATCCTTTACAAGGGTAATGACTTCGTTTCC
Organism: Lachnospiraceae bacterium; assembly: GCA_017465475.1. Classification (GTDB taxonomy): domain Bacteria; phylum Bacillota; class Clostridia; order Lachnospirales; family Lachnospiraceae; genus SIG307. The sequence goes on from JAFTWC010000023.1 coordinate 53,716, forward strand.
CATGGCAGGAAGAATCCGCTTAATTACCTGGAACAAAACGACTTTAAAGAAAATCTGGCGTTTTGTCATGCCAAGTACTTGTCCCGCCTCATACTGACCGGCCGGAATACTTTCAATTCCGCCACGATATATTTCCGAAAAATAGGCCGCATAATTGATAATAAAGGCAATGAGCACCGCCGTCATACGCGGCAGTGCCTTTGCCCCAAAAATCAATCCCGGACCGTAAAACACAAGAATAATCTGCAACATTAACGGCGTTCCGCGGATAATCCAGACAAAGGTCCGGGTTAACCATCGGAGCGGCTTAATCTTGGACATGGAACCAAAGGTAATCACAAGACCAAGCGGCAGGGAACCAAGCAACACGATAAAGAAAATCAGCATGGTTACCTTAAAGCCGTCCAAAAGCTGCATAGTAACGTCAATAAATGACATAACGTCCTTCTCCTTTTGGTATGTATCTTACTTAAATGCCAAAGACTCGCTCATATCGTACTTCTCTGCAAGAGACTTCATGAAGCCCTCTGCCACAAGCTCATCGATTGCCTTATTTACGGCAGCTAAAAGCTCCTTATCTTCCAAACGGAAACCGATTGCATATTCTTCCGGGGCCAAATCAATCCCCTCAACAATCATTAAGTCACTGAAATCAGACTCGTCATTAACAACAGCCTTCGCCATAATGTAGTCAAGAACAGCAACATCGGAAGTACCTGCCTTTACCTCTAAAAGAGCATCCTTCTGTGCAGCAGCTGCTACGAACTTATTCTGGGAAAGGGTAGCGTCGCTCTCGATAGCAGTCTGACCTGCAGAACCGTTCTCGGCAATCATGTTTGCACCGGCCATGCTTGCAATATCTACATACTTTGCAGCATCTGCCTTACGAATAATAGCCACCTGACGATTGCTTACATAAGCGGTAGAGAATGCCATATTCTCCTTACGCTCCTCAGTAACGGTAAGACCGTTCCAGATACAGTCGATGGACTTCGCCTTTAACTCATTCTCCTTCTGCTCCCAGTCAATCACCTGGAACTTTGCTTCTACACCGAGTTTTTCGCAAACTGCCTTTGCAAACTCAGTCTCAAAACCGGTTAACTCACCATTCTCATCATTGTAGTTCATCGGCTCGAAAAGGGTAATACCCATAATCATCTCACCGTTATCCTTGATATACGCAAGGTCTTCCTTTGCTGCGCCGCAACCTGCAAACAAAGACAGGCAAAGCACTGCAGTTAATAATGCTGCTAACTTCTTCTTCATAAAAAATCTCCTTTTCTTCGGGACTCTACCCGCTAAAATCTAATTCTCCCTCTAAACCGTTTATCATACTGTTTTGTCTTCTAACGCTTTATCATAGTAGCACGAAAGACCTACTTTGTCAAGATTTAAACGGAGCTGCGCGCAGGGGTAACGGGCGCGGCGGGCTCTGTTTTTTCTTTTGAACTGTTTTATCCACGGCAATGGCAAGTTACATGTTTTAAACATCTCTTTGAACTTTACGCAGGATAGTAGACTTTCTTATTACTTCGAAGACCTGTCAGCAACCCTCGAACAGGAGGTTCGAGGGAGCCCGCCATAAGGCATGGATGCCGCATCAGGGCGATTGCGTCACTCCATAATTCACCTTCCCGAAGTAATTAGAAAGACTCTATCCGGAGTAGGAGAAAAGAGAAGTTTAAAACATGTAACTTGCCTATGGATATCCTGCAAAAGAAAAAACAAGAGCGGGACTGCGCGTTTCCACGCGTCAGCCCCGCAGTCAATCTTAATATGCCTTACCCCAGTATACCATACTCTTAGCCGGTTTGCCGCAGCAAACACAGGTCTTTGCAAGTTCTTCCTGTGCAAACGGCATGCAACGGGAACTAACGCCCGCCTTTTCTTTTAATGCCTCTTCACAAGCAAGCTCGCCGCACCACATGGCCTTGATGAATCCCGGCTTATTCTCCGCCACATCCATCATCTCTTCCATGGTGGTTGCACTGTAGGTATGCTCATCACGATGCACTCTTGCACGCTCTAACATTTCCTTCTGCATGGTGTCAAGAAGCTCGCCTACCTTTACTTCCAGTTCATCCAAGGATACGGTTACCTTCTCATTGGTATCACGTCTTGCAATCACCGCCTGATTTGCCTCGATGTCCTTCGGACCGATTTCAATACGAAGCGGCACACCGCGCATCTCATGCTCTGCAAACTTCCAACCCGGAGACTTGTCGGAATCATCTACCTTTACACGGAAGCCCTTTAAGATGTTACCAAGCTCGTATGCCTTATCCAACACGCCTTCCTTGTCCTGACGTACCGGAATAATCACTGCCTGCACCGGAGCAATGGCCGGCGGAAGCACAAGACCGCTGTTGTCACCGTGTACCATAATAACCGCACCGATTAAACGGGTAGTCATACCCCAGGAAGTCTGGTGAACATACTGCAACTTATCTTCCTTATCCGTATACTGAATATCAAATGCCTTTGCAAAACCGTTACCGAAGTTATGGCTGGTGCCGGACTGCAATGCCTTACCGTCATGCATCAAAGCCTCGATGGTATAGGTAGCTTCTGCGCCCGCAAACTTCTCCTTATCGGTCTTGCGTCCCCGAACCATCGGAATTGCCAAAATTTCCTCACAGAAATCCGCGTAGAGATTTAACATCTGAATGGTTCTCTCTTCTGCTTCCTCTGCAGTCGCGTGAGCGGTGTGACCTTCCTGCCATAAAAACTCCATGGAACGAAGGAACGGACGGGTGGTCTTTTCCCAACGAACTACAGAACACCACTGATTGTATACCTTCGGAAGATCACGGTAAGAACCGATGATCTTGGAGTAAAAATCACAGAACAGGGTCTCTGAGGTCGGACGTACGCACATACGCTCCTGCAACGGTTCGCTGCCGCCGTGGGTTACCCACGCAACTTCCGGTGCAAAACCTTCTACATGATCCTTCTCCTTATTGAGAAGACTCTCCGGAATAAACATCGGCATGTACACGTTCTCTACACCGGTTTCCTTAAAGCGACGGTCAAGCTCCTTCTGAATGAGCTCCCAAATCGCATAACCTGCCGGACGGATTACCATACATCCCTTAATACCGGAATACTCCACAAGCTCTGCCTTCTTCACAATGTCGGTATACCATTGTGCGAAATCCTCTTCCATGGAGGTAATCGATTCTACCATTTTCTTGTCTTTTGCCATTTTCTTTCCTCCTTTTTGATACGGTCGTTTACTAAAAAGTCGAAGATAACTGTGCAAAAGAATTAATGTACCTTCCTCACAATTATCTTCTTGTGTACGTTTGAGGGAACCTTCCCTTTTGCGCGCCGGCTCCGGGCGTGGCAGATTCATACGTGC
>JAFTWC010000003.1 GCA_017465475.1 Lachnospiraceae bacterium
ATGCAGAAGGATGGAAAAGGTGGTCTTAGGTGTGGTCAGAGATATTTGATTAAAGAGTGTAGATGCCGAAGTGCGGTTATAAATCTTGAGGAAGCAAATGAGGCTGTTTTATCAGCTTTGAAGCAACAAATACGATTGTTTGTCAAAGAAGCTGAATTATCTAAGACTGTGAAGAATAAAACAGTTCCTTTTTCTGAAGGTGCTGAGATTGCAACCTTGATAAAAAGCATTGCTACAATGAAAAAGACATGGATGCCACTCTATGAGCAATACACGGATGGTAAGTTATCCAGAGAGGATTTCCTCGTGGAAAAGAAAAAATACGATGAAGAAACTGCAAGATTGGAGCAGAGGTTACATGAGCTTCAAAGCAAGCAGGAACTTCAACAGGAGAATGAACAGCAGATAGAGAAGAATATCAGTCAGTTAGGTTGCTATGCTGAACAGATGGAACTTACGGAAGAAATAAAGGAGAAGCTGATTGACAAAGTGAATGTATATTCCGATAATAGAATAGAAATATGTTGGAACTTTGATAGCGGTTTCTTTGACTTGGAAACTATGCACAAGTGCGGTTGATATACGGACTTGTGCAGAAATCAAAAAAATTAAAATTTTTTTTAGTCCTTACTTGACAGAAGAACAGTCGGTTTCCAAGTGGGAGAATGACAGCGCGGTACCGGACCTTGCAAAAATAGTGAAGCTGAGCGAGGTATTTGAGGTGTCCTTGGATGAGCTGGTAAAAGGAGAAAAGGTGGTACAAGGACCGGAAAATGAACAACAAAAAGAAACGGTATTTACGACGGAAACCGGCTTCCAAACGGATGTAAACAAAGGAAAAACAGAAGTTAAAACTGGATTTAATAATGAATCTGATACTAAAAAGTCCGGCTCTAAAGGCAGAATGATTGCCGGAACGATTTTGCTTTGCATGGCCTTTTTGGTGACATTGTTGATCGCCTTGGCAGGTGATGTTTTGGCCGGAGTTTGTTGGGCATTGCCGTTCCTTGTGTGTGGAATTGTGTGCTTTGTATGTAAGAAGAATGTGGGGCTGTGGTGTGCCTGGGCGGTTTATTTATTGGTAGATATTTATTTGACCATGGGTACCTGTATCAGCAAGGCAATTGTGTTCCACTTGTCACACATGACGACGGCAAATATTGTGTCCTGGATTTGGATGATTGGATTGGCAGTATTGATTACGATAACCGTGATTCGTCTCGGGAAGACACCTGTATCGTCCAAGTATAAGAAACATATGGTGTTATTTGCACCGTGGATAGCGTTAGTGGTGTTGCAGGTAGTGTCTTGGATCTGGGGCGGTTCGCTGATTCATTGGTATCATCCGGAGCATTTTGTTCCGATACTTCTTTATGTACTGGTGTCTACCTTACTTAGTTGGGCCCGGATGTTTGCGCTGACCATGGGGTTAGTTATGGTTGTAAGATATATAAGAAGCAGAAAAATTTAAAAAATCTTGTAAGATTCTTTCCATTCCGAAGTCTTATAAGGGAAAGGAGGTAGTAGCACCGTGGAATTTGAGGCGTTGTATGATACGTATTTTAAAGATGTGTACCGGTATCTGTTGCGGCTTTCGGGGAACGAACATGTGGCAGAGGAAATCACAAGTGATACGTTTTTTAAGGCAATGAAGGCAATTCATACGTTTCGGGGAGATTGCGAGATTCGGGTATGGTTGTGTCAAATCGCGAAAAATTGTTATTACACATTTATGAAAAAAAGCGGAAGGGAGGAAAGTGTAGACGTAACCGAAATGGCGGATACGTTTGTGTCCGAAGACTGCCCGGAAGAGCTGGCACTGAAAAAGGAGCGGACCCGGCAACTGCAACGGCTACTACATAACCTTTCGGAACCCTACAAAGAAGTTTTTCTATGGAGAACCTATGCGGATTTGAGTTTTAAGGAAATCGGGCAGATGTTCGGAAAGACGGACAACTGGGCCTGTGTGACTTATCACAGAGCGCGGACAATGTTAAGAAACGGATTGGAGGAATGTGAATATGAGAAAGGAATGTAATATTATCGGAGACCTTTTACCGCTCTATACGGAAAAAATGGTGTGTAAGGATACGGAGGATTTTGTGAAGGAACACTTGGAGACCTGTGAGGAATGCAGAAAAGCATATGAGCAGATGAGCAAATCCGGCAGTCAGACCGAAACGGAAAAAAGAGACGGAACGGCAAAAAAGAACGAGGCGGCACCGCTTTTGAATCTGAAACGTAAGTTACGGAAACAAAAAATAATGACGGTTGTGTGTACCTGTTTGTTCGTAATTGCCCTATTGGTGTCGGCTATCGCAGCTTTGACGGCTCCGGTGTATGTGCCTTACGATGAGGAGCTGTTTACCATAACGGAGCATGCGGATGAAAGTATCACGATTACCTTTGATGAGAGAGTGACAGATTATGTATGCAGTTCGGATGCCCATATCGGTTGGGAAGGAGTGGCACCGTGCTATGAGATAGAAGCATGGAGTACGCTTTGGGACAAATGGTTCGGCAGAAATGAAGCACGGTTTGTTGTTATCGATAAGGTGACCGGGGAGGACTTTTCCGTCTACTATGTTTCCAACGACGGTAGTGAAAACAAATGCATTTATGGGGAACCCATAACCTCCGGGGGAGTAATTACGTTGCCGAGACTGGTGCTTGGAAATTACTTTTTACTTGCGGTATTGTGTACGGCTGTATTGTTTATCGTGTGGCTGATTACAAGAAAAAATGAACCGGTCAGAACATGGATTACGCGGATTTTGTTGTATCCTGTTTCCTATTGTATCGGACATGTGATTGTGATGGGATTTCGTCCGAGCTCCTACTCTGCACAGAGAGATTTTCTGTTTATTGTTTTTTTGTCGGTGGTAATCTACGGTGGGGTGATGCTTGGAAGAAGTGTGTATCGGGAACGTAAGGAAATAAAAGAAATAACCGGTAAATAACAGGAATGAGATGCGCTGCTCCGAATGAGGGGCAGCATTTCTTTTTATAAAAATATTAAAATAATAATGATGTGGAATAGAGGGTTTTATGTTATAGTGAATAGTAAGAGAAGGAGGGAATACACATGAAGAGCATGAATTTGGATGAAAAGTGGACGTTTCGAAGAGGATATTTGGATTCTGTGGGAATGTTGTCGGAGGACCCGGGGGTGGAGGTTAATCTTCCTCATGATGGGATGATCGGGACTCCTGTAACACCGGAGGCCCCTGCAAAGTCGGACAGCGGATATTTTGTGGGCGGTCTGACGAATTATACAAGCTATGTAATGATTCCGGAGGAATGGAAAGGAGATTGTGTGGGGCTTTCCTTTGACGGAGCCATGATGAATGCTACGATTGACATTAACGGTGGCAGAGTGGGGCTTCAAAATTACGGGTACGCACCGTTTTATGTGGATCTGACCCCGTATGTTACCTTCGGGGAGGAAAATCGGATTACCGTTAATTTAAATACTGCCACACAGCCAAACTCCCGTTGGTATACCGGGTCCGGTTTATTCCGCGGTGTGAAGCTTTGTCACGGACCGAGAGTACATATCGTCACCGACGGGATTTTTGTGAAAACCAAAGATGTGGCGGATGGATATGCCTTTTTGGAGGCACAGGTAGAGGTTAACAATGCCACTCTGGAAAACCGATTGGTAGAAGTCTCTGTACAGATTACAGAAGACGGAAAGGAAGAAATCCTTGCCCAAACGAAGCGCGTGATTCAGGTGAATTTCGGAAGAAAGGAAACCGCAAAAATTGCAGTAAACTTAAAGAACCCGAAGCTGTGGGATGCGGATCATCCGAATTTGTATCAGATTAAGGTGTTTGCAAAGGATTTAGGGGTATATCGTACTCATTTTGAAGGGTCTGAGGTTGTTTCGGTGGATGAAGGGACGGCGCTGTTCGGTGTTCGTACGATTACGGCGGATGCGGTTCGAGGCCTTCGGATTAACGGCAAAGAAGTGAAATTAAAAGGCGGTTGTCTGCATCACGATAACGGATTATTGGGAGCAGTGACCCTTTATGAGCTTGAAGCAAGAAAGATACGTAAATTAAAGGAAGTTGGTTTTAATGCCATTCGTACGGCCCATAATCCGCCCTCTGCCGCACTGATTGAGGCATGTGACAGACTGGGAATGTACGTGTTTGATGAAGCCTTTGATGCGTGGAGAATCGGAAAACGGGCAGGCGATTACAGCTTGTATTTTGAAAGCCAATGGGAAAAGGATTTGACTGCATTTGTAAAGAGAGACAGGACACATCCGTCTGTGATTCTTTGGTCCATCGGAAATGAAATTCCGGAACGAGGGGGTCTTGCTAATGGGTATACCCTGGCAACGAGCCTTGCCGAAACGATTCATAAGCTGGACGGAACAAGGCCGGTCAGCAACGGAATCTGTACCCTTTGGGCAGGGCTTGATGATGCGTTGGCAACAGGCCGTGTCCAGACACAAAATGCCGCGGAGGATCAGGCTTCTGTCATGTGGGAACATGTTACGGAGCCTTTTACCAACGGATTGGACATTGTGGGCTATAACTATATGGAAGATAACTATGAACGTGACCATGAAATGTTTCCGGAACGGGTGATGCTTGGCTCCGAGAATTTTCCGCAGCAAATCGGCTATCGCTGGCCTTTGGTAGAACGTCTCCCGTATGTCATCGGTGATTTTACCTGGACGGCCTGGGACTATTTGGGAGAAGCGGGAATCGGAAAAGCAGTTTATGTGGATGAGGATGACCCGTTGGTAAAAAAAGGTTCCTGGTCCCTGATGCCGCAACCGGGTTCTCAGTTCCCGTGGAGATTGGCCAACGATGCGGACTTTGATATTACGGGACACATGCTGCCTCAGGGCGCGTATCGAAGCGTTGTATGGGGAAGTGATAAGACGTATCTGTTCTCCATGCATCCGGACACCTTCCATAAGGTTGAAATGATAACCATGTGGGGATTTCCTGCGGTTGTGCCGAACTGGAACTACCGTGGATATGAAGGTAAGCCGGTAGAATTGGTGGTGTATTCCAAGGCAGAAGAAGTGGAAGTGTTTGTAAACGGAAAGTCCATGGGAAGAAAGCCGGTTTCTATGGACCGCCCGATGCCGTATTCCACCCGCTTTGAGACAGTGTATGAGCCGGGAAAAGTGGAAGCTGTCAGTTTCTGCGGAGGAAAGGAAGTCAGCAGAGATGTGTTGGTGACGGCAGGAGAGCCGGCAAAAATTATTCTGCTTCCTGAAAAATCGGAGATGAAGGCAGACGGACATGATTTGATTTGTGTAGGAATTGAACTCAGAGATAAGGACGGAGTTGTGGTGCCGGATGCATCGGTGCCGTTAAATGTAAAAGTAGACGGATGCGGGGCGCTTGCCGGGTTCGGTTCGGCCAATCCTGTAACGGATGAGGATTATACCGATGAAGTTACAGTGAGTTACAGAGGCCGGGCTATGGCTGTTATACGTTCCGGTTATGAAGGCGGTGCAGTCACTGTTACGGTATCGGCAGAGGGATTTACGCCTGTGCAGGTGGAACTTATGGCTGTTTCGAATGGAAAGTAAAGGGAATGATAGGAGTTTATATGAATATTTTAATTATGGATGGGCAAGGCGGACAGCTGGGAGCCCAGTTGGTAAAAGAGATAACAGTACGGTTTCCGGAAGTACAGATTACGACGGTAGGGACCAATGCAACCGCAACGGCAGCTATGTTAAAAGCCGGTGCGAAGCAGGCAGCTACCGGCGAGAATCCGGTGGTTGTGGCATGTCGTAAAGCAGATGTGATTATCGGACCAATCGGCATTGTAGTGGCAGATTCCATGTTCGGAGAGGTGACGCCGCAGATGGCAGTCGCGGTGGGACAGGCAGATGCTACACGAATTTTGATTCCTATGAACCGATGTGAGAATCTTATTGCCGGAGTACAGAATGTGACCATGTCGGAGATGCTTTCGGATGTGCTTTACAAACTTGAAAGAATAATAAAAAATTAACCTTCAATGTTCTTGCATTGAACAGAAGGATATGATATACTATCATTGCTGTTCAGAAGGATAGCGCAGGGCAGAAGCTCTTTTTTCTGATAGGAATATCGTGTTGCGAAAGCACGTTACAGTGTTTTCCCATGAAGTAATTTGAACATATGCATTTATGAAGACACTAGGAAGGTGTTATTTTCCCTGTAGGGAAGATAGCACCTTTAAGTTTGTCGCCACGCAATAACACAGAAAAGGAGTTACTTATGAAGAGACAAAATCAAATTTTTAACATGGTATTATCAGCCTTATTTTTGGCAATGGCGTATGTGTTACCGTTTTTTACCGGACAGATTCCCCAAATCGGTGCCATGCTTTGTCCGATGCATATTCCGGTGCTGCTTTGCGGATTTATCTGCGGTTGGCCTTGGGGCTTATGTGTCGGAGCGGTTGCACCATTGCTTCGTTCCGTGACCTTAGGAATGCCACCGCTTTTTCCTACCGCTGTGTGTATGGCATTTGAGCTTGCAACTTACGGAGCGGTAGCGGGATTGCTGCACAAATTGTTTCCGAAGAAGAAAGGAGTACTTTCTGTTGTTCTTTTTTATGCTTCTCTTTTGGTAGCAATGCTTGCAGGACGTTTGGTATGGGGGGCAGCAATGCTTGTTTGTCTCGGAATTAAGGGAGACGGCTTCGGATTTACCGCATTTTGGGCGGGAGCGGTGCTTAATGCGATTCCGGGTATTATTGTACAACTTGTGCTGATACCGGTGATTGTAATGGTATTGGAACGGCTACAGTACTCTGAATGATAAAGAAAATAAAGACAGGATATAAGATAATGATGAGACGAGAAGAAACGAAGAACGCATTGAAAATACAGTGCGAGAAGTATCCGGAGCTGCAGGTAAGAGATTTGTTTAAGTTTTTATATCAAAGTTCCTTTGGCTGTGAACATTTGGTTTCGGATGTGGAATCCGCAAAAGCGTATATTCAAGAAGAAGCAGAATCGGCAGGAACTGTATCGGAAGATTTCATTGAGGAGTTGGATGGTCCTTATTGCAGAGTACATCTTAACTATTTGAAAACGGGACTTTGTGCAGATACTTTTGCGAAGTTATTCGTGCTTTCGGCGGAACATGTGGAGGACGGGACGGAGCGTTTGGAAGAAAAGCTTTCTGTGCTTTTAGATATGACCCGGGATGGAGAACTTCCGTTTTCTGTTGCAGAAGTAGAAGCGGCCATAAAACAGTGGGAAAAGGAAGGATATCCTGCATGCCACCACTCGGAAGGCTTCCGTAAGGCCTATGCACCGGCCTATCGTCTCATGAAAAAAGAATATGTCCGGTTTCTTCCGTTGTTTGGAAAGATTGACAGTATCTTACAACAAGGAACGGTAACTCTGGCGATTGAAGGGGGAAGCGGTAGCGGGAAAACAACCCTTGCCGATTTGCTTTGTCGGGTATATGAGTGCACGGTGTTTCATATGGATGATTTTTTCTTACGTCCGGAGCAGCGTACGCCGGAGCGGTTTGCAGAACCGGGAGGGAATGTGGACAGAGAGCGTTTTCTTTCTGAGGTATTGTTACCTCTTCATAAAGGGGAATCGGTTGAATATCGCCGGTTCGATTGCGGTACCTTTACTGTTTTGCCGCCGGAAAAGAAAGAGCCGTCCCGGTTAAATGTAATCGAAGGGGCCTATAGTATGCATCCGGAACTGGAGGAATATTACAATCTTTCGGTATTTCTGGATATTTCACCTGAGGTACAGAAAGCGCGGATTATTAAGAGAAACTCGACGGAATTGGTGAATCGTTTCTTTACGGAATGGATTCCTATGGAGCAGAAGTACATATCGTGCATGAATGTAAAAGAACGATGTGATAGTATTATTTCAATCAGTTGGTAACAGAGAGGCATATTCGAGGTCATGAATGGAGTTCGGATGTGCCTTTTTTGAATTTGTAATGGGGATTTGGGGATGATAGGAGTAAAAGATTTTATTCGGAGGGTGTATGTGCACGGCAATAACCTATAAAACAAAAAATCATTACTTCGGAAGAACCCTTGATTTGGAGTACACCTATGAGGAACGGGTGACGGTGACACCCCGGAATTACGAGTTTCGCTATCGTACAAAGGAGTCTGTCAAGAATCACTATGCCATCATCGGAATGGCAACGGTAGTTGAAAATTATCCCTTGTATTACGAGGCAACCAACGAGTGGGGTCTTTCCATGGCAGGATTGAATTTCCCGGGAAATGCCCACTACTTTCCTGTTACGGAGGGAAAGGATAACATTTCACCCTTTGAATTTATTCCGTGGATTCTTTCTCAGTGCAAAAATTTGGCAGAGGCACGGAAACTTTTGAAAAGGATCAATTTGTGCAATCTTGATTTTAGTGAGAAGTTTCCTCTTTCGTCTCTTCATTGGATTGTGGCTGACAGGGAAGGTGCCGTTACCGTGGAATCGGTTTCAGAAGGACTGAAGGTTTATGAGAATCCTATCGGAGTGCTGACCAACAATCCTGCTTTTGACTATCATATGACCCATCTGTGTGATTTTATCAATCTTACGAAAAAGACACCGGAAAATCATTTCGGCGATGTTTCTCTTCCTCTCTACAGCAGAGGAATGGGGGCCATGGGCTTACCGGGGGATTTGTCTTCCGCATCCCGCTTTGTACGGGCAGCATTTGTGAAGTTAAATTCCGTTTCGGGAGAGGGAGAGATGGAGAGTATCAGTCAGTTTTTTCATATTCTCGGGGCAGTGGCACAACAGCGGGGCTGTGTGCAATTACCGGACGGAAGTTATGAAATTACCGCATATACGTCCTGTATGAATACGGATAAAGGAATTTATTATTACACCACCTATGACAACCACGCTATTTGTGGGGTGGATATGCATCGGTGTGATTTGGATGGGGAGACACTTTATACCTATCCCTTAAGTAAGGAGCAGCAGATTATGTGGCAGAATGAATGATACAGTGGGGCATCTTTTTACCGGCAGTTTCTTGCAAGAAGCCGGGGGCAGGTGTATAATGAAAAGTGTGAGAAAACGAGTATAACGTGTAGGAAGTGAAGCATATGAGAGCAGAGAAAAGTGCATCAAAAATTGATTTTTCCAAAGGACCGGTTTGGAAATGTATTGTGGCACAAGCGGTGCCCCTTACCATTGCCCAGCTGGTGCAGCTTTTGTACAATGTGGTGGACCGGATTTACTTGGGCCATATGGGGGACGGCGACAGCCTGGCTTTGACCGGCGTGGGATTGACATTTCCGGTGATTACACTTATTATGGCCTTTACTGCATTGTTCGGAAACGGCGGCGTTCCCTTGTTCGCCATGGCAAGAGGACGGGGCGACGAGGAAGAAGCCGGAAAGATTTTGGGTAATTCTTTTGCGTTACTGTTGGTCAGTTCCGTGTTTTTGATGGCAGCGGGATATTTGTTTCATAAGCCGATTTTGTTTGCCTTTGGTGCCAGTGAAGAGTCTTTTGTATACGCAAGCGAGTATTTGAATATTTATCTGATCGGAACTGTGTTTTCCATGGTTTCCACCGGCTTGAACGGATATATTAATGCGCAAGGATTTCCTCGTATCGGGATGTACTCCATTGTCATCGGTGCGGTGGCTAATATTGTACTGGATCCGGTATTTATTTTCGTATTTGATATGGGAGTGGCAGGGGCGGCACTGGCCACCATTATCAGTCAGGCGTTGTCGGCTACTTGGATTGTGCGTTTTTTGTTTGGAAAAAAGGGAGCGGTTCCGCTCCGGTTACATAATATAAAAGTCTGTAAACGTATCACGAAAGATATTTGTAAGCTGGGGACAGCAAACTTTATTATGCAGGGAACTACCTGTGCGGTACAGGTGGCATGTAATTCCACGTTGCAAAGCTACGGCGGAGATACCTATGTGGGTATTATGACCGTAACCAATTCTATTCGGGAAATCGTGATGCTTCCGGTGTTCGGCATTGTAAACGGTGCCCAGCCGGTCATCAGTTTTAATTACGGTGCAAAAGCATACCAACGGGCGAAATCCGCCATACGATTTAATACCTGGGTAGGGGCAGCATATACCATGGTTGCCTGGATGTTGATTTTATTGTTCCCGGGATTTTGGTTTGGTATTTTCTCGGATGAGGTGGCCATGATGGCGCCCGGCATTGAAATGTTAAAGACCTATTTTTTCGGTTTTGTGTTTATGGCGTTACAGTTTGCCGGACAATCGGTATTTCAGGCAGTGGGCGATGCAAAACATGCAATTTTCTTTTCCTTACTGCGTAAAGCGATTATTGTGGTACCGCTGACCTTGGTGTTGCCGATGGTGGGCTTTGGGGTAAAAGGTGTATTTATGGCAGAGCCGATTTCCAATGTAATCGGCGGATTGGCATGCTATCTTACCATGCGGTTGACGATTTATCGGAGGTTGGAGCGGGAGATACAAAACGGCTGAAGATAAGGATAAGGTACGCAGGATAGAGCAAAATTTGATAAGGGCTTTGATGACGTGTATTTGATAGAAAAAGAGGTTGATATTGACACACTGGTATTGCAGGAGTCGGAAGTACAGCGGGTAAAGTGGGCCACCATGGATGAAATCTTTGCGTTGATTGACAGCGGGGAATTTATTCCGTATTATAAGTCGCTGATTCAGTTGTTATTTGACATGAAGGGGAAGTACGGAGCTCATGAGAGAGGGTAGTGATGATTGAACGAAAGCCTATGAAAAGGGGATTGAGGCATTACAAGAGGTGATTAAGGCACCGGATAATCTCTTGTTTTTTTATTTTTGGAGGTTTTATGCATAAAGAAATAATCATGTTATTTCACCGAAATTTTCCGTTTATCGTACGGGAAGAAGCTACGGTACGAGCAATTTTAGAAAATAAAGATTGTAACATAATTGAAAAACGTAACGATACGAATGTTTTAATCGGTGCGGTTGTCATCCATGACAGTACCATTCTGATGCTTTGTGTGGATAAGGAGTATCGCAACCGTGGAATCGGTTCGGAGCTTCTTGCTGCGGCAGAAGCGCTCGTCAAAAAAGCCGGTTATAAGGAAATAACCGTAGGCGCCGGATATGATTATTTGATGCCGGGAGTACCGACAAGTAAACGATATGTGGCTGCAGTGAATGAACGTCTGTATGAAGGCATTGACGATACGGCAAGTGATTTCTTTACAAAGCGGGGCTATGAGCATTCCTGGGACTGTAACTGCTTTGATATGCGATTTCCGCTTTCGGAATTTACGAAAAACGAATATAGTGTAGGTGATACGATAGACGGAATCTGCTATCGTTTTGCAGGGCCGGAGGATGCGGAGAAGGTTTTTGCATGTACCGATGATGCCTACGATGAGTTTACGACTTATTATAAAAACGATGCACTGTATTATGGAGACGGAAAACAAAATCCCAAGGTACTGATTGCCGTAGACGGTGATGAAGTGGTTGGCACATTGTTTGTGAATCTGGAGACGGAAGGGGAGGGCCTCGGTAGTGTGGGCTGTACTACAGTGAAGCCAAGTCATCAAGGGAGACATATCGGAGTCAATATGGTTATCATCGGAACAAAGTATTTGAAGGATTCCGGTATGAAGGAGGCGTACCTTGGTTATACCTATACCGGGTTGGATCATATGTATGGGTACGCGGGTTACAAAGTTTGCATTTACTACATGATGGCGAAAAAACAATTGTAAAGAATAACTTATTCATGCAGGAAGAAAGGCAGGACTTGGAAAAAAGTCTTGTGTTTCTTTATTGGGAATGTTATTATAAAATCAGAGGTTAGCATGGACTAACCAATAGACTTTTAGTATAATAGTGTTGTGTAACATATAATATGCAATGTCGTATACTGATAGAAAGGTTGTGAGAAGAATGAGTCAGATTATGTTTCCTTTTATACTTACATTGTTTGCGGGACTCAGTACCGGAGTCGGCAGTTTGATTGCCTTTGTGGCTAAGAAAACCAATAAGCGTTTTTTGTCCTTGAGTCTTGGTTTCTCTGCAGGAGTTATGATTTATGTTTCTTTGATAGAGATTTTTGTAAAGGCCAAGGATTCCCTTGTGGCGGAACTGGGAGAGAAAGGCGGTTCCTGGGCTACTGTGGCTGCATTTTTCGGAGGGATTTTTCTGATTGCCATTATTGATAAGGTGATTCCTTCTGAGGAGAATCCTCACGAGGCCAAGCAAGTGGTGGCAGATTGTAAGAGGACGAAAGGGGAAAAGTGCGAAAACTGTGCAGCAAAAGAGAACTGTGAGGAAAAAGAAGAGTGTGTAAAAGCGGATGAGGATACTCCGCAGAAAAGTAAATTGATGCGAATGGGTGTGTTTACGGCACTGGCGATTGCAGTGCATAACTTCCCGGAGGGACTGGCAACCTTTGTTTCCGCCCTACAGGACCCAAGCATTGCCATTCCGATTGTGGCAGCCATCGCAATCCATAATGTACCGGAAGGAATTGCGGTGTCGGTGCCGATTTATCAGGCGACAGGGTCCAGAAAAAAGGCATTTTTCTATTCCTTTATTTCCGGTCTGGCAGAGCCGGTAGGTGCAATCATCGGATGGCTTTTGTTAATGCCGGTGATGAATGATGTGGTATTCGGTGTGATTTTTGCCGGGGTAGCAGGAATTATGGTTTTCATTTCTGTGGATGAACTTCTTCCGGCAGCACGTGAGTACGGAGAACATCATATTTCCATTTACGGTCTTATTGCCGGAATGATGGTAATGGCGGTCAGTCTTCTGTTATTTATGTAGGATAGCAAAAGAAAAGAATCCTCCGGTGCCGTTTGGAACGGGAATCGGAGGATTTTTGATTCATAAGAAATATTGCACCGGGTAAGTGATGGGATATATCTACGGAAGTACGGAGTTTATCTGAGCAGAGCGATCTTCAAATTGTGTAAAAAAATCTTTTTCCGTAGCATATGGTGTTAAGAAAAAAATCTTAAGTAGCGCAGTCGTCACGGTATTGATGGTTTGATTGTCCGTGGCGGTTGCGATTTTTTTCTGTGTTTTTGTCACAAGGGTATGCCATTTCTTTAGAAAGATTTCGTATTGTTCCATATTCGGAAGACCGATCCATTGTTTTACTTTTACCTTCGGAGTTACCGGGTTGGGACACTCGTGCACTTGCAGAATGTAATACAGGGAATCCTCTTCAAAGTATCGTGCTAACGGAAACAATCTGCACAGTCCCGGACGGTTTGCGTGAATCCCGCAACGGCCGTCAGAGGCAAGGAAAGGGCAGGATTCCGTTTCTTTTCTAAAGTTTAGGTGGGGAAGTAATAAGCCCTGTACCGGACTGAGTGCAATGAGGCCCTGACCGTAGAGCTGTTCAAAAGACAGGTGTTCTCCGGTGGCAAGCTGATAGAAATCAAAGGGGTCCAGGGTGATGGTGTCTTCTGCAAAACGGCAGCAGGAGGCTTGCCCGTGACAGCCGTCACAGCCCAGCTTTACCAGGTCATTCTTTGTATATCGTTTTCCGTCGGAAATTTCGTCTAAATTTACTTTATGTTCCATGGAAGAGTCCTCCATTATCGTTCATTATACTAGAAAAACATGAAATAGTAGTGGGTCGGCAGTACATACCGGACGGTAGTGATCCAAGGGAAAAATGCGGACAAATCTACGATCATCGGCGTAAACAAAAGCGTACAGAGTAACAACATCGGAAATGCGGCACAAAGTACGGTATGACTGCGAATCAGACTGCCAAGCAGTGTATAAAAAAGCTGCATTGCAACTAAGTAGCATAAAAGAGCAAGGAGCTCTGTGGAAAGATTGGTAATGAAACCGCAAAGCTGCAACGTCAATAAGAAGACGATACCGGAGGGCAGAAGGTAGGCAAGCATGGTGAGCTGCGGATACAGTCTGCGTTCGGTACGGGAACTTCTGGAATAGAGACCGTTCTTTTTGTCATGATAGGTGTTTAACATGGCGAGAAATCCGCACAACAATAAGAACAATGCAGCGAATCCTCGCAGTAAAGGCAGCATTGCGGAGGTCGTACCCATAACGGAAGGCTCTTCGGTCTTTGATACAAATTGAACATCAAAGCGGAAGGTAGAACCGTCGGTCAAGTGGGAACGATAGAATTGTTCTATTGTCTCGTCAGTAACCGGTGGTAGGGAAAAGCTTTCGGCATCTGCCGTTGCAAAGGGAAGATGCCCGGCATCCTTTAGGGTGTCCTGTAACAAAGACAGGGAATATTCTTCAAACAGGTTGGCATAAACCAGCTCGTTCAGAACACCTTTACAGGTGGTGGCATCGGAAACATAAACCGTAATCAGGTTTTTTAACCGGCTTTTATCCAGTTCCTTTTTTAAATCCTTTCGGAATAGATAGCCACATTCGAACTGATTGTTTTGTACCTGCTTTATCAACTCTTCTTCGGTAGAAACAAGGGAAAAGGTAAAAAGAGAGTCCTCAAGGGTAACTAACTTTTCACACAAAGTTTCCGCTAAAGAATCGTTAGTTTCAAGGCAAAGTCCCACTAAAATCCGGGAATCTTCTTCGGTTTCCACGGTTTTGGTCAACAAACAGAAACAAATGGGAAACAGAATCAAAATTAAAAGAAATCCTTTGTTTTTCAAAAGACGTTTCCATTGCATCAGAAAAAAGGCGGAAAGTTTCATGAACGAACCTCCTTTCTGCGTAGAGCAGTTAGCACGGCCAGTGCTCCGAATAAGAACATAGTATGTGCAAGTAAAATAAGACAATCTTTCATAGTTACGACACCGCCTGCAAATCTCCGAAAGCCGGCAAGGCAGGCACTGAGAGGAAGAAACGGTGTAAGGTCGGAACAAATATTAGGTAAAAAGGCGTAAGGAAGAAATCCGCCGCCTACCACTATCATAAACAAGCCGAGAAACAAAAGAAGCAAAAGTCCGCGGCCTGTATTTTTCGTAAAGGAATAAATAAGCTGTGTGTATGCAGCAAAACAAAGTGCGGTACAGATAAGATACAGCACGGAAACTCCGGAAAAGGAAATCGCCGGAAGGAGTACAGAGGCGATACCGGAAAGTACAAATACGAAAATGAGATAAAACAAAACTAAGGGAACAAATAAACTAAGTTCCAAGGAGAATGCTCCCATACCATTGCGACGAAGCTGTTCGGAAAAGGTTTTCGGGGCAGGAGTGCCGAGAAAACTTCCCATGCCTGCACCTAAAAACAACAGGAGACAAACAAACAAAGTACAACCGTAGTATTCCAATAAAGAGAAGTCGCCTAACGCTGTGGTGGATTTGGCAGAAAAGGCAGATTCTCTGGAAAGGGCATATTTCAAATTCACGGTATTAATATCATAGTAGATATCGGATAAATGCTCGGAAATACCGTAAGTATAATATAAGTCGGTAGAAGCATAGATGCCTGCCTGAGCGGAACCTAACGTAAGAGAACCGGCTTCGGCAAATTTACCGATTAAAAGAGACGGGAAGGAGTCACCGCCCGGAAGATATAATCTGGCCGGAATATTGGTGGAATCTAAGATACCGGCAAACATTTCCTTCGGAAAAACAAGTACGGCACAAACTCGTCCTTCATCCAAAGCCGTCATGGCTTCCTCTTCTTCCATTTCCGTAAAGGAAAAATTGCTTGCTGCCTCCATCTGGGTAACCATCGGAAGAATCAGATTCAGATAGGTTTCGGAATCGTGGTTGACGAGAGCAACCGGAGAAACAGAAGTTCCGGTTTGTTTGCTGTAATGATTTTGTGCCAAAAAAACAGCCATACCTGCAAGGAAAAGAGGGATAACGGCTCCTGCAATTATCCTTGGAAGTGCCTTTAGAGCTCTTTTTAATTGTAGAAAAAAGAGAACGGACATGGGCATTCCTCCTTACATGTATGGCTGTGTGTGTTATGTTACTGTTTTGATGGTTGCTTTAGAATCCTAAATCAATGTAATTTAAAAGTTCGGAAAGCAACGGGTCTGCCTGAAGGTTTGTCAGAACTTCCATTACAAGGGCAGTCAAGTCAGACTCGGTCATGGTCAGGAGACCGTACTCGGTACCGGTCGGTGCGGTGATGTCGCACTTCGTGGTATCAATGTAGTAGCTGCCTGCTAAGGAAACAGAAAGTACATCCGGGACCTCAATCTCTAAGAAGTCCATATCAAGGGTGTATTTCTTACCCTTTTCAATATCTGTGAGTGCACCTTCAAAACCTATCTTTAATACGCTTTCATCGTCTGCTTCAAATTCTGCATTAAGAGCAATTGTATTGTTGTCGGTATCGAAAGAATCTTCATAGGTAAGGGAGAAGGTTTCACCGTCTATGTTGCCGTCAAATACAATTTCGGTATTGTGTAACGGGTTTTCTTTGCCAAGGAGCTTTGCGGTTAAAGTAAAGTTCTCCGTTTCATTTTTTACTTCCGTGAATACATAAGTGATATAGCCGTCACCGTTTACTGCAACGGTAAGAACGATGTCACCTACAGCCTCTGCCAACTCATCCAAAGAGTCGTTTATTTCATCCAAATCCGTAACGGTAGCAGTTCCGTCCAGAGCTTCTGCAATAGCATTGGTGTACTCCGTCATATAGTCGAACACAAGCTTAAAGAAGCTTTTGGCAAAATCATTGTAAGCATCTGCCGGAATGGTTACGGTGTACAAAGACTTTGCTTTTACATCATCCGGAGCAGTGACAGACTTGTCGGCTTCCTTTACAAGGATACTTTCGGTGAAATCATCCATTGCGGAAGTTAAATCGCCTAAGTCTTCCAATGCGGAAAGAGAGCCAAGGGACTCAAACATATCAGCAGAGAATTCTTTCGATAAATCCAGTCCGTTTTCACGAAGAGCGGTTGCTAAAAGAGAGTCGGACTCTAAATCTTCTTTCATGGTGGATAAGTCTAAGGAAATACTGCCGTCCAATAACTGCGGTACGGTAAGGAATATCTTAGAGCCTTGAATCTGTCCGCCTAAGGTAATATAAGTGGAGCCGCCGTAGTTCACACTAATAGAACCGGAGGACTTTCTGTTTGCTAAATCGGACGCGGAATCCATGGTGAAACCGAGACCGGAAAATGCGGAAAGGTCATCCAAACCTTCACCGGAAAGATCCTGTAAGGTAAGAGAAAGACCGGTGGAGTGTGCGTCTTTTTCGTTCTGAGTTTCGTTAATATCGGAAAATCCGACGATGGTTTCTAACGGGTTGTTGTCAATGAACGTTTTGTTGTAAGCTGCCTCTAAAACCTCTTTCGGGTTTTTCTTGGAGCATCCGCCGCATCCTGCACTACAAAAGATTAATGTAAAAAGTGCAAGCATAGTGATAAAGTAACGTTTCATGTTGGTTTTGTTTTTTGGTTTCATTCCCATTCCTCCTAATAGTTAAAACTGCTGTATCAGTGTCTTGTTGTCTGCGGATTTGTCCACGTTCTGCAAAATGCCTTCTTTTAAAACAGAAAGAGTGGTGCAGAGAGAAAATTCTGCTTCCTCATGAGTGGTGAACAGGACAATGCCTCCGTTTTTTGTGAAGGAAAGCAACTGTTCGTGGATGACCTCTTTACAAGGTAAATCCAAAGTCGCGGACGGTTCGTCCAAAATCAGGATTTTCGGCTGATTTTGAAGAACAGATGCAATACTGACACGCTTTTTCATCCCCTCTGATAATTTTGCTACCGATACCGATAAGTAATCGGTTAACCCCATTTTTTGATACAAAGCTTTGGTCTCTTCTGCAGAAACGGCCTTGGTATCCCGAAGCCACAACTTTAAATTGTCCCGGACGGAAAGCTCCGGAAGCAGAGGGTTCAGCTGCGGCACGTAACCTACCAGTTTTGCCGGGTCGGATTTCTTGGAATAGAGCGGAGTCCCCTGAAACAGGACAGAACCGGATGCAGGTTTGCGCACTCCTGCCAGTACAGACAGTAAAGTGGATTTTCCGCAGCCGTTTTTTCCTATAATACCGATAAAGTCTCCTTCTTTTGCAGTAAAACTGACATCCCGGAGAACTTGCTTTTTTTGATAGGAAAAGGAAATGTGTTCCGCTTGTAACATAGAATCCCTCTCTTTCGCTAAATCACCACAGTGCAAAAAGCATAGTTACGTACAAGAGTATACTATGGAATGCATAAAAATGCAAGTGCGCCGTTTTGCCTATATGGCATTTTAGGCAGCTATGCAGAGGGGAAAAAACAGAGAGGAAAATGGGTCGGAATCAAAAAGAAGACAGGAAAAGACCTGCCTTCTTTAAATGGCTTGTAATATTTAAACGGAAGTACTAGGCACCGAATACTTTGATGTCTTCGGATTCGTTCAAAATAAAGCAACCGAAAAATCCCTGTTCTTCCAACTTTCCGAACAGCTTACCCAACTTCTTCGGACGTTCATAAAGAACTACTTCGTAGTCTGCACGAAGTTCTTCTGCCTTGGTAAGGGCCGGAAGAATATCCGTGGCATCGTAAATAACAGCCACGCGCTTTTTGGTTTCCGGAATTTGATAGTTTGCATCGTTTAAAATGCTGGCAATACGTTCAAAACCGATGGAAAATCCTACCGCCGGTACGGTTTCGTTTAAGAACTTGCCGATAAGATTGTCATAACGGCCGCCGCCTGCGATGGAACTGCCGAAATCAAGAGATTCGATTTCGAAAATCGTACCGGTGTAGTAGCCCTGACCACGTACCAAAGACTTATCATAAACGATGGAGTAGGAGTCACCCGCAAGCTTAGTAACGGTATCAATGATGTAACGTAAGTTTTCTACCGGAACCTTATCTTCACAATATTTCTCTGCTTCCTCAAGGGTGAACGGAGAGATGCTCATAAGGTCGGTGAATTTCTTTACGGTATCGGCAGCAAAGCCTTTTTCCGTAAGTTCGGCAGCAACACCCTCTGCACCGATTTTGTCCATCTTATCAAATACGATACAAACGCTGTCTGCATCTGCCGGAGTAAAGCCTGCCGCATAAATCAGATTCTTTAAAATACGGCGGTCATTGATTTTAACCTTGAAATTTTTAATGCCTACGTTTAATAATGCCTTAGCGGTGGTACTGATTAACTCAATTTCGCAGTTGACGGAATCAGAACCTAAAATATCGATGTCGCACTGTACAAATTGACGCAGACGGCCCTTTTGCGGACGCTCCGCACGGAATACCTGGTCAATCTGGATGCATTTGAACGGAGACGGTAAATCTGCACGATGACATGCATAGTAACGGGAAAGCGGTAACGTCAGGTCATAGCGAAGACCAAGGTCCGCTAACTCCTTCGGATTGCCTGCCTCCAGTGCTTTTTCCAATTTGTCGCCGCGCTTTAAAATCTTAAAGAGAAGATTGAGATTTTCGCCACCTTCACTCTTGTCCAGATTTTCGATGTCCTCCAACATCGGAGTGGTAATACGCTCAAAACCGCAGGAACGATAGGTCTCTAAGATTTTGCCCTGCAAATAATCGCGCAGTCTGGTTTCCTTCGGTAAATAATCGTTGGTACCTTTTACGGATGTGATTTTCATGGGTGCCTCCTTTCGAGTGAAATCAAAGCAGAGAACTCTGCTCTGACGTATTATGTTTCATCGGGTTAGGGACTTTGTAATGTAAAGAAAAAGGACCGCGCACGCGCGGCCCTTTGTTTACAGCTACATAAACTTATGCAATGCTATTTACGGCCTTCGTGATACGGGAAACCTTTCTTGCAGCCGTATTCTTATGGTATACACCCTTTGCAGCAGCCTTGTCGATAGCGACAACAGCCTCGGAAAGAGCAGCAGTAGCAGCAGCCTTGTCGCTTGCAGCAACAGCAGCATCTACCTTCTTAACCAAAGTCTTAATCTTAGACTTAATCATCTTGTTTCTGAGGGTCTTAGTCTCGATAACTAAAATTCTCTTCTTTGCGGACTTAATATTTGCCATGTGAAACACCTCCTATGTTTTGGATTCGACGGTTGTCCTGCATGTGGACTCCGATTCGCATGATCTTGCTGCCGCGAAGCCGGACACGGACGTTTCAACGGAAGCATACTTCTATATCTTAGTATATTCGGTTGATTCTGTCAATACATAATTTTAAAAAATTTGCGAAAAATACATTGGGCATAGGAATGGTCGGAAAAACATACAATAGAAGGAGGCAATATGAAGCAGACAGGCGGACGTACGGATTTAGCGGTAGAGCTTAGGGAAGATTTTTCGGAGGATGACGAAAGGATAAAAGGCGTTACTGTAAAGGAAGAGTATTACAAGCATCGTCTTGTTCATGTGTCCACCGTACGGATTACGGATGCCTCCGGCGCCCGGGCCATGGGGCGTCCCATCGGCTCCTATATTACATTAGAAGCAAAAGGGTTGGCGGAAGGGGAAGAACGCCTGCGTCAATTTGTGGCGGAAACCTTGGCGGAGCTGTTGTTGCGGCTTTTAAAATCCGTCAGTCCTGAAGCAAAAGAAGTACTTGTAGTGGGACTGGGAAACCGGGAAGCAACACCGGATGCTTTGGGACCGGTAGCAGTGGATGAACTGGTGGTAACAAGACATCTGATTTTACAGTTGGGAGAAGAGTTTCGGAAAAAATATCATCTCACTTCCTTTTGTGCACTGGCTGCCGGAGTACTTGCTCAAACGGGCATGGAGAGCGGAGAGGTGATAAAAAGTGTGGTGAGAGAATTAAAACCGGATGTGGTCATTGCCGTTGATGCTCTTGCAGCCAGAAGTACAAAACGTCTGGGAACTACGGTGCAGATTACGGATACGGGAATCTATCCGGGAGCGGGAATCGGGAATAACAGACAGGCATTAAATAAGGAAACATTAGGAGTTCCGGTGATTGCGGTGGGGGTGCCGACTGTGGTAGATGCTGCTACCATACTGCGGGAACGGATGGGTGCTTATTTGGAAAAAAGAGGTGTGGGGGAGGAAGAACGAGAGAAAATTTTGGAAGAAGCAGAGGAGGAAAACGGACAGGTTTTGTTTGTAACACCGAAGGGAATCGATGAACTGGTCAGAAGGGCAGGAGAGACTGTGGCAGAGGCAATAAACCTTTGCTTTTGCAAAGAGTTGATATAAAAGAGGAAAAGGAGGAGAACGTATGTGGGGAAAGCGATTGCTTGTACGTACTGCGGCAAAATACCGGGCAGCAAGGTATGGGGGAAAACCAAAGAGAAAGTGGTCTGCGAAAGAGTATATGCGAACAAGTGCGGTGATTTTCTTATTGATAGGACTGGGAGTATTGTATGTAAAAGAGCTTCCTCTTTTTGAGTTTCCGAAAGAAGGGTATGAATTATTAAAAACCTTAGATAAGAATTTGACGGGAGAAGAGGAAGAAGCATTGTTGCCGGTACAATATGCAAGCACGGCGGGAGTTTATTTGGCAGTAAGCAAAGCGGCAGGTGAAATCCCGGAGTATATACCGCCGGTAGAAGAAGTCAAACCGGTTTTTGTGCGAGAAATACTGGAGGAACGGTTCGGGAATCTGACGGAGACGGAATTCCGGAGCTTTTTAAACAATTATTATATAGAAGATGTTTCCACAAAAGCGTCAGAAGAGATATTTTCTCTTGCGGAATTTGCGGACTATGAGTTGACCATAGAGAAAAAGGATGAACCTCAGATTTTAATCTTTCATACCCATGGGTCGGAAGGGTATGCAGACAGCAGGGAAGGCGTTGCAGAAGATACCGTTGTGGGAGCGGGGGAGTTGTTGGCGAAGGAATTAAGGGAAACCTACGGTTATAATGTAATTCATGAGACGACGTTGTTCGACCGAAAACCGGATGGCAGTGATGACAGAAATAATGCGTATAACAATGCTTTGCCGGTAATCACCGACATTTTGGAACGGTATCCGTCCGTGGAAGTGGTAATAGATTTACATAGGGACAGCGGAGAAGCCAGAACTTCGGTGATTAACGGGGTAAGTACGGCAAAAGTTATGCTGTTTAACGGGCTGTGCAGAACAAAGGACGGTCCCATTACTTATTATTCCAATCCGAATCTGAAAGGGAATCTTGCTTTTAGCTTGCATCTGCAGATTACGGGGAATGAGTTGTATCCGGGACTGATGCATCGCATTTACCTGAAAAGTTATCGCTACAATATGCATTTGAAGGAAAAATATATTTTGGTGGAGCTGGGAACTCATAAAAATACCGTAGCAGAAGCAAAAGCGGCCATGGTGCCTTTTGCGGAAACCATTGCCACTGTACTTTCTAAGGAAAAAGAAGGCAGTTCATAGAATTTAAGAAAAGATTGTGAAGAAAGAAGAAGTGTGATAAAATAATGAAGTACAAAACATAGTGCCGGAAAGGCATCAGAAAAGGAGGAACAAGGGATGAATAAAGTAACGGACAGTGTGTATTATGTGGGAGTAAATGACCGTACCATTGATTTATTTGAGGGAATGTATGAAGTACCTAATGGAGTGGCATACAACTCTTATGTTGTGATGGATAAAGAGATATCTGTTTTTGATACGGTAGACAGAGCATATACAGAAGAATGGCTTACTAATGTGGCGGAAGTCTTGGGAGACAGACCGCCTGAGTATTTGATTGTACAGCATATGGAGCCGGATCATTCGGCAAGTATTGAAGCGTTTGTGAAACGGTATCCGAATGTAAAGGTGGTGGGAAATGCAAAAACCTTCGGAATGCTTCACCAGTTTTTTGAAACGGATTTTACAAAGAATCAGAAAGTGGTTACAGATTCCGAGAGTCTTTGCACCGGAGAGCATACGTTTACTTTTGTATTTGCGCCGATGGTGCACTGGCCGGAGGTAATGGTGACATATGACAGTAAGGACAAGCTGTTGTTTTCCGCAGACGGTTTCGGTAAATTTGGCGCATTGGATGCGGATGAAGACTGGGCGTGCGAGGCGCGTCGGTACTATTTCGGTATTGTGGGTAAGTACGGTGCCCAGGTACAGGCTTTGTTAAAAAAGGCAAAAGCATTGGAAATAGAGAAGATTCTTCCGTTGCACGGACCGATTCTTACGGAAAATCTGGGATACTATCTCGGATTATACGATACCTGGTCCTCCTACGGTGTGGAATCGGAAGGAGTTGTGATTGCCTATGCATCCATTTACGGAAATACCAAGAAAGCAGCGGAGCTTTTGGCGGAAGAGTTAAAGAGTGCGGGATGTAAGAAGGTAGTGCTTACGGATTTGGCTCGTTCTGACTGGGCGGAAAATGTGGAAGATGCATTCCGTTACGGAAAGCTTGTGTTGGCAGCGCCTACCTACAACGGAGGCATTTATCCGGTCATGAGAGAGTTTATCGATAAACTGACAGAACGGGGATATTGTAAGCGGACCATCGGATTCATCGAGAACGGAACCTGGGCTCCGGTGACTGCAAAGCTTATGAAAGAGCGTTTTGCAAACAGCAAAGAAATCACATTCGCAGAATCTGTTGTGACGATAAAGTCCGCTGTAAAGGCAGATACCATGGAGATGATCCGGTCTCTGGCAAAGGAGCTTTGTGATTAAGCCCGAATGTCAAAGCGGAACCGTTTCATAGGAACGGTGTCTCCTCCGTCCATAAAATCGGTAACAATGTCCGGTTCTTTGATTCGCTGTGTGGCGGATGCGGTTAAGACATAGCCTTTCTTTTGCAGGGCTTCTGTCAAAACAGGAAGGGTAGTGGTAACCAGTTCGCAGGAGTCAGCATCAGACAAATAAAATTTGGCGTTCACATTTTGACGGAGCAGAGACAGATGGATATCTGTCGTACCTAAAGACTCCATATCCAAATGCAGTAAAATACTGACCTCTTTGTCTTTGGCAGAGAGGTCTTTTTTCTTTGTATAAACATACAGTTCCCCATGGGTGAGCTGCTCCGTCAGCTTTAACGGAAGCTGTACATACGGGAAAATCTGATTCAGAGTATTCATAAACTGAATGTTTTCCTGCATTCGCGATGCAGTGTCAGATACGGTTTTTAATGCGGCGGAAGCAGATTCCGTGGAAGATAGTTCCGCTATGGTGGCCAGATCCTTTACGGTACGTTCATAAAAGTCTTTTACAGAATCTTCTTTTGTCAGATCTTCCGGGGAAAGAAGAAAACGGTTTAAAATGGTTTTTCCCAGTAAATCGGAAAGAACCGGTTCTTCTTTCAGCATCGAGGCTACTTTTTCCGAAAGTCCTTTTGAGGAAAGGGAAGAAAGTCCGGAAAAAAGCTGCCCGGAAGTTAATGTGCCCTTGGTGAGGTGTTCCTGTAAGATTACACTTTCCGGTAAATCGGAAGGCAGTGTGGCCAGAGCCTTTTCCAGGGAAGGATAGTCCTTTTCGGAAAGAAACTCTTTTAACGGGAGCGTTTCTTCAAAACGGGGAACCGTGTCGGAGGCGGCAACGGAGCCGGTAGGCAGGGAACTGTCTCCGGTGACGGAGTCCGTGCCAAAAGTGATGGATTGTGCGGCAGCTATATCAGCTGTGACACCGGAAGTATTCGGATGCGGTTGCAAAGCATCCGAAGAACTGTTGTCCGATACAGGAACAGTACCGGCCGGTTCGGAAGCCGACAAAATTGCGGATGAGACGGAATCGGTACGTTCCAAAAAAGTGGTTGTGTTGCCGGAAGACTCAACGTTCTCCGCAAAAAAAGCAGTAAGAAGCTCCGTTGTAAAAGAAGGCGAGGCTTCCCCGTAGGAAAAAGCTTCCGTAAGGGAAGCTGCCAGTGTGGAAGCCTGTCCAAGTAATCGATGTTCAAAGTTGCGGTAGGCCTGAAGCTGTGCCGCATTCTCTTTTGTAACCGGTAAGTTGTGTTTTAAAAGAGCAGTCAAAGTGGAAAGATCCACCTCTTTATTAGCTGCGGAGTGCTGCATCATTTTTTGAATCATCTCTTTGTTTGCAGGAAGACCGGCAGTCAAAAGCGCACGCACGATGTTGGCTGCATGTTGGGATTTCGGAAAGCCGGAAGCTTCCAGCGCTTTATCGATGGCGGACTCCGTAAAAGAAGTATCCCCGTCGGAAAGAAGTTTCAACGTAATCAGTACATCATTGGTTTCCTGCACAAAAAACTCTGCCTTTTGTCCGATGGAAAGCTCCATGGCGGTACTCAATTTTGCATGTAATGTTTTTCCGTCATCCAAACGAATGGTAACTTCATTGCTGCGTAAATCGGTTACTTCGCCCTTTACCACTTCCCCCTTGGTTAAAGTCACGGCATCTTTACCGGAGGAAAACGTGGTACGTTTTGTGCCGGATGTTCCGTTCTGCCCCGGTGCTTGCGGTATTCCGAAAATTGAATGAAACAGTCCCATGACACAGCCCTCCTTAAAAAATGTTTGTTTCGCAATCCGGTCAATTGTGTTACTATCAGTATAGCTTTTTTTTATAAGAAAGGCAAGGAAATTCTGATGACTGCTTTTGTTGACAAGCCGGTGCTTTGCATGGTACGATGATGGGGATAAACGAGAAAATCGGATTGCCGGATAGATGAGGAACCGTGATGGAACATATAGTAAAAGATGAAAACAAAAAACAGACAAAATTGCAAAAACAGTTAAAGGATTGTGCTTGGATTACCTTTGTGTCGGAACCGGAGGAAACGGATTCCACGAATCGTGTGGCAAAGCAATTGGCACAAGAAGGTGCGGCAGAAGGGACTCTGGTTGTTGCAAAACGACAGAGCATGGGGAAAGGACGTCTGGGCCGAAGCTTTTTTTCGCCGGAAGGCGGGATTTACATGAGCGTGGTGTTGCGTCCGCAGATAACGCCGGAAAAGGCAGTTTTGATTACTACATGTGCAGCAGTGGCGGTGGCCAGGGCCATTGACCGGGTGTGCGGATTGCATGCGGGAATTAAATGGGTAAATGATATTTTTATAAACGGAAAGAAAGTATGCGGCATCCTGGCAGAAGCGGAGATGAATCCGGAAACTGCCATGCCGGAGTATGTAATTCTCGGAATCGGAATTAATGTAAAGAAACAGTCTGTACCGGAAGAGTTAAAAGAAATTGCAGGTTGTCTGGAAGAATACGGAATGATGCCGGAAAAGAAAGAAGAGTTGATTGCAGCGGTATGGGAAGAATTCGGTATGCTTTATACCGACCTTTCTACGGCAGTCTATATGAAAGAATACAAAGAACGGTCCGTTTTGTTAGGACGGGAAGTGACGGTATTTGCCGCAACCGGTGAGTACAAGGCTGTCGTATCGGATATTGACGAAGAAGGTCATCTTGTGGTGGAACGGGACGGAAGTGTGCAGTATATTTCCACCGGAGAAGTCAGCGTCAGATTGTGACAAAAAAGGAGAAATTCGTTTGAAAAAGTCACGAAAGAAATTACAATTCGAAAAAAATGAAAAATTGAACTATCGAGAAAACACGAAAAATAGAAGTGATACAGCTGTAGAATTAACAAAAACAGCATTGTTTACAGCAATATTTTGTGTGTTATCCCCTCACACCCTGTATGTGTTTCTGCCCTTTAGTCCCATAGGAATTACATTCGGAAGTTTTCTGGTGTACATGGCAGGATTGCTTTTGGGGCTCCGTAGCGGATGTATCAGTGTGTTACTCTACTTGGGACTGGGATTTTTGGGATTACCGGTATTTGCAGGGTATCAGGCAGGTGCGGGCATATTATTTGGTCCTACCGGCGGTTTTCTTTTAGGATATTTGCCTTGTGTTCTGGTAATCGGCATTCTGATGCAAAGAGTAGAGAAAATTAAACGGGGAGAACTACGTTTTTTGATCGGAATGATG
This sequence comes from Lachnospiraceae bacterium, assembly GCA_017465475.1. Lineage (GTDB taxonomy): Bacteria > Bacillota > Clostridia > Lachnospirales > Lachnospiraceae > SIG307. Next base: position 26,652 of record JAFTWC010000003.1, read on the forward strand.
TTGGGAACGTTATTGCTGTATTTATGCGGTGTGATTTGGTTTTGCCTGGTATATACAAAGGATGTTACACTAAAAAGTGCGGTAATGGCATGTGTGCTACCGTTTTTGCCCTTTGACGGAATAAAAATTGCGGTTGCAATGATTTTATATAAACCGTTGCAACGTTTGAGACAGAGTTGATATTGCAAATGAATGAAAGAAGAAAATACAAAGTGTAGACAGAATAATCAGGAGGTTAAAATTATGAAAATCAGTGAGATGTATCAAAAAAAGAAACCGGTGCTTTCCTTTGAAATTTTTCCGCCGAAAAGAGACACTACGTTAAAGAGTATTGATGAGACTTTGGAAGTATTATGCGGGCTTTCTCCGGATTTTATCAGTGTTACCTTCGGAGCGGGCGGTTCTGCCACCAACAGTCTTACGGTGGGACTGGCGAAAAAAATAAAGAAGGAGTACGGAATCGAACCGGTAGTGCATCTTACTTGTATCAATTATACGAAAGAAGAGATTTTAGCTTTTGCGGATGAATTGGCAGAAGCGGAAATTGAAAATGTACTGGCGCTTCGTGGCGACCGGAATCCGGATATTGCGCCGAAGGAAGAGTTTTTCTATGCATCGGAGTTGGTGTCATTTTTAAAGGAGAAGAGAAGTAATCTTTGTGTAGGAGGTGCCTGCTATCCGGAAGGACACACGGAAGCGGTAAGTAAGGTGGCAGACTTACATAATTTGAAAAAGAAAGCAGAAGCAGGCGCGGAATTTTTGATTTCCCAGTTGTTCTTTGATAATGATTTGTTCTATAAGTTCAGGGAAAACATGCAGATTGCGGATATTAAGCCTCCGGTTTCTGCGGGAATTATGCCGGTGATTAACCGGGCACAGATTGAACGGATGGTAACATTATGCGGAGCATCCCTGCCGGAAAAGTTTCGTCGTATTTTAAGTAAATATGAGTTTGAGAAAGACGCGTTGTTTGATGCCGGAATGGTGTATGCGGTGAACCAGATTGTAGATTTGGTAGCCCATGATACGGATGGAATTCATGTGTATACCATGAATAATCCGGTGGTAGCAAAGCGGATTTGTGATGAGATAAAGAATTTAATTTAGGCGGTGAGGAAAATGACAAAGAATGAGTTCAGAGAGCTGGCAGAAGGTCGTCTGGTATTTTTAGACGGCGCCACAGGCAGTAATTTACAACGGGCGGGAATGCCGACAGGAGTTTGTCCGGAACAGTGGATTTTAGAAAATCCGGATTGTTTTATACAGTTACAGAAAAGCTATCTTCACCGGGGAACGGATATTTTATATGCCCCGACCTTTTCTGCAAACCGGATTAAGCTTTCCGAGTATGGCCTTGCGGACCGTGCAGAGGAGATGAATGAGCAGCTGGTGGCATTAAGTAAACGTGCTGTGGGGGAATACATGGTGGAAAAGCGGAATGCGGAAACCATTCCGTTGATTGCCGGGGATGTTACCATGACCGGACAGTTATTACAGCCCTTAGGACCTCTTTCTTTTGAAGAAGCGGTAGCAGTCTACAAAGAACAAATGACAACGTTATACCGTGCCGGTGTAGATTTGTTTGTGGTGGAAACCATGATGAGCTTACAGGAAGCCAGAGCGGCACTCATCGCAGCAGGGGAAGTGTGTGATTTGCCGGTGATGGTGACCATGACCTTTGATGAAAGTGCGCATACCTTGTACGGAACGGAACCGGAGACGGCCATGCTTGTTTTGCAGGGGCTGGGCGCAGATGCGGTAGGTATCAATTGTGGTGCCGGCCCGGCGAATTGTCTGGAAGTGGTAAAGCGAATGAAAGCAGTGGCAAATGTACCGGTGATTGCCAAGCCCAATGCGGGGATGCCAAAGCTGGTGGACGGTGTAACCGTTTATGACCAGACGCCGGACGTGTTTGCCAGAGAGATGAAAGGTTTGATAGATGCCGGGGCCGGAATTTTAGGCGGTTGTTGCGGTACTACGCCGGACCATATAGCGGCATTGTATGAAAGCTTTTCCAAAAAACATCCGCCTCATATCGAGACTGCACCGGTGCGCGCATTAAGCAATGAGCGTCGTACTTTGTTTGTGTCATTGGACGGTTCTTTTCTTCCGGTGGGAGAACGGATTAACCCGACGGGGAAGAAAAAGTTTCAAGAGTCTCTTCGTACAGGAGATATTTCTATGGCGTTGCAGTTTGCCAGAGAACAGGAAGAAAACGGAGCGGCGATTTTAGACATTAATGTAGGAATGGGCGGAATTGATGAAAAAGAGATGATGTGCCGGATTGTGGAGGCGGTTTCTCAGGAGACGAACCTTCCGCTGTCCATTGATACCAGTGATGCGGATGTGATGGAAGCTGCATTGCGGATTTATCCGGGTCGTGCATTGGTCAATTCTGTTTCTTTGGAGGAAGGTCGTGCCGAGCGGTTGTTTCCGTTGGTGAAAAAGTACGGTGCCATGGTGGTGGTGTTGCCTCTTGACAGTAACGGATTGCCGAAAAATGCATCGGAGCGAAGAGAGAATCTCCATACATTAGTACAAAAAGCAAGTATTTACGGGATTCCGAAAGAATCTATTGTGGCGGACGGTTTAGTTATGACAGTGGGAGCAGAGCCAAACGCAGCATTGGAGGCACTGGACACCATAAAATATTGTAAGGAAGAATTAGGCGTGGCAACCACCTGTGGCCTTTCCAATATTTCTTACGGTCTGCCGGAGCGAGGCTATATTAATACTGCATTTTTGATGATGGCAATTACAAACGGTCTTACCATGGCAATCGTAAATCCGAACCAGGATTTATTGATGAATCTTGTCTATGCATCAGAGCTTTTAAGAGCGAAGGAAGAGTCTGCAAAGCGTTATATCGAGCGGGCGGAATGGATTGGAGCAAAAAAGGAAGAAGAAGCATTGCAGGCGGCAAAAACAGCACCGGTCACACCGGAAAAGCCGGTAAGGACAGAAGCGAATAAAAGTGTAACCTCACCGGAAACTCCGTTAATGCAGGCAGTATTACGGGGAGATCAAAAAAATGTGAAAGCACTGACGGAGCAGCTGTTAGCGGAGGGAAAAGAGGCCTCGGTATTGTTGGAGAAAGAGCTGATTCCGGCCATTACGGAAGCCGGGACGCGGTTTGAACAGAAAAAGTTTTTCCTGCCGCAGTTAATCGGGGCAGCGGAGGCCATGAAAGCAGCAGTGGAATTATTGGAGCCTCAGCTGCAAAAAAGCGGTGATGTGAAAGCCTCCGGAACCATCGTGATAGCCACGGTAGAAGGGGATATTCATGACATCGGAAAAAATCTGGTGACACTGATGTTAAAGAATCACGGTTTTTCTGTCATTGATTTGGGAAAAGATGTGACGGCAGAGCGTATTATAGAAGAAGCAAAGAAAGCGGACGCGGATTTGATTGCATTATCGGCACTTATGACGACTACCATGCGGTTTATGGCAGAAGTAGTGGAAGTACGGAACAGAGAAAACCTTCGTGCTAAGATTATGATTGGCGGAGCCGTAACCACAGAAGAGTATGCAAAAGAAATCGGAGCGGACGGTTATGCGAAGGATGCACAGGGGGCCGTTACCCTGGCAAAGCAATTGATAGGAGGAACAAACGAATGACAAAGCGAATGAGAGGAAATCTCCTGCTATTGTTGGCAGCATTAATCTGGGGCTTTTCTTTTGTGGCGCAAAGTGAAGGTATGAAATATATCGGGCCTTTTGCCTTCATCGGTATCAGGTCCATGCTTGCCGGAGTTTCTCTGGCGGCCTTTATTGCGGTAAGGGAGTTAAGAAAGAAGACGAAAAACATCGGAAAAAAACACGGAGACCCTATGTCGACGGCTACGATGACAGAAGCGACGGAGAAAAAGGGACAGGAAAAGAAGAATCTGGTTCTCGGGGGATGCTGTTGCGGTATTATCCTGTTTGCGGCAACCATGTTACAGCAAATCGGAATTATGCATAACAATGAGCCGGGGAAAGCAGGATTTATTACGGCACTGTATTTGATTTTCGTACCTCTTACCGGTATTTTTGTACGAAAGAAAGTGGGAAGAAAAGTCTGGATTGCGGTGGCGTTAGCGGTATGCGGCATGTATTTGTTATGCATCAAGGGCGGACTCCACATGGCAGTGGGAGATTTGTATCTGTTGGGATGCGCTTTTGTGTTTACGGCACATATTTTGGTAATTGATTTCTTTTCTCCGAAGGTGGATGGCGTTGCCATGTCCTGTATCCAGTTTTTGCTGTGCGGAGTATTGGGGATGACAGGAATGTTTCTGACGGAGCAGGTTGAACTGGTTCACATATTAGAAGCGTGGCTGCCACTGGTTTTCTCCGGCGTTTTTTCCGGAGGTGTGGCTTATACATTACAGATTGTGGCGCAAAAGGATACGGAGCCGGCCACAGCTTCCCTGCTTATGAGTTTGGAATCGGTATTTGCCGTACTGGGAGAGTGGATTATTTTAGGTGAAGTGTTGACGGAACGGGAATTTTTGGGCTGTGCACTGATGTTTGCAGGAATTATTTTATCCCAACGACCGGATAAGCCGGGAGAGAAAACGACAGAGATTTAACGTTGTGTATTTGAAAGTTTTATGCTATGATAAGAAAAGAAGCAAAATAAAACAAGTGCGAGAACAGAGTTTTTAGACTCGTGCGGAAAGAGGGAGCATGTATTCGGTTGAATTAAAGAAAGTTGTAGAAAAAATGCAGTTGGAAAATTGTACGCCGGAAATCGATATCAGTGATATTCTGATTAAGCAACCGGATGTAAATCGTCCGGCATTGCAGCTGGCCGGCTTTTTTGATTACTTTGATGCGGAGCGCGTGCAGATTATCGGTAATGTAGAGCATGCTTATATGGAGAAAATGGAAAAGGATCACGGTATCAGCATTATGAAAAAGCTGTTGAGCTTTAAGGTGCCGTGTATTGTGTTCTGCCGTAATATCGAAGTTCCGGAGGATATGAGAAAGATAGCCATCGAGGCAGGAGTTCCGTTATTCCGTTCCGAGGCATCCACTTCTTCTTTTGCAGCGGAGTTGATTCGCTGGCTGAAGGTTGAGCTTGCACCGCGTATTTCCATTCACGGCGTACTGGTGGATGTATACGGCGAAGGTATCCTGATTATGGGAGAAAGCGGAATCGGTAAGAGTGAGGCTGCATTGGAGCTGATTAAGCGCGGTCACCGCCTGGTATCCGATGATGTGGTTGAAATTAAGAAAGTTAGTGACGAAACCTTAATCGGTACGGCACCGGATATTACAAGACACTTTATTGAACTTCGCGGTATCGGTATTATTGATGTAAAGACACTGTTCGGTGTAGAAAGCGTAAAGAATACCCAGTCCATTGACCTTGTTATCAAATTGGAAGAATGGAATCGGGATAAGGAATATGACCGTTTCGGTTTGGAAGAGGAGTATACGGAGTTTTTGGGAAACAAAGTGGTTTGCCATTCCATTCCGATTCGTCCGGGGCGTAACCTGGCGATTATCTGTGAGGCGGCAGCAGTAAATTACCGTCAGAAGAAGATGGGATATAATGCAGCGCAGGAGCTTTATAATCGTGTAACAAGCAACTTAATGAAAAAGAATGATTAAGAATAGGAGAACGTAATGGAACAGGTTGTTTTCGGAATTGATATCGGAGGAACCTCCGTAAAGTGCGGTTTGTTTACCGCAGAAGGCACGGTAAAGGAAAAGTGGGAAATTCCGACGGATCGTACCGACGGCGGAAAGAATGTACCGCAGGATATTGCCAATGCAATTAATAAAAAGTGCGAGGAACTGGGAATCGCCAAGGAACAGGTGGCAGGTGTAGGATTAGGAGTACCGGGTCCGGTAAAGGAAAACGGTTATGTATCCCATTGTCCGAATCTCGGTTGGAGAGATATTAATGTAAATGAAGTAATGACGAAGTTAACCGGTGTTCCGTCAGTGGCAGCAAATGATGCTAATGTGGCAGCCCTGGGTGAAATGTGGCAGGGTGGCGGTAAAGGCGTAAAGAACATGGTGTTAGTAACCTTAGGAACCGGTGTCGGCGGCGGCATTATTGTAGAAGGAAAGATTGTAGCAGGTGCATTCGGCGCCGGCGGTGAGCTTGGTCATATGATTATGAATCCGCAGGAAACCGTACAGTGCGGTTGCGGCGGGTTCGGTCATTTGGAGCAGTATGCATCGGCGACCGGTATTGTGCGCATGGCAAAGAAGCGTCTTTCGGAAACAACGGATGCTTCGGCACTGCGGGAAATCGAGCCGCTTACCGCAAAGGATATTTTTGATGCGGCAAAGGCGGGAGATACCGTGGCTGCAGAATTGGTAGAAGAGTTGGGAGAAGTATTGGGCAGAGCCCTTTCCCATGTGGCAGCCGTAACCGATCCGGAAGCATTTGTCATCGGTGGCGGTGTATCCCGTGCGGGAGAGATTTTAACAAAAACTGTGGAACGTCATTATAATAAAGGTATTATGAAGGCACTTTCCGGAAAGGAATTTCGTCTTGCAACTCTTGGCAATGATGCCGGAATTTACGGGTGTGCCAAGATGATTTTAGACCGTTTGGAAAAATAAAGGGGGAAATGATTTGGAAGCTTTTTACGAAGAACTCTGTAAGATAATTACAAAAGAAAATGGTGTTCTGCGCGAGGAGCCTATGAAAAATCATACAACATTTCGTGTAGGAGGCCCGGCAGAATACTTTGTAACCGTATCTGTCACAGAGGAGTTACAGGAGGTAATCAGGCTTTGTAACCGATGCGGTGTGGACTGGTTTGTGTTGGGAAACGGCAGTAATCTGTTGGTGTCCGATGCCGGAGTGAGGGGAGTCATCCTGCGTCTTGCGGGAGAGTTTGCACAGTGTGAAATAAAAGAAAATGTAGAAGACGGAACGGCAGAAGCCGTGGCAGGTGCGGGTATGATGTTATCTGCATTTGCCATGGCTCTGGCGAAAAAAGGGTTTTCCGGATTCGAATTTGCAGCCGGAATTCCGGGTAGCGTGGGTGGCGCGGTAATGATGAATGCCGGTGCCTACGGTGGTGAAATAAAGGATTGCATTACAAAGGCTGAAATCGTAACCGCCGATGGTGAGGTTACGATTTTGAACGCAGAGGAGTTGGAACTTTCCTATCGCCATAGTATTCTTATGGAGAAAAAGGGAATTGTAACCAAGGCATGGTTTTCTTTTCCTATCGGTTCAAAGCTTTATATTTTATCCAATATTGAAATGTTAAATCGGAAACGCAGAGAAAAGCAACCGTTAGAGTACCCAAGTGCCGGCTCTACCTTTAAACGGCCGGAAGGGTATTTTGCCGGAAAGCTGATTATGGAAGCAGGCCTTGCGGGAAAACAAATCGGAGGGGCTGCGGTTTCGGAGAAACATTGCGGTTTTGTGATTAACAAAGATCATGCAACGGCAACGGATATTTACAAGTTGATGCAGTATGTGACAGAACAGGTAGAAGCGGTGAGCGGAGTGCGCTTGGAGCCGGAAGTTAAGCTATTGGGCGACTTTTCCGTTTAGTGTTACCGGAGGGAAATTATGTCGTTTTCAATGGAAGTAAAGGAAGAACTTTTCGGGGTAAATGTACAGGCAAGGCATTGCAGAATTGCCGAACTTTCAGCCCTGATTACGGAATGTGGGAAAATAGATGTTGACAAAAGTGGACATCTTCATATAAAATTACAAACGGAAAGCGGATATGTTGCCGGAAAGTGTAATATACTTTTAAAAAGGCTGTGTGAGATTCCTTTTGAGGTATCGGTACGTACAGGAAAGGGCAGGCAGTCCGTAGCGTTGTATTCCATAGATATACCGGGGGATACCAACGTACGAAAAGTATTGGAACTCTTAAAAATAAAAGTATCCGGCAAAGAAGGTGTACTGAAAGCCGACGGTATGGTGCATTTACATACGTGTTGCAAACGAGCTTTTTTGCGAGGAGCTTTTTTAGCGTCCGGTTCCATCAGTAATCCGAACAAATCGTATCACTTTGAAATCAGTGAACCGGAACAGGGACGGGCAGACTCATTGGCTGAGTTGATTCGTTTCTTTGATGTGGACGCAAAAACCATCCTGCGGAAGCATTATCATGTAGTATATGTAAAAGAAGGAGCACAGGTAGCAGAGCTCTTAAATATAATGGAAGCGCATGTTGCATTAATGAATTTTGAAAATGTGCGTATTGTGAAGGACGTACGGAATTCCGTGAACCGTCAGGTGAACTGCGAGACTGCGAACTTAAGCAAGACTGTCAATGCGGCAAGAAAACAATACGAAGATATCGTGTTGATTCGTGATCGTGTCGGGCTACAGAGCTTATCGGAGCAGTTAGAGAGTGTGGCACAGCTCAGGTTGGAATATCCGGAAGCATCGTTAATTGAACTGGGGGAGATGTTAAGTCCGAAGTTGGGGAAGTCGGGAGTCAATCACCGATTGAAAAAAATCAGCGAATATGCAGAAAGTTTGCGAGGATAACCAGAAGGAGGATTAGGAATGATTTCAAAGAGTATCACAATTAGCATACCGTCCGGTTTGGAAGCAAGACCGGTGGCGCTTTTGGTGCAGGTTGCAAGTCGGTTTGACAGCAAAATTACCATTGAAAGCGGCGAGAAGACAGTGAATGCAAAGAGTATCATGGGAATGATGACCCTGGGACTTGCCGCAGGAGAACAAGTAACTGTCAATGCAGACGGTGCGGATGAAGAGAATGCAATTGCTGAAATTGAAAAGTATCTGAACGCAGAGAATTAACGGAGATGCCGTAAAGATGCAAGAGTGTGTCTTTGCGGCTTTTTGCTTTTAATGGGCGGAGAAAGGAGCAGGTATGGAGTTTACACATCTTCATGTACATACGGAATACAGTCTATTAGACGGTTCTTCTAAAATTAAAGAGATTGTTGCCCAGGCAAAAGCATTGGGAATGGATAGTCTTGCCATTACGGACCATGGTGTGATGTATGGTGTGATAGATTTTTATCGTGCCTGCAAAGCTGAGGGAATTCGTCCGGTATTGGGGTGCGAAATTTATGTGGCACCGGGGTCCCGCTTTCAGAAAGAAGGCGGGGATTCGGAGGAGCGTTATTATCATTTGGTGCTTCTTGCCGAGAACAATACGGGATATTCTAATTTAATGAAAATTGTATCCAAGGGTTTTACGGAAGGATATTATTATAAACCGCGAGTGGATTTGGAAGTATTAGAGGAGTATCATGAAGGTATTATTGCACTTTCAGCCTGTCTTGCGGGGGAAGTGGCCACCTATTTAAAAAAAGGGTTCTATGAGGAAGGCAAAGCAGCGGCATTACGTCTTTTAAATATATTCGGAGAAGGCAATTTCTTTTTGGAATTGCAGGACCACGGAATTCCGGAGCAGCGGACGGTAAATCAGGCATTGCTTCGTATGAGTGCGGAAACAAGAATTCCGTTAGTGGCTACCAACGACGTACATTATACCTTTGCAGAAGACGAGAAAGCCCACGATATTTTGCTTTGTATCCAGACTCAGAAAAAGGTGTCGGATGAGGATCGCATGCGCTATGACGGCGGCCAGTACTATTTAAAGTCTCCGGAGGAGATGGAGGAACTGTTTCCGTATGCGAAGGAAGCTTTGCAGAGAACAAAGGCCATTGCGGACCGCTGTGAGGTAGAGATTGTATTCGGTGAGTATAAGTTACCCCATTATGAAGTACCGGAAGGCTATGATGCATGGACCTATTTACAGGCTCTTTGTGCGGAAGGAATGAAGAAACGTTATCCGGTGGTGACGAAGGAGTTACAGGAGCGACTGGATTATGAACTTGGTGTCATTCATAAGATGGGATTTGATGATTACTATCTGATTGTATGGGACTTTATTAAATATGCAAAAGACCATGATATTATGGTGGGCCCGGGGCGAGGCAGCGGTGCCGCCAGTATTGCGGCATATGCGCTGGGAATTACGGATATTGACCCGATTCGGTATCAGCTTCTGTTTGAGCGTTTCTTAAATCCGGAGCGAGTTTCCATGCCGGACTTTGATATTGACTTCTGCTTCGAACGCAGACAGGAAGTGATCGACTATGTGGTGGAAAAGTACGGAAAAGAAAAAGTGGTGCAGATTGTTACCTTTGGTACCATGGCAGCCAGAGGCGTCATCCGGGATGTGGGACGGGCCTTGGACTATCCGTATGCTCTCTGTGACCAGGTGGCGAAGATGATTCCCATGGAACTGGGAATTACCATAGAGAAAGCATTGCAGACCAACGGAGAGCTTCGTACTCTTTGTGAAACCGACGAAAAAATACAGTATTTAATTGAAATGTCCAAGCGTTTGGAGGGATTACCGCGTCATACCTCCATGCATGCAGCCGGGGTGGTAATTTCCAATGCACCGGCAGATGACTATGTTCCGTTATCCAGAGGTGCCGATGAAGCTATCACCACCCAGTTTACCATGACTACGTTAGAAGAACTGGGACTTCTTAAGATGGACTTTTTGGGCCTCAGAACTTTGACGGTCATTCAGGATGCGGAAAAACTGGTAAACAAAAACCGGCCGAGGGAAGAGTGGCTGGATATGAATCAGATTGATTATGATGATCCGAATATATATGAGATGATCGGAAGCGGAAAGTCGGAGGGTGTATTCCAGTTAGAAAGTACCGGTATGAAGAATTTCATGAAGGAATTAAAGCCGGAAAACTTGGAAGATGTCATTGCGGGAATCTCCTTATATCGTCCGGGCCCGATGGATTTTATTCCGAAGTATATTAAAGGAAAGCAGAATCCGGATAGCATTGTATATGACTGTCCGGAGCTTGTGCCGATTTTGAAGACAACCCACGGTTGTATTGTATATCAGGAACAGGTTATGCAAATTGTACGGGAACTGGCAGGATACAGTTACGGCCGAAGTGACCTTGTTCGTCGTGCCATGGCAAAGAAAAAGGCTGATGTGATGGCAAAAGAACGAAAGAATTTCGTTTACGGAAATGAGGCCGAAGGCGTGAAGGGCTGCATAGCCAACGGCATTTCCGAAGAAGTGGGTAACAAGATTTTTGATGAGATGACAGACTTTGCAAAGTACGCATTTAACAAAGCTCATGCGGCATGTTATGCGGTGGTTTCTTACCGCACGGCATATTTGAAATATTATCATCCGGTGGAATTTATGGCGGCACTGATGACGTCTATTATGGATCAGACCGGAAAAGTAGCACAGTATATATTGACCTGTCGGCAAATGGGAATCGAGATTCTGCCTCCGGATGTGAATCACGGGGAGGAGAGGTTCACCACAGAAGGGAAGGCCATTCGTTTTGCGTTGGCGGCTATTAAGGGAATCGGCAAGCCGGTGATTCGTGAAATCATGGCGGAACGGGAAGCAAACGGTCCGTTTACTACCTTAAAGGATTTCATTGACCGATTATCCGGTACCGGTGTTAATAAACGTGCGCTGGAAAGTTTTATTAAAGCCGGAGCATTGGATGGTCTGAAAGGAAACAGACGGCAGTTTATGCTCAGTTATGCTTCCATCGTGGACAGCATCGCAACGGAAAAGAAGAAAAACCTTTCCGGTCAGATGAGTTTGTTTGATTTTGCGGCACCGGAAGAGAAGGAAGAATTTGAAGTACGTCTTCCTGATGTGCCGGAGTTTGAGAAAAGTGAGCTTCTGGCCTTCGAAAAGGAAACCCTGGGGATATATTTGAGCGGTCACCCGTTAGATGAGTATCAGGAGATGCTGCAGAAGAATGTGACGAAAGTGTCTGCTGATTTTGTGGCGGACGAAGATGGGGAAGAGACGGAGACGCAGGTGCAGGACGGTGATACGGAGATTATCGGAGGTATCATAACCGAAGTGACGAGAAAAACGACCCGAAGTAATTCCATGATGGCTTTTGTTACCATTGAGGACGTATTGGGAACGGTAGAAGTTATTGTGTTCCCGAGAGACTATGAAAAGTATAAACAAGAACTGTTTGAAGATAATAAAGTATTAATACGCGGTCGTGTGGCTGTGGAAGAAGAACGGGCGGCAAGACTTATTTGTAGCGATATTATCCCGTTTACAGCGATGCCGCGGGAGGTTTGGGTGCGTTTTCCTGACAAAGAAGCTTTTTTGAAACGGGAAGAAGAATTGTACGGCATTTTGGATGCTTATGACGGAAAAGATGAAACCGTTGTGTACTGTGTGGCGGAAAAAGCAATGAAACGGTTGCCGAAAAGCCGCACTACCCAGGTGTCGGAAGCGTTAATTTCACGTTTGGAAGCTGCTTTTGGAAAAGATTCTGTAAAAGTTGTTGAAAAAACCCTTGAAAAAAGAGGATAAACGCTGTACAATACAGTGGAGCGCATATAGTTATTTAAGCACGGAGGAATTAGAAATGGCAACAAAGAAAGCTGAAGCAAAAAGTACGGTGGGAAAGATGACCGGTGATAATATTAAGACGATTGCTGTGTTGACCAGCGGTGGTGATGCACCGGGTATGAACGCAGTAATTCGTGCGGTAGTCAGAACGGCACTTGCAAACGGAAAAAAGGTAAAGGGCATCCGCAGAGGATATGCAGGCCTTTTGGACGAGGATATCATTGATATGGATGCAAAGAGCGTAGCAGACATTATCCAGCGAGGCGGTACGATTTTGTATACGGCTCGTTGTGCGGAGTTTACTACACCGGAGGGACAAGATAAGGGTGCTGCGATTTGTAAGAAGCACGGTATTGATGCAGTGGTAGTTATCGGCGGAGACGGTTCTTTCCAGGGCGCAAGAAAGCTTGCGGCACGCGGAATCAATACCATCGGTGTGCCGGGTACCATTGACCTTGATATTGCATGCAGTGATTACACCATCGGTTTTGATACTGCTATTAATACTGCAATGGAAGCAATCGATAAGGTACGTGATACTTCTACCTCCCATGAGAGATGTAGTATTATCGAAGTAATGGGTCGTCATGCAGGTTATATTGCATTATGGTGCGGTATTGCAAACGGTGCAGAGGATATTCTTCTTCCGGAGCGTTATGAAGAGAATTTCGAGCAGAAGATTATTGAAAATATTAAGGAAAAGAAGATGCTCGGTAAGAAGCATCACATCATCATCAATGCAGAGGGTGTGGGCGATTCTTACGAGATGGCGAAGCGCATCGAACGTGCTACCGATATGGAAACAAGAGCGACTATCGTAGGTCATATTCAGCGTGGCGGAAGCCCGACTTGTCGTGACCGTGTATATGCGTCTATGATGGGAGCAAAGGCAGTGGATCTTCTTTGCGAAGGTAAGACAAACCGCGTTGTAGCTTATAAAAACGGCGGCCTTGTAGATTATGATATCGAAGAAGCACTGGCAATGAAGAAGGATTTGGATGAGGATATGGTGATCATGTCCCAGAAGCTGTCCAGAAAGTAATAAGAGAACAGAGTATAATAATGAAGACCGGTTCGTCAGAACCGGTCTTTTATGTTATATGTCAATATTAAATGGCTACGTCTACATTGGCACCTAAAAGTGCATCTAAATCAGCAGCTTTTTTATTTTTATCATAGTCGGAATCGCCGTATTTGATAAGCGTACGAGTGGTACCTCCGGCCACATAGGAGCGTCCGCATTCCGGACAAATGGCTGTTTTTAAGGAGACTTTTGCGGAAATCAATTCGTTTCCGGGTTTGTTTCCTTCCCGTTTTGCGTTGGCTACATGTTCTTTTTCGTGAGACATGACCACACCGGCGGATGCTTCCGGTGCAATGTGTCCCGGTGCTTTAAAGGAAACGTTACCTTCATCGGAACCGTCAACATACTTTCGTTCTTTGCAGGTTTGACATTCGCCTTTGGCTTCTGTTTTTCCGGTTTTTTGATTTCCTTCGGTCTTTTCGGAAGATACCGGAGAGACATTAGGAAGCTCTGGTGAAGTTACACCGGAGGGAGAAGAAGAGAAGGCGGTAGGAGTCGCAGTTCCGTAAAAGGACATAGGATTTGCCTTGGAAACGGAAAAAAACACGGACAATCAACCTCCTTTCTTTTATAGGAGAATGTTAGTAATAGCGACGCTGTCTGGAGGACGCGGAATAAGCACTGGTTCTTCCCTGCTGACGTTCTCTCTGCTTTGTCATAAGGTAACTGGACAGGTATGCATTCGGTTCGACGAATTTACAACCATAGTTAAATGTTCCTTTTTCTTCATTAAAATCTCTTCGCACAATGGTAGCAGAAAGGACAAGGGTTTTACGTTCCGTAAGCGGAATGGACAAACGAATCGTTCTGGAGATTTCGTATTCTTCCTTGCTGACAAAGCCGAAACCGGTTTCACTGATGTCACGAACCAATACATTAAACGACTGCGGTCCGCTGCTTTGGAATACCGTAATGGCCATAGTCTCCCCAACGTATACACGGAAAGAACCACGTCGGTTGTACGGCTTTGCTTCTCCAGGTAACTCCACTTTATAATAAGTATTTCCCTTAATCTTAACAAGAGGAAGGGAGATGGAATGCCATGCATATACGACCTGATCCTGTAAGTACAGAAAATCAATGGTACAGGTATTACCGAATCCTACGGTACGTCCGTCTACCAAAATAGGTTGTAATAAAATGTGATCAGCATGCACTTCGGAGATGGTTGTAGCTAAATCTTTTGATTTTAGGCCCACGGTAACAACGAGGGTCACCGGGTGCTGCTCGTCTAAGTCCAAAATTGTCATATGTAAAAGTCCCTTGCATTATAGTTTAAAGAAAATTATCCTAATCCATCATAATAAATTATACTACATACTATTCACGGTTGCAAGTAAAAAAAATTGTGGATATGAATTTTGTTGTGATAATTTTAAGTTTATGATATACTTGTCTTTGGATAGGAGCGTGATTGCAGTATGATTTTTCCGAATTGGATAAGAAAAGGCGACAAAATCGGTGTTACTGCCTGTTCGGCGGGGAAGACTTCGCCGGTGGATCAGATAAGATTAAATAACGGAATAAAGCAAATGAAAGAACGGGGATACGAAGTAATAGAAACCCCGGATGTGAGAACGGATGAAAAGGGAAGAAGTGCGCCGGCAAAGGTTCGCGGGGAGGAATTGCATTCTTTGGTACGAAATCAGGAGGTTACCTGGGTGATTCAGGCCTGTGGCGGTGACTATTTGGCGGAAATGCTTTCTTATGCGGATTTTGAAGAAATAAAACGGTATCCGAAGTGGTATCAGGGATATTCTGATCCTACGGGCTTACTGTTTTCCATAACGACAAATTGTGATATGGCTACGGTATATGCCGGAAATTTCGGGGATTTCGGAATGGGACACTGGCATCGTTGCCTGGAAGAAAATGTGGCATTGTTGGAAGGAAAAGAGTTTGTACAAAAGAGTTTTCCGCTTTACAAGGATGGATTTGCAGAAAAGATAACAGGATATGAGGATTATCAGGAAGATACCCCGGTGAAATGGCTATGTGACACAAAAGATGCGGTTTTGTCGGGACGACTGTTGGGAGGCTGTCTTGATGTACTGCTTGATTTGGCAGGAACAAGGTTTGATAAAACGGCAGAGTGGTGTGAGCATTATAAGGAAGACGGAATTTTATGGTATTTGGAAAGTTTTGCGTTAAGTGCGGAACGTCTGACCATCGGGCTGTGGCATTTGAAGGAAGCAGGGTGGTTTCGATATGCGACGGGATTTGTATTTGGAAGGCCTACCTTTTTCTCAAGTGAAAATGAGGTGAGTTACCGGGAGGCTGTAGAGTCTGTATTGGGAGAATTGGGACTTCCCATTGTGTATGAGGCAGATATAGGACATAAAGCGCCTCGTATGACCATGGTAAATGGTGCATTGGCAGAACTGAAAGTAACAGATGGAAAGGGAGAACTCTGCTTATTCTTTGAATAAGCCGGAGAAAACGGAAAGGAACGTGACACGGTATGGAACAAGGAAAATCTTCGATAGGATTACGATTGGTTTATTTTCCTCTATATTGTTTGTTTGCTGAGTTAGTGTTGAGAGTTTGCGTGTACCGGGGATTCCCGACAGGAACCGTGACAGCGATGCTATCGGCAATCGGTTTTGGTTGCATTTGGAATTTGCTTACCTTATGTTTTCCGCGTGTTTGGAATCGTGTATTTTTCTATTTCGGTTCCGGAATGGTAGGAATTTATGCGTGTGTTCAGATGATTTATTATACGGTATTTAATCGTTTCTTTTCTCTTCGTCTGATGTTTACGGTGGGGACGGATGTTCTGGATTTTAAAGAACAGATTTTCCAGACAATCGGGATGCGTTGGTACGGGATTGTTCTACTGGTTGCACCCATCGTTTTACGCATTGTTTTGGATGTTGCAAAGAAAGGGTTTGAAAAGCTTTCGCCATGGACCTTGATGTACGGAGGAGGAGCAGCCGGTGTTTGTTATGTAGCTTTTTTTATTTGTCTGCTTTCCGGCGGAAAAGAAGCATATTCTCCGTGGAATCTTTATTTTCATGAATGGGATGCGTCTTTGGGGACGCAACATCTGGGTTTTTTTGTGGCAGCGGGAAAAGATGTCAAAGGAGTGTTCTTTCCTGATGAGGATGATTATGAAGAGGTCTTATTGGTGAGCCCGAAACCTTCACGAAAGGACATTACCCCCACCCCGGTACCGACGACCACACCGACAGGAGAGCCGGAACAAGGGGGAGACAAAGACGTGTTGACGCCGACACCGGCACCTACACCGACACCGGTAGTGTATCATGAACTGTATGATTTCGGGCAACTTGCGGAGAAGGAAAAAAACGATACAATTCGGAATTTGCATACGTATTTCGAAGGGCAGACTGCTACTACACATAATGAATATACAGGAATGTTTGAGGGATATAACCTGATTTTACTGACAGCGGAAGGCTTTTCACCATGGGCTGTAGATAAAGAGTTGACACCGACACTGTATCGCCTTACTCACAGCGGTTTTGTGTTTGAGAATTTTTACACGCCTCTTTGGTATACCAGTACCAGTGACGGAGAGTACGTTGCCTGTACCGGGCTTCTTCCGGATGGAAGTAACAGTATGACCCGTTCTGCGGAAAATGACATGAGGTTTGCTTTTGGAAACCAGTTTTCCAAGTTAGGATATAAAACCTTTGCATACCATAATCATTCCTATACCTATTACAGCAGAGATAAGAGTCATCCGAATCTGGGATATACATACAAGGGAATCGGAAACGGTCTGGTGCTTCCGACTACCTGCTGGCCTCGTTCGGACTATGAAATGATGCAGGCTACGGTGCCGGACTATGTGGGAGATGAACCGTTTCATGTGTATTATATGACGGTAAGCGGTCATATGAGTTATACGTTTCTTGATAATACCATGGCAAACCGGAATCGTTCGGTGGTAAGTCATTTGCCGTATTCAGAACCGGCGAGAGCGTATATAGCGTGTAATTATGAATTGGAGAAGGCCTTGACATATCTGATTGAAGAACTCGAAAAGGCAGGAATTGCGGAACGTACCGTCATTGCACTTTCCGCCGACCATTATCCGTACGGTTTGGAAAAAATGTATATTGATGAGCTGGCAGGACATGAAGTGGAAGAGGAATTTGAATTGTATAAGAATCACTTTATTTTGTGGTGTGCCGGCATGGAAGAAACCGTTACGGTGGACAAGGTATGTTCCAGTCTGGATATCGTACCTACATTGGCAAATTTATTTAATCTTCCGTTTGACTCCAGACTGTATCCGGGAAAGGATATTTTATCGGAGGAACCGGGAATCGTTATTTTCGATAACAAGAGTTTTCTGACAGATGAAGTGGCATACAGTACGAAAACCAGAGAGGCAAAGTCATTAACCGGAGAAGTGATACCGGAGGGATATGTGGAGGAAAAGATTTTAGAAGTGAAGCAGAAATTTGCCGCATCGAAAGGAATATTAAATAATGACTATTATTCCTATTTGCCCATGGAACAGTAAGAAACAGCCCGGTGAAGGATGCAGTAATAATTTATGGAAATTCTACTTGTCATTTGGAGCAGGAAACGGTATACTGTAACTATGGAAAAAGTGTAACAAAAATCCGGTACTCGTCCGGGCAGTGGTATCACCGGAAAACGATGTACGCACAGAACGTCAGAGGAGGTTATCATGGAAGAAAAGAGAAAAAACAAAAGACTGCCGATTTCGCTTGAATTAAGTGTCTCTTCGTTGTTTAAGCAGGACAATGTAAAGGCAGATGTAAAAGACACACCGATTATTGTAACAGATATTTCCAGAGGCGGAATCCGGTTTGAATGTGAGAGTATTTTACCGGTGGGCTATTATTTTAATGCAAAGATAGAAATGGGAAATCAGGAAAGCGCATTGTATTCTGTTGTAAAGATTATCCGTAGCCGAGAAGGCGAAGAAGGAAGAGTCGTTTACGGTTGTGAGTTTGTCGGACTTGCACCGGTACTGGGCTTCATTTTTGATGAATACGAGGCAAATTTGAAGTAATCGATTGTAAGAGGTTTTTTTTTCTGATTGATGAAAAATCGGAAATGAAAAAAGCAGGTCAACCGACCTGCTTTTTTGCTGTTCAGGATTATGAATTATAACTTCGTAACGTTTGCAGCCTGCGGACCCTTTTCGCCGGTCACTACTTCAAACTCTACCTTGTCGCCTTCGTCAAGGACTTTAAATCCGTCCATGTTTAATGCGGAATAATGTACGAATACATCGGTTCCGTTTTCATCGGAAATAAAGCCAAACCCCTTTTTTGCGTTGAACCACTTTACTGTGCCGTTCATCTTGTGTTCCTCCGAAACTTAAAATTATAAATAGGATGTTATAAAACAACCTAGTATTAAAGATAGCATAAATTCATAAAATTGTCAATGAGGACAAGGATTTTTATGGATTTTTTGTGGGTAATGTGGTAAGATAAGCAAAAAGGAATAAGGAGAAGGAAAGAGAATGAGTCATATGATTAAAAATACAGAAACATTGAAAAATTTGTCGGCCTATGAGGTGATGTCGGAGGAGAATCTGCCGGATATTTCCGGCTACGGTATGGTACTTCGTCATAAGAAGTCCGGAGCCAGAGTGGCGGTGATTTCCTGTGAGGATAACAATAAAGTATTTTCCGTGGGATTCCGTACACCGCCGGAGGATTCCACCGGTGTTGCCCATATTTTGGAGCATTCCGTATTGTGCGGTTCCGAACGTTTTCCGGTAAAGGACCCGTTTGTGGAACTGGTCAAGGGATCTTTAAATACGTTTCTTAACGCCATGACCTATCCGGATAAGACCATTTATCCGGTAGCCAGCTGTAACGATAAGGATTTTGCCAATTTGATGGAAGTGTATCTGGATGCGGTGTTTTTTCCGAATATCCATCATGAAAAGAATATTTTCTTACAGGAAGGCTGGCATTATGAGCTTGAGAGCACCGAGGGAGAACTTACCTATAACGGCGTGGTATACAGTGAGATGAAGGGAGCTTTTTCCAGCCCGGATGAAGTCCTGTTTTCCGAGATTCAGAAGAGCTTGTATCCGGACACGTCCTATGGTGTAGAGTCCGGCGGTGACCCGGATCATATACCGGAGCTTACCTATGAACAGTTTTTGGAGTTTCACAAGCGGTATTATCATCCGGTAAACAGTTACATTTATCTGTATGGTGATATGGATGTGGCAGAACGCCTTGACTGGATGGATAAAGAGTATTTGAGCCGTTTTGAACGTATTGAACTGGATTCTTCCATACTGATGCAGAAAGGCTTTGAAAAAAAGAAAACGGTGGAAGGCTATTACTCCGTAAATAATGAGGAAGAGGCAAAAAATGCGGCTTATTTTTCCTATAATGTTGCCTTTACCGGAGAGGAAGATGTGGTAAAGGAAACGGCCATGGGCCTCCTTTGTTCCGCATTGATAAAAAAGCCGGGAACACCGCTTAAGGTGGCTCTTACGGAGGCGGGCATCGGAGAAGACTCTACCGCAAATTATGAGGATGAAATCGCGCAGCCGTTTGTGTCCATTGTGGCAAAGAATGCAGCGGAAGATAAAGCGGATGAGTTTTTGCGGGTGGTAACGGAAACTCTTGAAAAGTGTGCCACGGAGGGTGTATCCAAAAAGTCTTTGTCTGCGGCGTTAAACAGCATGGAGTTTTCTTTAAGAGAAGGAGACTCCGGAAATTATCCGAAGGGCTTACGTTATTGTCAGATGATTTTAGGAACCTGGTTGTATGATGACACCAGAGTATTTGAAAATCTCCACTGGACACCGGTATTTGAAAAGCTTCGTGGGCTTATTGAAACAGACTATTTTGAAAACCTTATTCGGGAGTATTTACTGGATAATACCCACGGGGCATTTGTAAAGCTTTATCCGAAGGTAGGACTTCTTGCGGAAAAAGAAAAGGCTCTTGCGAAGGAGCTGGCAGCCTATAAGACTTCTCTTACAAAGGAAGAGGTAGAAGCACTGGTAGCCCAGACGAATGCGTTGAAGCAGTACCAGAGCGAGCCGTCGAAGCCGGAGGATTTGGCAAAGATTCCGCGACTTTCCAGAGAGGATATTAAGAAAGAAGCAGATCCGTTTATCAATGAAGTGAAGGAGATTGCAGGAGTAACCGCACTTCATCAGGAACTGTTTACCGGCGGAATTGCTTATGTGAAGCTGTTGTTTGAGATGAAGAAGGTATCTGCGGAATTACTTCCGTATGCAGGAATTTTGGCGGATATATTCGGTCGCATGGATACGAAAAAGCACAGTTATCTGGATTTAAACAATGAAATCAGTATTCATACCGGCGGCCTTTCCGTTAGTACCATGATTTCTTCCAAGTTTGATGATTTACACGATTACCGTGCCCTTTTCATGGCGGAAGGAAAGACCTTATACCATAAGATTCCGGAGCTGTTTGCGTATATGAAGGAGATGCTTACGGAAACCGTAGTTGACAATCCGGTTCGTTTGCGTGAGATTTTACTGGAGCGCAAGAGCGGATTGGAGCGCAGATACACCGGTATGGCCCATACGGTTGTGGTAAAGCGTGCCTCCTCTTATTTTTCCGAGGTAGGTATGGCCATGGAACAGCTTGACGGTATTGCATACTATGAGTTTATTTCCGATTTGCTGGAGAATTTTGAAAGTCGTAAGGAGAAGTTGGTAGAAAAGCTTACGGAAGCATATGAAGCCATCTTTGCAAAGGATGTGATGATGCTTAGTGTAACGGCGGATGCGGAAGGTTACAAAAAAGTGACGGAACAGTGTGAAGGGTTGTTTGCAGCCTTTGCCACAGAGGCGAAGGGAAGTTGCCTTAAGCTTGCACCGGAGAAGAAAAACGAAGGCTTTATTACTCCGGGACAGGTGCAGTATGTGTGCTGTGCCGGTAATTACCGAGATGCGGGGCTTGACTATACCGGTGCTTACGAGGTGCTTCGTACCGCTATGAGCTACGGCTATTTGTGGAATCAGGTGAGAGTCCTGGGAGGCGCTTACGGTGCGGCACTGATGGCGTTAGAAAACGGCAGAATGGCCTTTTATTCCTGGAGAGACCCGCATCTTACCAGAACCATGCAGGTGTACGCAGATGCGGTGGAATATATCGCTAACTTTGAAGCAGACGAGGCAGAGATGACCAAGTATGTTATCGGTACCATGAGTGATGTGGATTTGCCGCGAAATCCGCGTATGGAAGGCGAGCGTGGTCTTACCGCTTATTTGACCGGACGTACCTTTGCGTCGGTACAAAAGCATCGTGACGAGATTTTAAATATAACGGTAGAGGATGTACGCAGGTTGGCAGAAGGTGTGAAAGCAATGTTATCCCAAAATTGCTGCTGTACCGTGGGTTCCGAAAAGAAGGTTCGTGAGGATGCAAAGCACTTTATGGGAGTTCGTGATTTACTAAAGTAAGAGAAAAGTAACCGTTGTGAGGTTGCAAGGAGAACAGTTATGGCACAAAACAGTGATAATAAGAAAAAGGCAGGAAAGGGAGAGCGGGGATTTCGCTCCGGATTTGTGGCATTAATCGGCAGACCCAATGTGGGAAAGTCTACCCTTATGAACCACTTGATTAAGCAAAAGATTGCGATTACCTCAAATAAGCCTCAGACCACCCGGACCCGGATTCAGACGGTGTATACCGATGAGCGGGGACAGATTATTTTTCTGGATACACCGGGAATCCACAAAGCGAAAAATAAGTTGGGCGAATATATGGTAAACGTGGCGGAAGGGACCCTTTCCGAAGTGGATGTGATTCTCTGGCTTGTGGAGCCTACGGATTATATCGGCGCAGGAGAACAGCATATTTTGGAAGTATTGGCCCGGACGAAGACGCCGGTGGTATTGGTCATTAATAAGATGGATACGGTGGATAAGGAGACGCTTCTTAAGGCAGAGGAAACTTACCGTGATGTGTATCCGTTTGCCGGCGTGATTATGACCAGTGCACTCAGAAGCAGAAATGTGGATAAGTTACAGTCGTTATTATTTTCGTTGCTTCCGGAAGGCCCGATGTATTACGATGAGGATACGGTAACCGATCAGCCGGAGCGTCAGATTGCGGCGGAGATTGTTAGAGAGAAAGCCCTTCGTTTGTTGGATGATGAGATTCCTCACGGCATTGCGGTGGCCATCGACCGGATGAAAGAACGTCCGGACGGTCGATTAGTGGATATTGATGCTACGATTATTTGCGAACGTGATTCCCATAAGGGTATCATTATCGGAAAGCAAGGTGCTATGCTTAAGCGTATCGGCACGGAAGCCAGAAAAGAAATCGAGCTTTTGTTTGAGTATAAAGTGAATTTAAAGCTTTGGGTAAAAGTAAAGAAAGATTGGCGGGACAGTGATTTTCTTTTAAAGAACTACGGATATGTGGAACGTTCGGAAGAAGAGTAACCGGTGTCAAGTCCCCAATTTCTTCCATGGGATAGGATTATAGTATCAGAGTATTTTCTGTCAGATCGCAGATACTGATTTTGTAACGGAAAGAACCGCGCGGATGTGGTTGGCGCAGGAGAATTCCGATGAAAATGAAGTATGGTACGGACGGTTTGTCCGGAAAGAAAATACGGGGGTACGGCGATGGAAGAAGAATATTGGGAAAAGTTTAAAGAAACCGGCAGCGTGAAGGATTATTTGTCCTATCGCAGTGCAGTGGATCAGAGAAACAAACAGGAACAGAGGACGCAGGGAGAGGCTTATGACGGAAAGCATTACAGTGACAGGCATGATACTGTCGGCACAGCCCATGGGAGAGTATGACCGCAGGATTGTGCTTTTGACAAAAGAACGAGGTAAAATTTCCGCATTTGCAAAAGGCGTGCGTCGCCCTACGGCGATGCTCGCCGGCTGCAGCCAGCCCTTTGTGTTCGGAAAGTTTACCTTATACGAGGGAAGAAGTTCCTATACCTTGCAGGCAGCGGAGGTGGAGAACTTTTTTGCGGAGCTTCGGAATGATTTGGAGTCCGTGTATTACGGGGTCTATTTTTGTGAGTTTGCGGAAGCGGTCACAAGAGAAGGACTTCCGGCCAAGGAAGAACTGAAGGTATTGTACCGGTCCCTGGGAGCACTTCTTAAAAAAAGTATCGGAGCGGAGTTGGTCCGGGTGGCATTTGAACTGAAAATGCTTTCTGTGGGCGGCATTTCCCCACAGGTATATGAGTGTGTAAAGTGCAGAAAAAAAGAAGACCTATCCTGGTTTTCTGCAAAAAGCGGCGGATGCATCTGTAAGGGATGCGCGGACAAGCTTTGGTTGGAAGAGTCTGTGCAGTCATCTGTTGGACTGTCTGCGGAAGGAGGCGCAAGCATGGCAGCGGGGCTTATGCCGGGAGAGAAGTTTTTGCCTGTCCTGGGTTCCACCCTTTATACCATGCAGTACATCTTAGCGACTCCCATTGAGAGTTTGTATACCTTTACGGTGTCGGAGGAGGTACTCAGGCAGTTAAAGAAGATACTAAAGGAATTCCTTAGTGTACATATCGGAAAACAGTTTAAGAGCTTGGAGATGTTGGAGTTACTGTAAAAGGAGAACAAATGGAACAAACAGGATTGAAGATGAATGTCATAAATGAAATCATTGAACTGGCACGTAAGTATCAGATGGAAAAGGTGATTTTGTTCGGTTCCCGTGCCCGCGGAGACTATACGAGGAGCAGCGATATAGACTTGGCGGTATTAGGAGGGGATGTCGTATCCTTTTCCATAGATGTGGAAGAAAGTGTATCCACTCTTCTTACTTTTGATATTGTAAATTTGTCTTCGGACGTTGCAGAAGGGTTATTAGAATCGATTAAAGAGGAGGGGCTTGTTTTATATGAAAAAATTTGAGAATTATTTATCAAATCTGGCGGTGTTAGAAAAGGCAGATAAGGAAGATTTGGAAAACGAATTCATTTTAAGTGGGGTAATCGATAAGTTTTTTTTGCAGTTTGAACTTGGATGGAAGGTCTTAAAGGAGTTATTAAGATACGAGGGAAAAGCTGTTGCGAATACCGGGTCTCCCAGAGAGATTATAAAAGCTGCATATGCTGTGTATGATTTTATGGAAGAAGAGACGTGGTTATCCATGTTAAGAGACAGAAACGACATGGCACACGTATATGATGAAGAGGCAGCGAAGCGATTAGTGAAAAAGATTTTAGAAGTGTACATACCGACGTTTGTTCAGTTGAAGGATAGCTTGACGGAGTATTATGACGGAACTATTCCGGAGTAAGAATAAAGCGGCTATAATGAAGAGTTTAATTTGCTAAAAGTCAAGTTCAATTTACTAATTTTGAAGAAAAATAGTAAATTAAACAGGACTTTATAAGGTAAAACAAAGAATAGTAGGAGATCACAAACATGTCAAGAACCATGCAATTTAAAATGGAACGTCCCGGTCTTGTGGAAGTGGGACAGGAGGTAGAAATCAGAGAGTCTACCCTACCGAATGCAATCTTTTATTATGTCATAGAACCGGCGGTAGCCATGTCCGGAAATATTCCGTTCCGTGAGAGGCTCACAAAACTTTCCGGTGTAGTAAAAGACGTAGAAGAAAATGCAAAAGGATTCTATGTAACAGTAGAATTTGAGGAATAGTATCGGAAGCGGTATGAAAGAGTTTGACTATCTTGTAAGGGGACTGTGTAAAGAAATCGAATGTAGCACACTCTTGCGAGTGGTATGGAAGGTACAGTAGAGTAAAACAAATGCGGCATTGAAATTGATTTTCGAATTTGTCCGAAGGACCGCGTTTTTAGCTGAGTCGAAATCACCTCTTAGAAAAGACTGGGCGCGAGGTCGCTCCCGAGCGTCCTAGTCGTTCTTAGAGGAAGTTTGACGAGGCGTTGCGTTTTGAGAAAAATCAATTTCAATGCCGCATTTGTTTTTTATGCCACCCCACTCGCAAGAGCGGGGGAAAACTTTTTATCGGATTCTTTCCGGGAAACCAATCTTTTTCTGTACTTTACGAAGGGTCTTGTTTGCCACGTAGTTGGCACGTTCACCGTTGTTCTTGATAATGCTGTCGATGTATGCCTTATCCTTGGAAAGCTCTGCTACACGGTCCTGAAGCGGCTTTAACACGTCCACAACGGATTCGCCTACAGCTAACTTAAAATCACCATAGCCCTTGCCTGCAAATTCCTTTTCTACTTCTTCAACGGATTTGCCGGTGGTTGCACGATAAATGTCGATTAAGTTGCTGATACCCGGCTTTTCTGCTGCGTAACGGATTTCGTTGTCAGAGTCGGTTACGGCACGCTTAAACTTACGGATAATGGTATCCGGGTCGTCCATAAGATAAATGCTTGCGTTTAAGTTCTCATCGGACTTAGACATCTTCTTGGTCGGGTCCTGCAGGCTCATAATCTTTGCACCAACCTTGCCGAGGTATGCTTCCGGAATTTTAAATACATCACCGTAGATACCGTTGAAGCGCTGCGCAATATCACGGGTCAGCTCAAGGTGCTGCATCTGGTCGATACCTACCGGAACTACATCAGCCTGGAACAATAAAATGTCCGCTGCCATCAGTACCGGGTAAGTGAAGAGTCCTGCATTAATGTTATCCGCATGCTTTGCTGACTTATCTTTAAACTGGGTCATACGCTGTAACTCGCCCATGTAAGTATAACAATTTAAAATCCAAGCAAGCTCCGCATGACCGGAAACGTGGGACTGATAGTAGATACAGTTCTTTTCCGGGTCAAGACCTGCTGCGATATAAAGGGTCAAAAGGGCGCGGGCACGCTGGCGAAGCTCTGCCGGATTCTGGCGCACGGTAATGGAGTGTTCGTCTACCACACAGTAGTAGCACTCGTAGTCTTCGTTTAAAGAAACCCAGTTCTTTAATGCACCGAGATAATTGCCGAGAGTTAAGTTGCCGGTTGCCTGCATTCCGCTGAATAAGATTTTCTTTTCGTCTGCCATAATTTCTCCTTCTCCGTCTGATACGGTACATGTCGTATCGCGGATGTTTTATCCGCTGATAATCATATCATATCGCGGGAAAAATCGCAAGGGGTAAGAGGGAGATCGTGAGTGAAATAAGCGGTGCGACGGAAAACGTCGAAGGTATGACTTGTAATGGAGAAACAGGTGTAGTATAATGACAGTAAGATGCAAGAACGGAGGCAAATTGTAAGGAAGAGCGTTAAGCTTAGAAAGAGAGGGAAGGGAATGAGGAAAAAAAGACAGAAGTATAACACGGCTTTATTGATTGGAATGTTACTTGTCTGCAGTTTCAACGGATGCGGAAAGACAGAAGCAGATGCTACAGGTATTGCAACACCGGAACCGACAGCGACACCGATATCTGACATTTCGGCAACACCGGAGCCTGTGGAGTTTCCGGTAGAAATTACCGAAATCATTTTTCCGGAGGAAATGTTACGGAAGAAAGCGCTGACAGCAGATTCCGACGGAGACGGGTGCTTAAACAAGGAAGAAGCAGAGGCGGTGACAAAGCTTTCTTTAAAAAAGCTGGCGGACGCAGATGCTAAGGATGACAGAGAGGGAATGCCGTTACCGGAGTATACAGAGGAGGATTTTTCTTTTGACTTTGAGGGAATACAGTATTTTACGGAACTTACGGAGCTTACGGTAAACTTACTGGGCGGAGAGGCGTTTGTGAAAGAGGAACCGGAAGAAATTTTTGCGGTGACAAAGAACTTCAGTCGTATTTACGAATGTAGAAAAATAAAGAAGTTATCGTTATATGAGGCGGATGTGACGTCACTGGAACTTTCTCATTTCCCGGATTTAAAACGTCTGGATTTAAATTGTATGTATCGGTTGGAAGGTTTGGATGCAGGAACGCACCAAAAGCTTTCCTCACTTTGGATTTCCCAATGTAACAGGTTGGAAACGCTGGATGTGTCCGGGGCAGAGAAGCTGAACACATTGGACCTTGTGCAAAATGACAGTTTGAAGGTAGTACGTTTCGGGGAAGGCAACAAAACACTGGAAACCATCCAGTTAAACGGGTTACCGTGCTTGTCGGAAGCGGAGTTTTCCTGCTTGGAAAATTTAATTTCGCTGAATCTTACGGATGTTTCCCTTACAGGCCTTGATGTAAGTAAAAATACAAAGCTGGAACAGCTTTGTGCGGAAGGATTAGAGCTTGCTACATTGGATTTACGAAATAATCCGAATATGGAATACTTAATTAACGCAAAGGATTCCTTCAAGGAGATTTTGCTTTCGGAAGAGAACCGTGTCAGCATGATCCGGTGGACGGAGTCTTCCGTGACGGAGTTTCCTGTCACAAATTTAAATCCGGAGACTTTGATCGGGATTGATATACAGGGAACTGCCATAAAAAAATTGGATGTAAGCGGATTTACGAATCTGGAGCATTTGTATTATGATGAAGATGTGACGGAGATTGTACGTTAGAGAAGGATAACAGAGTTTTGGTAACCAAATTGAGAAAGCAGAGAAACATGAAAGGACCGTGCAAGAGGTATGCACGGTCCTTTTTTTAGAGCAGATAACGGGAGTCGAACCCGCATCCTCAGCTTGGGAAGCTGATATTCTACCGCTGAACCATATCTGCCTGACATATCTATCTTACCATTGCAGAGTTTTCTTGTCAATAAGTCAAAGGGATCAGGAAAACATTTTTGTGACAGGATAGAATAAAAATCGGAAAAAATAGGGAGAAATGGGGGAAAATCGTGGTTTTTCTATTGAATTTAGCGAGGATATATGTATAATATAATATGTTGCGGTATTGTGCTAAACTGAGGGCAATGTCTAGGTTTTAAGGAGGGTAAAATGGAACGGAAAAAGGTAATTGAGTTTCGTAATATTGCAAAGAGTTTTGATAAGCAGATTACGTTAAAGGGTATCAATTTGGATATCTATGAGAATGAATTTGTAACACTGTTGGGACCGAGCGGATGCGGTAAAACCACACTTCTTCGTATTCTGGGCGGTTTCTTGGAAGCAGATGAAGGTAGTGTTATTTTTAACGGAGAGGAAATCAGTCACAAGCCTCCCTATGAAAGAGAATTGAACACGGTGTTCCAGAAATATGCCCTGTTTCCTCATTTAAGCGTATACGAAAACATTGCATTCGGATTGAAGCTTAAGAAGATGAGTAAGGACGTCATCGACCAGAAGGTTATGAAAATGTTAAAGCTCATCGGTCTGGAGGGCTTTGAAAATAAAAATACTACGTTGTTATCCGGCGGACAGCAGCAGCGTGTTGCCATCGCGAGAGCATTGGTTAACGAACCGAAGGTGCTTCTTCTTGATGAGCCTCTTGCTGCCCTGGACTTAAAGCTTCGTAAGGAGATGCAGTACGAGTTAAAGCGTATTCAGCAGGAAGTCGGCATTACCTTTATTTTCGTAACCCATGACCAGGAAGAAGCCCTGACCATGTCTGATAAGATTGTAGTTATGAACGGCGGTGAAATCCTGCAGGTTGGTACTCCGGAGGAGATTTATAACGAACCTGCCAACCGTTTCGTAGCAAACTTTATCGGTGAAAGTAATATTTTGCCGGGTGTGATGTTAGATGACTATAAAGTTCGGTTTGATGATAAGACCTTTGACTGCGTGGACTTCGGATTTAAGAAAAATGAAGAGGTCGAGGTGGTGATTCGTCCGGAGGATATTGATATTGTTCCGGTAGAGAACGGTAAGATGACCGGTGAGGTATTAAGCGTATTGTTTAAGGGTGTCCACTACGAGATTATCGTGGAAACCGTACCGGGTACCAGTGTAACGGTGGACATGCAGGTTATTCGGAATAACGAAGTGACCGGTGTGGAAGGAAAAGAAAAGATTAATGCCAGCAATTTCTACGTGGATTTAGAAGATGTGGAGAAGCTGGATGATAAGGAAATCATTGCTCGTTCCAATGCCATGG
The DNA here is from genome assembly GCA_017465475.1 of Lachnospiraceae bacterium. Classification (GTDB taxonomy): domain Bacteria; phylum Bacillota; class Clostridia; order Lachnospirales; family Lachnospiraceae; genus SIG307. Next base: position 55,952 of record JAFTWC010000003.1, read on the forward strand.
CATGGAATCCGGAAAACGACGAGTATATTTCCATTGCAAGTATTCAGTATGATATTAAGCCGGAGCTTGGAAGTTATCCGGTGGTGTTCTCCACGGCAAACGGCACTGCAGTAGAGCGTACCGTATTTGTGGTAAATCAGCCGGTTATTAAGAACGAAAAGGCAAACGAAGCAATCATGGCATTTAACTTCTCTGCGACTGTGGATGAAATCAAGGAGTCTCAGACGTTGGAAACGGATATTAAGACCTGGGCAAGTGCACAGGGCTGGAAGTTAAATGATGAGAATCAGGCAATTGATATCAGTGTAGATTACGATTTCGATCCGGAGGATGTAAAGGAAGGGGTTTATAAGATTACTTTCTGGACCACCGGTCGCGAGTTCAAGATACATACCACAGACTATTCGGAGGTAGGTCAGGAAGTCGGACTGACCTTCTTCCCTGAGGATATTCATGTTATGTCAAGGATGGTATTCTAATGAAGAAGTTTGCACATTTAGCAATTCCTTATATTGCATGGGCGGCAATGATGTTGATTTTTCCGGTGCTTTTGATGTTTCTTTATTCCTTTACGGAGCACGGAAACAGCATTATTTCCTTTTCCTTCACGCTGGAGCATTACATTAAGTTCTTCTCCGACTCGGACTTTTTGTTGATTCTTTGGCGTTCCTTCGGAATTGCGGTTAAGACCACAATTATTTGTTTGGTACTGGGGTATCCGATTGCGTATTTTATTTCCCGCAGTAAGGAAAGCATCCAGAATATTTTGGTACTTTGTATTACCGTACCGACCTGGATTAATATGTTGGTAAGAACCTATGCCTGGATCGGCCTTCTTAGCGATGGTGGTTTGTTCCAGCAGATTTTTGGATTTTTCGGTTTTGACGAGGTTTCCCTGTTGTATACGGAAGGTTCCGTACTTCTCGGTATGGTATATAACTTCCTGCCGTTTATGATTTTACAGATTAATACTTCCCTTTGTAAGATGGACCAGTCCTTGCTTAACGCCAGTGCGGATTTGGGTGCCAGACCGCGGGAAACCTTCTTAAAGGTGACGCTTCCGCTATCTTTACCGGGTGTTATTAACGGTATTACTCTTGTATTTTTGCCGGCCATCAGTGCGTTCTTTATTCCGAAGCTCCTTGGCGGCGGACAGTACTTCTTAATCGGTAACTTAATCGAGAACCAGTTTATTACCGTAGGCGAATGGAACTTCGGTAGTGCCATTTCCATGATTATGGCAGTGGTGATGATGGTTCTCATGATGGCGGTAAAGAAGGTAGAAGTGCGCAATAATGGCGGAAAGGAGGACGAATAATCTGATGAAAAAGGAAAAACGTACCTTTGGAAAAGTACTGATTGGTTTGGCCATTGCGTTTTTTTACCTGCCGATTGTGTACATGATTATTTTCTCCTTCAATGAAGGAAAGTCCCTGACCAGTTTCTCCGGCTTTTCTTTACGGTGGTACCAGCATATGCTGGAGTCCAGAGATATGATGAGTGCACTGTACACCACCTTTAGTGTGGCTCTTTTGGCCACCTTTATTTCCACGGTGGCGGGAACCATTGCGGCCATCGGTCTCAGTAAGTCAAAAAAGATTGTCCGGGATGTGATGGAACAGGTCAATAACTTCCCGATTATGAATCCGGATATTGTAACGGCCATCGGGTTTATGTTACTGTTTATTACCTTTAAGGTGGAGCGTGGATATATTACCATGCTACTTGCTCATATTGCCTTTTGTATTCCGTATGTTATGCTTTCCGTTATGCCGAAGGTCCGTTCCCTGGACCCGAATCTGGCGGATGCGGCCATGGACCTGGGTGCAACTCCGTGGGTGGCTCTTACAAAGGTCATTGTGCCGCAGATTACACCGGGTATTTTCTCCGGTGCCCTTATTGCTTTTACCATGTCGGTAGATGATTTTATCATTTCTTATTTTGTTACCGGCGGCGGTGTAAAGAACTTAAGTATCATGGTTTATACCATGAGTAAGCGTGTAAATCCGAGTATCAATGCAGTATCTACCTTGGTGGTACTCATAATTACCGTGGCGCTTATCATTATTAATGTGGTGCCGGCGATTTTGGCAAAACGACCGAAAAAGACAGAGATGAAGAAGAGCAAAGCGGCGGTTTTTGTTCCGGTAGGCATCGTGGCAGCAGTGGCGGTAGTACTTGTAGCGGTATTCGGAAGAACACCGGCAGGTTCCGGGCTTCCGTATGCGGGACAGACCCTCTACATTTATTTGCCGGGTGAGTATATGGGTGAGGAGATTATTCCTACCTTTGAAGATCAGACCGGTGACACTGTCATTGTAGAAAACTTTGATTCTAACGAGCAGATGTATATTAAGGTTACCAACGGAGAGTCTTACGACATTATTATTCCAAGTGACTATATGATTGAACGTCTGTTACAGGAGGGATATTTGCAAAAACTTGACCAGTCCCTGCTTACTTGTTGGGATGAATTGAATCCGGTGGTAATGGCACAGCCTTATGACCCGAATAACGAATATTGTGTATCTTATTTCTGGGGTACGGTAGGTATTGTATACGATAAGACCGTTGTGGATGAAGCGGATTTGGAAGAACAGGGCTTTGGTATTTTCTTAAACGAAAAGTATAAGGGAGATATTTATCTGTACGATTCCGAGCGAGACTCTTTCATGATGGCACTAAAGGACTTGGGCTATTCCATGAATACGGAAAGCGAAGAGGAACTGAACGAAGCCTATGAATGGTTGGTACAGTGCGTAACTACCATGGAGCCGGAAATCGTAACGGATGAGATTATCGATAATATGGCTCAGGGCAGAAAAGCATTGGGACTTTGCTATTCCGGTGATGCCACTTACATTATGAGTGAGAATGAAAACATGGGATTCTATATGCCGGAGGAGGGAACGAACCTTTGGTACGATTCCATGGTAATTCCGAAGAATGCGGAAAGCATCGAGCTGGCCCATGAGTTTATGAACTATATCAATAGTTACGACGCTGCGTATGACAACTCCGACTGGGTAGGGTATACCTCCCCGAATGTGGCGGTTATGGAAGCCTTATCCTCTGAAGAGGAGGAGGGAAGCTATGCGGGTATCAATGCATATCTTCCGAGAACCGACCATCCGATGGATGAAGTATTTGTATTCAATGCAGAGACAAAGAAGACTCTCGGTAATCTTTGGAGTAAGGTAAAGATAGCGGCAAGTAATGCGAATTAAGAATAAGGCTGCGCGGCGTAGGCTGTGCGGCCTTATCCTGTAATGGGAAGAATGAAAAAGATGGGAGAGATTCGATGGAAGAAAAGATATTAGAAAAAATTTGTCATGTATATAACCTGGGTGAGTTATTATGTAAACCAACCCGCTTAACCGGTGGCTTTATGCACAAAATGTATTCCCTGTTTACGACCCGGGGGAAATACGCCGTGAAGCTTTTGAATCCGTTCATCATGCAACGGAAAGATGCAATGGACAATTATCGTACCGCTGAGATGTTTGAATCAGCGTTGGAACAGACGAAGATTCCGATTCTTCCGGCGTTACTTTTCCATGAAAAGAAGATGCAGTGTATGGACGGGCAGTACTTTTATTTGTATCAGTGGTATGACGGTAAGGCATTAAATAGCGAAGAAATTACACCGTATCATTGTGAGAAAATCGGTGGAATACTGGCAGAAATTCATGGATTAAAACTTCTGCGGACAAACGGGGCAGAAGCGGAACTCGGATCGGAATGCTGTGAAGAAAAGTACGAACGGAAAGAACTTCACATTGATTGGGACGATTATATCGAACAGCTGACCGTAAAGAATAGGTCACTTTCCGAACTGTTGCAGACAAACCGCGTCCTCCTTTATGAAAGTCAGGACAAAGGCAACGAAGCCATAAAAAAGCTCCCGACCACAGTGGCAATCTGCCATAACGATATGGACAGCAAAAATGTGCTTTGGAGCGGGCAAGAGTGCCGGATTATAGATTTGGAGTGCCTTTCCTACGGAAGTCCGGTGATGGAACTGTATGAGCTGGCACTGTGCTGGTCCGGTTATGAGGTATGTAACATAGACTTTTCACTGTTTCAAAGCTTTATCCGGGCCTATGCAAAAGCCGGGGGGACACTTCCGACGGACTGGGAAACGGTGTACTACTGTAACAACGGCCGATTGGAATGGTTGGAGTACAATGTAAAACGAGCTCTCGGTATGGAATGTTCGGAAGAAGAAATCGAGATGGGTGTGGAGCAAGTAAAGGAAACCATGGCTCACGTGATTTATTATCATGAAGCGAAGAAGGACATACTTGAATGCTTGGATAACTTGATTTCACCGGAGCCGTAAGGTTTGAAACATCTGCAAACCGTACAGGAATATCCATCTGAACCGGAAAATCAGTATGAGAGGTAGAAACGGAAGAACTCTTTCCGGCGATAAAAGAACGGTAAAATAGCCCCAGACACCGATATTATATATTTTTTGCATTCCCGAAGGGGCGCGCTTTTAGCGCAGTCGAAATCAGCTCTTAGGGATGGTTAGGCGCTTGGGGCTGTAAATATTGTATTAATCGCCGGAAAGAGTTAGGTATCCCTACTCCGCTAACGGTATCGTTAATTTTGCCTTAAACAAGTCCCCGTCGATTTCCACGTAGAAGCTGCCACCCTGCAGTGCTGCCAGACTTTCCGCAATGGAAAGACCGAGGCCACTGCCGTCTCCGGACCGATCGTCGTTTCCACGGGAGAAACGGGTTAAGAGTTCCTCCGGGGTCTTGGTAAGAACGGAAGCGGAAGTATTCTTCATGGTGAGGAGGGCAAGCCCGGTACCTTCCGGAAGATCCAGAGAAATAAACACTCTGGTGCCGGAAAGGGCGTATTTGCACACGTTGGAAAGCATATTTTCAATAATGCGGTGGGTACAGGCACCGTCTGCTAACACATTAACAGGCGTGTCCGGCAAGTTCATGCAAAGAGTTAAATTACGTTCTTCCAAGCGTTCTTCAAAATCACCTACGGCCTGGTGAAGCAGTTCTAAGGCATTGAACCGAATCGGATCCAAATGCATGGTGCCGGAGGCTGCTTTGGAAGCCTCTACCAAATCATCAATCAGTCCTTTTAAACGCCAGGACTTCTGGGAAAGGATTTCTGCATATTCCGCAACCGCACCTTCCTGCGGCAATTCATTTTTAATTAATTCAATATAGTTAATAATGGAAGTGAGCGGCGTTTTAATATCGTGAGAAACGTTTGTAATCAGTTCTGTTTTCATACGCTCACTTTTTGTTTGTTCTTCTACGGCAGAATGCAGTCCGTCACAAATCTGATTGATATTTTCCGATAGATTTTTGTTGGATGGAAGCATGGATGTGGTAGGAATCCGGGCAGACAAATTACCTTCGGACATCTGGAAGGTGATTTGGGAAATCCGCGCACGGTCTAACATGTTTCTGAGACAAACCACGGCACAGAACACAATCCCAAGGAGCAGGATGATGAGCGCAACGGCCGGCTGCTCCATAAGGAAAAAGACAAAGGTCAGGAGTAACCAACAGATTCCTCCGCTCATGTACAGGAATGTTTTGCCGAGAGAAGGAAGGTGATGATAGAACTCCTTCAGGTTAGATCCGATATAACGGAACAACTTCCTAATAGGTAAAATCACATAGCGTCCCAGCAAAGCACTGCTAAGAAAGGTCTTTGCCTTAATTCGACGTATCAGGCTGAAATATAAAAGTCCGCCTATGAAAAGAAACAGTGTCAAACAACCGAGGAAAAAGGATACCCACTGTTTGTAATCAAAATAATTCATAAGTAACTCAGTGAGAGTTGTTTCCCAATAGGGTTGTCCCACCTCTTTCCATAAAAGAAACGGAACCATAAACAGTCCCAGAAGAGCCAGTAAAATAAGTTCAGTATAAATCCGATCATAAAAGTGAAGATGGATTTCGTCGGTATCGCTTCGTCTTCCGGACAGAACATTGCTTAACATAAACAAAAGAAAAGAGAGCAATGTAAAGAAAACGGTGTGATTCAGTCTGTCTCCGAAATCTTTTTTTGCATCGTTAAAGCTTTTGGCAAGATTGGAAAACTCGTCTGCAACAAGGTTATCAGATACAAAGGCATACAGAAGATAGGTGCCGTTGGGTGGTGCCGGAGGTTCTGCACCCGGAGTTGTAATCGGATCTGTAAACGGAAAATTGATATACGGAGAATCCGGTGGGTATGTTTCTATACGGAGTCCGCCGGATTCCACGCGTAACGCAGAAGTCGCTTTTGGTGCCGGCGTCGATACCGGTTCAAACCCGGAATTGGCTACAGCTTCTAAATAGTCCATATCATTTGAATCCATGTCGGATTCGGACGTGTTGTAGTTATAGTCGTACTGAATATCCTCCGCCATTTCAGATAAAGGACGGCGCAAAAAGTCCATGGACCAAAGAAGATTGGAACGGTTTAGAACGTTGTTGTTTCCGCCGCCGGTCATGGTACGGTTGTTTCCCGTATTTAAAATAAGGTATAGATTCTCATGAATAATTCCGGAGGAAAGAAATGCTTCCACGCTGCCGCTTTTTTGTGTGGCATAGCTCTCAAAGCCGGTCGATGCATAAACTTTGCCGGTGTCTGTGTTTTTAACGTAGTACTGGTAATTGGTGGGTTCCTCATTTAATTTTGCGTGATAATAGTAAAAAGCGGTTTCGCTCGGTTCGTAAACATTAAAGAGAGCACTTTCCAAATCGGTGTCGGTAACTTCACCGTTCAGTAAAAGCGCAAGCTCCGACGTAATATCCGTATTACTTAATTCATAGCCGTCTTCCCGATAACGGACATAGACGGCAGTACGTTCTACATATTTTGAAAAGAGTTCGGAGTATTGTTCTGTTTCATAAACGGTTTTGGCGTTTTTGTACAGAAGCGGGGCCCGCAAGGTTAAAAAACCATAGTGCGCGGCAACGACACAACAAAACAGAAGAAGAACTGCCAGTATGGTTTTGGTTATGCCGGAATAAATAACGCGTTTCATGGGGTACTCCTTTCTGTCAGCCTTGCCAGTCGATTTTATAGCCCAGTCCCCAGACTACTTTCAGGTAGCGAGGGTCTTTCGGATTGATTTCGATTTTTTCACGGATGTGACGGATATGTACCGCTACAATATTGTCCGCACCGAAGGAGGGTTCGTTCCAAACCGCAGTAAATATCTGCTCAGTGGAAAAAACCTTTCCTTTGTTTTGTACCATAAGGAGTAACATGGCGTACTCTGTCGGAGTCAGCCGGACCGGCTCGCCGTCTACGGTTACTTCTTTGGTATCATCGTTAATAATCAGGCCTCCGATAGTGTAGCAATGCTCCGTTTGTTCTTCCGGAAGACTTCCGAAGGTGGTGTAACGGCGAAGCGCTGACTTTACTCTGGCTACCAGCTCCAAAGGACGGAACGGCTTTGTAATATAGTCATCCGCACCGATATTAAGTCCTAAGATTTTATCGGTGTCTTCGGTTTTTGCACTTAAGAAAAGAATCGGAAAGGTATAGCCTTCTTCCCGGAGCTTTCCGGTGAGACGCATGCCGTCTAACTCCGGCATCATGATATCTAAAATGGCAAGGTGCGGAACTTCTTTGTGAACCGCTTCCAAGGCTTCTCTGCCGTTATATGCCGAAATGACCTGATAGCCTTCGCCGGACAAATAAATGCGAATAGCTTCTACAATCTCTTTATCATCATCACAAACTAAAATCTGGTACATGAAAAACCTCCGTTCCCCGAACAATTTTAAAATGATATGACTATATTACCACAGATAAATGAAAAAATCAGTATCATAATTCTTAATAATTCCTTAGGATTCTACTTCATTCGCGCTTTGGAGTATAGTAGTCTTATAAAAAATTGCAGATTATTCGTATTTATAGGAAAAATTTCTCGTTTTGAGTAGTTGACATGCGGATTGAGGAGTGATATAGTAGACAAAATACTTTTTCGATACAAATATCACATGTATTTAAAAAGTCAAGATTAGTTCGGGGAAATGTGGTATAGTCAGGTGGGATATGTATCTGTTGTTTTGTAGTGAGAGGAGTAAGGAATGAAAAAGAAGAAAGAAAGGGAACGTACCAGAGCGTTAAAAAACAATCTGTATGCGTTGAAACTGGGCTGGCAGATTGCACCGGAGCTGGTAATTCATATGGCGGTGGCAAGGATTCTGGGGTATTTTGAGTGGCTGTTTTACAGTGCGTTTTTCATGCGCTATGTCATCAATGCCTTGGAGACGGAGCAAGAGGTAGCATCCATATTTGTTTTTCTTGGAGTGACGGTGGCAGTGTTTGCCTCCATGACATTATATAACCAGTACCTGGAAGGAAAGGTATGGCCCGTTGCTACTGCGAAGGTGCACAAGAAGCTGAACCTGCGCTTGTTTGAGAAGTCTACCAATGTGGAGCTTTCCTGTTTTGAGGACAGTGAGTTTTACAACAAGTATACGCTGGCAACGGAGGGTGCGGCGGATAAGCTGATTGAGACCATTTCAAATCTTTGGGGAGTGTTCTTCGGAAGTATTGCGGCGGTGTTGGGCTTTTATCTGATGTATGACATTGATAAATGGTCGATGCTGTTTGTTATTTTCCCGGTTATCGGAAATTTTGTGTTTAATCGGAAAGTGGGGCAGATTGATTATAACCGAAATAAGGATATGGCACCTCACAACCGCAGAATTGCATATGTCAACCGTGTCATGTATTTGGCAGAGTATGCCAAGGAGATGCGTTTGACCAATGTATTTTCTTTGATGAAGAGAGATTACAGAGAAGCCATCAGGGGCGTTGCGGATGTCACAAAGAAGTATTCCGCAAAGGCGGTGATTCTTCACTGGTTGTATGTCCAGTTTACATTTTCCTTTATTTTTGAGGGTGTGTTGATTTACGGAGCATACCGTACGCTGGTAAATGACAGTATGAGCCTTGCAAAATTGGCGGTACTCACCAGTATGATGGTATCCTGTACCTGGATATTAATCGGATTCACGGATTATCTGGTGGCGGGCTTTAAGAACGGTTTATTTGTGGATAATTTGCGTAACTTCTTAGAGTACGAAGAAAAAATTCCGGAAGATTATCCGGGCGATGATCCTGGTACCGTGATTGAAAGCATTGAATTTCGGAATGTATGCTTTTCCTATAAAGATGAGGAAGTGATTAAGGATTTGTCCTTTGAACTGCGGGGCGGTAAGACCTATGCACTGGTAGGGCATAACGGCGCCGGAAAATCCACCATTATCAAGCTTTTGATGCGATTTTACGACCCGACCTCCGGTGAAATTTTCTTAAACGGAAGAAACATTAAGGAGTATGAGCTTCAGAAGTATCGTGCTCTGTTTGCGGGAGCCTTTCAGGATTACCAGATTTTTTCCTTGTCGGTGTTGGAAAATGTAATGATGCGTAAGAGTACGCAGGAAGATGAAGCGGAAGCGGTGCGGGCGTTGAAGCTTGCCGGAGTCTATGAGAAGGTGCAAAGTCTTCCGAACGGGATACATACCATACTGACGAAGGAATTTGCAGAGGACGGAGCGGTTCTTTCCGGCGGGGAATATCAGAAAATTGTGGTAGCGAGAGCCTTTGTGCAGAAGCGTCCGGTAAAGATTTTTGATGAGCCGTCATCCGCCTTAGACCCGATTGCAGAGTATCAGTTATTTGAAAGTATTTTACAGGACGGCCAGGATAAGACGATGCTTTTTATTTCCCATCGTTTGTCTTCCGTACAGAATGCGGACTGGGTGTTTATGCTTGAGAACGGAACTATTATCGAGCAGGGTTCCCATAAGATGCTGATGGCAAATCACGGAGCTTATGCGGATATGTATGAAAAACAGGCAATCAACTATCTGGCAACGGACAGAACAACCTTAGAGGGAAGCTTCTTTGCCGCTGATAAGGAGGTGGCTCGTTAATGAAAAAAGTGTGCAGTAATCTCTGGTTTATGTGGAAGCTTTGTTTTAAGACGGCACCGGGTTTTATGCTGTATCATTTGTATGACGGCTTCCGGTTGCAGATTATGATTTTTTTGGAACATACCCTTTGCATCCAGTACGTATTAAAGTGTGCGGAGTACGGAGAACCGTTTTGGAAGGTGTTTTTAGTTGTGGGAGGATTTTTGTTACTCATGATGCTGGTGACGATTCCGGACGGATATTATCAGCATGCTATGGTATATCGCGTCAAACCGAAGCTTTATAAGGCTTTAAAGGATCAGATGTACGAAAAAGCAGCGGAGCTTGATCTTTCTTGCTATGACAATCCGAAATACTACAATGAGTTTGTGTTGGCTGTGTCGGAGTCGGAGACTTCCATTGACCGTTTCCTGACGTTCTTAAACAATACGGTACAAAGTATAACCATCTTAATTAGCACCGGTGTGTTCTTTATCTTGACGGATTCCATCGGAATTTTGTTTGTATCGGTATCCTTTGTGGCATCCTTCTTCCTGGCGAAGAAGTTAAATAAGTTGAATTACGATGTACGTATGAAAGTGAATCCTTGGGAACGTAAACGGAACTATGCCGGTCGTGTCTTTTACTTAAACGACTATGCGAAGGAGTTGCGTCTGAACAAGGATGTTGCCAAGATTTTGAAGGAAGACTTTGAAGAAGCCAACGATGCCATTGTGGCGGAACAGAAGGCAGTGGCAAAAAAGAGAATCGGACTGTCCTTTTTGCGGTATTACTGTGCAGGAGACTTTATTACGGATGGTTTGTATGTGGCCTATTTGATTTTCCAGGCAGCGGTATTCCATACCATCGACTACAGCAATGCGGTGGTGCTGTTTAACCAGACCGGACGTTTGCGCAGGGGCATGCGCGGTATTGCGGAAATCGGACCGGCAGCCAATGAAAACAGCTTGTACATAGAGAAAATCAGAAGTTTCCTTGCCTATGAACCGGAAATGAAGCAAGGTGTAGGTGAGGAAGTACCGGCAGGAACGGGAAGTCTGGAGCTGAAAAACGTGTCTTTCCGTTATACGGAGGATTCCGAGGAGATTTTACATGATATCAGCCTTAAGGTAGAACCGGGGGAGCGCGTGGCTATCGTAGGTTACAACGGTGCCGGAAAGACGACGTTAATCAAGCTTTTGATGCGTTTGTACGACCCGAGTGCAGGTACGGTGGCTTACCACGGAAAGGACATTAAAGAGTATGTACTTTCTGACTACAGAAATCGTGTAGGTGTTGTATTCCAGGACTTTAAGATGTACGGTGCAACTCTGTTGGAAAATGTGGTATTGGAAGATGTGGGCGACGGTAAGAAGGAAGAAGCGGCAGTAACCGAAGCACTTTGTAAGAGTGGGTTCGGGGACAGAATCGAAACCTTGCCGAAGGGGCTTTCTACCGGTCTGACCACGGAGTTCGACGAAAAAGGAGTGAACTTATCCGGCGGTGAAAGTCAGAAGGTAGCTATTGCAAGAGCCTTTTACCGTCAGGCGGATATTCTTATTATGGATGAACCGTCTTCTGCATTGGACCCGATTGCAGAGTACAATTTAAATAAAGCCATGCATGAGGCAGCGGAAGGAAAAACCGTATTCTATATTTCCCACCGTCTTTCCACCACCAGAGAGGCGGACCGTATCCTGATGCTGGAAAAGGGCCGGATTATTGAGGAAGGTACCCATGAGGAGCTGCTTGCAAAAAACGGGCAGTATGCCGAGATGTGGTATGCCCAGGCAGGAAAGTACACGGCGTAGAGGGACGCAACCGCTCTGATGCGGCATCCATGCCTTATGGCGAGCTCGCTCAGACATCCTGTCTGAGCGTTGCTGTATTCTTACGAAGTAATAAGAAAGTCTAATATCCTGCACAAAGTTCGAAGATACGTTTATGTGCGGGAAGCTCCTGAGACTTTGAAAAGAGTGGCCACCCGAATCATCCCTGAAAGTTAAGAAAAGTGAAGGTTGCCGGATGGATAGTAAGTATGAGTTTCTTTCCTACAAGTACGGATGAAAGAGAAAAAACAAGTTTGTAACGGAATGCAAACTTGTTTTTTTATATAGTTATGGTAAAATGGTGGTATGCGACTGTTTGTTGAAATGTAAATGGTAAGGCTGATTTATTAAAGGTTATAGAGCGAGGTTATTTTCTATGAAAAAGGGTATGGATTATATCGGTGTGGTTGAGCGTGTGGATTTTCCCAATAAGGGATTTGTTCGGGTGATTCCGGATTGTGAGGAGAATGCTGCTGATGCAGAAATTCGTGTGACAGTAAAAGGCGTTTTAGAGGGACAGAAGGTGAAGTTTCGGTTGTCGAAGCTCCATGTAAGCAGTAAAAAGGGAGAAGGTCGCCTGTTAGAAGTGATTACACCGGCTCCGCAAGAGGTGAAGGCACCGTGTGCCTTGTTCGGAAGTTGTGGCGGTTGTGCGTACCAGAGTCTTCCGTATGAAGCCCAGCTTGCTTTAAAGGAAGAGCAGATTCGTCGCCTTATGGATGGGGTGATTACCGAGCCTTATGAGTTTATGCCGATTCGAAGAAGTCCGCAACCGTTACACTACCGTAACAAGATGGAGTTTTCTTTCGGTAACGAGTATAAGGACGGACCGCTGGCATTAGGATTGCATAAAAAGGGCAGCTTTTATGATGTGCTGACTACGGATTCCTGTCAGATTGTCCATGAAGACTACAATTTGATTTTAAGGGAAGTGCTGTCTCTTTGTAAAGAGACCGGGCTTGCCCATTTTCATAAAATTACCCATAAGGGATATTTCAGACATCTGGTCGTGCGGAGAGGGCTTAAGACCGGCGAGATTTTGGTAAACCTTGTGACAAGCTCCGATACCAAGACCTATATTGGCGGACAGGCAGAGGAAATGAACTTTGTTGAAGAAGACTTTTTAAAGACTCTTTGTGACCGTTTACTTGCACTTCCTTTAGAAGGGAAGATTGCCGGTATCATTCATATCAGAAATAACAGTGTTGCAGATGTGGTAATGAGTGAAAAGACTACGGTTTTATACGGGAAGGACCATTTTTACGAGGAACTTTTGGGACTGAAGTTCCGTATTACCCCGTTTTCCTTTTTCCAGACCAATTCTCTCGGGGCGGAGGTGCTTTACAGTACCGCCCGAGAGTTTATCGGAGCTGTGGACGGAAAGCTGGTGTATGACCTATACAGCGGCACCGGAACCATTGCCCAGATGGTGGCATCGGTGGCACGTAAGGTTATCGGTGTGGAGATTGTGGAAGAAGCAGTGGAAGCTGCAAAAGAAAATGCAAAGGCAAACGGCATTGAGAATTGTGAGTTTATTGCCGGAGACGTATTGAAAGTGTTAGATACCATTGAAGAACGTCCGGATATGATTATTTTAGATCCGCCGAGAGACGGAATTAATCCGAAAGCGTTGGATCGGATAATCAATTACGGAGTGGACAACTTAGTATATATCTCCTGTAAGCCTACCAGTTTACAGAGAGACTTGGTGACGTTACAAGAGCGAGGGTACCGTGTAGTAAAGGTATGTCCGGTGGACGAGTTCCCGATGACCGCACATACCGAGACATGTGTACTCTTATCGAAGACAAGCGAAGCGTAGTCTGAGATTAGAGTTATCGAATAACAAAGTTGACGAGGAACTTATGGAAACAAAAGATTTAATTTTACGAGCATGGCAGGAACGGGATGCGGATAGTCTATTTGAATTATGTCAGGATAGCGAAATGGAGAAAAACGGAATCTCGTATTTTGATTCAAAAGTAGAATGTCTGGAACTGGTAAAAGCATGGATGGAGGACTTCGGTTTTCTTGCGATTGTCAGGAAAACGGACAATGAATTAGTTGGTTTTATTTCTCTGGGGGACATGAACCGCTACGAGGGGTATTTGGAATTAGAGTACGGAATCGGTGCGAACTACCGCAACAAAGGATACGCTACCCAGGCAATTAAGTGTGCATTGGAATACGGCTTTTGCAAGTTGAATGCTTCTGTAATTGCGGCATGGGTGCGGTCCCATAATGCAGGTAGTGCGCGTGTTCTTTTGAAGAGTTCCTTCACATTTGAAGGAAGACTTAGAAAACATGCCAGAGACGGTAGCGATACCTTATGCTATTCGATTTTAAAGGAAGAGTGGGAAAGTAAACCGAGAGAGCAAGTGTTTTAAGTGACGGAAGAAAGCAGTGTTTTGCAGAGGAGTAAATCATGAAGTACATAGAAAAACATCCGATGATTATGATTGTGGTAGGTATTTTAGGAATATCCATGTCTGCAATTTTTGTAAAATATTCCACGGCACCGTCCGCGGTGACGGCAACCTATCGATTGTTATGGACGGTGGTTCTGATGTCTTTTGTTGTGCTCGGGAAAAAAGAAGTGCGTCGGGAGTTGTTTGCACTGGATAAGAAGAAAGTGTGTTTAAGCGCAGTCAGCGGATTGTTTTTGGCAATCCACTTTGTACTGTGGTTTGAATCATTGAAACATACAACGGTGGCAAGTTCCACTACAATCGTTTGTACGGAAGTAATCTGGGTAGCGCTCGGATTTTGCATTTGTATGAAAGGCAAAATAAAGGGAAAGGCAATTTTGGCAATTGCAGTTACCTTTGGAGGAAGTATTGTAATTGCATGTGCGGACTCGGCTTCTGGAGGAGTGCATTTGTTTGGGGATTTGTTGGCATTGTTAGCTGCGATAGCGGTTGCGGTATATACATTGATAGGACGTATCGTCCGTGAAAAAGTTTCTACAACTGTTTATACCTATGTAGTGTATTCTGCTTGTGCCTTTGTGCTGGTTGTAATCTGTCTGATACAAGGGTATGCTCTTTTTGATTATGGGATAAGCCCGATTGTTGTGGGAGCATTACTCTCTGTTTTTTCTACTATTTTAGGTCACAGTATATTTAGCTGGTGTCTGAAATATTTTTCACCGGCCTTTGTGTCAGCGTCGAAACTTTGCGAGCCGGTGGTGGCTGCCGTATTTGCTGCTTTTTTGTTTGGAGAAATACCGGCAATACCTGTATTTGCAGGTGGTGCCATGATACTTGGCGGTGTGCTTTATTATTCAAGGATCGAATCAAAGTAGAAGAGGTGTTTGTAAGGAGGTAACAAATGAGACTGATCGATATTTCGCAAGAGGTTTTATCCTGTAAGGTATTTCCGGGAGATGACAGCCCGAAGGCGGAGCAGGTACTTTGTGTGGAAAAAGGAGATGTTTGTAATCTTTCCGTGCTTTCTATGTGTGCCCATAACGGCACCCATGTGGATGCACCATTTCATTTTTTGAACGACGGAAAGACGGTGGACGAGATTTCTTTGGAAGCGTTTGTGGGTGATTGTTTTGTGGTCCGGCACGAAGGGGATGTATCCGCAGAGGATGCGAAGGAGATTTTGAAGAAAGCAGAAGAAGTCGGAGTTCGCGAGCGTATTTTAATTGCCGGGAAAGCAACGGTGACCCTTGCGGCAGCGGAGGTGTTTGCGGAAGCAGGAATAAAGCTTCTGGGAAATGAAAGCCAGACGGTAGGGCCGGAGAATGCACCTATGGCAGTACATAAGGTGTTGCTTGCAAAGGAAATTGTACTGTTGGAGGGTGTTGTGTTGACCGATGTTACGGAAGGAGCGTATTTTTTGAGTGCGGCACCCCTTAACTTTGCGGGATTTGACGGAGCACCGTGCCGGGCATGGTTGATGGAGAAGTAGGAGGGGGAAATGCAGACAAGAAAATCAAGCCGGGCAATTGTTTTAAATAAGCAGAATCAAATATTTCTGTTTTGCTATACTTTCGACTTCTTTGCCGAAAACGATGCCATCTGGATAACACCAGGTGGAGCATTGGAGGAAGGAGAGTCCTTTGAAGGTGCTCTGAAAAGGGAGCTTTTTGAAGAACTTGGGATTAAGATTACGGCGCAGGCACCGTTTGTTTTTTATCGGACACCGATGTATAAGTTAAAGGGCGGAGAAACGGTGCGAAGTGAGGAACGGTTTTATCTTGTATATTGCGATGATGAGACGTTTTCTTACAACGGTTGGAGTGAGAATGAGATGAAAAAGATGACTGCCGGAAAGTGGTGGTCTGTGGAAGAAATCAAAAAGTCTTCCGAGAAGTTTTTCTCGGAGGATATCGTGGAAATACTGGAGAGGCTTTCCGCGGGAGAAATCCTGAAAGAACCGTTGGAGATTCGGTGAGAGACTGAACGCTGTTGAAGACACCCAACGAAACGAAGAAAAAGAAGAAATCGTTGGGTGGAAGAGCCAGGGTGAACCCAACGAAACGAAGAAAAAGGAGAAATCGTTGGGGGGAAGAGCCAGGGTGAACCCAACGAAACGAAGAAAAAGAAGAAATCGTTGGGTGGAAGAGTCAGGAAGAACCCAACGAAACGAAGAAAAAGGAGAAATCGTTGGGTAGAAGAGTCAAGGTGTACCCAACGAAACGAAGAAAAAGAAGAAATCGTTGGGTAGAAGAGCCAAGAAGAACCCAACGAAACGAAGAAAAAGAAGAAATCGTTGGGTAGAAGAGCCGGGAAGAACCCAACGAAATGAAGAAAAAGAAGAAATCGTTGGGTAGAAGAGTAGGGGAGAACCCAACGAAACGAAGAAAAAGGAGAAATCGTTGGGTGGAAGAGCCAAGGTGGACCCAACGAAACGAAGAAAACCAAGAATAAGTTGGATTATACCGTGCAAGCGTTATAATAAATATCAAAAAAGGCAGGGTTGATAAAATGATACATAAAAACAACGATTGCATATTTTGTAAAATAATAAGCGGTGAGCGCCCGTGCAAGAAGGTGTACGAGGATGAGTATACTTTAGTAACCATGGATAAAGCCGGAGATGCAGACGGACATATGCTTGTGATGCCGAAAAAACATGTAAATAACATTATGGATACGGACATTGAGTCGTTAAATCAGATGATGGCGACGGTGAAAAGGTGTCCAATCATTGCGTGGACAACTGCGGATACGAAGGAATTAACCTGATAGGGACCAACGGACCCGGCGCGGACCAAACGGTTCCCCATTTTCATATGCATGTGATTCCGCGTAAGAAGGATGACGGCATCGAAGCTTGGCCGGAGTTCGGCGGGGCGAAGCATGACATGGACGAGATATTTGAGAAAATCAAGATGATGTAAGAACGGAACTTGTGAGTCGACAACGCCGGAGTGAGGATGTATAAGAAAGGAAAATGAGAGCCGGAGATGTTTTGAGGCGGACCGGAAGTTAGGGACGGTTCATGTTTGAAAACTGCCGGAAACGGTGGAAAAGAGAGAGCTATGGGAGAAGGAGAGTCAGTATGAAAAGAAAACGTTTGGACAGAGATGCTTGGGGATTTCAGTATTTTCCGTACTACCAGATGCGGATAGAAACGGAGCATTTTAAAGGATTGGTGGCTTTGCTTTCACTGACTTCCGGAGAGTATCAGTACTGGGAGTATCCGAAGGCCGGTAAGACAAAGATTTGCGGCGAAGGAATGACCTGGCTTCAGATGGTTCCGGAGGGAAGAGCACATATGGTGACGGCAATGTATCTTCCAAACGGCCGGGTGTCTACCTGGTATGTGGATATATTGGAGGCTGTGGAATACAACCGGGACGGTATTGCGGTGTATGTGGATAAGTATCTGGATGTGATATTTACGCCGCAGGGAGATGTACTGGTGGATGACAGGGATGAGCTGGATGCTGCCTATGCATCGGGAGAACTGTCAAAAGAACAGTATAAAAATGCCCTTGGAGAAGGGGACGCCGTGTTGGCGGAATACTGTGCGAATTTGGAACAAACGGAGCAGTATTCCAATGAAGTATTGGAAGCTGTAAAACAAAAAATCGCAGAAGGTGCCCGTGACTACAAAAAAGTGGTACGGGAAACCTTGGACGAAAAGATGAAAGCATACCCTAAGATGCGTCCTTTGTTTTGCGTGGATATGCTGGATTATGAGGAAGATTGGCAGCATTCTGCCAGACCTTCCGTACGGGGGATTATCCGAAAAGGGGATACTCTTGCCATGGTACATAGTGCATTGTATGACTATTATAAATTTCCGGGAGGAGGCTTCAAAGAGGGAGAAGACCACAAGGCAGCACTGATTCGTGAAGTACAGGAAGAAACCGGATTGAATGTAAAACCGGAAACCATTAAGGAATATGGGTTTGTGCTTCGGTTACAGAAGAGTGAACACCTTGAGAAAACTATTTTCGAACAGGAGAATTTTTACTACACCTGTGAGGTTTTGGAAGAAATCGGAGAACAGAATCTGGATGATTATGAGGCTGAAGAAGGTTTTACCTTAAAGTTTGTGAAACCGGAGGAGGCCATCCGTACCAACCGGAACTGCCATTGTACCGAATGGGACAAGGCTATGGTGGAGCGGGAAACGAAGGTGCTGGAAGGCTTAAAGAAAACTTGGAAAGAGCGGTAGGCACAAAAAGTTCAAGTGAAATCTTATCGGTAGAAGGGAAGTAATGCGATGACATTTACATATCGGCTTGCGACATTGCAGGATTTGGAAGCAATATGGAACAAAAACATTGCAGATAACCCGGAGGATAATCGCTGGGTTCACTGGAAAGAAGAATACATCCGCTATAACAGAAACGGTATGGCACAGACTTATGTGGTGGTATGTGAGGAAGAGCCGGTAGGAGAGTGTACGCTTATTTTGTCTCCGGAATGCAATGCGGTCAGAGGACGTTTGGAACTGGCCGACGGTGAGAATGTTGCCAATATCAATGCCTTGCGGATTGACGCAAAATTTGAAGGTCAGGGGCATATTTCCAAGTTGATGGCATGTGTGGAAGCAGTGGCAGAGGCACAAAATATACAAGCACTTACCATCGGAGTGGAGGCAAAAGAAACAAGAAATCTCGGTATTTACCTTCACTGGGGCTATGATACATTTGTGATGTCGGAAACAGAGGATGACGAGCTGGTGTTATATTACAGAAAAGAAATCCGTTAAAACGGGAAAGTGTGTAAGCTTGAAGCGGAGTGGCAAACGGAAAATGTCGGAGAAATAGGAGGAGTCTATGCAAATCAGAAACGCAACGACCGGGGATTTACCCAAAATCAGGAAAATATATGATGCCGCAAAATCCTACATGGACACCTCCGGAAACCCGAACCAATGGCCGGTGGGGTATCCGCCGGAGGAGTTTTTACGACAGGACATAGAACTTGACCGGCTTTTTGTTTGTGAGGAAGCGGGTGTATTGCACGGTGTGTTTTTGTTTGCGGTTATGGAGGATCCGACTTATCGCTATATAGACGGAGCTTGGTTGAACGATAAGCCTTACGGAGTGATTCACCGGATTGCAAGTGACGGAACAAAAAGCGGGATTTTCAAAAGTGTGTTGGAGTTTTGCATAGAGAAAATGGCAGAAGGGAACATAACAAATCTGCGGATTGATACCCATGCTGACAATAAAACAATGCAGCATTTGGTTGAAAAGTACGGTTTTGAATATTGTGGCGCAATTTATCTGGAAAACGGCAGTCCTCGGATGGCGTATCAGTTGGAACATATCAACTTATAAAGATTAGAAATGATGAAAAATAAGGAAAAGGATTGTACATAAGCGTATAGTCCTTTTTTCATTTAGGGAATTGGGTAATTACCTGTGACGTAAAAAACTCTGCTGTGAATGAGCACGTTTTTACAATTGTAATTTTGAATCTGGGGTAAAATGGAAGGAAAAGTTGAAAGAAAACGGATGCTTTGCATGGAAAATATTGCCTGAATGCTTGATTTGTGATATAATTTTATATATATTGCGAGTATTGTGAAAAATAAAAAGAGGAAGGGGAAAGGTGACGTATATGAAGCACATTTTGATTGTAGATGATAATAAAACAAATCTTGTTATGGCGAAGCAGGAGTTGTCTGCAGAATACCAGGTTACACCGGTACTATCAGGTGCCCAGGCGTTGTCTTTTTTGGAAAAGAAACATACGGATTTGATATTGTTGGATATTAATATGCCGGAAATGGACGGAAGAGAAACCATGCGAAGAATCCGTGAAAACGAGGTATGGAGTCAGATTCCGATTATTTTTCTGACGGCAGATTCTCCCCCGCAGACGGAAGCCCAGTGTTTATCCGACGGCGCGGACGATTTTATTGCAAAGCCCTTTGTACCGCAAGTTATGAGAAGCCGAATCAGCAGGATTTTGGAGCTTCACGAATTGAGAAATGATTTGGAAACCAGATTGGAACAGAAAACAAAACAGTTGGAACTTGTTACCTTAAATGCCGTGATGGCTATTGCGAAAGCAATCGAAGCAAAGGACAGTTATACCAGTGGTCATTCCGACCGTGTGGCATCCTGTGCGGTAGCTATTGCCACACGTCTCGGCTGGGAAGAAGAACGGGTGACTAATCTGCAGTATGTGGCACTTTTACATGATATCGGTAAAATCGGTGTGCCGGACGCTGTGTTAAATAAACCGCTTTGTCTGAATGAAGAGGAAGTAGAGATTATCAGACAGCATGCATTAAGCGGAGGCGAAATATTAAAGGAAATCCATACTATTCCGAATTTGCGTAACGGTGCGCTGTATCATCATGAGCGGTATGATGGTGAGGGATATCCTATGGGGCTAAAGGGAGAAGCAATTCCGGTGGAGGCCAGAATAATTGCAATTGCGGATACGTATGATGCGATGACCTCGGACCGGGCATATCGAAATCGATTGTCATCCGCGAATGTTCTTTCTGAATTGAAAAAGGGAAGAGGAACCCAGTTTGATCCGGAACTGTTGGACTTGTTTATTTCCATGTTAGAAGAAGGGTTTACATTATAGCTGATAAGTGAGGTGTGCAACTGAGTAAAGCGGAAGCAAAGAGGGATAGAATACATTGCTATTTAACCTGGGGTGTGTTTACTTTTTTTTCCTTGTTTATGTTAGCAACATCGATTGTGGGAAACTGGGATAACTGGGTGAATCTTTACGTACTTTTTGTGATTGCTTTTGTCAGTTTTTTTACGTGGAATAAGAGAGTGACGGTAAAGGTTCAATCGTATATATTTGTTTTAATGTCGATGCTAAACATAATGATTTACAGCGTCATGGAGCATAATTTTTATGCAGCGGTTGTGGTTATATGCAGCCTTGCAGCCCTAACAGCCATTTACATGGATGCGAAATTAATTTTTTTGTTGTCTCTTTTATCTGTGGGAGCGGTCATTATACATGTGGGAGTGTTACATACAATTCAAGTAGTCACATTACATGATAAAATAGCATTGGGGATTCGTGTCATTGCCATGTTTGCGGCAGAGATTTTTTTGACTTATTTTGTGAACCGGCAGTATTGGATAGAAGAAAGTTTAAAAGCTAATGTGGAAGAGGCAAGAAAAGCAGATCGTTCCAAAGCGGAGTTTCTTGCTAATATGTCCCACGAAATCAGAACCCCCATGAATGCCATTGTGGGAATGTGCGAACTGATTTTGCGGGAAAATATCAATGATGAAGTGAAAGAAAATTGTATCAACATTCAACATTCGGGTAGAAGCCTTTTGGCAATCATCAACGATATTTTGGACTTTTCCAAGCTAAATTCCGGGAAAGCGGAGTTGGTGGAAGAACCGTTTAACATAGGTTCCATGGTAAATGATGTAATGAACATGGCAATCACTCGAAAGGGCGGCAAAAATATAGAGATTATAGCAAGAGTTGACCCGGAAATTCCGAAGGGGTTAATCGGAGATGAGGTACGGATTCGACAGGTAATTATTAATTTGATAACCAATGCAATTAAGTTTACCGAAAAGGGATGCGTTGTACTGAAGATTACGCAAAGTCGTCATGAATACGGAATTAACCTTAATGTTTCCGTTGCAGATACAGGAATCGGAATCACGGAGGAAAATTTGGAAAAGTTGTTTACCAGTTTCCAACAGGTGGATACCAGAAAAAATCGTTCCGTGGAAGGAACCGGTCTCGGTTTGGCCATTTGTAAAAATTTGGTTGCACGAATGGGCGGATTCATGAATGTTTCCAGTGTATACGGAGAGGGTTCTACATTTCACTTTGTAATTCCGTTAAAGGTGTCGGATGAAGAAGCATTTATTACCATTCAGAATGCGGAGTCCAGCTCGGTGGCCATTTATGTAGAAATGAAAAAGTTCCAGTATATGAGAGTGGTTAAAGAATATATGAAACTCATTCGGGAATTAAGTGATAAGTTTGGTACGGAAATTCAACTGTTCGAAGATGCGGAAACTTTTCGAACGGAGTGGAAGAAAAAAAGGTATACCCATTGCTTTACTGCGAAAGATGAATATCTGTGTCATAAAGAGCTGTTCGGTGAAATTGCAGAGCAGAGTAAGGTGTTTGTAATACAAGAACGTAGCAATGCCGTACCGCTTTCCGGTGGAATAAAATGCATCTATAAGCCGTTTTATGCCATGTCGGTAGCTGCGGCACTAAACAACGAAAAATATATTTTAAATTTGGGAGAACGTAAGTCGGTAGCCAGGTTTGTTGCGCCGGAGGCACGGGTGCTTATTGTGGATGATAATGTGACAAATCTTAAGGTGGCGGAAGGGTTGATGCGTCCGTACAACATGAAGATTTCCACCGCAATCAGCGGAAGAGAAGCATTAGATATGTTGCGGAAAAAGGATTATGATATTGTATTTATGGATCATATGATGCCGGAGTTGGACGGTGTGGAAACCACCGCATTGATTCGGGAAATGGACGGAGAATATTATAAGAAACTTCCGGTGGTGGCACTGACGGCTAATGCGGTCAATGGTGCAAGAGAAATGTTTTTAAGTTCCGGCTTTAATGATTTTATTGCGAAGCCGATAGAACTTTCTTTCTTGGATCGAGTGCTTCGTGCATGGTTACCGAAAGAAAAAGTGCAGTCGGTGTTGGTGTTGCAGCAGGTTCCGGAAAACGATACGGAAACAGTGCTGTTAGAGAGCTTCCGGGAAGTAATCCAAGAGGAAAAAGGACTTGTGTATGCAGGAGAGAGCCGTGAGACTTACTACGATAATCTGAACACTTATCTAAAGAACGGAGAAATGTACCGACGGTCTTTACAACGACGGTACGAAGAGGAAGATTGGTCGAACTATATTATTGAAGTCCATGCCATAAAAAGCTCTTCATTAAGTATCGGAGCGGTGAAACTTTCCGAATTGGCAAAAACATTGGAGTTTGCAGGAAAGGAAGGAAATTTTGATGTAATACGTGCAAAACAACAGGCCTTAATCGGGTTGTATGACAGAGTATTGGACGAAATTAAAAAGTATTTAAGTATTAACGGACGGATGGAGGATAGTGAAAAAGACAACGAACGAAAGAACGCTCCTTTGACAGAACTGCCCGAATCGAAGCTTGTGACTTATGTAGAACAGATTTGTTCTGCTTGCGATAACTTTGATGGGGAGGGAGTGGTAGTTATTGTGAATTTATTGGAAGAATATTCGTTCCGCGGAAAGGTACTTAGGGAATATTTTGGGCCGGTGAAACAATTGGCGGAAGATTTTGAGTATGAAAATGCATTGCATGCTGCCAAGGAGTGTATTGCGAAGCTGAGGGAGGAGACGGTATGAAGAAGGTTGTAATTACTGCTGATTGCGTATGCGATATGCCGGAAGAGCTGTTGGAGCAATACGGTATTAAGGCAATATACTTTTATATCATTACGGAACACGGATGTTTCAGGGACAGAGAGGAGGTTACATCCGATAATATTGTGGAGTATTTCAGACAGGGAGGCACCAATGTAAAGACCAAAGCGCCTCTTGTCGAGGAATACAGAGAATTTTTTGAGAAAAATTTGAAGGATGCCGATCAAATCATCCATATAGCCATGTCATCGGCCTTGAGTCTGGGCTGCGGTCGTGCAGAAATCGCTGCAAAAAACTTTGAGGGGAAGGTGTCGGTAGTAGACAGCAGGTTATTTTCTACCGGAATGGCACATCTCGTAATGAAAGCGTCGGAACTTGTAAAGAAAGGAAGCGATGCAAAAGAGATTATTTCTGCCTTAGAGGAAATGAAGCTTAAGGTGGTTACCGGGTTTATTGCAGAAAATGCAAAGTACTTGTATGAGACAGGTAATGTGAATCGTTTTGTGAAGGTAGTGTGTGAGGTTTTTAAAATTCATCCTGTTCTGATTATGAAAAAGGGTGTGATGAAGCTTAAAACAATAAAAATCGGTAACTATGAAAACGCGGTACTACGTTATGTGAAAGGAGAAATGAAAAAGCGGGATAAGATTGATAAAAAAAGAGTATTCATTACTCATGCCAGCTGTAGTGTGAAGCTTCTTTCAAGAGTAAAGAGGGAAGTGGCAAAGTATTGTGTATTCGAAGATACGAAAATAACCCAAGCATCGGCTACAATTACCGGTAACTGCGGACCGAACACCATCGGAGTGTTATTTGTCCGGAAGTGAACAGAAAAGCTGTAAGAAATTGTTAAAATATTTACAAAGTTTTCTTGCTGCGCCGGAATGTGCCAAAAGTGGCTGATTTGACTTGATTTAAGCATGGTTCCACGGGCTTTGACAGATGCAATAATGCTGTTGACAAAGAAATCAAAAAAATATATAATAAGAATATATTAATATGATTGTAAAACAGAGGCTTACGACAGATATCGTTAAGTCTTGTTTTACTGTTAGCTGTAGTTTGAACTTAAAAATCAAATAGAAAGGTAGTAAAAGAATGGCTTTTTCTCTTCATGGGGTACATGTTCCCCACAGAAAAAACACGCAGGACAAACCGGTGGCACGTATGGATGTACCGCAGACCGTGACAATACCTATGGTGATGCACATCGGTAAGGCGGCACAGCCGGTAGTAAAAGTGGGAGATACGGTAAAGGTGGGTACAAAAATCGCAGAAGCAGACGGAATGGTTTCATCTCCGATTCATTCCAGTGTTTCCGGTAAGGTTATAAAAATTCAGGATATTCTTTTATCAAATGGTGCAAAAGCTCCGGCCGTGGTGATTGAATCCGACGGAGAAATGATCACGGATGAGAATATAAAGGCTCCTACAGTGGATTCAAAAGAGAGTCTTATGGAAGCGTTGAAAGAAAGCGGAATTGTAGGACTGGGAGGTGCCGGTTTCCCGACACATGTAAAGTTCAATGTGGACCCGGCCCGTATTGAATACCTTGTCATTAACGGGGCAGAGTGTGAGCCGTATGTGACCAGTGATACCGTTACCATGGTAAGTCGCGGAAGTGATATGGCCTGTGCCCTTCGCGTGCTGAGCAAATATCTCGGCATTCAGAATGTGATTATAGGTATTGAGTCTAATAAAAAAGCAGCCATCGCTTCCATGAAGCAACTTTCGGAGGAAGTAAAGGATGCTTGTACAATGCAGGTGAAGGTTCTTCCGGCGGTATACCCGCAGGGCGGTGAAAAAGTGTTGATTTATCATACTACGGGGAAGGTGGTTCCGGTCGGAAAGCTTCCGATTGATGTGGGATGCATTGTGGTGAACTGTACTACGTTGGCGGCCATCGGTGCTTATCTGCAAACCGGTATGCCTCTTGTGGAAAAGTGTGTAACCGTAGACGGCGGAGCAGTAAAAAATCCGCAGAATGTGATGGCACCGATCGGAGTATCCATGGCAGATTTGTTTGCGGTTTGCGGTGGCTTGACAACAGAGCCGGCAAAGCTCATTTACGGCGGACCGATGATGGGAATTACGGTACCGGATGACAGTGCTCCGGTGATTAAAAATACCAATGCGATTTTAGCATTGACCGAGAAGGAAGCAAAGCTTCCGAAGACTACCGCATGTATTCGTTGCGGTGCTTGTACCAATACCTGTCCGTTTGGACTTGCTCCGGCGGCAATTTCCAAAGCACTGGAAAATAAGGATGCAGACCTGCTTACAGAGCTTTCCGTAAATGCATGTATGGAATGCGGCTGCTGTAATTTTGTCTGCCCTGCAAATCGCCCGCTGGTACAGAATAACAAGCTGGCAAAAGTATTTTTAAGAGAAGAAAAGGCAAAGGAGGAAGCAAAAGCATGAATAGTAAAGTAAAGCTCTCTGTTTCTCCTCATATACACAGCGGGAAGTCTACTGCAGGAATTATGCGGGATGTATTGATTTCATTGCTGCCGGCTACCGTCGCAGGAACTGTTATCTTCGGATTACGTTCTCTTTTGGTAGTGGCTGTTTGTGTGGCGGCCTGTGTGGGATTTGAAGCATTGTTTAATTGGATAATAAAAAAGGATCAAACGGTGGGAGACCTTAGTGCTGCGGTTACCGGTCTTTTGCTGGCACTGAATTTACCGGCAAATATTCCGCTTTGGCAGTGTGTGGTAGGTTCTTTGTTTGCTATTGTTGTGGTGAAGTGTTTGTTTGGCGGTATCGGTTGCAATCCGGTGAATCCGGCCATTACAGCCCGTGTCTTTATGTTGGTGGCATTCGGCTCCATGACGGTACAGGCATTTCCGACGGTGGTGGATACCGTTTCAAGTGCAACACCGCTTAGCCTTGGAGAAGGTGCGGAATTGCCTTCTTTGTTGGAGTTGTTCTTAGGACTTAACGGAGGTGCTATCGGTGAGACTTGTGTATTGGCACTGATCCTTGGCTTTGTTTACCTGTTGGTACGCAAGATTATTACCTGGCATGTTCCGGTAGCATTTATCGGCACCGTGTTTGTATGTTCTTTCTTTATGGAAGGAATGAGTTTTGTGGGTGCCTTAGAGATGATTTTCTCCGGCGGATTGTTTATCGGTGCGATTTTTATGGCAACAGACTATGTAACGTCTCCGTCCACTGCGGCGGGCAAGCTGATTTTTGGCTTGGGAGCGGGTTTGCTTACCTTTATCATCCGTTATTTCGGTGTATACCCGGAGGGCGTTTCCTTTGCAATCCTGTTTATGAATATTCTGACGCCTTACATTGATTCCTGGACAAGGCATAAAGTCTTTGGAGTGGGAGGTAAGAAAGCATGAAAAAGTCTTTGAATTTAAAAAGTATTGTGGTATTGACGTCGATTTGTGCAGTGATATCGTTGCTGCTTGCTGCCACCAATGCCCTCACGGCTCCGATTATTGAAAAAAATCAGAATGCGGCAGCCAATGAAGCACTTTTGGTGGTAATGCCGGATGGTACAGGATTTGAAAAGATAGATATTTCTTCTTATGAACTCCCGGCTACCGTAGACGAAGCTTATAAAGAAGCCGGCGGCGGGTATGTGGTGAAGCTGACAACGGCAGGATACTCCTCCGGATTTGTCATTATGTGCGGTGTGAATGCCGACGGTACGGTCAGCGGAGCAGTGTGTTTATCTTCCAATGAAACCCTGGGTTATGAGAAAACCTTTGGTGATAATTTCGCAGGAAAAAACAACGAAGGGGTAGATGCAGTGGATAGCATTTCCGGTGCCACAAAGACAACAGCCGCATATCGTAATGCGGTAAAGGATGCTATCAATACCGCTACGATTCTTGGCGGAGGTTCCGTGGATATCCGCAGTGAAGAAGAAATTCTTGCAGACAACCTTTCTGCAGCACTTCCTGCGGGAGAAGGGAAGTTTACAAAACTGTTCCTGACAGAAGTAATCGAAGGAATTGACGCGGTTTATACGGCAGAGAACGGGAAGGGTTCCGTGTGTGTTATCGGTGAGCAGTTTATCGGTGTGGATGAGAATGGTACGGTTATATCCGGTGCAGAGGGCGATACGGCAGCAAATGTTTCCGCACAGATGGCACTGCTTCGTGCTTCCGAAGCGACTGTGATTGATCTTAGTGCATTTGCCGATTTACCGTCCGCGCTTGTTTCTGCATCAAAGACTGCAACCGGAAATTATATTCTGGAGATGAAGGGCGCAGGGTATGGTATCAACGGTGGTGACGATTATCATCCGGCTTCCGGAGAGTATATATATATCCGCGTGTCCATGACAAAGGAAGGAAAAATTATTGACTGCCTGACACTTTCCCAGGCGGAAACGCCGAATTTCGGTTCCGCTTGTGCGGAGGAAACATTCTACGGTCAGTTTGTAGGAAAGACGGAAAGTGATTATGATTCCGTGGATGGCATCGCAGGGGCGACCCTTACCACCAACGGATATAAGAAAGCGATTTTACGAGCATTCGAATCGGTAAAGATATTAGAAGGAGGTGCCGGTAATGAAGAATAACAGTAATATGTCGGTTTTGCTGAAGGGTATTCTGAAAGAGAATCCGGTGCTGGTATTGATTCTCGGAACCTGTCCGACCCTTGCAACTACCAATAATGTGGCCGGTGCTTTCGGTATGGGAATTGCAGCGATGGTAGTGCTTGTATGTTCCAATATGCTGATTTCCCTGCTTCGTAAGATTATTCCGGACAGTGTTCGTATCCCATGTTATATTGTAATTATTGCAGGATTTGTTACCATTGTTCAGATGTTTGTACAGGCGTATTTCCCGGCTTTGTACGAGATGCTTGGAGTTTATCTGGCACTCATTACGGTAAACTGCATTATCCTCGGTCGTGCAGAGATGTTTGCAAGTAAGAACAATGTACTCCGTTCCGCACTTGACGGTATCGGCATGGGGTTGGGATTTACCGTTGCTCTTTGTGCCATGGCATTTGTCCGCGAAGTATTCGGTAACGCAAGCTTTGCAGGAATTGCCATTCCGTTCCTTGAACCATATAAAATCGCATTTTTGGTAAAGGCTCCGGGCGGTATGTTGGTATATGGTTTATTGATTGCTTTGGTGTATGTGCTTACCCAGGGAAAGGCTCCGTTAAAGAAAGATTTTTCCTGTGCGGGTTGTCCGTCTGCGGGTAGTTGTCATACCGGCGCATGTATGAAGAAAGGAGAGGAACAGTAATGGAAGTGTTTAAAACATTAATCGTCATTTTACTTTCTTCGGTATTGGTAAATAACTACGTCCTGAGTCGGTTCCTTGGAATTTGTCCGTTCCTTGGCGTTTCCAAGAAACTCAATCAGGCAGTAGGTATGGGCATTTCGGTTACTGCGGTTATGCTTTTAGCCACAGCCGTAACCTGGCCGATTCAGTATTTTCTTTTAGATAAAGTAGGTCTCGGATATATGCAGACCATTATCTTTATCCTTGTAATTGCCACTTTGGTACAGATTTTGGAGTTGCTCTTAAAGAAATTTTCGCCTGCACTTCACAAGGGATTAGGTGTATATCTTCCCCTTATTACCACAAACTGTGCTGTGCTTGGTGTAGCAATTAACAACATCAACGACGGTTACAATTTCTTAGAGTCCATGGTAAGTTCCTTAGGCTGCGGTCTCGGATTTTTGCTGGCGATGGTACTGTTTTCAGGGCTTCGTTCCCGTATTGATGAAAGCCGTGTACCGGCACCGTTCCGAGGTCTTGCGGTTACATTAATCGCTGCTTCCTTCATTTCGCTGGCCTTCATGGGCTTTGCGGGTGTTGTGGATGCGCTGTTCGCATAAAGGAGGTAACGGAATACGATGGAGATTTTAGTTGCATTTTTAGTAGTAGGAGCCATTGGTTTGGCGGCAGGTTTGTTGATTGCGGTAATGTCCCGGTTCTTCGGAGTGGAAGAAGACCAAACAGTAAAGGCGGTTCGTGCTTGTCTGCCGGGTGTCAATTGCGGTGCCTGCGGGTATAAGGGCTGTGATGATTATGCAGCGGCAGTGGCGGAAGGAAAAGCAAAGCCGAATTTATGTGTTCCGGGGGCTGAGTCCACAGCAGAAGAGTTGGGTGCTCTTTTAGGAATAGAGGTAGAACCTCCGAAGGATGTGGTCGCATTTGTTCACTGTAACGGAAACTGTGAAGCTACTGCTACAAAAGCCGATTATGTGGGAGTGACAAGCTGTAAGGCGGCTGCCATGTTGTACGGCGGTCCGGAATCCTGTCAGTACGGTTGTATGGGATTTGGAGATTGTGCCGTTGCATGTCCGGCGGGAGCCATTTGTATGAAGGATGGGATCGCCCATGTGGATACCAGCCGGTGTTTGGGATGCGGACTTTGTGAAAGTATATGTCCTAAGAAAGTAATATCCATGGTTCCGCAGGAGACGGCAGTCGTTGTTATGTGTAATAATAAGGACAAGGGTGCGGAGGCACGAAAAGCTTGTAAGAATGCATGCATCGGCTGCATGAAATGTGTAAAAGCATGTCCGCAGGAAGCCATTACGGTAACGAATAATTTAGCAAAAATCGATTATGATAAGTGTGTACGATGCGGAGCATGTGCGGCAGGCTGTCCGACCGGATGCTTAAAGCAGGTATTTTTCCCGGATTTATCCGAGGAGTTTGAGGATTTTAAGGTAGAGTAAAGATGAATCAAAAAGCAAAGACTACGCCCACCGCCAAAAGCGGTGGGCAACTATTTCGAAACGACATTATTTTTATTGCGGTAGTATTGGTCCTGGTGTCTTTATTGGGCCTTTGTTTCTATCTGTTCCGCGGAGACGGGGACGAAGTGGTGGTAACGGTAGACGGTGAGGTGTTCGGGACCTATTCTTTGGCAGAAGACAGAGTCGTAGAAATCCGTACAGGGGAAGAAAACGAAGAGCTGAATGTATTGGTAATAAAGGATGGTAAGGCATTTGTGGAACAGGCCACCTGTCCGGACGGAATATGTGCCGGACACAGACCCATTAAACGGGATGGTGAAAGTATCGTTTGTCTGCCTCACAAGGTAGTGATAACGGTTCGCGTAACAAATGAGGAAGCACCGGATATTGTTGTGTAAAGGAGAATTGTATGAGACCTGCTACAAAAAAAATGGCCCTTTTAGGCCTATGTACTGCAGTGGCTCTTGTTTTGGCCTATATGGAGTCAATGCTTCCGCCGCTTTTTCATGGGATACCGGGTATAAAAATCGGACTTCCGAATATTATAATTGTGTTTGTATTGTATCGGTTCGGCCTGTGGGAAGCAGCGGTTGTTTCTTTCATACGAATGCTGGCAATTTCCTTTATGTTCGGCAACCTGATGGCCTTGGTTTACAGTCTGGCAGGTGCTTTTTTGAGCTTGCTTGTTATGGCGGTTCTGAAAAAAATGAAATTTCTTTCGCCTGTGGGAGTCAGTGTAGCAGGCGGTGTGTTTCATAATGTTGGACAGATTTTGGCAGCAATGGTTTTGTTGGGAACGGCAGAACTGGGCTACTATTTAATTGTTTTGACCATAACCGGCACGGTGTCCGGAATTTTTGTGGGGCTGTGCGGTGCGATTATTATGAAACGAATACCTAAGAAATTCATATAAATACGTGTTGACAAAGTTCATTTTATGATGCATAATAAAGATAGATAAAAAATTAACAAGTAATGAGAAAAAGGAGGATTTTTCCATGAAAATGAAAAAGTTACTTTGTGTATCTCTTAGTGTTTTTATGATTGCATCCTTTGTCGGATGTAAAAAAGAGGCAGAAACCTTAAAGTTTGGTATGGGTGTGTACACTGAGGTTTCCAAGGCAAGCAGTGCGGAGGCGGATGCCAACGGCCAGGGTAAGGTTACTACCAATGTGGCTGTAGTTACCGTAGATGCGGCAGGAAAGATTGTGGCATGTGAATTAGATGCGGCAGATGCCACCGTAGCATATACCGGTGACGGTAAGGCAGTAGCAAACGAGTCCTTTGCAACCAAGTACGAATTAGGCGATGCTTACAACATGGTTGCATACGGCGGCGCGGTAAAGGAATGGTATGAGCAGGCAGATGCATTTGAAGATGTGGTTTGCGGAAAGACTTTGGACGAAGTAAAGGCTTTGGTTGCCGGGGAAGATAAGGGAACGGAAGAAGTCATCAATGCAGGTTGTACCATTACGATTGCTGAATTTGTTAAGGCAATTGAAAAGGCATATAACAATGCGGTTGCTTCCGATGTGACGGCAGAGCATACCGTAAAGCTTGGGGTATCCACTGCACAGTCCTGTAAGGATGCTGCGGAGGAAGCAGACGGACAGAATCAGTTGGAAACTACCTTCCTTGCAGTGGCTGTAGATGCAGACGGTAAGGTTGTGGCAGCTACCAGTGATTGTGTGCAGGTAAAGTTTACCTTTGATGCCACCGGTGCTTCTACTTATGATTTGACGAAGGCAGTTTCTTCCAAGAAGGAAGCCGGTGCAAATTATGGTATGAGTGCATACGGTACTGATTTAAACGGTGACGGTGTTGTGAAGGAATGGAATGAGCAGGCGGCTGCATTTGATGCAGCTTGTGTGGGTAAGACTACCGGTGAGATTGCTTCCTTAATGGGTGCAGACAGCTATGGGAATGCTGACTTACAGGCTGCCGGATGTACAATTGTAGTAGATGGATTTGTAAAGGCTGCTGCTAAGTTGAAGTAAGCGATAACGGAATGAGGGAGAGAGCCTCCTATTAGTTCCGGAAACAGCATTGTAGTGTTTCGCTACAATGCTGTTTTTGTTTTTGAATACAAAAAAAGATGAGAACAAGAGTATTGACTTTTTCTTTCTGATAGAATATACTTACAAATAGTTAGCTGATGCTAACTATTTGTGACACGCAGGGTAAGCTGTGGCTAACTATTGCGTCGTTTACGTAAAATGTAGGACAACAGAGGAAGTAATACGCATGAAGAAGAGTGTCAGAAAATATATCTATAAGGATGAGACCGGAGACGCACAGGTAACAGTGTATCAGCTGTTTCCGGGAATAGAAGTGGCTTATATTGCAGCTCATATGGCGGAATTTGATTTCGGTGTATCCCAAAAAGGTTCTTGTAAAAGAAATGCAATCATTCACTATTGCAGAGAAGGACGACTGGAACAGGAGGGAGAAAAGGAGTTTTTTTATTTGATGCCGGGAGATTGTTCGATTAATATCCGGAACAAGCGTAAAACGAAGTTTCGTTTACCGGTTCGTCATTATCATGGTGTATGCATCGGAATAGATTTGGATGAAGTGAACTGTCCTATACTTGCTTTTTGTGAAAATTGCGGATATGCCCCCAACGAAATAATGGAACATATATGCGGAGAACTGTTCCATACAATTCTTCGTTCGTCGGAGTCGGTCAGAAAATATTTTGATGGTTTGTATGAAGTTTCCCATGAGCAGCGTTTGGATTATTTAAGGATGAAATTGCCGGAATTGTTTTACAAAATGAAGTACTTACATACGGACACTCTCGAGGTTCGCAATCCGGTTCCTCGTACACAGGTTGATTTCGTAAAACAGGTTGCACATTATATATCTGAAAATATCAATGAAAAAATTACGGTCAAGAGATTGACACAGGAATTCGGAGTTTCCGATTCTTATCTGCAAAATGCTTTTCGGAACGTGTATGGTATGCCGGTAATCAGTTTTATTCGGGTTCAAAAAATGCAGTGCGCAGCACAGGTGTTGATTCAAACAACGCAAACGATTGATGAAATCGCGGAAACCTTCGGATATGAAAATGAAAGTAAATTCTCAGCCGCATTTAAAAGAATTATGGGAGATTCTCCGGGAGTATTTCGCAAGGAACATTCAAAAATTAAAATAATATAGCAGAGGAACAGAAATACTTGTCTGAGTGTTTCTGTTCTTTTTTTTGTGAGATAATAATGAAACGGAGCAATGAAATGTTTCGGAGTGTTAAGGAACATTTATGGAGCAAAAACGAAATGTTTCGGACGTTGTATTTGTGGAGAAATTACGTATAATAAGTATCGTTCGCTGTGTGGCGAAAATTTTTTAGGGAGTGGTTAGCTTTTGCTAACTTATGGGGTTAAATTAACTTAAAGCGAGGTATTGAGGCAAGAATGGAAACGAAGACAATCAGAAAAATTGCTATTTACGGAAAAGGTGGAATCGGAAAATCTACAACAACATCGAATTTATCCGCTGCTCTGGCCTGTAAGGGGTATAAGGTAATGCAAATCGGTTGCGATCCGAAGGCAGATTCTACAAAGAATCTGATGGGTGGAAAACGTATCCCTACTGTGTTGGAGAAAATTAAAGAGAAAGGAGAAGAAATCAGTTTAGAGGATATTGTGTATGAAGGGTTTGGCGGAGTACTTTGTGTGGAGTCTGGCGGACCGACTCCGGGAGTGGGTTGTGCCGGACGCGGCATTATTACCGCATTTGAGAAATTGGAAGCATTGAATGCTTTTGAAGTGTATCAACCGGATTATGTGATTTATGATGTATTGGGAGATGTGGTGTGCGGAGGGTTTGCTATGCCGATTCGAGGCGGCTACGCCAGAGAGGTGTATATTGTTTCTTCGGGGGAAATGATGTCCTTGTATGCAGCAAATAATATTGCGGCAGCGATTCGGGGATTTGGTCCGAGGGGTTATGCAAAATTAAAAGGGCTCATTTTGAATTCTAAAAATATTGTCAACGAAGTGGACATTGTGGAGGAGGCGTTGAAAGAAATCCAGACAACGATTACGCAGATTGTTCCTCGTTCCGGGGATATACAGGAAGCAGAAGCCGGTGGAGGAACGGTGTTTGAAGTATTGAAGACATCGGAAATGCACCGTGTATATAATGAGTTGGCAGAAAAAATTATAAACAGCGAAAATGAAGAATGATAAGGAGAATAAAAGATATGTTTAAGAAAAAGATGGCAGTGTTGATGGCAGTCGCAGTATTAGCAGTAGGAGCAATGGCAGGATGCGGGACAAAGAATCAATCGGATAAAAACGGTGTGACATCTGCGGTTGAACCAACTGCAGGAGTGCAGGAGGAACAGAATACCGTATTTAAATTGAACTATCCGTCACATATGAAGACATACGGTTATACGGAAAGCTTGATTTTGGAAAAGGAGCCGGAAACGATAGTTTCCTTGAGTACATATCCGGTATTGACCTTGTTTGAAATGGGAATCGATTTGGCAGCGGTTCCTTCTACAAAAGTGATTTCCTATCCGGAGGACTATGACGGTGTAATTCTACCGGGAATGATGAGCGATACGTTTGATATTGAAACAGTGGTTGCATTGGAGCCGGAGCTTGTAATTATGCCGGTAAGCAGTGCCGCACAGTATGGGGCTGCGTTGGAGGAGCTGGAAATACCGGTATATTATCTGGCATTAACCAGTACGGAGATGGATGTGTATAGTCTGATTAAAGAGCAGACACAGGCGTTGGTAGATGCTTTCTCTACAAACGAAGAGAAGAAGGCGGCCGGAGATGCGGTTATGGCCCGCTTTGCCGCTTCGGATGCAGCACTTGAAAAGATTGCAGCACAGGTGAGTGGAAAGACGGTGATGTCTATTACTGTTTCCAGCGAGACTTCTATTTATATGAATTCCGAATCTTCTACTCTTGGCAGCATGTTAAAACGTTGCGGACTTACCAATGTATATGTTCCGGCAAGTGAAACAACAGGACATTCTATGGCTCAGATGGATATGGAAAAGAGTTTGGAGTACACTCCGGATTTGATTGTGGTTTGCGGAAGTTCCACTCTGGAGGATAACAAGGCCCTCATGGATGCAATCTATGCGCTGAATCCGGAGTATTGGGATTCCTATGAGGCTTTCAAGGAAGGAAGAGTAATTTATCTTTCCAGTGCTTATGTGTCTACTGCGGGCATTAACATTATTAATAATCTTGACAGTCTGATTGCAGAGTTGGAGAAGGTAGAATGGGAAAAGTAAAACGTAATGAAGGAAGTGTTTCCGTACTGAGAGCGGGTGTGGTGTGCGGAATTCTTCTTGTGGTACTGGTGGTACTGATGATAGTTTCCTGCACGGTAGGAAGCGGAGGTTATTCCGTAAGAGAAATTATGGAGGCAGTTTTTTCGGAAGAGAAAAGTACAATAAAAACCATTGTGTTAAAGCTTCGTCTCCCGAGAATCATGATGGCGATTTTAGTGGGGGCAGCATTGTCTGCCTCCGGCGCGCTTTTACAGGCGGTTATGAGAAATCCGTTGGCAGACCCGGGAACCATAGGTGTTTCGGCAGGGGCAGGAACTGCAGCTATCACGGTTTTACTGATATTCCCGAGTCTTTCCATGTCGTTGCCACTGTTCGCGTTTGTGGGAGCAGCCTTGGCATGCGTTCTGATTTACTCCATGGCATGGAAAGGAGGAATTGATCCTACCAGGATAATTCTGTCCGGTGTGGCAATCAATTCCGTGTTGGGAGCGTATAACTCCATGCTTCAGCTATTAAACAGCGATAACTTATCCGGAGTACTGGCATTTATGAACGGTAGTTTGTCCGGCGTAGTCTGGCAACATGTAGAAATTATGGCGATATATGCTGCAATCGGTTTGTTTCTTTCCCTGTTTTGTATTCGTCCGGCCAATGCGTTGCAGTTGGGGGATGAGATGGCAAAAAATCTTGGAATTCGGGTGAATTTGTGCAGAATTTGCCTTTCGGCAGTGTCTGCTTTCCTGGCAGCAGCTACGGTATCTCAAGTCGGAATGATTGGTTTTGTTGGTTTGTTGGTTCCTCATATTGCCAGAATGTTAGTAGGCTCAGATTATAAAATCATGCTTCCTACCAGTATTTTACTGAGTGGTTGTGTGCTTCTTTTGGCGGATACCATCGGAAGAACCGTGGTTCCGGGGCTCGAGATTCCGGTAGGCATTGTAATGTCGGTAACAGGTGGACCGTTTTTCTTATACATGTTAAGAAAGAGAGGAAAGTTCAATGCAGGTTGATTGCAAAAATATTCAGGTGGGATACGGAGAATCTGTTGTTGTTGAAGATATGAGTATCACCATTGAAAAGGACAAGATTACTTCCATTATCGGACCCAACGGTTCCGGAAAATCTACGGTACTGAAGGCTGCAACAAGGCTGTTAAATTATCAAAAAGGTGAAGTTATCGTGAAAGGAAAAGATATTCGTCGTTATAAGCCAAAGGAGTTATCCAGATGTATCGGTGTTTTGGCGCAGAAGCACAGTGCTCCGGCAGATTTTCGCGTAAGGGAACTGGTGAGTTACGGAAGAATGCCGCATTTAAAACCACTGGGAGGTTTTAGCGTAAAGGACAATGAATTGGTGGATGAGGCCATGAAAACAACCAATACGTATCATTTACGTGATAAATCCAT
This sequence comes from Lachnospiraceae bacterium, assembly GCA_017465475.1. Lineage (GTDB taxonomy): Bacteria > Bacillota > Clostridia > Lachnospirales > Lachnospiraceae > SIG307. Next base: position 92,855 of record JAFTWC010000003.1, read on the forward strand.
TTTTGAGTGTTCCGGCGGAGAAGCACAACGAGTTTGGATTGCTACGGTACTTGCTCAAAATCCGGAAATTCTGTTTTTGGATGAACCGACGACTTATTTGGATGTTTCTCATCAGATGGAAGTAATGCAGATGGTTAAAAATTTAAATAAGAAGACCGGGGTTGGTATTGTAATGGTACTGCACGATTTAGGCCAGGCGTTGGAAGTCAGTGATAAAATCATTGTTATTAAGGACGGTAAGAAGTACAGTGAAGGAACACCGGCTGAAGTGATTACACCGAAAATGTTAAAAGAGGTATACGGTGTAGAAGCGGATGTGATTCATTTGGAAGGACGTCAGAAGCCGATTATTGTATATAAAGAGTTAGACTAGAATCAAGGTGAAGGAGAAGACAGAATGAACGGAACTGAGATTATCTCCAGACTGAAACGTCTCGGAGATGTGAACAGTGTAAAAGATATTAATCAGTTGACTGCAGCGTTATTTCCGGGGGCTCATTGCCCATTGATGGGAGCAATGATGGCAGTGGGTGGAATTGAAGATGCGGTTTTATTGGTACTTGGAACCGATGAATGTACCTATTATACGAAAAAGGCAACCATTGGAGGATTTTCATTTAAAGGAATTGACAATCGGTGCTTTTCTGTAGTGCTGGATCATCATGATGTAACCTTTGGGTGCAGAGAAAAACTGCAGGATGCTTTTAAAGAACTGATGGATGATATAGCACCAAAGGCAGTATTCATTGTGACAACCTGTGTGTTGGAAGTAACAGGAGACGATGTGGATTCCATGGCAGCGGAATTGGAAGAACAGTATCGAATCCCGGTATTACCGGTGCATACAGAGCATTTTAAGACGGCCAATCATATTCCGGGGGTTAGGGATACCGTGACTGCTTGTGTTTCTATGATGGAACAGGTAAGTAACGAACAGATAAGTCATAAAAAGGTAAACATAATCGGCCAGCGCATGGGGAAATTTCAAGAAACTCAATTATATGAGATATTAGTAAAACATAATATTGAAATCGGGATGATGCTTCCGGGCGGAACAACACTTGAAGATATCAAACATGCGGCGACGGCAGGGGTAAATATTGTTGTAAATGAATTGGGCCTTCCGTTGGCAGAACGGATGAAGAAACGTTTTGGAACACCTTATGTTATGTTTGATAAATATGTGGCACCGGAGCATGTACTGCAGGCCTATGAAGAGTTGTTCGACTATTTAAAAATCGAGATGGATGAAGAACTTGAAACAATGTATAAGGAATGTGTGCAGTTGACTGAAGACGCAAAGGAAATCTTATCCGGTATGAGATATGTATATGGAAATACTGCATTATCCTGCTATGAGTATAATGCGTTTATGGTAGCTATGGGAATGGAACCGCTTCTTATACAAACCAATGAGTATCCGGGTGCAGCTGATAGCTATGTGAAGTCTATTCTCGAATGTTATAACCCGTATGTGACGAAATCGGCAAATATCGCACCGTTACAATATGTGTATGATGAACTAAAACCGAATCTTTATTTGGGACATGAATATGAGAATCGCCTTAGGGCAAAAAAAATTGCATTAGTGCATGACAATAATCTTTCTTCCATGCTGGGCTTTGATGTGACAAAGGCAGTACTTGCAGAATTAGTAAGGGCGGCGAAGGATGCAAAGGAATTGGCTGCAGGAGAAGGAGGAAAATAAGATGGGTTTATGCAGATATCTTCCTACCCCGTCTGACCGAATGGGAGTCATTTGGACTTTGTTGTCGGCAAAGGGAGCGGTAGTGTTAGAATATGGTCCCGCAGGTACAACGCATTTTAGTGTAAGCATGTACGGACAAATGGGAGTGGAACCGAATCAGAGTTTATTTACGACACATCTGAGTGAAGATGATATTATTATGGGAGATGTGACACGTTTAGAAGAGGCAATCCGGGAAATTGATGAGGGGTATCATCCGGAGGTGATTTTTGTTGTTTCTTCGTCTGTGACTTCGATTATCGGTGCTGACATCAAGGGTGTATGTACATACATGGAACAAGAAATCAATGCCCGTTTGATTGCGGTAGATACGGGTGGATTTAAGGGAGATTATTCTCTTGGTATGCGGGAAGGATACAACTTATTGACTAAGACCTTTGCTACAGATCAAGTGGAAAAAAAGAAGGCATCTTACAATGTTTTGGGGGCTTCAGGGTGCGATTATCGTATGCGTTCGGATTTATGGGAATTACGAACTTTGATGCAGGAAGGTTTTTCATATACGGAGAACGCAATACTCGGTATGGATTCTTCTGTGACGGCATTAACGGAACTCGGAGCAGCAGAAGTGAATCTGGTGCTTAGAGAAGAAGCATTGGAAGCGGCAAAATATCTTGAAAAAACATACGGAACACCATATGTATACGGGGCTCCGTATGGGTATGAAGGAACCGCATGTTGGTTAATGAAGGTATCGGATACGATTGGAAAGTCCGTCAATCCGGAACTTTCGGCAAAACTTCGGATGCGTAAGATGAATGCGGCAGGATATAAAATGTATGCTTCCATGTATGCCCATAAAGAAAATCGTCCTCAATCTGTGCTTGTGGGCGATGTTAACCGAATCCAAGGTTTCTCGAAAATTATGGAGGAGGTTTGTATTCCGGTTACATTAAAGATTTCCAATCACTCTTTGGCAGGATTTGAAGCAGAAGATATCGTAAAACCGGCGAAGGAAAAGGAGAAAATAGACCTGTTAAAAGAAAAGAAATATAGTCTTGTACTGGGAGATGATATTTCCCTGTATCTGTGTGATGAGTCCTGTGAGAAAGTAGTCACCTCATTTCCGTTAATACGCAGTAAGCAGATAGCAGAACACATGCCGCTTATGGGAATCCGTGGTATGGATTATCTGTTGGAGGCAGTGGACAGGTATTACGGCAGACTATAAAATCATGTTGCAGGAAAGAAAGAAAAAGGGGTATAATATACGCAAAGGCAAAGGAAGCATGTTCAAAGATGTCCGAAGAATTTTTGTACCTGAGAGGACGGAGGGACATAATCATAAATGATACAGAGGGATGTGCATGAAGAAAAAAGCATTATTATGTGTTCTGCTATGTGCTATGCTGTTACAAAGCATAGGTCTTGCCGGTTGCGGGAAAAAAACAGAAAAATATACAACCTATTCATTCGATTACTTTGATACGGTAACAACGATTACAGGATATGCAGATAGCCAGAAGGCATTTGATGAGGTGGCAGGAGAGATACTGGAAGAACTGGGGGAGTATCATAAGCTGTTTACAATTTATCACAGGTATGACGGAATGGAAAATCTGTGTACCGTGAATGAAACCGTAAATGGGGCGCATCGCAGGGTGACGGTGGACCCGCGTATTGCAGAGATGCTTTTGTATGCCAAGGACATGTATGAAAAAACCGACGGGACGGTAAATGTAGCCATGGGAAGTGTATTATCCATATGGCATGATTACCGGACGGAAGGAGTGGAGGAGCCTTGGGCGGCAAAGCTACCGGAAACGGATGAATTACAGGAGGCTGCAGCCCACACGGATATTCATAAGCTGGAAATCGATGAGGCTGCCTGCACCGTTATGTTGACAGATCCTGATATGAAGCTTGATGTGGGAGCTATCGCCAAAGGGTATGCTGTGGAGATGGCGGCGCGGTCTCTGGAAGAAAAGGGCATATCCGGTTATGTCATTAATGTGGGAGGGAATGTGCGTACCGTAGGGCCTAAGGGCGACGGTACACCATGGACAGTGGGGATTGAAAACCCGGAGGAGGATAGCGAAAAAGGGTATCTCGCGTATCTGGAACTATCCGGAGAGTCCTTAGTAACCAGCGGTTCCTACCAACGCTACTATGTGGTGGACGGAAAACGCTATCACCACATTATTGATCCGGAGACCTTATTTCCGTCCGAGGGCTATGTATCGGTATCTGTAGTGACAAAAAGTTCGGCAGACGGAGATGCGTTATCGACAGCACTGTTTTGTATGGACTTTGAGGAAGGCTTGAACTTAGTAGAGTCGCTGGAGGGAGTAGAAGCTATGTGGCTGCTCCCGGACGGGACCAAAAAAGAATCTTCCGGATTTGCAAATTATAAAAAAGAAACTATGGAATAATCGGAAAAGAGACTGCGTTTCTATGACAAAACGCAGTCTCTTTCTTCTATTGAGGGCAATGAAATTGATTATGCAAAATCTGCAGAATGCAGGGTAACAGTCCTGTTACTCTTTAAGGACAGGGTACGGCGAATGCCCTTGTAAAGGAGAGTCAGCTCCGTGTCGTATTTCGGAAGCAAGGTCACTTCTTCTAAGCCACCGTCTTTCCAGGATAAATTGTAGGCAACAGCGCCCACACCGCAAAGACCGGTAACGGATCCTTCGCTCCATTCCTTCGGAAGAGCCGGAAGGAGTACAGTTCGTTCTTCGCTGGACTGCAACAACATTTCCGTAATACCTGCGGTGGCTCCGAAGTTACCGTCAATCTGGAACGGCGGGTGATTATCCAACAGGTTTTCTAAGGTAGACTTTTGCATTAGTGCCAGTACATTCTTATAACATTCTTCGCCGTTCCAAAGTCGTGCGTACATATTGATAATCCATGCGCGGCTCCATCCGGTGTGACCGCCGCCGCTTGCCAGTCTGCGAGCAAGTGTAACCTTTGCTGCATCACAAAGGTCCGGTGTGGCATCCGGGGTAATCTGGAAGGCCGGATGCAGTGACCAAAGATGAGAAATGTGACGATGTCCCGGTTCTGCTTCATCGTAGTCTTCCTGCCATTCCATAATCTGTCCGTGTTTTCCGATGCGGATCCCCGGAATCTTTGCATTGTATTCTTTGGCCTTGTCCAAAAAGGCAGTATCGTTTTCCCCCACAATCGCTGCGGCGGAAAGAAGATTGCCGAACAGCTCGTGTAATATTTCGTTGTCCATGGTGGCACCGTAGGTAAGGCAGCCTCGCATGCCGCTTTCCATGATATAGGTATTTTCCGGAGAAACGGAAGGACAGGTAACGTAAGCTCCGTCCACTTCAATGAGGAAATCAAAGAAGAACCGTACCGCTTCTTTTAATGCCGGATAGTATTCCTTTAAAAATTCCAAGTCCTGTGTATACAGATAATGTTGCCAAATGTGGGTACAAAGCCATGCGGCCCCCATGACCCAGAAGGTAGCAGGAATGTAAATGTCCTGCGGTGCGGTATCACCCCACATATCGGTATTATGGTGGGCTACAAAGCCGTTACAGCCGTACATTTCCTTTGCGGTACGAAGTCCGTTGGGAAGCATACGCATAATATGAGAAAACAGCGGCATTTCACATTCGGAAAGGTTACACATGTTTGCCGGCCAGTAGTTCATTTCCGTGTTGATATTGATGGTGTATTTGCTGCCCCACGGAGCATCGATGCTGTTACACCAGATGCCCTGCAGATTTGCCGGAAGGCAGTCGCCTCTGCTGGAACAAATGAGAAGATAACGGCCGTAAGCAAAATAAGTGGAAAGAAGGCCGTTGTCCGGACAATCCGCGGAGATGCGACGCAAACGTTCGTCCGTAGTAAGGTTGTCCAGTTCTTTATCATAAGGCAGGGTAAGAGTCATGCGCTTAAAATACGGCTGATATTCTGCCAGATGGTCTTTGTACAATTCTTCGTAGGAAAGAGTTGCAGTCTTGTTCAGGGTGTCTTCCACGGTCTTACGGGGAATTGCGCTGCGGAAGGTGGTAGAAGCGGTAATCAGTACAATGACTTCCTTTGCATTTTCTGTTAAAAGATGTTCGCCGATGCCCTTCACAAAGGCACCGTCGGAACGCATACGTATACCGCAACAGAAATCAGAGCCGCCACCGCCTAAGTTGCCGGAAATATAAAGGGAGTCTGCGGTATGTTCCGTAGCTTCGTAGAAGCTACCTCTTTGCAAAGAAGCGGCCAGATCCAGGTGCCCCGGAGCGGAAGCGGTAAATCTTGCTACAATACAGTTATAATTTTTACTGACAAAAGAGTCGCAACGGTAGGTAATACCGGTGGATTCTTCGGTGGTAACGGTAGTGTGTACCGCAGTTTCCAAATCTAATGTACGGCGGAAATTGATACCCTTTGTCAGACGTCCGCAGAAATCAAAATATACATCTCCTAGGGTCTGATAGGTGTGTTCGCTTTGGGGAGTGCCGGTTAAGGCATACTTACACAGTTCTTCCGCTTTGCGGATATTGCCGGACAAAATAAGAGAGCGGATTTCCTTAAGATTTGCCAAAGCATCTTTATTGTTACGGTTTCTCGGACCGCCGAACCAGACACTGTCTTCGTTAATCTGAAAATGCTCGGAGGTATTTTCTCCGTAAATCATGGCACCCAGACGGCCGTTGCCGATAGGGAGGGCTTTGTTCCAGTTATAGTTTGATGAAGTGGTATAAGTAAGCTTAGGCATAATACACCTCCGAAGTCTTATATTTGTCACGGGAAACATGGATGGAAACAATCCGAAATCGATTTTCCCTAATTCTATTATAGCGTTGCAATCCTTTTTTTTCTAGAGTATAATATGACATATGAACGTAGTAAACGGTATTTATTCGAAGAAAAAGGGTAGACAAAAAGAAAATTCAAAAATAATAATTATGGTACAGAAAATTACACGGAACTGAAAAATGCAGCGGAGGTATGATGCGGATGGATATACAAGAAAAAAGTACGGAGAAAAGCAGCGGATATCGTTTCTTGCTGGAAGGAGTGGTTGTTACCATTGCCATGGTAAGCTACCGCCGTTTCACGGAAGTAATGCCGGAGCATGCCCACGGAGAAAATGTATACGAGCTTCATTATGTGGAACAGGGAGAAGGAACTGTTTTTTTAAACAAAAAGGAATACCGGGTGGAACCGGGGATTTTGTATATTACGGGACCGGGCGTGTTACATGAGCAGATACCGTCAAAGGACAATCCGCTCATAGAGTTTGGAGTCTATTTGCAACTGCAAAAGGATGCTGCCGGTGGGGAGCTGTTAAAAGGGTTAAGCTCTCATGCGTTATGGCATGGGTCGGCAAGAAAGAATCTTCGGCGACTGGTGGAGGAACTTTTGTTGGAACAGGCGGGAACCCAACCGGGGACAGTGGAAAAGATGCAGTATCTCCTGGCAGAGTTTCTGATAGAATGTATTCGCAGTGCCATGGCAACAAAGGAAGAAGTTAGAATGTTGCCTAAACCCCAGGAACAGTTCGGGGCTCATGCCATACAGGAGGAAAATGCGTTGCTGGTGGCAGATGAAATCTTTTTATACGAGTACCGGGACATTACATTGGAAGAAATGGCAAAACGTCTGGGCTTCAGTGTACGCCAGACCCAGCGCCTGCTTCAGAAAATGTACGGAAAATCCTTTACGCAGAAAAAACTGGAAGCCCGGATGTCAGCCGCAGTGACCTTGCTTCAGAACAGCCGTTACAGTATTACGGAAATCAGCGAGATGCTTGGGTATGCTTCCATGGAGCATTTTTCCTATGCTTTTTCCAAGTATTACGGTTATGTACCGAGCAGTCTCAGGAAGAAGGAGAAAAAGCAGTAGGCTGTCGCCTACTGCTTAGAAAACTGGTCCTTTCCTACGCCACACAGCGGGCATACCCAATCCTCCGGGACATTTTCCCACGGGGTTCCCGGAGCGATTCCGTTATCCGGATCTCCAGCTTCTTCATCATATTCATAACCGCATACATCACAAACATATTTCATAAAAATACCTCCTTACAATAGATGATATAGTTATTATATCACAAAAAGGTAAAAAGTATAGCATTTCTTGACATTTAATATTTTGCAAAGTATAATAGAGTTGAAAGTAAAACGTGTGTTTTAAAACGCATGTTTTGGAAAGTAAAGAGGTGATACCGTGCCACCGAAGGCAAAATTTACAGGAGAAGAGATTGTGGCAGTGGCTCTTGGGATTGTCAGAAAAAACGGAATAGAAGCATTGACTGCACGTACATTGGCCACTGAGCTGGGGAGTTCGGCAAGACCGATTTTTACTGTTTTTCCAAGCATGGAAGAGTTACAGAAAGAAGTACGGGAAGCGGCTATGAAAGTGTTTGAATCCTATGCTGAGTTAGCCAAAGAGTACACACCGGTCTTTAAGCAAATCGGAATTCAGATGATTATGTTTGCCAACAAAGAACCGAAGTTATTTCAGCTTTTGTATATGCAGGAGCATAGTGACAGTAAAAGTTTTGACGAGCATTTTAAGTACTTGGGTGAAACCGGAGAAGTATGTCTGGATGTTTTGATGCAGGAGTACGGATTGACGCGAAAAGAAGCAGAGGCGCTGTTTAAGCAGGTATGGATATTTACCTATGGGATTTGTGTGCTTTGTGCCACCGGTGCCTGTAGGTTTAAAGAAGAGGAAATTCAAGAGATGTTAAGCAGAGAATTTGTAAGTATGCTTGGATTAATCAAAAGCGGCAGATTGGAAAACTGTGAGACGATTCCGGAGAAAAAACAACAGAAGTAGTGCAGAGCAACACAGAAGCATTTGCAGGAAAGGAGCAAGGATATGAACGGTGTATTACAAATGAATGAGCAGCAGGCAAACAAAGTGGTAGCGAAGGTGATGCGGATTACATTTCTTATTTTTGTATTAATCTTCGGCTTAAATATCGCAGGAATTTTTGTAGTGGATCAGGGGATTATGAATTTTGCATTTATTGCCGGTTCTGTTTTTTTATGGTTGCCTACTGTATTTCAACGAATCGGAAAGGGCACAGCCGGCTGGATTAAATACATGAATGTGGTTTGTGCTTCCTTATTTATTTTATTAACTACCACGACACTGAGCTTCCATGTGATTGTAATCTATGTGTATGCCATTGCCATTGCAAGTTTGTACTTTTCTAAAAAATTGAACATATTAGCTACAATCATTAATGTAGTCGGAGTATCGGTAGGACAAGTATTAGCATTTCAATTGAATACATTGCCGGATAAGAATTTTGATACCATGTATGACATACTGGTGTATAGTGTTGCACCGAGAGCATTGGCGTTGGTTGCGATTGCAGCTATTTTTACAATGCTTTGCAGCAGAACGGCATCCATGTTGGGAAATTTAATGGGTGCGGAAGAACAAAAAGAGATGCTGGAACGGATGACAAAACTTCGGGAGCAAAACAGTCAGGTATCCAAAGAATTGTTCTCATTAGTAGAGGAGTTGGAGCGGTTATCCGAGGTATCTAATGTCACCAATCAGAAGGTGGCAGAAGAAACGGAAGAGATTATGCGCGGTACGAAAGATAATGCCGGACAGATTCAGGGAATGAACGAAGGTCTTGCGGATATTACGGAGCGTATGACCAGACTCGGAGAGATGAGTGACCAGCTTGCAAAAGCAGCAGAACAGATTCGTGAACTTTCTGCCGGAAATCAGGAGTCAATGGATTTAGCCACGAACAGTATGATGCAAATTTCCGAAAGCGCGGGAGAGTGTAAAAAAGTAATCGAAACCCTGGGGGAACAGTCGAACGAGATTATGGGAATTATTCAAACCATTACCGCAATATCTGCCAGAACGAAGTTGCTTGCACTGAATGCAAGTATTGAAGCAGCCAGAGCCGGTGAACACGGAAAAGGATTTGTTGTGGTGGCGGAAGAAATACAGAAGCTTTCCGAACAAACCCAGGTGGCAGTGGACAGTATCGGTACCATTGTACATGAAGTGGTAAGAAGTACGGAAGAAGCGGTGGCATCTATGGAGCAAAGTTCCAAGTTAACAGAGCAAGGTATGTTACAGATTAAGGTGGCAGGAGAATCCACCAATACGATTACGGATGCAAACGAAGAGATGACGGTACAGATTGAGGAAGTGGATCAAATAACCAAAGTTCTTTTGGAAACCGAAAAGCAGGTGGCAGAAGGAATGGAACAGGTACATCAGAATACGGAGGTAAATCTTTCTGCGGTAGAGCATGTGACGGATGCAACCAAAGCAAGCAGTGCAGGGGCAGAGAGCCTTGTGGATATGGTACATCGAATTAAAACCCTTGCGGGACAGCTGGCAGAGGAATAAGAGGAAAGCGACAGAGAAAGGACACACCGGGATCGGTAGTGTCCTTTTGTTTTGGGGAAATTTAACACTCTTATTGCAGAATCCCTGAAAGAATGCTATACTAAACTATGTTGTTGCGATGAAAGGCAACAAAAGGAGGAAGCATGGAAACAATCAAAAAACTGATTAAAAAATACAA
>JAFTWC010000004.1 GCA_017465475.1 Lachnospiraceae bacterium
AGCTCTCGCTGACCTCTTCCGATCGGTACCATGGAGTCGATTGCCTTAATACCGGTCTGAAGCGGAGTGTCTACTGATTTTCTGGAAATAACGCCGGATGCCACACGCTCAATCTGGCGATATTTGGTAGTTTCAATCGGGCCCTTGCCGTCAATCGGCTGACCCAATGCATTTACAACACGACCTGCCATTGCATCGCCTACCGGCACCTCTACAACTCGGCCTGTTGTCTTTACGGTATCACCTTCGCTGATATTACCCATATCACCGAGAAGAACCGCACCTACATTGTCTTCCTCGAGGTTAAGCACCATGCCGTAAACCTCTCCCGGAAACTCTAAAAGTTCGCCTTGCATCGCTTTTTGTAACCCATGGATACGCGCGATACCGTCAGCGACCTGAATTACCGTACCGACATCAGACACTTCAAGCTTCGTACTATAATTCTTGATTTGTTCTTTGATGACGGAACTGATTTCCTCCGGTCTTAAATTCAAGGTAAAAGCACCTTCTTTCTACAAAATCTTTATTCTGGAATGCCAAAGTCATGTAATGCGCTGACAACACATTCCTTTGCCATTCATTCTTCATCTCTTATACGGAAAGCTGTAACTTTGACAAGCTGGCTGCCATGCGTTCAATCTTTGACTTAATGCTGGCATCCACAACCCGGTCCCCGATTCGGATGACCATGCCGCCGATTAAGGAAGCATCCGTGGAATACTGCATCTCAAAGCTTTCGTATCTCGTTTTGGCCAACAACTTATCCTCAATACGCTTTTTCTGCTCCTGGGTAAGTTCTGTTGCAGAAACAACACTGGCCACACCAATCTTACGATACTCTCTTACTTTCTCAAGGAAATTAGTAAATACCGCCGGAATTTCTGCGCATCTGCCTTTTTCCACAATTACGGTAAGAAGTCCCGTTACCGCATCATCCACTCTGCCCTTAAAGACCGCTTCCACTACGGAAAGCTTTTCTTCCTTCGTAATCTTCGGGTGGGTCAGAAGTTCCAGAAACTCCGGATTTTCCGCAAACGCAAGCTCTGCTGTCTTAATTTGATCTGCCAGGGTATCGATACTTCCGCTCTCCACAGCCAGGTCAAACAACGCTTCTCCGTATACCTCAGCCGCTAATTTTGCCATGTATCATCACCCATTTCATTCAATGCTTCGTCAATTAACTGCGCCTGCTTTTCACTGTCAAGAGAGGATGCTACAAACTTTCCAGCCATAACGGTAGCCACTGCCACCATCTCTTGCTTTACTTCATCCTTCATCTTGTTCTTTTCTAATTCAATCTCACGGCTGGCACGCTCCATAATACGGGTTGCCTCTGCCTTTGCTTCGTTTACAATTTCATCCTCACGCTTTAATGCCTTTTTACGGCCCTCGCTAAGAATTGCTTCTACTTCCTTATCAGCCGCCTTTAACTTGGCATCATACTCTGCCTTAAAGTCTTGTGCATCCGCCTTTTCCTTTGCCGCATCTGCCATCTCGTTTGCAATCTTTTCGCGACGCTTATTTAAAAGATCGCGAGCCGGATTGAAAAGCAAATAAGACAATAAGAAAAACATAAAGCCGACTGCCAAAAGTAAAATCAAAGAATCCAATAAAAGCTGCGGGCTGAGTCCGAAAATGTAACCTTCCATCTTAGGTTCCGCTTCTGCTTCCAAAAAAACAAGGTTGGAACACTTCGTTAAAAGTCCGTTCACGTTCCGGCCTCCTTTATGATTTTTTCATTCTCTTCTTATAACTTACCGAGTAACGGGTTAGCGAACAGAAGAATGATTGCTACCGCAAAACCATAAAGACCGGTGGTCTCTGCTACTGCCTGTCCGAGAAGCATGGTAGACATGATGTTACCCTTTGCCCCCGGGTTTCTACCTACTGCCGCCGCACCGTGACCGGCTGCGATACCCTGACCGATACCAGGGCCTACACCTGCGATCATCGCAATACCTGCGCCGATTGCGGAACATGCCAAAATTAAACCTTCATTCGTAATCTGACTCATCATAAATAAATCCTCCAATCATAAATAAAAAATCTTGTAATACTACTATCCCTGTGCTTCGTCCTCAGGGAAATTCTGTGCAATAAATACCATGGTTAACATACAGAATACGTACGCCTGTATTGCACCGGAAAACACGTCGAAATATACATGCAGTACACCGAACACCGGCCATAAAAATGCCTGTATCAGCTTCGGGATTAAGCCATATAACAATCCCATCATAACCGTACCGGACAAAATATTACCGAACAGACGAAGGGACATAGAAAGCGGCGTCGCGACTTCACCGATAATGTTAATCGGGGTAAGCAGTACCGGCTGAAACAACTTCGTCACATGACCCGCCTTCTCGTACTTGAAACCGTTATAGTGAATAAGCACAAAGGTTACCAATGCAAGAGGAAGTGTTACACCGTAATCCGCCGTCGGAGGTCTCAACCCGAACAGACCACTGATATTGCACACAAGAATCACTGCAAACAGCGTACCGATATAGTTCGAAAAACGTACTCCGCGTTTTCCCATGTTTGCCTTTGTCAGGTTGTCTATCAGCTCTACCAAAAGTTCAAGCACGTTTAAAAACGGTCCGGGTACATCGTCCGGATTCGCTTTTTTTATGGCACGGTTTGCAAACAAGGCAAAAACCGATAAAGCTATTACCACAATCAAAAGACTGACATGGGTTGTCGTAATCCAAAGCGTCTGTCCCGCTATTTCAAAATGAAAATAACCGGTTATACCGATATCCACTTCCTGAGACAGAAACATGCTTCGGGATAACATTCCAGTTCCCACTTTATCACACTCCTTTCCTTCTTTCTACGCGTCTTCCGCGCGATTTATTTCACCCTCGTAAAAGGGTTGTATTTATGAATGACGGGCCAAAACAGTGCGGACAGTTTTAAGGTCAGTGTTCCCAAAACCGCCCCGAACATACCGTATATACCAAGAAAAAATACGGCAGCACCAATGACCGCTATCATAATTACCATGCGTAACACAGACGAGCGTTTCATATAACCCGACGCCTGCTTTTCCGGATACTCCGTGGCAACAAGTACGGAATGATACATATATCCCGCAAGACAACCTGCGGTTATCACTCCTGCCAATGCCCCCAGCGTAAAATATAAATCCCACCATAAAACCAAATTCCCGATTACAACCAATGCTACCGCTCCGATTGCAATCCCTACATACAAATCACACAATGTTTGTTTTACCTGTGCTTCCTGTTCCTCTCTCGATAAAACAGGCGTTTCTTCCACAAACTCATTGTTCTCCCCATATCCCTCGTCAAAATCATATTGCCATCCTGTCGAATGCTCTCTCTTTTCTTCTTCCATCAACAAGAAACACCTCTCTATTACTTTGCGTTACCTTCGGATGTCCGTTCTTCCTCCCTCATGTTCTGCTGCAACGCTTTCTGTTCCGCAGACCTTCTTCCTTCGGCTTTTAACCGTTCAATGTAAGCAAGCTCGGCATCTTCTCTTTCTTTATCTTTTGCATAAAAAGGCTTTAACAAATAATATACATTACGAAACGCTGCCGCAATTCCAAGAATCAGAAACACCGGCAATGCCCACCCGGACTGCAGTTTCTTATCTATCCATCCTCCGGCAAATACACATAAAAAAATCGGAACCATCATACTGATTCCCAGCTGGGTAATCAACATCAGAGCTTTTATAACTTTGCTGTTTCTCATTTCCTACTCCTTGTCCGGCGTTACAAAAACAAGCAAAAAACACCACATATAGTTTACCACAAAATTCAAATTATGTATAGTTTTTTCTACATTTTTTACTATATATTTTTTGAAAGAAACACCTTATTGTATTGACAAAAAAATCACACTGTATCTGTGAAATTTCCTTTTCTTTTTTACAAAAAAGTGGTATACTGTCAATAATAAATCAGACCTCGTCAAAGGTTTAAAACGGACGCCTCAAAATACCTTACTTTTATCAAAGGAGGGATTTTTATGAACACCAATCTTCGTTTATTTCGAAAGCGTCACATCCCGGAGGAATGTGTCCCGCTAACCAAAGATACCGTCCTTTTTTTCGATGATTCCCGTATGGTTACTTCTTGGAACGTTTTAAAACCACGCGCCGATTTTGCCTCCGGCATCTCCCTGTTTGACTTTAAGAAACATTGGAAGATCACCCGAGTGGCAAAGGCCGACGGAAGTCTCCATCACTGGTACTGCGATATTATGCGGGTACATATTTCCGAAGACACGAAAACTGACACCGTCACCTATCTGATGGAAGATTTGCTGATTGACATTGTGATGGAAGCAGACGGTTCCTTGGATGTGCTGGATTTGGACGAGGCGGCAGAAGCCTTTGAAAAGGGGCTGATCTCCGCAAACGATTTAACTCTGGCACTAAACGCCGCAGACGCACTTCTTCGTGTGATTCGTAGCGGAGAATTTGCAGAATATCAAAAGATTGTAGAAAGCTATTTATAGGGTACCTCATCCCCTTTGCACTCTCGCATTTGACCAACACAAAATTTCCTATTACGCAAAAACTGCCACCTTGATATATCCCCAAGATGGCAGTTACTTTTTATAACACGTTTTTAGTAATTCTCTTTTCTTACTTCGAAATAAGCCTGCGGATGCTTACATACCGGACAAACTGCCGGAGCTTCAAGACCTACTACTACATGACCGCAGTTACGACACTCCCACATGGTAACACCGCTCTTTTTAAACACTTCCATTGCCTCAATATTATGTAACAAAGCACGGTATCTCTCTTCATGCATCTTCTCAATGGCAGCCACACCACGGAACTGAGCTGCAAGGTCGGTAAAACCTTCCTCTTCCGCATCCTTTGCCATGCGTTCGTACATATCAGTCCACTCAGCGTTCTCCCCTTCTGCCGCATGAAGCAAATTCTCAGCAGTATCTCCAAGTTCGCCCAATGCCTTGAACCAAAGCTTTGCGTGCTCTTTCTCATTCTCTGCAGTCTGTAAAAACAATGCCGCAATCTGCTCATAACCGGCCTTCTTGGCTACGGAAGCAAAGTAGGTATATTTGTTTCTTGCCTGAGACTCTCCTGCAAAAGCCTCCCAAAGGTTCTTCTCTGTCTTTGTTCCTGCATACTTGTTGGTTCCCATAATCATAATCTCCTTTTCAATCAAATTTATTTACAAGGCCCGTGTGCACGCTCGTACGCCAATTAAGTCCTTCCGGATGCAAGCACCCTTCAGACTTTCTTTGCCATACTCGTTTTGCCTTCACGGACATTATACCATATTTTCCCTTATAACACCACACCTAATAATTCATTTAAACTACAGATATCTCCCTTATCATTTCAAATCCCTTCGTATAAAACTCCACCCAGGAATACGGCATCCCCACGTATTGCATCAGTGTCCCGCCCAAGTCAAATACAATTACTTTCATAATACGTTTTCCTTTCATCTTTACCCAAAACGAACTATTAGATTCCCTTTTGTACTGTCCCTATCCCCAACAGTTCCTTCAATGCATCCTGCAGTACTTGTGAAAAATTCACATTCCGTTCCAGGGCCGCTGCATTTAACCAAGCCGGTAATGTAACCGTACGATTTACTGAACGATTCACATGCGCCAACCTGATCGATGGCATATATACATCAATCAACACCGAGCGCTCATTCATTTCCACTTGAACATCCGCTAATGACGTCGGCATAGGAATCTCTTCTCCATCTTCCTCCAGACCATACAACACGCAGCCCAATAACTCTCTGGCCGACAATAAAGCATCGTCATCGTTCACCCCACTGGTCGCCACATCTAAATCAGGAAAAAACACAGAAATTTCCTGTCCCTCTTCATAAGAAAATACTGCCGGAAAACAATAACGTTCTGTTTTTTTCATAATACTCCTCCTTCAAACCAACTATCTAAACATAAGCCCTGATTGTCGTTCTATACTATCCGGTGTCTTACGCGGAATATCCTTATCCGGATGTTTTATCGTAGTACGCCCCTTCTTTGTAGGATGTTTAAACTGATGGTGACTTCCTTCTACATTCACCTCATACCAGCCGCCCTCTTTTAACATTTTTATTACTTCTCTCGACGAGTAACTTTTCATTCGTACCCCAACTCCCCTTTATTATAACAAATACAATAATATGTGTCAATAAATATATAAAAAAGCAGACGCATTCCTTCCGAATTTTTCAGCATCTGAGGAAGTCCGTCTACAGGAACAGTTTTCGAACTTTGTGCAGGATGTTTAGACTTTCTTATTACTCCGCAAGCAAATCAGCAACGCTCAGACAGGAAGTCTGAGCGAGGTCGCCATAAGGCATGGATGCCGCATAAGACCGCTTGCGTCACTTCGTCAAAGACGACCCCGGAGTAATTAGAAAGACTCACATCCGAAACACGAGAGAAAACTATTCCTGCAGACGGACCTCCGCAAACTCAAAAAAGCGAAAGGCAGCGTCTGCACCTAACGTTTAGTCCTCCATCATTCCGATACGTCTTGCATGACGCTCTTCTTTAGAGAACGGTGTGTCTAAAAACTTGTCAACAATCATAAGAGCCAATCCCGGTCCCACGATTCTTCCGCCCATAGCAAGGATGTTGGCATCGTTATGAAGTCTGGTTGCTTCTGCACTGAATACATCGTGACAAAGTGCTGCACGGATTCCTTTTACTTTGTTTGCAGTGATAGAAATACCGATGCCGGTTCCGCAAATCAAAATACCTCTTTCGCACTCGCCGTTCGCTACTGCGTGCGCTACTTTCTTACCGTAAATCGGATAATCTACGGATTCGGAAGAATAGGTTCCGAAATCCTTGTATTCCAATCCTCTTTCCACTAAGTGCTTCTTTACCTCCTGCATCAATTCATAACCGCCTTGGTCGCAGCCTAATGCTATCATGTTCCTTTCCTCCTTGGAATAAAATTAATGTTCTCCATCCTCGTTCGGATGAATAATATGGTATCCCGCTGCCTTTAACAGACGATTCATAATCGCTGTTCCCAGCGGGTTATCCGCAAAGCTTTCCGAATATATCACACCGACACCGGTTTCATCAAAACTGCGGAGTGTATCAAATAATCCTGCCGCAATCGTCTCGGCATCTGCCCGTTTTCCGGCACAAAACACCATTCCGCCGGTATAATATTTCTTAGTTTCTTCCGTGGCCAGAATTCCTACAATCCGCCCCTCCGCAGCATGTTTTACTGCCTCTGTATTAATAAAACGAATGACTTCCTCGCTCTTTCCTTCTACAATATAAAGCGGTGCTTTCGGCGCATAATGCCGATACTTCATCCCGGGTGCTTTTGCGACTACATTTTCCGACGCACTCCGTTTTAAAACCGCTTCATCAAACTGTACTTCACCAAGCACTTCCGCCAACTGCTCCGCACTGATATACCCCGGTCGCAGAATAAGCGGTACTTCTCCGGTCAAATCCACAATCGTCGATTCCAATCCGATGGCAGAGGCTCCCCCATCGATTATCACATCAATCTTTCCGTCCAAATCTTCAATCACATGTTCCGCCTTCGTAGTACTCGGTCTACCCGATGCATTGGCACTGGGTGCCGCCACATAAATCCCGGAAAGACGGATTAAAGCAGCCGCAATCTCATCAGAAGGCATACGAACCGCTACGGTATCAAGGCCTCCTGTCGTAGTTTTCGGTACCTTATCGCTCTTCTTTAAAATCATGGTAAGAGGCCCCGGCCAAAAAGCTTCTGCCAGACGGTAGGCCGATTCCGGCACATCTTCCGCCAGTTCCTTAAGTGCCTCTGTCTCCGCAATATGCACAATCAACGGATTATCCGAAGGACGACCCTTCGCTTCATAAATCCTTGCGGAAGCTGTTGCATCAAATGCATTTCCGCCCAATCCGTAAACCGTCTCCGTAGGAAACGCCACCAGTTTTCCTTCTCGTAAACACCGGGCTGCAAATTCCAACTCCTCCTCCGTAAACCGTTCCCTATTTATCTTAACAATCTCTGTCTTCATCCAGGTTTCCAACCTTCCTTTCGGTCCACCACTGTACAAATCCCTGATATAGAGCCTCCGCGACTTTATCCTGATACTCCCCGGTAACAAGCAACGCTTCTTCCGTAGGATTGGATAAAAAGCCACATTCCGCAATCACAATGGGACACGTTGTTTTTCGAAGCAGATAGTATTCACTGTTTGCCTTTGCCTGACGTTTATTTCCGTCCTGCAATGTCTCGACAAATGTCTTCTGCAACATCTCTGCCAGTCTTTTACTCTGTTCCGAGCCTTGATAATAAAACATTTGGGCGCCCTTACAACTTTCATCGGGAAAACTGTTTTGATGAATGCTGATGACGCACACCGGTTCCGCTTTCGTAATCAGTCGGATCCGTTCTTCCATATCTTCCCGTTTTTTATTCTGCGCCGTTTCTCTATAAAGCCCCTTATCCGCTTCTCTTGTCATTATAACCTGTATCCCGTCATTTTTCAAACGTTCAGCAAGCTTAAACGCAATCTGAAGATTAATCTCTTTTTCCTGCGTTCCCGACGATCCGACCTTTCCCGGGTCAACTCCGCCGTGTCCCGCATCAATTACAACAACAACTTCTTCCGAGGTCTCCTTCTCCGAAAAAACTTCCGCAAAGCGTTCCCCCGCACTGCTTTTCGCAAACCATATTATGGCACCAAACAACAGCAACAAAATGATATGCTTATATTTTTTCACACGTATGAAACAAGTTTCTCCATTATCCTTCATGAAGCACCTGATACAATCGTTTTAGAATATATATGCACCTTATTCGTTTACAAGAACATCCTGTCGGAACAAAGACCAAATGTCCTCCGGCTCAAAGCCGAGACGCCATACAGCCACACCTGCCAAATCTGCCTTTCGGATATAGGAAAGCTTCTCCTGCAAAGACTGCATGTCTTCCAACCACATCTTACAGGTTGCACCGTCCTTCTCATACTCTGCATAATACTGTCTGGTAATTTCATCCCAGACCGGAGTCACATTATTTCTGGACAACTCCACTTTGGCGGTCTCCATGGACAGAGCCTCCGACGTCAGTTTCGTCACTCCGTTTTCCTTTGTCTCAGTCCATAAGCGCGTATAAAACGGCACAGCCATAATCACCCGTTCCTTCGGCACCATGGTCAAAATATTATCCACTGCATTGGTCAAATAACCGTAAGAGGCCACTGAACCGGCTGTCTCCGAACCTGCATAATGCTCATCGTAGGCCATAATAACCACATAATCCACAACCTCGCCCTGAGCCTTCCAGTTATAATAGGCCGCATGGGCAGACGGAACATAATTGTCTACGGAAAGCACCAAACCGTTTGCTCTGCATTTTACGGAAAGCTCTCGTAAAAACTGAATATAATGCGGTCCCGTTTCCAGAGAGAGAGACTCAAAATCAATATTCAAGCCATCCAAATCATAGCGAATTGCCTCTGCCACCAGGCTATTCATTAAATTTTCCCTTTCTTTGGTTGAGGACAAAATCACGTATGAATTTTGCACCGGGTCAAAGTTGTCTCTTCCTGCAATCCTAAAGTTATCCACCAGTCCCCATACGGCAAGACCATGCTTTTTGGCTGTTTCCACATAGGCTGCGTCTGCTAAAGATAAAATCGGAGACTCCTCTTCCACGGCATTTACCTGAAACCAGGTCGGCGATACAACCGTCAACTCCGTATTATTTTTAATCAACGTTTCTAAACCGCCGTTTGCCTTCGTATTGGTCACCTGATGCCACCCCAGCACCACTTTTCCTTCCGCACTGATATGGGAATATACCGGTGGTTCATACTCAGACACATAAGACCGGTGATACGATTCACCTAAATCTTTCTTACGCACAAAGCCGAACACGCCATCTTCCGTCATAACCTTTACAAACTTCGCATCTGCTTCCGTTCCGGCATCCACATACCAAACCACACTGTCCTTCGGCAAATCATATAGGATTCTGCTTTTTATATCTGCCGCTTCCCTCACAACGGTTCCCTTTTCCGCCTTTAGCGCCAGCATATCCTTAGACTCCGTACGAATCAATACCCGTGCAGGCTGCTCAAAAAAAGTATAGGTCATATCGGAAAACATCGCCGCAAATTCCAAAGAAACATAAGGTTCACCGCCTTTGGTCACCAGCGGTTCGTGAGATAACTCTTTCTTTTCCTTGTTACTGTAATACACAGCTTCCATAGGGTACGCCCGGATAATTTCCGTCGGCGTTGTATATGTTAACACCATTTCTTCCGTATCATAATAAAAATATTTATTAATACGGGAAAAAACCGTGTCAAAATCAAGATAAATGCCCCCGTTTAGCAATAATGCTTTTTTCTCATAGATTTCCTGCCAAAAAACAACGTGAGCTTCTCCTTCCGCCACAGGGGCTATTTCCTCCGGCGAAACACGTTCTTTATTTGATGAATATTTCTGTACCAAAGCAACACCGAGAACCACTACGATTAACAACAGTGCCACAAACACTCCGATAATTGTAATCCCGCTTTTTTTCTTCACAAACCCTTCCTCTTTTCTGTATCTTACTGTATCCTACTGTCCTTTAGTATATACAAGTTACAAAAAATAATCAACCCCATTTTGCCGTCATCCCGACCTTCCTGCCAACCTTTCCTGAGAGAGCAGGTGTTTGCATTCCGTTTCGGCATGACGGCAATCCCCATAGGGCGGAAAACCGCTCTTTCTCTTCTGCTTTCTGTCTTTCTTCCGTGCATCCGGTTCTTTTTGTAGTTACAAGGAAACCGGCCAGTTTACTTACACAAACAGAGGTAGAACCTGTGTGATATGCAAAACGACCTCCGGTGACGGCATTCACCGTCGAAGAAAAACAATTTTAAACTCTATACAGCATCATTGTTAAAAAAGCAGACGACGAATTCGCTTTCCCATTTTCCCGGTTGCGGACAATACATCTCCGATATACGGCAGTTCGATGACCTTACTTACCCGAATCGGTAACAATTCTGTTTCCCCTCCGGTTATTACCGCCGTTATCTCTTGTTTCCCTTGCATTTCATACAATCGAACCGAGAGTTCGTTCCACTCTCTTAACCGCCATGGATATAGATTTCCAAGGACAAACCGGCTGTCACACAAAAAAAACTCTTTCATGTTAACTTCCGACAACGTTCCGAAATGCAACACAACCGTAGAGTACCCTTTTGCCGCATACATGGTTGCTACGGATATTGTTCCCTCCGGCACATAGCAAATCCCTTGCAGCATAAAATGCTCCGGTACCACTTCTTGTTCTCCGTACACGCTTTCATAAAGTCGTGCAAAAATTCGTTGTTCCGACAAATCAATACAGGCAATCCGTCCTTTTTCCCATTCATTGCATTGTGTCGCCAACAACGTGCACAGAGCACCGCTTTCCGCACCTGTTTGTACACCGATTACTCCGATATACCGGGGGATTTTTCCCCCCTTTTTGGTTCTTCTCTTTTTCGTCCTTCCGGACAAACGTTGCAACTCTTCCTTTAATGCGGATACACTGGGAAACCGTTTTTCCGGCAGCACCTGCACACAACGTTCATACACAGTAAATAGCTCTTTTCGCCCTTTCCTTCCCTCACCTAACATAACACCTAATACACAACCAATACCGAACACATCGGAACGCTCTCCCGCCACACCTTCATATTGTTCGGGAGCAGCATACCCATATGTTCCGAATACTACCCCGGAACTATCCTTTCTCCTTATTGCTCCGCCGAAATCAATCAAAGAAATCCGGTCCCCGCAAATCATAATATTCTCCGGTTTCACATCCAGATATAAAATTCCGTTTCGATGCAGATATTCAATAATTTCACAAAGTTGAATGGAATAATGCGAAATAAAAGAAGTCGGAAGACATTTCTGTCTTACTAGAAAATCTTTAAGAGTTTCCCCACCCATATCTTCTTCAATAATGTAACAAGCCGTCTCATCCTCTTCAATATCAAAAATACGCGGTATTGCTTCATGATGCAACGCTCGTAACGTGTATGCTTCCTGCTTCCGTTCTTCATAAAAAGGCCGGTTCTTTCGCAGTTGTTTTATTACACGCCGTTCCCCCAGTTTTTCATGCTCTGCAAGAAATACCTCACCTCCGCTACCGTTTGCAAGCAGCTTTATGATTCGATATTTCCCAAATAATAACTTTTCCTCCATCTGCTCCTTTCTGTCTGACCGCATCAGACTGATTTGTCCTATCGGATTGCCGGGTGTTATCTCACCCACATTTATTATATCCCCCTCCTTATTTTTTTCGCAAGCTTTTTTTCCTCTACGTTTTTCACAAACTTTATTCCCAAAATTTGTGCAGTGTCACTAACTGTAAACCCTTTGATTTTCCTTGCCTTCTTTATACAAACTTCACAATTTATGTTATTGACTTTCGTTGAAATTTACTATATACTTTGTATAACACGAAGAAGGGGGTGCGTACTTTATGACAATCGAACGTTTAAGTGATACACAAATTCGTTGTACGTTAAATAAGCAGGATTTGCAGGAACGTCAGTTACAGTTAAGCGAGTTATTTTACGGTAGCGAAAAAGCAAAAGCCCTATTCCGTGATCTGGTACAAATGGCATCTTACGAGTGCGGTTTCGAAACTGAGGATATGCCTCTTATGATAGAAGCGATTCCGGTGGATGCGGACTGTCTCGTATTGGTGGTTACTAAGGTAGAGGATACGGAAGAACTGGATTCCCGGTTCTCCAACTTTACTCCGTTTGCAGAAAAAGAGCATGCATCTGAAAAAATGCCGATTCCGGCTTTGGCAGATGAGATTTTGAACTACTTTTCCCAGTTTAAGGATATGTTAAGTAAAAAAGCAGACGAGTTACAAAAATCTTCCGAAGAAAGCTCCTCTCCTAAGGCGGATACACTTACAAAGGCTTATACTTTTGATTCCTTACAGGCAGTATGCCGGTTTGCAGCTGTGGTTGCCCCTCGCTATCACGGCAATACACAGTTGTATAAAAACACCGTGGAGGATTCCTACTATCTTTTGCTTAGTATGACCGGACATACCGCAGAAGACTTTAATAAACTTTGCAACATTGCTTCTGAATACGGACGCTCTGCGCCGTCGGGAACTGCATCGTTGCTTTATTACAAAGAACATTTCACGCCGGTACAGGATGAGCACATTTTAGATACGTTGGCAAAATTAAATTAGGTTTTAACTTATGATATGCATAGTTTAATACAAGCCTAAAACCTGCTTTATCAGTAAACAAGTATCGTCCATAAAGAAAGCCGAAGCATTTGCTCCGGCTTTCTTTTTCATCTATGATATCTATTTTAAAGCGTCTCTGTCTTCTTACAAGTTACGGCAAAGCACTCCGGCTTCTTTCCCGTCAAGACAGCACTTCTGTTATCCGGCTGGGATGTGCCTACATATACCTCATAATTTCCTTCATTTAACACGAAGTTGGCATCCGCATCATATAACGCAAAGGCAGCATCCGTTAAGGTAAGTTCAACAGCCTTACTCTCACCCTTTGCCAAACGAACCTTCTTTAAGCCTTTCATCTGGAACCGCGGTGCTCCTGCCACATCCTTTGCCTTCACATATACCTGAACGGTCTCTGCACCGTCATATGCACCTTCATTCACTACCGTTGCAGATACGGTTACCTTACCGCCCTTCGTAATCTCGTTGGAAGATAAGGAAACATTCTTTAAGGCAAACTTCGTATAGCTAAGGCCGTAACCGAACGGATACAAGGCTTCCTTCTCCATATAACGGTAAGTTCTGCCCTTCATATTATAATCGGTGAAGGCCGGAAGTTCTTCCGAGGTACGATAAAACGTTACCGGCAACTTTCCTTCCGGAGCATACTCACCAAACAGCATCTGTGCCACAGCACGTCCGCCCTGTGCTCCCGGATACCAAGCCTGCACAATAGCCGGAATATGTTCTTCTGCCCAAGGGAATGCAAGAGCACTTCCGGATAAAAGAACCAGTACTACCGGCTTTCCACTTTCATAAATCGTCTGAAGGACTGTGTTCTGAAGACCCGGAAGCTCCAGATTCGGCTTATCACCGCTGGCAAACTCATTCCCCTGGTCACCTTCTTCACCCTCAAGTCCGGAATCCAGACCCATGACTGCAATCACCACATCCGACTCATCACATACGGCACGTACCTCTGCAATACGGTCATTTTCCTGGCCCAGGCCGGATACCTTGTTTTTAAACAAATGACAACCTTCGGAGAACCGAACTCTTACATCGTCTCCCAAATATTCCTGAATACCTTCCAACACGGTGATATATTCGGATGCAGTACCTTCATAGTTACCGATTAATGCCTTACGATTATTTGCATTCGGACCGATAACTCCTACCGTCTTTAACTTAGACTTATCAAGCGGAAGGGTCTGATTCTCATTCTTCAGCAAACAAAGTGTCTTCTTCGCAACTTCCAGGTTAAATGCCTTCTGTTCCTTACTGTCTACCACAGAATAATCGATAGTATTATACGGAACCTTCTCCGGTGCATCAAAAATACCGAGACGCATCTTGGAAACATACAAACGCTCTACCGCACGGGTTAACGTTTCCTCACTTACCAAGCCCTGTTTTACAGCCTCTAACAGATTCACATAAATATGTCCGCAGTTCAAATCACAGCCATTGTTCATAGCAAGGGCTACGGATTCTACCGGAGATGTGGTTAAACCATGTCCTTCATGGAAATCCTTGATTGCCCAACAGTCACTGGTTACATGGCCGTCAAAGCCCCACTCCTCACGTAAAATATCCTGTAACAAAGTTTTACTTCCGCAACAAGCTTCTCCGTTGGTACGATTGTAGGCACCCATGACGGTCTCAACCTTTGCTTCCTGTACACAGGCCTTAAATGCCGGAAGATAAGTTTCATATAAATCCTGCTTTGACACCTCCGCATTGAAGCTGTGACGTACATCTTCCGGACCGGAATGCACCGCAAAATGCTTTGCACAAGCCGCAACCTTCAAATACTTCTCATCCTTTCCCTGCATACCTTCAATAAAACGCACACCGAGACGGGAGGTTAAATACGGGTCTTCACCGTAGGTCTCATGTCCTCTTCCCCAACGAGGGTCTCTGAAAATATTAACATTCGGAGCCCAGAACGTAAGTCCCTTGTAAATATCGGTATCACCGTACTTCTGCTGCATATTAAACTTTGCACGCCCCTCTGTGGAAACATGATCACCCACTTCTTCCATCATGTCTTCATCAAATGCAGCCGCCAAACCGATGGCCTGCGGAAATACCGTCGCTACACCGGCTCTTGCCACACCATGCAAAGCCTCATTCCACCAGTTATAAGCCTTAATGTCCAAGCGCTCAATAGCAGCGGACCAATGTAAGGTTTGAAACACCTTTTCCTCCAGTGTCATCTCTGCTACCAACGCTTTTGCTCTTTCCTTAAAGGAAAGGCTCTCATCTTGATATGTCTTCATATTTTTATACTCCTTTCTGTATATCGTATTATTTCTTACTATTCTGCATTTCCTTATATTAATTTTATACGAAAATCGGGACCGAACTCTGAAAATGAAACTTCCAAAATTCAGCCCCGTTATCTTGTTCATAATTTACCAATTCAATAGATTAATAGCCCTTTATGGTAGCATCTCCCATAAACGCAAAGAACACATCCGAAACATTTAAGTCTTCATCGAATATACACGGAAAACTTACCACCTGAACACCGAATTTAACTTCCAACGTGTTGTGGTCGATATAATCCTTCGGCTGATTTACGTCAGCATAATCATTGGTTAATGCTTCAAGACTAATGCTCTTGATGTCATAGTTCGATTTCACATCATAATTCAAAATATTAGTCATTAAAGCCTTACTACGTTTTACACCTCTCGCCAATCGTTCCTCGTCTGTCTTATCCAAATCACCACGGTTACCTTCATTACAGTCTACATAATATTCTGTTAAATGAAGATCCAAACCGGTGGCGGAAAGCTTTTTCATCATATCTTCCATATTAAAGACATTCGGTGAATTCGGACTATAATGCGCTTTGATTCCGATTCCATCGATAAGCTTTGCATCTTTTAACTTATTGATAAGCACCAAAGAAGGCTTTAACGTCTTTTCTTCATCCAATGCATCCTGTGTCAAAAGTAACTTTTGGCTTGCTGTTGCATACTTTCTGGCAAACTCACATGCTTTTACAATATAATCATCCCCGATGGTCTTTAACCAATAATTGGCACGATACATAGTTTCCGTGGTTTCTCCGGCATTGATTGGCTCATCTAATACGGTCCAGGAGATTACAACTCCCGGATAGTTCGTGTTACAATATGTAATCACATCCTTGATATAATTTTCCATACGAGCAAGCATCACTTCCGCACTGGCGTATTCAATGGTAGTTACTTCATTGCCTTCCTCGTCTGTAGTTACAACTACCTGATTTCTGTCCAAATCCTTGGAAAATGCCCACTCCGGAGTAGCCTCTGTCATAAGCTTCGGTCCCATTACCGAAATATTATTGTCTTTCGCAAACTTTAAAATGGTATCTGCTGCAGAAAAATTAAGCGGAATTCTTGTCTTATCCTCTGATACCTTTGCCGTCTCATAATCCATAATATTTTCCGGCGTAAGATCCTCTTTTATGGTAAGCTGATTGAACTGTTCCTTTACAATCGCCTGCCGTTTTTCATCCATAATATCTATTAATGACGCATCCAAACCAATCGAGAACACATCCTTATATGCCTCTTTCAGTTGCGGAAGCTTATTTTCTTTTTCATAATACTCTTTGTATTTTTTCGTCTCGTATACACTGACTTCTTTTACTTCTTCCTGCTCTTGTACTACGACCACCGGAGTCGGGGTCGGTGCCGGCGTAACCGTCGGTCTCGGAGTAATAGTCGGAACCGGTCCGATTTCAACAGAACCGGAGCATCCTGCGAAAAGAAATGTCGCAGCAAGTGCTAACAATCCTATCATTTTCTCTTTTCTCATAAACAACACTCCTTTCCAATCTCTCCCACCTGATTTTAGGTAACACATAAGGGGCAGGCAAGCTACCCCTTATGAGAAATATACCTATGTTCAAATATTACTGACCATTTGCCTCAGCTACGATAGCATCCCAAGAATCCTTGATTGCTGCAACCTGGTCTGCCGGGGTTACGTTAGCAAACGGATATACCCATAAGAGGTCCGGACCAAGGTCGGTAGAAATGAGGGTCTGGTTAAGGAAGTGAGTACTTACACCGTCATTGAATCTAACGATGGTCTCATCAACTGCTCTCTCATCATCGAAGTGAGAGTAGTAAGTCTCCTTCCAGTCATTCGGGTCATCATAACCCGGAGTAGCCATGGTGTATACATTGTATGCGAATGCAATGTTACCAGCCTTCTCTGCATCATAGCAGGACGGGATGATGGTGATGTTATCACAAACATAGCTGTGGTAATCAGCTGCTCCGTCCGGCTTCGGCGGCATTACGAAACCTACCGGATCTTCCATAGCGTCACCGAAGGTCTGGCCCGGCTGGCATCTGTATTCTTCATCAAAAATCATGCAACCCTTGCCTTCCTGGAATGCTGCATAGAACCAGTCCCAGTTAGCGCCTTCCGGCGTCGGCATTTCGTAACCTGCATTGTAAAGCTCTACAGCGAAGTTAAGAGCATCAAGTACTTCCTTGGATCCCATGTTGTTGGTAAGCATACCGTTCTCATCCTTCTTGAAGTAGTCGGAACCGGTAGATGCTACTAAACAACCCATGGTAGCTGCGCCCTGAGAAACAGTAGCGTAGATATCGGTAACACCATCGTTGTTGGTATCGCGAGTTAACTGACCGCAAAGTTCCTTGAACTTGGACCAGGTCCACTCACCGCTTGCCTGTAAGTCGTACGGAAGTTCCGGATCAAGACCAGCTTCTTCGAAGAGTCTCTTATTCCAGATCAAGCCTCCACGCGGCTCAGACTTAGCTGCTCTCATACCGTAAATGCTGTCACCTTTGGTCATCAAATCCTTAACTGCTACGCTCCACTTGTCTTCGGAGAAGTCAAGCTCATCAAGAGTAGCTAAGTCATAGAAAAGTCCGTTAGCCATCGGCTTTGCTACGAATCTGTAGTCAAGTTCGAATAACTGAGCTGCCGGCTCACCAGCAGTAATAGAGTTTACGCAGGTATCGGTCATTTCGCCCCAACCAGCAACAGTCTTGGACTGCATCTTGAAGTTGTACTTAGCGAAGATTTCCTGACGATACTTTGCAGTAGCTTCTTCCTGAGCGTTGGACGGCTCAGCCGGAGTTTCCGGAGACCAGTGGTCACCGATGATAATTTCCATACCACCGAGATCTCTGTCCGGAATCGGAGTAGCAGCCGGAGTCGGGGTCGCAGCCGGATCATCTCCGCCTTCGGTACCCGGATTCTCCTCGCCAGCAGACGGGGTCGGGGTTGTTTTGTTGTCTACCTGAGCGTCGTCGCCACAAGCAGCAAGGCTACCAAGAACGGTTGTTGCAGCAAGGAAAGCTGCAGCATACTTCTTAATTCTCATACCAAAATTCCTCCTTTTATTTTTTGGGTTTGGCGTCCCATTTTGACGATAACTCGTCGCTCCTCTTTTTATAGCTAACGCGTCCGCGCCACTATCTTTTTAGTTCCAAATACATTATACACCACTTTGTAACAAAATGCTAGCTTTTTTTGATTTTTTTTTGCATTTTTTGTTACATTTTTATACCTGTCTGGCTTAAACTCTCCACAAATGCCTTCTGAGCGAACAAATACAGAATCAAAAGCGGGATAATTGCCATCAAAGTACCGGTAGAAATCATCTGATTTAACATACCCTGGCTGGCCTTGGTACCGTATCCGTTTACCTTAATAAAGTTATCGATACGACCTGCAATGGAGTTGAGACCCTTCGGCAATAATTCCATGTTACCAAGGAACATCTTGGAATAGAAGGAGTCGGTCCACTGCCATACATATGCAAACAAGAAACAGGATACGATCATAGACTTCGCATCCGGAAGCATAATCCGGAAGAAGGTCTGTAAGTTACCGCAACCGTCCACATAAGCTGCTTCTTCCAATTCCTTCGGTACACCGCGGAAATACTGACGAAGCATGAAGATGTACAAACCACTCTTAAGACCCATACAGGTTGCACACATCATCAGGTACGGGAACATGGTCTTCTGCAGGTTCAACGGTTCTTTAAAGATTGCCGTGAAAATACCGAAGATATCAAAGTAACGGAAGTTTAAGTACATCGGGCTCATGATGGTCTGCGGCGGTACGATGATTAACAAGATAACGCAACCGAACCAGAAATTCTTAAGCGGGAACTTAAATCTTGCAAATCCGTAACCTACTAATGTTGCAGCTGCCACCTGTAAAAATGCTACAAGGAACGATACCCAAATGGAGTTAAACAAACACTTCCAGTATCCGATTAACTCATTTACCATCTTGTAATTGGTTAAAGTCCAGTCACGCGGAATATTAATAACCGTCGCATCGTACAAGTTGGACTCCTTCATGAAGCTGACAGAAAGCTTATTCACCATTGGCTGGAGAATCAGGAAACACAGGCCGAACAGTAGCACTGCGCGCACAAAACGGAAACCAACTTCTCCGATTTTTTTCTGAAGAAGATAGCCATTCGTTTTTCTGTTTCTCTCCCAAAAGTCATGTCTCTTTTCAATCTTTACTTTTTTACTCATAATAGTACACCTTCTTTGAAATGATGGCGGCCAGAAGACCGAGAACCACAGCGACAATTGCAAAATAGCTCCATGCCATAGCAGCACTTAAACCGTATTCCATCTGTGGGTTAACCTTCTCGGTAATCGAAACCATGGCTTGATTATCTGTTCTCATAAGGAAGTCAATGGTTGTATAAACTAAGTTTACGAGTATCATGGAGCTTACCAGCGGGAACGTAATCTTCCAGAAACTCTCCCATGCCGTAGCGCCTTCAATTTTTGCAGCTTCATACATACTGGTGGACACTGTCTGCAATCCGGAAATAAAGATTATAATCTGAATACCGGATGCCA
>JAFTWC010000046.1 GCA_017465475.1 Lachnospiraceae bacterium
CGGGCCGTCCATCTCGTTACCGAGACACCAGGTACGGATACCGAACGGCTCGTCAAAACCGTTCTTACGACGCATATCCGCATAATAAGTATCGGTCACTGCGTTACAGTACTCTACC
Organism: Lachnospiraceae bacterium; assembly: GCA_017465475.1. Taxonomy (GTDB): domain Bacteria; phylum Bacillota; class Clostridia; order Lachnospirales; family Lachnospiraceae; genus SIG307. The sequence goes on from JAFTWC010000046.1 coordinate 119, forward strand.
AGATTTCCGGCTTCCTCCGCACCTCTGGTACCGAGATTCACCGCCATCATAATCTCACTGCCGGCGCGCTTTGCCCACTCCTGGAACTCATCGATACCCACTTCGTTGGTTTCAATGGTACCCCAAGCCAGCTCCAAACGACGCGGACGCTTTGTCTTATCGCCGGTACCGTCTTCCCAACGATAACCGGAAACAAAATTACCGCCCGGATAACGCACCAACGGCACCTTCATCTCTTTAATGACTTCCATAACGTCTCCGCGGAAGCCCATATCATCCGCAGTCTCATGACCCGGCTCGTAAATACCGCCATACACCGCACGTCCCAAATGCTCGATAAAAGAGCCGTACAGTCTGTCATCAATCTTACTAACAATCTTGTCTTTGCTCAAACTAAGCTTTGCCTTCATAAGAAACTCCTTCCTTTTGTAAAATCCGCCATCTTTTCGGCATATTACCATAATTTTATTGTATCATGCTTTTCTCTGTTGTACATATACGATATTGCAAAAAAACTAACATATTGTGCAAACATCGTTTTTGTGCTATTCTAAAGATAAAGAGTGTAAATTTCACATAAACACGATATTTCCGTGAAAGTAAAGCACCTTTCCCGTTCCACGGCACGTTCGAATTCAAATTAACAAAATGCACACGTGATATCTTCTATACTGCAGAAAGGATTCCTATGAATATCAAAAAAATAGGCTACCACCATACCCACGACACCTCTTTCCACATCGACCGTCCCTTAGGCTCCGGAGACTGGCTGTTACTTCTTGTATTTACCCCGTCCCGCCTCGTCCTTGGCGGAACGGAACGCATCACCACCGAGCCTTATTTTATTCTGTACAATAACGGTACTCCCCAGCATTACGGAGCCACGGACACCGACTATACCGATGACTGGGTGCACCTTTCCCTAAACGATCGTGACTTAGCCCATCTGGCAGAACTTGGAATTCCCTTTGGTACACCGGTATTCATAAAAAACATAGAACAACTTTCCAATCTTTTGGAATCTATGACCTACGAATTCCATTCACCACATCCGTTAAAACAGGAGAACTTAACACTATATCTGCGCCTGTTTTTTAACTACCTGAGTGAAGAATTTGAGGCCATCCGGCATCGCGACCCTCACTTCCTTTTGTTCAACCGCATCCGAAGCCAGATGTATAATGAGCCGTATTTATACCACTCTCCGGACGAATTGGCAAAAGAAGCTGGCCTTAGCCGTTCTTCCTTCCAACACATCTACCGGAAGCTCTACGGCACCGGCGTCATCGCGGACCTCATCCGCGCCCGGACGGAATACGCCTGCTATCTGCTGTCCTCCACCACCCTCCCGGTGTACCAGATTGCTGACACCTGCGGCTATCACAGCGAGATTCACTTTATGCGACAGTTTAAGGAGCAAACCGGGAAGACACCGACGGAGTATCGGAGAAGCGTAACAAAGGAAGAATAGCACTTTCGCTTTCCGGTTCGCGATTTTTTCAAAAACTGCTTGCAATCTTTTTCATTCCGTGTTATGATACACCTAACTTTTTCGAAAGGACAACTGCTATGAATCAGATTTTACAGAACAGCTTAAGACGCAGACAGAGACGTATGCTCTTGTAGCCTTGTGAATTATCGCACGGTTGCAAGAGAGTACGTCTTGTTGCCGTGCGGTGCTGTGAAAGAATTCATAGAGACAGAGAACCGCAACGGATTTCGCAAATGCGAGCCTTGCGGTTCTTTTTTGGGCTCTTTGTCAAGAGTTGGGGTAAAATATTTCAGAGGCATAGGAATTCGTTCCTGTGCCTCTTTAAGTTAAGGCAAGGAAGATTCGATTCCTGAAGTTTCTAAAGTTTCTATATCCAAAAGCATTTCGCTTAATTACTTTAATGGCATTGTTGGTTCCCTCTGTATATCCGTTTGTGTACGGACAATCAAAGGCATTTAGGATGTATTTTGACCAGTTCCGAAGCATTGTCAGGCAGGCATTAAATTCAGGAAGATTGCTTGCTTCTGCTGCTAAGATAAAGAACTTTAACCGGCGACCGGCTTCGGTTCTGTCGGGTGATTTCATAAAGTCAAAGAATAATTCTTTTAAGTGGTAGGCAACGGCTAGGTCATTTGATTGTGACAACATAACTTCAAGCGCAAGAAGGCTTTCTTCATTTAGATTTTCTCTATGCGATAGCAGCAAACGTCGGCTACGTTTGAAATACTTTCGTTTGGATGGAAGCATCTGCTTCTGGACCCGTTTTCGGACGTTTTCCAAAGCCCAGGTGGCGTACCGGACCACATGAAACTTATCAATTACAATCGTAGCATTCGGGAAGTATTGAACTGCCAAATCCTTATACACCCGGTTCATATCGGTAATAAAGTAGCGGACTTCCTTTTTGTTTTTGAAAGTATTCAGATAAAGCATCAGATCGGTCTGGCTGCGAGTGGGAAGTATGTCAAAAAGCTCATGATTATGGGCATCTGTTAAGATTGCGTGAAATTTTTGACCACCTGAGTTTCCTCTGAATTCATCAATGGAAAGGACGGTAGGAAGCCTATCCGGCTTTGGATAACGGACATCCTTCAGTCTCCGAAAGATAGTGGAATCGGATATCCCAAGGAAAGTAGCAGCGTTACGCACGCTGTACCGATTTTTCAGCATATGTAAAGAATAAAAAGCAAGCCGTGTAGTAATACGACAGTACTTTGGAAGTAGATGAAACGGTTCGTAAAAGTGCTTATTACAAGAAGGGCAATGATATCTGCGCTTATTATAGTGCAAGAGGAGCTGTTTTCCCATTACCGGAAGATCTTTGATGGTAGACGGACGATAATCGTGTACCTGCTCTGTAATAAAACCACAACACGGACAAACGGTAGGTTTTCTCTTCAAGGAAAAAGAAAGATGTATCTCTGTATCGGTGAATGAAAAATCTTTTAAAATAATGTCTTCCAATTCGAGGAGTTCTGTTATAAAATCATATATAGGCATAGGCTTCAATCCTTTCTGTGTGTTTTGTTGTGGTGACTTAATTATACAGGAATTGAAGTCCTATGCCTATTCTATTTTTTATTTACCCCCATCTAAAGTGTACAACCCGACGATATTACTTTCGTCGGGGATTTTCTTAACTCATCACTATTTGTCGCGCGGTAGCTTCGGGCGTGGCGGATTCCTGCCATCCAAGGGTATTATCGGAATAATCGCTCTTCTGATTTTTGTTTATGTATTTTGCATTCCCGGAGCGTTGCGACAGCAAAATCAGAAACAAGAAATCAGAAGAGCGATTTAGTAAAAGCCCCCGGATGGCAGGAATGGGACACCGCGCGGACAAAAAAGAACCGTGCAAAGCACGGTTCCAAACGTCGCTTGGGGGAATCGAACCCTCAACTAGCCCTTAGGAGGGGCTTGTTATATCCATTTAACTAAAGCGACAAACTGTCGAGATATCATTTCAAAACTCTGAGTGACATCTCCTTTGACACTTAACCATTTTACTATGATTCCGTCTGTTCGTCAACAATCAAAATCCACAGTTCCCTGCATCCAGATGTTTCCCCGGAATCGACGTCCCGGATGCGGTTCTCCGTATAAATCTTTTTTACTGATACAAACCGGGAATCGAAGATCATTACAGCGCAAATCCATACAATACAGTTCTTCTCCCGTAATACG
>JAFTWC010000047.1 GCA_017465475.1 Lachnospiraceae bacterium
CGGTCTCAAGAATACTGGATAGTATGTGGTCGGAAAGATCACATACAGTAATACTTGCTACGCGGTCGCGTAGTCCCTCGGCACATTTGAGCCCGATAAGACCTGCACCGACAATCAGTACCCGGGATTCTTTTGTAACAGCTGCTTCCAGCGCTAATGAATCATCAAGTGTTAGGAAGGAAAACTTGTTTTTCACTGTCTCAAGTCCCTCAAAAGGAGGAACAAAAGGGGAGGAACCGGTAGCAATGCATACGGAATCGTATGGGACTTCGGTTCTGTCATCAAGGATAATCTTTTGAGAAGAAGAATCAATGTGTTTTGCTTTTCTTCCGTAGATTACTTCGCAGTTCATTTTATCGTAGAAATCTTCACTGCGATAATTCATGCGGTTAAGCTCCGTTTTCTTTTCAAGGTAATAGGAAATAAGAGGACGACAATAAACAGGGTATTTCTCTTCGGATATGACGATAATCGTACTGCTTTTATCCACATTGCGAATGCCTTCAATACAACCGGCAGCGGCTACGCCGTTCCCGATAATGACATATTGTTTCATTAAACCTCACCTCTTTCCTCATAAACGATTGCCCTGTTAGGGCATCCCTTCACACAGGCAGGCTCTCCGCAAGAATTTTGCAGACAAAGCTCGCATTTTTGCATGATGCCGCTTTCGCTCGGAGTAAGCGCACCGTAAGGACATACCAACACACAAGTCAGGCAACCGACACATTTTTCCTTGTTTATCAAAACAACGCCGTCTGCTTTGGAGATTGCACCGGCAATACAGCTTTTTATGCAGATAGGGTCAGCGCAATGACGGCAGGAAACCGCATAAGAAATTTTCTCATTTCCCTCAATGTGGATTCTGGGATAGATAGGTTTATCTTTTAACGCTGTCGCCATATCTGCCATACCCGAGTTGGCAAAAGCACAGTTATATTCACACAAGTGACAGCCGAGACACCAGTCTTCATTTACATAGATTCGTTTCATATTATCACTCTCCCGCATGAGAGATACCAAGGATCTCAAGTTCTTTTTTTGTCATGCCGATACCGCGAAGCATCAGGCGGTTCCCGCGAAGGGCTTCTATGGAGTTGATACCCATACCGCCCATCAGTTCTTTGATCTCATGTCGCCAAGCGTTCATTAGATTGACAAGACGCTCACTGCCCATATCCGGATTCAAACGTTTTACCAGCTCCGGACGCTGTGTAGCAATCCCCCAGTTACATTTTCCGCTCTGACAGGTTCGGCAAAGATGACAACCGAGAGCAAGCAAGGCTGCGGTTGCAATATAGCAGGCATCGGCACCGAGGGCAATTGCTTTAACGACATCTGCTGCACTGCGGATACTGCCGCCTACAACGAGAGAGACATTATTTCGGATTCCCTCATCACGGAGCCGTTGATCTACGGCAGCCAACGCGAGTTCAATCGGAATGCCGACATTATCCCGGATTCTGGTAGGGGCGGCACCGGTGCCACCACGGAAACCGTCGATTGCAATAATATCAGCACCGCTTCTGGCAATACCGCTGGCAATGGCAGCAATGTTATGGACGGCGGCAACCTTTACAATGACCGGCTTTTTATATTCGGTAGCTTCTTTCAGAGAGAAAACAAGCTGACGAAGATCTTCAATAGAGTAAATATCGTGATGAGGTGCAGGCGAGATCGCATCCGAGCCTTCCGGAATCATTCGGGTACGGGAAACATCCCCGACAATCTTAGCACCCGGCAGATGACCGCCGATACCCGGTTTTGCACCTTGTCCCATCTTGATTTCAATCGCTGCGCCGGCTTTAAGATAGTCTTCGTGGACTCCGAAACGACCGCTTGCCACTTGGACAACGGTGTTTTCGCCGTAACAGTAGAAGTCTTCGTGCAGACCGCCTTCACCGGTGTTGTAGAGAATTCCGAGTTCGGTAGCGGCACGGGCAAGAGAAGCATGTGCGTTATAACTGATGGAACCGTAGCTCATTGCCGAGAACATGACGGGTATGGAAAGTTTAATTTGCGGGGGCAGTTCGCATTTTAATTTACCTTGCTCATCCCGTTGTATTTTTTCGGGCTTTTTGCCGAGGAACACACGGGTTTCCATCGGCTCACGGAGCGGGTCGATGGGTGGATTTGTTACCTGCGAGGCGTTAATCAGAATCTTGTCCCAGTATACCGGCAGGGGATTGGGGTTACCCATAGAGGATAGAAGAACACCGCCACTGTTTGCTTGTTTATAAATTTCCTTAATTGTGTTGTTTGACCAGTTTGCATTCTCGCGGAGAGTACAGTCGCTTTTTACGATTTTGAGTGCTCTGGTCGGACAGAGAGAGACGCAACGCTGGCAGTTGACACATTTGGTCTCGTCACTCATCATAATGCCCTTTTCGGTATGAAAGGTATGCACATCGTTTGCGCATTGTCGTTCACATACGCGGCAAGCAATACAGCGATTTTCATTACGGACAATTTCAAATTCGGGATATATATATTCTACGCTCATTCGTATGCACCATCCTTTACTTTTACAATTACCGGTTCTCCGCCTGCAGGAGCCCAGATGTTTTCAGCATTCGGTTCCATCGTGCGAATTGCCGCTTCTTCACTGGCGATAAACACCTTATCGTCCTTCTCACCGACTACCATAGAACGAAGTTTCAGTCGATCGTTCAGCGCCATGAGACCACCGTTAAAGCCAAGTACAATGGAAAAAGGACCGGTGATAAGTAAACTTGGGAAAAGGGTACGCAAATAGATATGTTTGTTTTTATCTTCCAAATCGGTTTTTCCTTCGATAGTACTCCAGAACGGGGCTGCGATGACGCTGGCTGCTTCACTGAGACTCAGTCCCTGTACGCGGATTAAATAGTCCATAATATAAGTGATAACCTCAGTATCAGTCTGTAGCGTACATTTGTAACCAAACATTTCTATAAAACGGCGGTTTGCATCATAAGAGGAGATTTCTCCGTTATGTACGATAGACCAATCCAGCAAAGTGAAGGGATGTGCTCCTCCCCACCAGCCGGGAGTGTTGGTAGGATAACGTCCGTGTGCTGTCCAGGAATAGCCCTCATATTCTTCTAATTTATAAAAAACGCCGACATCTTCAGGAAAACCGACTGCCTTGAAGGTGCCCATATTTTTACCGCTGGAGAAGACATAAGCACCTTTCATTTCAATGTTGATTTTCATTACAGTGCGGGCAACAAATTCTTTTTCGGCCAATTGCATAGAAGCCAGCATAGATTTTAAAGGACTTACGAAATATCTCCAGATAATAGGTTCATCGGTAATTGTCGGGATTTTACGGGTCGGTATGATTTCCGATTTTACGATTTCAAAGTGCTCTTTTAAAAAAACTTCACATTCTTTCCGGGTGGAGCGGGTATCAAAGAACATATGCAATGCATAAAATTCTTTGTATTCGGGATAGATGCCGTAACCGGCAAAACCGCCACCAAGTCCGTTGGAACGGTCATGCATCGGCTTCATGGCATTGGTAATCATATCGCCGGACATTCTGTTGCCTTCTTTAGAAATAACAGCAGCGATTGCACATCCGGAGGGGATACGCACTTGGCCTTCTACTTTCATATAGATTCATTCCTTTCGGGGTGAAATATAATAATTGAAAATGAAAAAGAAAAGGCGTTCATCTCAATGTAGAAGCATCTCTACACTGAAATGAACGCCCTTGCTCATTTGCCAGCATTGTACTCTTTTTCTTGTGGATTGTCAAGGGGAATTTTTAAAAATTCTGAAAGCTTTTGGAAAATGCAAAGTTCTGAGCGCTTTTGCCGGAAAATCAAAAAAAATTGAAAAAAGGGGTTGACAATTCATTTTTGTGGGTGTACAATGCGGGACAGAAAGGCAAAGGCGTCTTTAGTGGTTTTCGTATCCCAACCACTAGAGATGCCTTTGTTTTTTCTATTTCAGATAAAATAAAAGGAGGATGAAACAGAATGTCATATGTTGATGAAGTAATTGAGAGAGTGGTGAAAGAAAATCCGAATGAACCGGAATTTCATCAAGCGGTTAAGGAGGTTCTTGATTCATTACGTCCGGTGGTAGAGGCAAACGAACAGCAGTTTCGTCGTGATGCGTTATTGGAAAGATTGGTAAATCCGGAGCGGCAGATTAAGTTCCGTGTTCCGTGGATTGACGATGAAGGTCAGGTTCATGTGAATACCGGATATCGTGTTCAGTTTAATAGTGCGATTGGTCCTTATAAGGGCGGTTTGAGACTTCATCCTTCTGTGAATCTTGGTATTATAAAGTTTCTTGGATTTGAGCAGATCTTCAAGAACTCGCTTACCGGTCTTCCGATTGGAGGCGGTAAGGGCGGATCAGACTTTGATCCGAAAGGGAAATCCGATCGCGAGGTTATGGCATTCTGCCAGAGCTTTATGAGTGAACTTTGTAAATATATCGGAGCTGATACCGATGTTCCGGCGGGGGATATCGGAACCGGTGCACGTGAAATCGGCTATATGTTTGGACAATATAAGAAGCTTCGAGGATTATTTGAAGGCGTACTGACCGGCAAGGGCTTATCTTACGGCGGTTCTCTTACCAGAACGGAAGCGACCGGTTACGGCTTGCTTTACATTGTAGAAGAAATGTTAAGATGCCACGGTCAGTCTCTTGAAGGGAAGACGGTTACCGTATCCGGTTCCGGTAATGTCGCAATTTATGCGATAGAGAAGGCACATCAGCTGGGTGCAAAGGTCGTTACCTGTTCCGATTCCAACGGTTGGGTTTACGATGCGGAAGGAATTGATGTCGCAGCACTTAAAGAAATTAAAGAGGTGAATCGTCAAAGACTTACCGAATATAAGAAGTACAGACCGAATTCCGAGTATCACGAGGGTAAGGGGGTATGGAGCATTAAAACAGATATCGCACTTCCTTGTGCAACTCAGAACGAACTTGATCTTGCAGATGCAAAAGTGTTGGTTGCAAACGGAGTGATTGCAGTTGCAGAGGGCGCGAATATGCCGACGACTGCGGAAGCTACCGAATTCCTTCAGGCAAACGGTGTGTATTTTCTTCCGGGAAAGGCAGCTAACGCAGGTGGTGTTGCCACTTCCGCTCTTGAGATGTCGCAGAACAGTGAGCGATTACATTGGTCGTTTGAGAATGTCGATGCAAAACTGAAAGGGATCATGGTAGATTTGTATCACAATATTGATGACGCAGCAAGAAAGTATGGATTTGAAGACAACTTTGTTGTCGGTGCAAATATTGCCGGTTTTGAGAAGGTAGTAGATGCTATGAATGCACAAGGTATTGTATAAGTGCAGATGAAAATAAGTGGATAGTGCAAAGGCAAAGGCGTCTTTAATGTTTCTCTCATTAAAGATGCCTTTTTCTAATAAAAACGGGCGCAAGAAAAGGAGGATATTATATGGAAACTGTAACGAATTATTTTGGAAACCTGGTCTTCGATGACAGAGTAATGAAAGCTACACTGTCTGCAAAGGTGTACGCCTCGCTTAAGAAGACGATTGATGAAGGGACGGAGTTGGACATCAGTGTGGCCAATGCCGTAGCAAACGCAATGAAGGATTGGGCAATTTCCAAGGGAGCTACTCATTATACACATTGGTTCCAACCGCTTACCGGTATTACCGCAGAAAAGCATGACAGCTTTATTACTCCGTCTCCGGATGGCGGTGTGATTATGGAATTTTCAGGAAAGGAATTGATTAAGGGTGAGCCGGATGCGTCTTCTTTCCCATCCGGTGGATTGAGGGCGACGTTTGAGGCAAGAGGCTATACTGCGTGGGACCCGACCTCGTACGCATTTATTAAGGGAAACACCCTTTGTATTCCGACGGCGTTCTGTTCTTACGGCGGAGAAGCATTAGATAAGAAGACACCACTTCTTCGTTCTATGGAAGCACTGAACAAGCAAGCGCTTCGTATCTTGCGATTGTTCGGAAACGATACGGTAAAGTGTGTTCGTACATCCGTTGGACCGGAGCAGGAATATTTCCTTGTAGATGCGGAGATGTATGAGAAGCGTCGTGACCTGCGCTTTACCGGTCGTACCTTATTTGGCGCAAGACCTCCGAAGGGTCAGGAAATGGATGATCATTATTTTGGTGTGATTAAGCCTAGGGTTCAGGCATACATGAAGGAACTTAATGACGAACTGTGGAAGCTTGGTATTTTGGCCAAGACCGAACATAATGAAGTAGCCCCGGCGCAGCATGAGCTGGCACCTATCTATACTACGACAAACATTGCAACAGACCATAACCAGCTGACAATGGAGATTATGCAAAAGGTTGCTGCAAAGCATGGCCTGGTTTGTTTACTCCATGAAAAGCCTTTCGCCGGGGTGAATGGTAGTGGTAAGCACAATAACTGGTCCATGGCAACAGATGCAGGGGTAAACCTTCTTTCTCCGGGAGAAACCCCGTACGAGAATGCGCAATTCCTTTTGTTCCTTTGCGCTGTGATTAAGGCAGTGGATGATTATCAGGATTTGCTTCGTATTTCGGTTGCCACTGCCGGAAACGATCATCGTCTTGGAGCAAATGAAGCACCGCCTGCGGTTGTTTCCATTTTCCTTGGTGATGAATTAAATGCAGTGTTGGAAGCAATTGAAACAGGAACCCCGTACAGTGGTACCGAAAAGAAACAGATGAAGCTGGGGGTTGACGTGCTTCCGAAGTTTAACCGCGATACCACGGATCGTAACCGTACTTCACCGTTTGCGTTTACCGGTAACAAGTTCGAGTTCCGTATGCTTGGTTCCTCCAACAGTATTGCTTGTGCGAACATCATGTTAAACAGTGCGGTGGCAGAGAGCTTAAAGATCTATGCTGACCGGTTGGAACAGGCAGAGGACTTTGAGACGGTGCTCCATCAGATGATTCGAAAGACTATCAAGGATCACAAAAACATTATCTTTAACGGTAATGGGTATGATGATTCTTGGATTCGGGAGGCAACAGAAAAGAGAGGCTTACTTAACTATCGTACGACTGCAGACTGTGTACCGCACCTTCTGGATAAGAAGAATGTAGATATGTTAACCGCCCACGGTGTATTTTCGGAAGCAGAGCTTAAGTCGCGTTATGAAATCACGTTGGAGAACTACTGTAAGACCGTTGTAATTGAAGCGAACACCATGGTGGATATGGCGAAGACCGAGATTGCACCGGCAGTAGAGGCTTACGTGGCAGACGTGGCAAAAGCCGTGGCTGCAAAGAAGGCAGTGGATGCAACACTTCCGTGTACTTACGAGATGGGTCTTGTGAAGAAGCTTTCAATGTTGTGCGACCGGATTGCGATAAAAACAGAGGAACTGGAGACAATATTAAAAGAAATTCAGGAAACGGAGAATATCGGTACGGAAGCAAATGCAATTCGCGATACACTTCTTGGTAAGATGTATGAGTTACGCCTTGCGTGTGATGAGGCAGAAACCGTTACGGCAAAGAGCTATTGGCCGTTCCCTACCTATGGTGACCTGCTTTTCGGCGTAAGATAAGGATAAAATGAACAGGAAAGGATGATGTGTTATGACGTACAGCGCAGTTAATACAATTTGGGTACTGATCGGTGCCGCACTTGTATTCTTTATGCAGGCCGGGTTTTCCATGTGTGAAGCCGGATTTACCAGAGCAAAGAATACCGGTAATATTTTGATGAAAAACCTGATGGACTTTTGTATCGGAACACCGGCCTTCTGGTTGGTCGGTTTCGGGCTCATGTTTGGCTCCGGAACGGGGCTGTTTGGAAAATTCGACCCTTTCGTTCGGGGAGATTACAGTCATATTTTACCGGCCGGGGTGCCGCTTTGGGCCTTTGCAATATTTCAGACTGTATTTTGTGCCACCGCAGCGACCATCGTTTCCGGTGCTATGGCGGAACGAACGAAGTTCAGTGCATATTGTATTTATTCTGCAGCAATCTCCCTTATTATCTATCCGATTTCCGGACATTGGATTTGGGGCGGTGGCTGGTTAGCGGAACTCGGTTTTCATGATTTTGCAGGTTCTACTGCTGTTCATATGGTTGGCGGTGTCTGCGCTTTAATCGGTGCAAAGATTTTAGGCCCGCGTATCGGTAAGTACGACAAGAACAGAAAGCCACGGGCAATCCTCGGTCACAACCTGACCTTTGCGGCACTCGGGGTATTCATTCTTTGGTTCTGTTGGTTCGGTTTTAACGGTGCTTCTACCGTTGGTATGGACAGTGATGTACTGGTGGAACGTGCAGGCATGGTCTTTTTTAACACAAACCTTGCGGCTGCTGTTGCCTGTTGTACAACTCTAATTGTGACCTGGATTCGTTATAAGAAGCCGGATGTTTCCATGACATACAATGCGGCGCTTGCCGGTCTGGTAGGTATTACCGCAGGCTGTGATGCGGTAAGTCCGTTAGGCGCAGCGATTATGGGCTTGATATTCGGTGTTGTAATTGTATTTGCTGTTGAGTTTTTCGATAAGGTCGCAAAAATCGATGACCCGGTAGGTGCGATTTCCGTGCATGGTATTTGCGGTGCACTCGGTACAATTTTGACCGGATTGTTTGCAACCGGTAGTTCTACCGAAAAGGGCTTATTCTACGGTGGCGGCTTCCACTTATTTGGCATTCAGTTGTTAGGTGTTGTTACGGTAGCAGCGTATGTTGCTGTATTAATTACCATTGTGTTTTTAGTGATTAAGCATACGATCGGACTTCGCGCTGATGCGGAGGATGAGATTGCCGGACTGGATGTTTCCGAGCATGGTTTACTCACGGCATATGCGGGATTTGCAATGCTTCCGGATACAACGACGTTAGAAGACGGAACAGATCCGATTGTGGTAACCGGTGAGATTCCGGTGGCGGAAGCGGTTCCGGTAAAGAAAATGCCGTCCTTCGAAGAGGGTACGCCTAAGTTTACGAAGGTTGAGATTATTTGCAAGGAATCCCGACTGGAAACATTAAAGTCGGCGATGATGAGCATTGGCATTACCGGTATGACCGTATCCCATGTACTCGGTTGCGGTGTGCAGAAGGGTAAGCCGGAATACTATCGTGGTGTTCCGGTAGAAGCAACTCTTTTACCGAAGGTTCAGGTGGATATTGTAGTCAGCAAGGTTCCGGTTCGCAGTGTTATTGAAGCGGCGAAGAAAGTGCTTTACACCGGACATATCGGTGATGGTAAAATTTTTGTTTATGATGTGGAAAATGTTGTAAAGGTTCGTACCGGCGAAGAAGGTTACGATGCCCTACAGGATGTTGAATAATCAATTCCGGAAAGGAGCGTATCTATGCAAATGAAAGAAAATTGGTTCATGACTCAAGCCGACTTTAAAGATGTAACGCCCGAGATGCTTCTCGGCATAGAGAAGCCGGATCCACTCTATGAGAAAGCTTTTCTTTCGAGGGAAGATAAAAGTACAACGGAATTTGATCAAAATACGATAACCTGGGACTGATAAATTATTGATTTGATTAACGGAGGTAGATTTCCATGTGTGCTATTATGGGTTATTGTGGCAGCGGTGTCACTTTGGATGTATTTGAAAAGGGCTTTCGGGAGACTGTCTCCCGAGGCCCGGATGACAGCCGAATTATGGATACCGGAAATGGATTGCTTGGTTTTCATCGGCTTTCTATCATGGGACTGACTCCTTCCGGAATGCAACCCTTTGAGTTGGACGGTAGTTATGTGGTATGTAATGGAGAACTCTACGGGTTTGAAAAACAAAAGGAGAGTCTGAAGCAAAAAGGGTATACATTTAAAAGCGATAGCGACTGCGAAATCTTACTCCCTCTGTATCGCGAATACGGTACCGATATGTTTGCAATGCTGGACGCTGAGTTCGCCTGCATTATCTATGACGGCGGAACGGGTGAGTTCATTGCGGCAAGAGACCCAATCGGAATTAGACCGTTGTATTACGGCTACGATAAAGCAGGTGTAATCCTGTTTGCGAGTGAAGCAAAAAACCTAGTGGGTCTTGCGGACAAGATTATGCCGTTCCCGCCGGGGCATTATTACAAGGGCGGTGAATTTGTCTGTTATTCGGATATTGCACACGCAGATACCGTGTGTATGGATGATTTGGAAACGGTTTGCCACAACATTCATGATAAGCTGGTGGCAGGCGTGGAAAAGCGTTTGGTGGCGGATGCAAAGGTGGGTTTTCTGCTTTCGGGCGGTCTGGATTCCTCTCTAGTATGTGCCATAGCGGCAAAAAAGAGTAGTGTTCCCATTAAGACCTTTGCCATCGGAATGAGCGAGGATGCAATCGACTTAAAGTATGCGAAGCAGGTGGCAAACTATATCGGCAGTGACCATAAGGAAGTTATCATTACGAAGAAGGATGTATTAGCCTCCTTAAAAACCGTCATTGCATTACTCGGAACCTTTGATATTACTACCATTCGGGCAAGCATGGGAATGTATTTGGTTTGTAAGGCAATTCATGAGCAGACCGATATCCGAGTGCTACTGACAGGTGAGATTTCGGATGAATTGTTCGGATATAAGTATACCGATTTCGCGCCGGATGCGGCGGCATTTCAGGCAGAAGCGGAGAAGAGAATCTCCGAGCTACATATGTATGATGTGCTTCGTGCGGACCGGTGTATTTCAGTAAACTCGCTGGAGGCAAGAGTGCCGTTCGGTGACCTTGACTTTGTAAAATATGTGATGTCGGTGGACCCGGAATTAAAGTTAAACAAGTATGGAAAGGGGAAATACCTGCTCCGTCATGCGTTTGAAGAGGGCGACTATTTGCCGGATGAAATATTATGGCGGGAGAAAGCTGCTTTCTCCGATGCGGTAGGACATTCCATGGTGGACTATTTGAAGGAGTATGCGGAGAACTTTTACAGTGATGAAGAGTTTGAGCACGAGCGTAAGAAATATACCCATGCGAGACCGTTCACAAAGGAGTCCTTGCTTTACCGGGAGATTTTTGAAATCTATTATCCGGGACAAGGAGAAATGATTGCAGATTTTTGGATGCCGAACAAAGACTGGGAAGGCTGCAATGTGAGCGACCCTTCTGCGAGAGTTCTTTCAAATTACGGGGATAGCGGAAAATAAGAGAAAAACAAAAATTCATAGAGTAGTTGACAAATTGCCGAAAAAAGAGTAGAATCTTTTCATGAAAAAGGCAAAGACGTCTTTGAGTTTATACTCGAAGTGTCTTTGTCTTTTTTTTGTTTAAAAGCGTTATTACAATCGGAGGTATGAAGAGATGACCAAGAGAGAACAACTTTACGAAGGAAAAGCAAAAAAGGTGTATAAGACGGATGACCCGGAACTTCTTATCGTTTCCTATAAGGATGATGCGACGGCGTTTAACGGTCTCAAGAAAGGAACCATAGTCGGTAAGGGTGTTATCAACAACCGGATGAGTAATTTGCTTATGCAGCGAGTCCAAAAGGCCGGTATTCCTACTCATTTTGTGCAGGAGTTGAGTGAGCGTGATACGTTGGTTAAAAAAGTCTCTATCGTGCCTCTAGAAGTAATTATCAGAAATATTGCTGCCGGCTCCTTCTCAAAACGGTACGGTGTCGAGGAGGGCTTCGTTTTTGAATTGCCTACCATTGAATTCTCTTATAAAAACGACGAGCTGGGTGATCCGCTTATGGATGAATATCATGCTATTGCTATGAAGTTGGCAACCAAAGAAGAGATTGAAACGATTAAAAAGTATGCATTTGGTGTCAATGAGCAGTTAAAGGCATTTTGGAAGGAGTGCGGTGTCACTTTGGTGGATTTTAAGCTGGAATTCGGTAAACTTTCGGACGGTACGATTGTACTTGCCGATGAAATTAGTCCCGACACCTGCCGCCTTTGGGACAGTACGACCGGCGAGAAACTTGACAAGGACAGATTTCGCCGTGATCTTGGCGGTATAGAAGATGCTTATGCGGAAGTGATGAAGCGTCTCATGCAACATATATAACGGAGGAAAAGCGAATGGCGAATAGTGCAATTGTAGGTATCAACTGGGGTGACGAAGGAAAAGGCAGAATGGTAGATTTGCTGACCGAGGACTATGATGTGGTGGTTCGTTTTCAGGGTGGGGGAAATGCCGGACACACCGTAATTAACGAGCTTGGAAGATTTGCACTTCATTTGTTGCCTTCCGGTATTTTCAGACAGGGTGTTGTCAATATTCTCGGTAACGGTGTGGCGGTTGACCCCGAAAACCTTTGGACGGAGATGGAGGATGTAATGGCAAAAGGTGTAGAACTTACACCGGAGAATCTTAAAATCAGCGACCGCGCTTCTTTGCTGCTTCCTTGGCATCGGGATATGGATGAGCTGGAGGAACTGCGGCTTGCCGATAAAAAATACGGTTCTACGAAACAGGGAATTGCGCCGTTTTATTCGGATAAATACGGGAAAAAGACGATTCTTGCCGGAGAGTTATTCTATCCGGAAGAACTGAAAGAGCACCTTACCGATTTGATGGAATGGAAAAATCTTATGCTTACAAAGGTATACGGAGCACCGGGTTATACAATGGATATGTTGGAAAAATGGATTACCGGTGCTTGTGAAAAAATCAAGCCGTATATTACCGATACCGGTGCTTTTTTGAAGGAAGCACAAGCGAGCGGTAAGAACATCCTTTTTGAAGCACAGCTTGGCTCACTCAGAGATTTGGATTATGGGATCTATCCGTATACAACATCCTCGAATACTATGGCGGCATATGCTCCGATTGGTTCGGGATTGCCGAGTGCAAAGGTAAATGATGTGATTGGTGTTGTAAAAGCCTATTCCACCTGTGTCGGGGAAGGACCGTTTGTATGCGAAATGCTCGGTGAAGAAGCAGAGAAATTGCGTGAAAGCGGCTTTGAATATGGAGCAAAAACGGGTAGACCACGCCGGGTAGGTCCGATTGATATTGTTGCAACGCGGTATGGTGTTGAAGTACAGGCGGCAACCGCAATTGCGCTTACAAAACTCGATGTACTCAGTTATATGGATAGAATACCGGTATGTACCGGGTATCTGCTAAACGGGGAACAAATTGATCGATTCCCGTTTCCGACAGCATTGAAAAATGCAAAGCCGGTCATTACGTATTTTGACGGATGGAAGTGCGATATCTCAGGTGTCCGCACATGGGAGGAGCTTCCGAAAGCGGCACAGGAGTATGTGGCTTTTATAGAAGGACAAATCGGTTGTCCCATTAAGTATGTTTCCGTGGGACCTGAGCGCGACAGCATCATAATAAGATAAATGACGAGAAGGAGTAACAATGCAATGGCATATAAGATACTAAAAAAAGCAGATTTAACTCCGCAAATCTTTTTGTTGGAGATAGAAGCTCCACTAATAGCTCGTAAAGCAGAGCCCGGACAGTTTATTGTTCTAAGAATCGATGAGTACGGAGAACGGGTTCCTTTTACCATTGCCGATTTTGACCGGGAGAAGGGTACAGTCACCGTCATTGTTCAGGTAGTAGGAAAAACTACGAAGGACTTGTCTTTGCTTTCTGCAGGAGATACGGTTTTAGATTTTGCGGGACCGCTCGGAATGCCGACGCCTCTACAGGGATTGAAAAAGGTTGCTGTCATTGGCGGTGGTCTTGGGACGGCGATTGCTTATCCACAAGCGAAGAAACTGAAGGCACTCGGTGCTGAGGTTACGGTGATAACCGGTTTTAGAAACAGGGACTGTATTATTCTTGAAAAAGAGATGCAGAAGGTATCGGATAAGCTCATTATTACTACAGACGACGGTTCGAACGGTGTGCAGGGCTTTGTTACAGACCGCCTACGCGAAGAACTGGAAGCAGGAGAAAGATTCGATGAGGTGATTGCCATCGGACCTTTGGTAATGATGGGAGCTGTATGTAAGCTTACGAAAGAGTATGATATTCCGGCGATAGTTTCAATGAATCCGGTTATGATTGACGGAACCGGAATGTGTGGCGGTTGCAGAGTCGTTGTCGGTGGAGAGACAAAATTTGCTTGTGTGGACGGTCCGGATTTCGACGGACATCAAATTGATTGGGATGCTGCGTTGAAACGTCAGCAGATGTTTAAAGAACATGAAAGACGTGCTTGTGAGGAAGGAACCTGCAGAATCGGAAGGAGTAATAACCATGGCTAATATGAGAGATACCAAAATTCCAATGCCGGAACAGGCTCCGTGTGTACGAAATAAAAACTTCTTAGAGGTTACCACCGGGTATACACCGGAGATGGCAATAGAGGAAGCAAAACGTTGTCTGAACTGTAAACATAAACCCTGTATGCAAGGATGCCCTGTTTCCGTTAAAATTCCTGAATTTATTGCTTTGGTGGCGGAAGGAAATTTTGAAGCGGCTTATAGCAAAATTACCGAAACCAATGCGTTACCTGCCATATGCGGCAGAGTTTGCCCACAGGAAAGACAATGTGAATCAAAATGTGTAAGAGGAATCAAAGGAGAGGCGGTCGCAATAGGAAGACTGGAGCGATTTGTTGCAGATTATCATTTGGCTGGCGGTACAGATGATATTTCTATACCGCAAAAGAACGGAAAAAAAGTTGCTGTTGTGGGTTCGGGACCATCCGGACTTACCGTTGCGGGAGATCTTGCAAAACTCGGTTATGAAGTTACCGTTTATGAAGCCTTTCATACCGCAGGGGGAGTATTAATGTACGGAATTCCTGAGTTCAGACTTCCGAAGCATATTGTGCAAAAGGAGATTGAAAAGCTGAAGTTATATGGGGTTAAAATCGAAACCAATATTATCATCGGGAAGACTTTGCTTGTGGATGAACTGCTTACCGATATGGGGTATGATGCCGTGTATATCGGTTCGGGTGCAGGTCTTCCGTCATTTCTGGGAATCGATGGTGAAAGCTTAAATGGTGTATATTCTGCCAACGAATTTTTAACAAGAATTAATTTAATGAAGGGGTATCGATTCCCGGAGTACGACACGCCTGTTTATTGTGGGAAGAATGTTGCGGTATTCGGTGGCGGTAATGTTGCTATGGATGCTGCACGCAGTGCTAAACGTATGGGTGCTGAAAATGTATATATCATTTATAGACGAAGCAAAGAAGAGTTGCCGGCCCGGGCGGAGGAGGTTGCCCATGCGGAAGAGGAAGGTATAAAATTCCTGCTGTTGCAGAGTCCTACTAATTTTATCGGAGATGATAACGGTTGGCTACAGGAGGTCGAGGTTGTTGATATGCAACTGGGCGAGACGGATCAAAGCGGTAGAAGGCATCCAATCGCAGTGGAAGGTTCCGAACATCGTATTTCGATTGATACTGCGGTTATCGCTATCGGCCAAACACCGAATCCTCTGATTAGGAAGACAACGAGCGGTCTGGATACCGATAAACGTGGTTGCATTATTACCGATGAACAGGGTGCTACATCAAAGTCGTTTGTTTATGCGGGCGGAGATGCTGTTACGGGAGCGGCAACCGTTATTCTTGCTATGGGTGCCGGGAAAAAGGCAGCTGCGGCAATTCACAAAGAATTACAAAACAAGGAGAAAGAATATGACGAATAGATATGAATCCCCATTATCCTCAAGATATGCTTCGGAGTATATGTTGGAGTTGTTCTCTTCAGATACCCGTTATCAAACCTGGCGTAAGCTTTGGGTGGCACTTGCAAAGGCGGAAATGAATCTTGGACTTCCGATTACAGAATCCCAAGTGGCAGAACTTAGAGAGCATATCACAGATATTGATTATACGTGTGTAAGCCGAAGGGAAAAGGAAGTGCGACATGATGTAATGGCTCATGTGTATGCCTACGGACAGGTTGCGCCTTCGGCAGCGGGGATCATTCATTTAGGTGCCACAAGTTGCTATGTAACCGACAATGCAGATTTGATTATCTATAGAGATGCTCTGCGCTATTTGCGTACAGAGCTTTTGGTTGTTTTAGCAAATCTTTCGGAGTTTGCCGAAAAATACAAAGAGTTACCGACACTCGGATACACGCACTATCAACCGGCACAACTTGTAACAGTAGGAAAACGTGCAACTCTCTGGATGCAGGATTTTCTTTCCGATCTGAAGGAGATTGACTTTGCAATTGAAAATATTAAGTTTCTGGGCTGTCGCGGAACGACCGGCACCGAAGCAAGCTTTGTAGAGCTTTTTGAGGGTGACAATTCTAAAATCGATGAGATGAATCGCATGATTGCTGCCGACTTCGGATTTGAGGAAACCTTTGATGTATGCGGTCAGACCTATCCGCGTAAGGTGGACAGCCGGATTTTGAATGCGCTCTCCTCTGTGGCACAAAGCTGCTACCGTATGGCAAACGATATTCGTCTGTTGCAGCACGACCGCCAGGTAGAGGAACCTTTTGAGAAAAATCAAATCGGATCTTCTGCTATGGCATATAAGCGCAATCCGATGCGGAGTGAGCGTATTTGCTCTTTGGCCCGTTATCTCATGGCAGATGCGCTGAATGCTCCGATGACTGCTGCTACCCAGTGGTTAGAGAGAACACTTGACGATTCGGCGAACCGTCGCATTTCTTTGCCGGAGGGATTTCTATGTGCCGATGCGATTTTGCGACTGGCGCAAAATGTTACAGACGGACTTCACGTGAATGAGAAGATTGTGGAAAAGACCGTGAAGGAATATTTACCGTTTATCGCAACCGAAAATCTGATGATGGAAGCGGTAAAACGTGGCGGAGATCGTCAACAGCTTCATGAAATTATTCGTAAATGCTCCATGGAGGCTACCGAAAAAATGAAGAACGGCGAAGAATGCGATCTGCTTTCACGCTTGGCAGCAGAAGAAAAATTCGGTTTGACCGAAGCGGAGATGAAGGAACTGCTGACACCGTCTCTTTATGTCGGCAGATGTCCGGAGCAGGTGACGGCTTATGTAGATAAAATCAGACCGCTGCTTGCCGGGATTACAAGTGAATCGGCGGAAATCAATCTATAAGAGAAGAGGTGAATACGGTGGACAAAATTCTTGTTTTGGATTTTGGAGGACAGTACAATCAATTGATTGCACGAAGAGTTCGTTCGGAACAGGTGTATGCGGAAATTAAGCCTTATAACGGAATTTCAGTTGAAGAAAGAAAGAAAAACGGTTACAAAGGAGTGATTTTTACAGGAGGACCAAATAGCGTATATGAGGAGGCTTCGCCACATTATGATGCTACAATCTTGGATTTGGGAATCCCGATTCTCGGCATCTGCTACGGAGATCAGTTGATGGCATACATGGCCGGTGGTGAAATAGCCTCTGCAGAGAATGGCAGCGAATACGGAAAAACCACTGTGTTTACCGCAGATGATATTCTATTCGAAGGGATTCCACAGGAAAGTATCTGTTGGATGAGTCATACCGACTATGTAAAAACTCTGCCGGAAGGCTTTACAACGATTGCGCGCACAGAAAAATGTCCTTGCGCTGCAATGTGCGATAGAAGTCGAAATCTCTACGGTGTTCAATTTCATCCCGAGGTTACCCATACCGCTTACGGCAAGCAGATGCTTCATAACTTTATCTTTTCCGTTTGCCGGTGCCGGGCAGATTGGAAAATGGATAATTTCATAGAAACTTCGGTTGAAAGATATAAAAAAGAGCTGGAAGGTAAGAAGGTTTTACTTGCTCTTTCCGGCGGTGTGGATTCGTCGGTTGCGGCTGTTCTTCTTCACAAAGCAATCGGCAAGAATTTGACTTGTGTATTTGTGGATCACGGGCTCCTCAGAAAAAACGAGGGTGATTTTGTGGAAAAAACATTCGGCAAGCAGTTTGGTATGAATTTGATTCGAGTAAATGCAGAAGACAGATTTCTCTCAAAACTGGAAGGCGTCACCGAGCCGGAGAAAAAGCGGAAAATCATAGGGGAAGAATTTATTCGGGTATTTGAGGATGAAGCAAAAAAGCTTGGAAAGATTCATGTACTCGTGCAGGGTACAATTTACCCTGATGTGATTGAAAGCGGAAAGGGTGATTCGGCGGTGATCAAAAGTCACCATAATGTAGGAGGTCTTCCGGATGTTATTTCCTTTGAGCAGATTGTGGAGCCGTTACGTGACCTGTTTAAAGATGAAGTAAGAGAGACCGGAACGAAACTCGGCATTCCGCAAGAGCTTGTTTGGCGGCAACCGTTTCCGGGGCCCGGACTTGCCGTTCGTGTAATTGGCGAAATAACAAAGGAAAAACTTGAACTTTTACGTGAAGCGGATGCTATTTTCCGTGAGGAAATTCCAAACGCAGGACTTGAGAACAGTACCAATCAGTATTTTGCCGTGCTGACTGATCTTCGCAGTGTGGGGGTCATGGGGGATGCCAGAACCTATGGTTATACGGTGGCTCTCCGTGCGGTTACGACCGATGATTTCATGACTGCCGAGTGGACCAGACTTCCGTATGAAGTGTTGGAAAAGGCAAGCAGCAGGATAACGAACGAAATTAAAGGAATTACCAGAGTGGTATATGATATAACGTCCAAGCCTCCGGCAACGGTGGAGTGGGAATAAAATAATTGAAACGGAGATTCGGTTTATGTGTGGAATAGTTGGATATTCAGGCGCTCAGGATGCAGCCCCGATATTGCTGGA
>JAFTWC010000024.1 GCA_017465475.1 Lachnospiraceae bacterium
ACCAATGATATGAGTTATGTGTTGGAGGACAAAGACAGAAGAGAAGAATATATTAACGGGTATATTGAGTTCTTAAAAAAGGTGAGAAAAAACAATCCGATGGCTCAGATTCTTTGTACATTGGGAATTATGGGAGAAGCCTTATGTCCGGCAGTGAAAGAGACTGTAGAACGGTATGAAAAGGAGACGGGAGATGTAAAGGTTTCCTATATGGGATTTCATGATCAGTTGCCGGAGGACGGATATGTGGCAGATTGGCATCCGACCGAAAAAACACACACCAAAGCAGCAGAAAAGTTGACAGAGGAAATAAGAAGAATAATGTCCCGGTAGAAAAAAGGTGCGTTTATGTAACGCACCTTTTTTGGTGAGATTTCATATCTTGTGTTTGACATTTTTCTTCTATTGTGAGAAAATATAAGTAATTCAGAGTTTTTTTTCGAGTAAACAGTTTTTTTAGGGGTAAGTACTGAATACGCTATAGGATAATGGAGGAAAACCAATGGAAGAAAAACAGTTTCGCTACGCAGAACAGGGGGAGCAGTTAAATAAGGTAAATCGTTTTATGTGTGTTGTTACGGCAGTTGTGTTTTTGCTTTGTTATGTGATTGTGTTTGTGTCATATCTAAAAGGAGATCGAGACTTGACATATGCAATGGTTATGCTTGCCATAATGGTACTGACGCTTTTGACCGGCTTTATGGAGTTAAAACGAGATCGTGGGAGCAAACGGTTACGATATTATATGTTGATTGGCCTTACGGTTGTCAATGTGATGCTGATGTACTCATTTAATGACTATTATACACGTTTTTTAGCAGCGATGCCCCTTTTGGGATGTGTCTTGTTCTTTGATTTGAAGTTTGCAAAGATATCTGCGTGGATTACATCTGTTGCAAATATCATGCTGACTTTAATTCGGCAATTTGTTTTGAATAATTACAAAGCGGAAACATTTCTCCCGAATATTGTGGCGGCTTTATCTGTGACCACTTTGATGTTTTTATTGTATTATCTTACAAAAGTCGGGAGAGTCTTTAACGAGGATTCTTTAGGAAAAGTACAATATGAGTCTGAAGTACAGAAAAAAATGACGGAAGATGTGATAGGTATTGCTGAACGGGTTCGTACCGAAACGCAACAGGCAATGGATCTTATGAATGAATTACAGATGTCGTCGGAGGCAGTGGCGGAAGCCGTGGGCGATATCAGCCAGAGTACGAATGCAACAGCAGAGAGTATACAAAATCAAAGCAGCATGACACAGGGAATACAGGATAATTTGGAACAATCGGTATCGCGTGCAAAAAAAATGGTACAGGTTGCAAAGTATTCCAGTGAACTTAATGAGGAAAGTGCAGAGAAAATAAAAGCATTGCATACGGAAGCGAGAGCATTACAGGCAACCAACGATGTGGTTTCCGCGGCAATGAAACAGTTGCAGCAAAACGTAATCAATGTAAAGGAAATCACAAAGACCATTTTTGATATTTCTTCTCAAACCAATTTGCTGGCATTGAATGCTTCTATTGAAAGTGCCCGGGCAGGAGAGGCAGGACGTGGATTTGCCGTGGTTGCGGATGAAATCCGCAATCTTTCCGAACGCACCAGGATGGAAACCGAAAATATTTCGAAAATTTTAGATGACTTGGCAAATAATGCGTTGAATACGACAGCTGCGGTAGAGGAATCATTGAAGAACGGAAGAGAGCAGGAAGAAATGATTGCAGCAGTGGCCGGTCAGTTTGAAGAGGTAAATGAGAATGTAGATAAATTGACAGAGGATGTATATGAGATTGAAAAGACACTGGCCGAGTTGTCAAATGCTAATACCGAAATTGTAAATGACATCTCGAATTTGTCTGCAATGTCGGAGGAAATTACGGCATTGGCTCAACAGTCAGCAGAAATGACAGAGGGAAACCATAGTAATACCAGGCAGGCAAGAGAGTTATTGGAGGATATATTGGCAGTGTCCCATGAGTTGGACAAATATATAGAATAACGGTGAATGGGAAAGACGTTTTATACCGATGGTGACGATAGGTGTAAAACGTCTTTTTTATGCCGAAATCAGCGTTTTCTCTTGCTTTTTTTTCTGTATGACAATATAATAAGAAGAAGTGAGAGAATGGCTTATGGAATTGAGGAAATTATGAAAATAAATTATAAACCAACGATTTATGCCTGTTTTGTGGGGTATATTGTACAGGCAATTGTAAATAATTTTGCACCGTTGTTGTTTTTGACCTTTCATAAAACATATGAAATACCGTTAACAAAGATTACTTTTTTGATTACCTTTAACTTTTTGTTGCAGTTAACGGTGGATTTTGTGTCAGCTGTTGTAATCGACAAAAAAGGATACCGGGTGGCAGCGGTAACGGCCCATGTGTTTGCTGCCACGGGACTTCTTTTACTGGCAGTATTGCCGGGGGTGACACCGGATCCGTTTGTGGGACTGATGATAGCGGTGTTAGTGTATGCGGTAGGCGGCGGTTTGTTGGAAGTGCTGATAAGTCCTATTGTAGAGGCTTGTCCTACAGATAATAAAGAAGCAGCCATGAGCCTTCTGCATTCCTTTTATTGTTGGGGACATGTAGGCGTAGTGCTTGTTTCCACGGCATTTTTTGCCCTGGTTGGAATCGAACATTGGAAAGTACTCGCTGTTTTTTGGGCAGCGATTCCGCTTATTAACGGTTTTGTTTTTTTGAAGGTACCGATTGCAAGGCTTCTCTCTGATGAAGAGAAAGGGTTGACTATCAAGGAACTGGTTTGTAAAAGATCGTTTTGGCTATTTGTTGTTTTAATGTTTTGTGCCGGAAGCTGTGAACAGGCAGTCAGTCAATGGGCATCTGCTTTTGCGGAAAAAGGACTCAATATCAGCAAAACGCTGGGGGATTTGGCAGGTACTATGGTATTTGCCGTATTGATGGGATTATCCCGTGTGTTATACAGTAAAATCGGTGAAAAAGTAAATTTACATAAAGCGATGTCGTTTTGCGGAGTGCTGTGCGTATGCAGCTACTTATTGATTTCATTGTCATCGGTTCCTGCTTTGGGATTATTGGGATGCGGTTTGTGCGGATTTTCAGTAGGCCTTCTATGGCCGGGAACATTCAGCCTTGCATCGGCAGGGATTCCGAAAGGCGGAACAGCCATGTTTGCATTTCTTGCATTGGCAGGAGATTTAGGGTGTTCCATGGGGCCGACTCTGGTAGGACGTGTTTCGGGAGCAGTAGGAGATGATTTGCAAGCGGGCATTTTGGCGGCTGTTATACTACCGGTTCTTCTGTTGATAACATTACAGATATGTAGGAATGATATGAAAAAAGGGAAATAAAGGAGAGTAAAATATGAGAAAAAAGATTTTGTTTTTTTTGGCAGTTGCTGTATTAGCATTCGCCGGATGTCAGGAAAAAGAAAGTGCAAAACAGCCGGATCGTTCTAATAGAGATAAAGTAACTCAGGAGAAAGATCAAATAGAGAGCGGAGAAGAGAATGCGGAAAACTCCGACGGGACGGGAGAAAACGAAAATTCGGGAACACAGGAATTTACGCCGACCCCGGAGCCGATAGCTACTCCGGAGCCGACAGCTACTCCAGAACCGACGGCTACTCCGGAACCGACAGTGACTCCGGAACCGACGGCTACCCCGGAGCCGACGTCCACACCGAAACCGACAAAGAAGCCGAAGGCAACGGCAACCCCGAAGCCGACGAAAAAGCCGAAAGCAACGGCAACCCCAAAGCCGACAGCTACGCCAAAGGCATCCGGCGTGAAAGTGACGGATCCCAAGGATTTTACTTATATGGCGGAAAATTGGAGTGGGGATACGTTAAAAATAACCGGTTTGGAGCCATTACGGGTTACGGTTGATAAGTCTAAAGTTACGGAACTTTTAATTCCGGAAGAGATTGACGGTTTGCCGGTGCTTAGTTTTGAAAATTTCGCGTTTAAGGACTTTACCGGGTTAAAGACGGTAGAAGTGTCTGATGGACTTACAAAGTTGGGATATGAGTTATTTTCCGGGTGTAAAAAGCTGACCACTGTTAAGTTGCCGAACAGTATGGTAGAAATTTCTCAATATGCATTTAAAAATTGTACGAGTTTGACGCGCATCAGTTTGCCGTATCAGGTGGAGCAAATCGGTGACGGTGCATTTAGCGGATGTACTTCATTGGAAAGAATGAGTATACCGGATAAAGCAACTTATATCGGAAATAAAGCGTTTGACGGTTGTACGGGACTTGTTAGCGTCAGCGTTCCGGAGGGAGCAATTATCTTAGATTATGTATTCAGAAATTGCACCGGTTTGGAAGAGATTGAAATACCGGCAAGTGTAGACTGGTTTTCGGATACGGCGTTTGACGGATGCAGTAAAAGTTTATGTTTTGTGACACCGGCGGGGTCTTATGCGGATACTTGGGCAAGGAGTCACGGCTACAAAGTGAAAAACTGATACGAAAAGTTTTGGGGAGACGAAAGTAGGAGAAGGTATGGAGGAAAAACAGGTGCAGCAGAACCGGAAGAAGGATACGGTAATGTTGCAGTCGGAACTAAAAAACGCGGAAAGTGCGGAAGCTTTTGTCCGGGCAAATCAATCAGAACTGAATATGAAAAGTGTGACGGAGTATCTGACGGAATTGTTGATTAAGTATAACGTTGAAAAGTGTGACATTTCCAAGCGGGGTGGATTTTCCGGCAATTATGTCTATCAGATTTTTAACGGAGTGAAAAGTGCCAGCAGAGATAAATTGATACAGATTGCGCTGGGCTTTCCGTTAACGTTGGAAGAAACACAGTATTTGCTACGGGTAGGAGGTCACTCGGAACTGTATGTCAGAAACAGTCGAGATGCATATTTGATGTTTGCCATTGAAAAAGGCTATGAAGTACAAAAGGTGAATGAATTATTGTTTGAAAATAAAAAAGAGTTGTTAGAGTAGAAAAACAGGGTTGTTGCCATAAAAGCGCAACCCTGTTTTTTGTTCAAAAATTATTCTCTGAGTGTAAGACTTTTTCGGAAATCTCTTTTATAATGAAATAGAGTGAAAAATAGAAAAAGAGTTACTTCGAAAAATTAATATAATGTATATTTTATCGAGGGGAGAATAATTGTGAAGACGATACCAAAAAAAGAAGGTGCCGACAGACGGAAAGATACCGTAACGTTGCAAAATGAACTTCGTCATTCCGAAAGTGTGGAGCAGTTTGTTAGGGATAATTCGGAAGAACTGGGTGTTATGAGTGTATCGGAATATCTGAACGGATTATTGAAGAAATATAATTTAGAAAAAAGCGATGTAACGAAACGAGGCGGCTTTAACGGAAATTACCTATATCAAATCTTTAACGGAAAGAAGAAGGCCAGTCGGGACAAATTGATTCAAATTGCTTTGGGTTTTCCTCTGACAGTGGAAGAAACACAGGAACTGTTAAAGTGCGGGGGATATGCGGAACTCTATGTAAGAGACAGTAGGGATGCTTTTTTGATGTTTGCTTTGGAAAAAAAGTACGTGTTGCGTGAAATAAATGAATTGCTGTACAAAAATAAAAAGAAGATTTTGGAGTAACCATAGGAGGAAGCGCAGTATGAGAAAAAGATATTTGTTAGCGATGGTAACATTGACGATGTTGCTTTGCCTGACGGGCTGTCAGAGCAAAGAGGTAGGAGAGAACCCGCCGGCCACGAAGAATCCGGCGGAGGAAGTAAACGTAACAGTAACCCCGGAACCGACAGCCACGCCGGAACCGACGGCTACGCCGGAGCCGACGGCTACGCCGGAGCCGACCGCCACGCCGAAGCCGACAGCTACGCCGGAACCGACAGCTACGCCGGAGCCGACCGCCACCCCAGAGCCGACCGCCACGCCGGAACCGACGGCTACGCCGGAGCCGACCGCAACCCTGAAGCCGACGGCTACGCCGGAGCCGACCGCAACCCCGAAGCCGACAGCTACACCGAAGCCTGTAGTAAAGTCATTTGAGACATCGCCGAATGAATCTTATTCCGAACAGTACGGAATTGCAAATGCGCCGCAGGAAGCGAGAGTGTATGAAGAAGGGAAAATGTGGTTTGAGATGACCCAATTTGAGCCGAGTGTTTGGGCTAAGGCAGGTATTTCCGGACTTAAGATTAGCAGAGAAGGGATGTATTTTAAATCCAGAGATGCTTATATCGAAGGTGTGGTAATTGATTATACGGATGGCGGTGCCGGTGAAGATGTGGTACATGAAAAAGTGATGGGATTTATGACGGTAGTAGATAAAGAACATCAGGCGCAGTATAGTTTAATAACGGCTTCGGCGGAAGAAATAAGGGAAGAAATGCCTTACAGAGGAAATTACTCTGTGGATGATGGTGCCACCAATGAAATTATTTGTTATGATATAAATGATGCGGGAGAGGATTATGCAAAAAAGGATCATTTCCACCGTTATTCCGGACGGGTTTATCAGGATATCGGATTGCCGGGATGTTTATCCATTTGGTTCCATACAAATGAACCGGTTTATGACGAAGATGTTTTTTCGGAGTTTATTGAAAAAATAAAATTAAACCCGGGAGATTATGAGATAATTCCATTGGAATAAGGGACTTAAGAGTAAGAAACACAAGGGGAAGCAGTCTGTGGTTTGGCGTAAAGTCACAGGGCTGTTTCCCTTGTTTTTTAGGCGTGGGTATGCTATTCTTGAAAGTGATACGGGAAAGAAAGTAGGTGCCGAAATGGATTACATGAAGTATATAACAATTCAGGTGATAAAAAAATCCGAGCGTTCTGAAGTTGTTTTTGCGGCAATGGATGAAATGGACGTACCTGTTGTTGTAAAAAAGTTACAGGGGGCAAATCCGGAGATATACCGAGGGATTGCAAAGCTGCGGAATTCTCATATTCCGAAGATTTATTGCGTGGAAGAACAAGGAGAAGAATTGTGTATTGCAGAGGAATATATTGACGGGCGAACTCTGGATGTATACCTTGCGGAGGAAAACTTGACGGATGTACAGAAGCTGGAGCTGATGGTGCAGTTATGTGAGGCTTTGGAGGTACTGCATCAGTGTAAACCGCCGGTAATCCACAGGGATATCAAACCATCGAATGTATTAATTACCGGAGACGGAGTGCTAAAGGTGATTGATTTTGATGCATCCAGACAGTATAAAACAGAAAAGAATACAAGTGATACACGATTACTCGGGACCATAGAATATGCGGCACCGGAACAGTTTGGATATGCACAGACGGATGTGCGAAGTGATATCTATTCTGTCGGAGTCGTGTTCAGTGAAGTGAAAATCGAAAGCGAGGCACCGTTTGCTAAGATTTGGAAACGTATTGTAGATAAGTGTACCAGTTTCGATCCGGAGAATAGGTATAAGACAGTCACAGAGCTGAAAAAAGATTTATTAAAGTGTATTGACAGAGAAAAGAATCCGTTATGGAAGCGGTGGCTGGTTCCGACAATGGCAGCAGGAGTAGTACTTGTTATGTTGGCGGCAGGGGGCGTGCAACAACAAAGAGAAAAGAGTCGTGAGGAGCAGGGGAATTTTGAACTGACACCGACCGGACAAGTTGTCGATACGGTGGAGTTACCGACCAAAGAACCGGAGAATGTAAAAAAGACAGAACCGTATAAAAAGAGTATGAAACCGGAAGATGTGACGGAGGTGTATATTCCTAATGTACGTTGGGGGTATCTGGGGGAGGACGGAGAATACAGAATCGGAAAGAGGTTGGCGGGAGAACAGACGGAAAAGGTGGGGTATTCCTGTCGAGGGCTAATGTATAAGGATGCCCGGGATGTTTCATGGAAGTTACATGATAATGATACTATATCATTGACGTACGAGAAGCAAAACGGACAATTGCTATTGGAATTTTCGGAAGTATTTGATATGAAGTATTGTAACCGCCTTGTGGTACGGGCAAAAAACGAGGCGGGAAATATTGCAGTTGTGTTGTATGATGAGGACTGCAAAGAATTGGAACGTTGGCCTCTGGATAAGACAGAGGGTACATGGGAGTTTTCGTTTTATCCGGAGAAGGCGGGGATAGCAGAGTATATCGGTTTTATGGCAAATGACGAAGGTTTGTCGGAGTATGCTGAGTTTAAAACCACAATTTATTATGTGGATTTTTATATGTTAAATCCGGAAAATGAGAAGATTTCTTATGAACCGGCGGACTTGGTGGAAGAAATGTATTATAATTTGACCAGAGATTACATGGCAGATGGTTCGGTGTGTCTGGATTTTTCCAGGGTGTACGGAGCGATGTATCTTTCGTTTCCCGAACCGGTGAAGATGAAAGAAGGGGATACGGTCAGTGTGGTAGTGGACACCGGCGGGAAATATGTTACCTTCGGTTTGCTTGATGAAGAAATGAATGTTATAGAATGTAGTTATGACTATAGGACGGAGAGAATGGAAGAAGTGATGTTGGATATTACTTCAAACAAAACGGTATACGGAATCGAGATTATGTTAGATGAAAAAAACGATGGGGATTCTACCTATTATAAGGACGGCGAGGTGGCGGTACAATCGATTCATTTTTATCAATGATAAGGCGGGATGCTGATTTGCAAAAGGAGGAACGGGGCAAGGTGAAACAAAAGAGAATATGGTATGTGTTTGGGATTGTCGCATTGCTTATGTTTGCCGGCTGCGGGAAAGAGAACCTATCAAAAAGTACAGAAGAAAATGGTTTCATATCAAACGACACGACGACGCAAGCTGCGTCGGAGGTAACAGAGCCGGTTTTGCCGGTACCGGAGGTTATACTTGACGAGAATGAACCGGAGCAAATGGAATATAGCTACTCCTTTTATGAACTGTGGTGTATGGCTGATACGGGACAGGTCTATGAAGTGACGGAGGACGGCGCGTGCCGGGTGGTATTTGAGGAGCAGTATAATCAGTTGACGTTTGCTTTGCCGGAAGGAATCAATATGGCAATGTGTGATTATGTGACGGTAAAAGCGAAAAGTGAGTATGCAGAATTGGCGGTGAAGCTGTTCGACAAAGAAGTATATGCTGATCCGTGGACTCAGGAAGTATATACCCGTTATGACTGTCACGGAGAGGGTGTGCAGGAGTATGAGCTATATCCGGCACTTTCCTGTGTTGTATGGGGAATCGGGCTTATGTCAAGTAATGATGCGGAGGATTTTTCACAGTATTCCGTAGAAGCATACAGTGTAACCTTTCATATGAAAAGTTACGAGGAACGGAATGCAATAGTGAGTTTGACCACGGAATCAAACAGTCCGACCCCAACGCCGAAGATAACAAAGATACCGACAGAAACGGAAGACCCGACGGTGCGTCCGGCCTCCGTGGGAGAGAATGGTACGGTAAGAAGAAGGAAAACAATCATAAGGAAACAAGCAGAGCCGGTAAGGTATACGGCAAAACAAATGGAACAGGAAGAGTGGTTGAATATATCCTGTCAGTATGATAAGGATGAATCCATGAGATTGAATTATGACAGAATCTACGGGCGGATGGTTTTTGAACTCAAAGATGTCATAGACATGAAGTATTGCGAGGAAATAATTATCAGGTTCAAAAATGAAGTGGGGAAAATTGACATTGATTTGCATAATGAAGACAACCTGTCGGTGGAAGTGGTGTCCTATGAACCGAAGGAAGGAATCCGTGAAGTTCGCCTTTCGCCGAAATATGAGGGATATTTGGAGTATATTCGTTTTATGGCAAATGATGGGGAATTGGAAGATTATTCCGGATTTGAAACCACAATTTACAGTGTGGAGTTTTTAATGACGAAACCATAGGCGTGGAAGGGGTTGCCATGACGAAAGTTTCGGAATGTGAAAAAGGAGTGTCGTAAACCGCCTGCAAAATATTGACTTTTGCAGGCGGGTCTGTTATACTTAGGGGTAATTGTAACTTTAGCACAATGCTGTGCTGATTTGAACGGAAGTTACAATGGAACCCCGGTGAAAATCGGGGATGAAAAAGAACTATCAGAAAGAAAGGTGGAATCACTTATGAAGAGTGACGCAGTGAAGAAGGGCGCAACACAGGCACCGCATCGGTCTCTGTTCAACGCACTTGGTTTGACAAAGGAAGAAATGGATAAGCCGTTAATCGGTATTGTCAGCTCCTACAATGAAATCGTTCCGGGTCATATGAATCTGGATAAGATTGTGGAGGCAGTAAAGCTTGGCGTGGCAATGGCAGGCGGTGTTCCTCGAGTCTTCCCGGCAATTGCGGTCTGTGACGGTATTGCCATGGGTCACATCGGCATGAAGTATTCCCTTGTAACAAGAGATTTAATTGCAGATTCTACGGAGGCTATGGCTCTTGCGCATCAGTTTGATGCATTGGTTATGGTTCCGAATTGTGATAAAAATGTACCGGGCTTGTTGATGGCAGCAGCACGTCTTAATATTCCGACTATTTTTGTTTCCGGCGGTCCGATGCTTGCGGGACACGTACACGGTGACAAGACCAGTCTTTCCAGTATGTTTGAGGCAGTAGGTGCCCATGCGGCAGGTAAGATGAGTGAGGAAGAGCTTGACTATTATGTAGAAAAGGCTTGTCCGACCTGCGGCTCCTGTTCCGGTATGTATACTGCAAACTCCATGAACTGTCTGACCGAAGTGCTTGGTATGGGCTTACAGGGCAACGGTACCATTCCGGCAGTTTATTCCGAACGTATCCGTCTGGCAAAGCATGCCGGTATGAAGATTATGGAATTATTGGAAAAGAATATCCGTCCGCGGGATATTATGACTGAGAAGGCATTTATGAATGCACTGACTGTAGACATGGCCCTGGGTTGTTCTACCAACAGTATGCTTCATCTTCCGGCCATTGCGCATGAAGCGGGCGTAGATTTAAATGTTGATATTGCAAACTCTATCAGCGCAAAGACTCCGAACCTGTGTCATTTGGCACCGGCCGGTCATGCGTATATCGAGGAGCTTGACGAGGCAGGCGGCGTGTATGCGGTAATGAACGAGCTCAGTAAGAAGAACTTATTGAATCTTGATTGTATGACTGTCACCGGTAAGACCGTAGGTGAAAATATTGCCCCGGTGAAGAATAAAAATACAAATATTATTCGACCGATTGAGAATCCGTACAGTGAGACCGGCGGTATTGCTGTGTTAAAGGGTAACCTGGCTCCGGATTCCTGTGTGGTAAAGCGTTCCGCAGTAGTACCGGAAATGCTTGCCCATGAAGGTCCGGCAAGAGTTTTTGATTGCGAAGAAGATGCGATTGCAGCGATTCTTGGCGGTAAGATTGTAGCCGGTGATGTTGTGGTTATCCGTTACGAGGGACCTAAAGGTGGTCCGGGTATGAGAGAAATGTTGAATCCGACCTCTGCCATTGCAGGTATGGGCCTCGGTTCTACCGTAGCTCTTATTACCGACGGACGGTTCTCAGGTGCAAGCCGTGGTGCTTCCATCGGACATGTTTGTCCGGAAGCGGCAGTAGGCGGACCGATTGCATTGGTAGAAGAGGGAGACATTATTTCTATCGATATCAATGCCAACACTATTAATGTAAAAATCAGCGACGAAGAAATGCAGGCAAGACGTGAGAAGTGGCAGCCGAGAGAGCCGAAGATTACCACCGGTTATCTTGCAAGATATGCTTCTTTGGTGTCTGCAGCATGTAAAGGTGCTGTTCTCGAGATGAAGTAATATTATAAAGGAGTTTTTTGAAATGGAATTAAATGGTTCTCAGATTGTTTTAGAGTGTTTGCTTGAGCAGGGTGTAGATACCGTATTCGGGTATCCGGGCGGTGCGATTTTAAATATCTATGATGCATTGTATCATTATCAGGATAAGATTCATCATGTGCTTACCTCCCACGAGCAAGGAGCAGCACATGCGGCAGACGGGTATGCCAGAGCTACCGGCAAGGTAGGTGTTTGTATGGCAACCAGCGGTCCGGGTGCAACGAATCTTGTTACCGGTATTGCAACGGCATACATGGATTCTATTCCGATGGTGGCGATTACCTGTAATGTAGGTACACCGCTTCTCGGTAAGGACAGTTTCCAGGAGATTGACATTGCCGGTGTGGTAATGCCAATTACAAAGCATAGTTTTATTGTAAAGGATATTACGAAGCTTGCGGATACCATCCGTCGTGCGTTTAAGATTGCAAAGAGTGGCCGACCGGGACCTGTCCTTGTGGATATTACCAAGGATGTAACCGGTGCAATGTATGAGTATGAACCGGTAAAGCCGGAGGCAATTAAGAGAGTAAAGGATACCATTACCGAAGCGGATCTTACAAAAGCAGTAAAGCTCATTAAGAAATCCGAACGTCCGATGGTACTTGTAGGCGGCGGTGCGGTAACCTCCGGTGCCAGCAAGGAACTCGCTGAGTTTGTTGAGTTATTGGATGCACCGGTATGTGACACCTTAATGGGTAAGGGCGCATATGACGGTACGAAGGAAAACTACACCGGTATGGTAGGGATGCACGGTACGAAGGCTTCCAACTATGCAGTGACGGAGTGTGACTTACTTGTTGCTATAGGTGCAAGATTCTCTGATCGTGTAACCGGTAATGCAAAGAAATTTGCCAAGGATGCCAAGATTTTACATATTGACATCGATCCGGCAGAAATTAATAAAAACGTACTTACCGATGCTTCTGTCATCGGCGACATAAAGGAAGTATTAAAGGCGCTGAATAAGCGCATTGAAAAGAAAGATAATGACCAATGGGTACAGCATATCGTAGAGTATAAGGAAAAGTTTCCGCTTCGCATTCCGGAAGGTCTGTCCGGTCCGTATGTGGTGAGTCGTTTGTATGAGGCTACCCAGGGAGATGCGGTTATTGTTACCGAGGTTGGACAGCATCAGATGTGGGCAGCGCAGTTTTTCTCTTATCAGAAGCCTCGTACCCTGCTTACCTCCGGTGGTCTCGGAACCATGGGATACGGTTTCGGTGCTGCCATGGGTGCAAAGACAGGACTTCCGAATAAGCGTGTTATTAACATCGCTGGTGACGGTTGTTTCCGTATGAATATGAACGAATTGGCTTCTGCGGCAAGAAACAAGATTCCGATGATTCAGGTGGTAATCAATAATCATGTGCTCGGTATGGTACGTCAGTGGCAGAATTTATTCTACGGACAGCGTTACTCCAACACTACATTGATTGACGGTGTGGATTTTGTGAAGGTTGCCGAAGGCATGGGCGCGGCCGGTATGACCGTTACTACCAGAGAAGAGCTGGATGTTGCAATTGAAAAGGCATTCAAGGCAGAAGGACCGTTTGTCATTGACTGTCGCATTGATTCCGATGAAAAGGTATGGCCGATGGTAGCACCGGGAGCTCCGATTCAGGAAGCATTTACCGACGAAGATTTGGCAAAGCAAAAATAATGTCAAAAATATAACAAGTTTCTTCGAAAAACGATTGACGCGACAAATGATTTGGATTATAATAAAACTAATAGTTTGTCGTGTTAAAGTGACAAAATATAAGAATGGAGGATTCATAAAATGGGAAGAGTGTATAATTTTTCCGCAGGTCCGGCAGTATTACCGGAGGAAGTATTGAAAGAAGCAGCAGAAGAAATGCTGGATTACAAGGGAACCGGCATGTCCGTTATGGAGATGAGCCATCGTTCCAAGGCTTATGATGAAATCATTAAGACCGCTGAGCAGGATTTAAGAGACTTGATGAACATTCCGGATAACTACAAGGTATTGTTCTTACAGGGCGGTGCTTCCCAGCAGTTCGCTATGATTCCGATGAACCTGATGAAGAACAAGGTTGCTGACTACATTGTTACCGGTCAGTGGGCGAAGAAGGCATATCAGGAAGCTCAGATGTACGGTAAGGCAAATGCGATTGCATCTTCCGCAGATGAGACGTTCTCTTACATTCCGGATTGTTCTGATCTTCCGATCAGCGAGGATGCTGACTATGTTTACATTTGTGAAAACAACACCATTTACGGAACCAAGTTCTGGACTCTTCCGAATACCAAGGGCAAGACTTTGGTAGCTGACCAGTCCTCCTGTTTCCTTTCTGAGCCGGTGGATGTAACCAAGTACGGTGTAATCTACGGTGGTGTTCAGAAGAACGTTGGACCGGCAGGTGTGGTAGTTGTAATCATTCGTGAGGATTTAATTACCGAGGATACCCTTCCGGGAACTCCGACCATGTTAAAGTATAAGATTCACGCTGATAATGATTCTTTATACAACACTCCGCCGGCATATGGTATTTATATCTGCGGTAAGGTATTTAAGTGGCTCAAGAAGCAGGGCGGCTTAGATGCTATGAAGAAGCGCAACGAAGAGAAGGCGAAGATTCTTTACGATTTCCTTGACGAGAGCAAGATGTTCAAGGGTACCGTTCGTAAGGAAGACCGTTCTCTTATGAACGTTCCGTTCATTACCGGAGATGAAGAGCTTGACGCAAAGTTTGTTAAGGAAGCTAAGGCAGCTGGCTTTGAGAACCTTAAGGGTCACAGAAGCGTTGGAGGTATGCGTGCAAGTATCTACAATGCTATGCCGAAGGCAGGCGTTGAGGCTCTTGTAGAGTTCATGAAGAAGTTCGAAGCTGAAAACACGAAGTAGGAGGGTACCATTATGTATCAGTATCATTGCTTAAATCCGATTGCAGCAATCGGTCTTAACAATTTTACCGCAGACTATGCAAAGACGGAGGATGCGGCAAATGCAGAGGCATTTTTAGTTCGTTCCGCAGTTATGCATGAGATGGAGTTTTCCGATAAGCTTCTTTGCGTTGCAAGAGCAGGTGCAGGTGTAAACAATATTCCGCTTGCAAAGTGCGCAGAAGAAGGTATCGTTGTATTTAATACTCCGGGTGCAAATGCAAACGGTGTTAAGGAACTGGCAGTTGCAGGTATGTTACTTGCTTCCAGAGATGTTATCGGTGGTGTGAACTGGGTTCAGACCGTAAAAGATGATGAGAATGTTGCAAAGCTCGTAGAAAAAGGTAAGTCCAAGTTTGCAGGTCAGGAAATTAAGGGTAAGAAGCTTGGTATCATCGGTCTCGGTGCGATCGGTGGCCCGCTTGCTAACGCAGCAGTAAGTCTTGGCATGGATGTATACGGATGTGACCCGTATCTTTCCGTAGACGCTGCATGGAACATTTCTCGTTCCGTTCATCATGTAAAGACCCGTGAGGAGATTTTCTCTACTTGTGATTACATTTCCGTACATACTCCGCTGGTTGAGAATGAGGACCCGAATGTAAACACCAAGAAGATGATCAATAAGGAAACCATCGCTATGATGAAGGACGGCGTTATCATTCTTAACTTCGCAAGAGACCTTTTGGTTGATGACGAGGCTATGGAAGAGGCACTTGCGTCCGGTAAGGTTAAGAAGTATGTAACCGATTTCCCGAATGCGAAGACCGCAGGCATGGCTGGTGTTATCGCTATTCCGCACCTTGGTGCTTCTACCGAGGAGTCTGAAGATAACTGTGCAGTAATGGCTGTTAACGAGATCAGAGAGTACCTTGAGAACGGTAATATCATTAACTCCGTAAACTATCCGGCATGTGATGCAGGTATCTGCAAGACCGCTGCCCGTGTGACCATTTGTCACAAGAACATTCCGAACATGCTCACCCAGTTTACCGGTGTATTTGCTTCCGAAAATATCAACATCGAGAACATGGTGAACAAGTCCAGAGGTGAGTTCGCATATACCGTACTTGACGTTGTAACTGATGTTGCTGACGGCTTAGTTGCTAAGCTCAATGCAATTGACGGTGTATTAAAGGTACGCGTACTGTAAATAGTTGAATACAATAGTAATACAAGGGCTGTCGCACGAAGTGTGGCAGCCCTTTTTTGGGCTCTTTGTCAAGAGTTGGTGCAACACTTTTTTCTGAATATTTACACTTGTAGTGTAAGACAAAGACACTACATATGCGATATAATATAAATTGTAGAATAATGAGGTTTTATATAGATATAAAGTGTAAGAAACAAAAGGAGGAGCACCATGAGACATGCAAGTAAAAGACTGATTGCAGTGCTTTTGACGGTAGTATTGTTGTTTTCCATGCTTCCGAGGGCAGTACAGGCAGAGGATGTGTCGGGGAACGGATTGGAGGCACTGGCCAGTGTATATCTGCCGATTGTAGAGGAAGGGGCGGAAGCTGCGGGACTGTTTCAGAACGGAGCTAAGTACTATTATGCGTCTACAAGTGCAATGAGTATTAGATTGAATGATGTGACAGTTCCGAGCGAAGGAAGCGCATCTTTGCAAAATGCGCGGGTGCAGGCGGTGAACGGGGACACGGTTGTGGCTCAGTCGGAACAGAGCACAATTTACAATTATAACGGCGGTTATCATGTGAGTACCGAGCTTTTCTTTTTAGTGCAGCCTGCGGTAGGAGATTATGAATTACAGGTTGTATATGGTGACGCAGAAAACATGACTACGTTGGCAATTCCGGATTTGTTTTTGTCTGTAGTGGATGCGCCGGTAATCACTTATGCCGGAATTCAAAATTTATATAAGGGAGCGGCACCGTTTTCCTTGACCATCAGGGTGAGTGGATATCAGGGGAATCCGAATCTGTACACCTTTGGTTTGATGAATGGAGAAGGAACGGAAATTCCGTGTACAGCGACGTATAAATCATTGAGTAATTTCGGCTCTGAAGTGCAGATTACATATACGGTAACTCCGTCTCAGGCCTTGGCGGAGGATGTGTATGCATTGGTGATTTCTGCAAATTCAGTGTATTCCAATGCAGATAGTGTATCTGCAAGTGTAACGGAAACAGCCCCGGAAACGTTAACCATATCCGGAGTTACCGCAAATGCTGCAGTGACCGGAGGCGTAACGGTAGTTGTTGATGATGCAACGGAAGGGGCAGAGTACCGGGTAAAGGCAGAGTATGTACAGCATGGAAGTACTGTAATAGCGACGTTGTACGAGGGAGTGCTTATGCCGGTAATGGATGGAACGCAAGGTACATTTTCTCTTGTATTGCAGTACAATGGGGTGACATTACCGTTATCGTCCTATAGTTATTTAAATGAATCAATTGTATTTACCGTGACAAACGAAAGTGGCGGAACGGATCGCTTTGAGTGTGAATTTGCACAAGGAAACAGTAATGTGCGTAGTGAGCTTGAGATAACTCAAACAGGGACATGCCAGTATGAGTTTAAGTTAACCGGTGAAAATATGTTGTTAGACGTGTATGCCGGTGAGAATAATGTGTTTGAGATTAAGAAGGATGAAACGACGCTGGCAACTTGTATGTCGGTTACCAAGTCCACTGTAACACAGCAGGATACGGTGTACTGCTATTTTACAGGAAGCTTTACAACTGCATCGGAACTTGATAGCACAAAATATTATGATTTCTATATAAACGGAGAACTGCATACCTCGGTAAAGGTAAAATTGCCGGTTGCTTCCGATGTATTGCAAGTAAAAAAGATTAAAACAGAGTTCGGATGGAGTTCTTTTAGTTTTTATTTTGACTGTTTGACAGCAGAGGTGCTGGCTACAAACGGTGCAGGCACGGCCACCATGGAGTTGTGTGATGCCAATCAGTCGGTAGTGGCAACCTCCGGAGAAGTTGCGGGAACAGCAACAAGTGATGGCTATTGTTACCGGTTAACGCTCCAAAAGCCGGCAGAGTTCGATGAGAACGGAACCTATACGTTACGAATCAGAAGTGGAGAAAAGACGCATTGGGTAGAAGGAACAAACGGGAAAACGTTTGACAGTACGGTACGTGCTCCGTACAGTTACAATGTAGATACTCCTGTTTTTGCGGGAGACAGTCGCCTTGTCATCGGATTGTCTTCTCCGAAAAATATTTCGTTGGAGTACTATGAAGCGAATCCGTTTTCTTTCTTACGAACAGGTGCGGATACGGGACTTTCCTATACGCTCGGAACTCCGTATTATTCCTTTGAGGAGGCTGAATGGAAACTTCCGCTGGAGTTATCTGAGCCGTTGGCATACGGAACCTATGAATATGATTATTATTCCTTTACGACGCAAGGAAGCGGAACACCGGTGTTGGCAGACTGGTGTACAACGGATGATGTGAACAGGGTCATTACCATTGAAGGAAATCGGAATCTTCCGGAAGCCTCTTATACGGGAGCACTTTTTGTAAACGAAGGGGATGGCGGAAAGGTTGCAGATGTTGCGTTAAGTAAGGACGGAGATGTATTGACGGTAACAAATCTTCCGGAGGGGATTGAAAACGGCAGTTATATGCTTGAAGTGTTTGCCGATAGTCAGTATATCGGTGCAGTAAGCTGTTATATAAGATGGAATGTAAACACAGCGGTTCCGACCATTAAGGCATATGACAGCGAACATAGTTACACGGAAATTCAGTATGAAATCATAGGAAATAATGTTTGGTTTGATGCGGCATTAACCGGATATGCTTACGTTCGTTTTTCGGAAGATGCATTATTTGCAGACACACAGTATCAGGCAATTCGTAACAAAATCCCGTTCCTGTTAAGTGATGGAGAAGGCGAAAAAACGGTATATGTTCAGTTTAAAAAAGCAGGCGGAGAAGAAAGTGAAGTGTACCGTTGGCAGTATAAGATGTTGGAAGAGGCGGTAACTCCGGAAATCTTGTCCGTAGATGTACTGGTAAACGGCAGCAGTTCCATGTTTGTTCCGGAGTATACGGAGTTTGTATTACGACTTGTGACAAATTCTGCTCTGACCAGTGCATATGCAACGTTTGTTTTGGAGGATGGAACTCTTTCGTACACGGATGCGGAATTAGACTATGTGGAAAGTACGCAGGAAGGTGTTGTCTATGAGGCGGTACTGAATACCGGTAGTTATCCGTTTTCTAATGAAGCATATTACGGAGTTGAGTTTGCTATAACCGATATGTCCGGTTATCAAATGAATCCGTACGATACGGAACGGATTTCTGTGTTAATCGGTGCGGAAGGCTTGTTATTAAAAGACTGGGAAAGCGAAAGTAAATTATATAAGAATACCGGAGCTTATACCGTTTCCGGTTACGGAATTCCGGGAGCCGAGGTGACGATTCAGCTTTACAATGCCAATGTCGGATTTAAGACGGAAGTGGTAACGGTATCTTCCTCCGGAGAGTTTTCTGCAGAGTTTACCGGATTGGGAGAACACACTTATGAAGTAACCGTAACGGATGATGCCGGAAATGATATTTGGAAGGATTTGGTTATTGATAAGACTGCTCCGGTGATTGCCGGTTTTAAGGCTACGCTTGACCAAAGCGGAAATGCGGCAGTTTCCTGGGAGTGTGAGGAAGAGAACCTGAAAGGTTTTATTCTTTGGAGAGACGGTGCAAAGATTATTGATGAGTATAATAACTTTACGGATACAAGTTATATTGCATCCTATGCGACAGGCGCTGGTTTCGAATTGCAAGCGGTAGATAAGGCAGGAAATTATTCGGAGAAGGTGCAGACCTCTACACAGGATACAGAGGCGCCGACGGCTCCGGGGGTTCCTTTTGTGACTGCTCACGGTACGAAGAAAATTTCCTTTAGCTGGACCGCGGCAACGGATAATGTGGCGGTATATCGGTATGAAGTATATCGCGGAGAAACAAAGCTTGCAACATTACCGTACACGGCATTAAGTTACAGTGATTCCGGACTTTTGCTCGGAACAGAGTATGAGTATCATGTCTATGCATTGGACCGTGCAGGAAATAAGTCGGAGGCAGCATCTGCCACACTTGCGACGGCGGGGTTAGAGATTGCATCCGTAAAGAACTTTGAGGAGAAGTATTACTTAGAGGCCTATATGGATACCAAGCGTCTTCCGGTTCATCTAAATCTGGAAGAAGATGCGCTCTATGATTTTTCCGGTGTAACGACAAAGATTCTTTATAAGCTTGAGAATGCACAGAGCTGGGCGGAAGAGGCCATGACAGGAAGCGGTACATATTATAGCGGAAGCTGGACCATAGACGGGTTGGAGCCGGGAATGTATCAGGTGAAGTTTAAGGTTTCCGATGCGGAAGGGTCCGAGAATTTCTCTGAGGTTCAGACGGTTAAGATATTACACGATGATATCAATCCGGAAGTGACGGTAAGTTTGCCGGAGGAAGGCAGAATATACGCAGGGAAGGAAATGGAAATTTCCGGTAATGCTACGGACAATTTAGTATTAAAGACTGTGGAACTTTATGTTTCTGCGGATGAAGGAGCATCCTATACTAAAATAGCTACGGAGACAAATCCGCATATCACCGATTGTTTGTCTTATAATGTTTCCTATGAAGAGGCAAAGGATTTTCCGTCCGGAAGTCTTTGGTTTAAGGCGGTGGCAGTGGACAGCGCAGGAAACAAAGCGGAAGTAATCAGAAAGATTGTCCTGGATAATACGCCGCCGGATGGTCCGGAGAATTTCTGGGTTGGCGGTGACAAGGAAAAGATTACCGTAATGTGGAGCTATCCGGAACTTGCTCCGGAAAATGATTTCAGTCATTTTAACGTATATCGTTCTGCTACAGGGGAAGACGGTAGCTTCGCTGTGGTAGAAGAAATCGGTTCCATCGGATACTTTGATACATTGGAAACCGGAATTGTTGCGGATACCTTATATTATTATTATGTGATGGCAGAGGATATATACGGAAATGAAAGTGAAGCTACGTTAGTACAGTCTGCAAAGCTGGTTGATGATACGGAAGCTCCGGTTATCCGGGGAATCGGTCCGGACGAGGATAGTTTGATAAAGTCAGCCGAACTGATTGTCAGTGCGACGGATAATTACAGACTGGATCGCTGTGTCATTGAGTATAAGAAAGCCAATGCATCTGAGTGGACGTCACTTGCCGAAGTGGGTTGCGGTGATACCCCGGTGCGCAGCTATGTATATCATTACACATGGAATCTGGAAGGCCTGGAGGCGGGAAATTATCAGGTACGGTTTACCGTGTATGACGAACAGGAAAATGAACCGGCAACACAGATTTGCGACTATATCATAAAGGAGTACACTGCGCCGGTGGCGCCGGTGGCAACGGCACAGTCCACCGGACACAAGACAATTACT
Source organism: Lachnospiraceae bacterium (assembly GCA_017465475.1). Taxonomy (GTDB): domain Bacteria; phylum Bacillota; class Clostridia; order Lachnospirales; family Lachnospiraceae; genus SIG307. The sequence goes on from JAFTWC010000024.1 coordinate 21,045, forward strand.
GTTTCCTGGACCTATGCAGGAAATCGGGAACTTGCAGAAAGTTTTTCCGTATATCGTTCTTCTGATGGGGTGTCCTACGAATATATCGGCATGGTTAATGTAGGAAACGACTGGAAGTATACGGATATACTTCGGTTTGAAGGGGATTCCAAGGAGTTTTTCTATAAAGTTGCAGTAAAAGATACATATTTAGCAACGTCAGAAAGTGTTGCGGTCAGTGCCGTAGCACAAACCGCAGATACGGAAAAGCCTGTTGCAGTGTTTGATATGAACAGTTCTGCGTATGCGTTGTGCGGAAACGAGATTACCTTTGACGCAGGAGGTTCTAAGGATAACGATAACATTGCGGAATATTCCTGGAACTTCGGAGACGGAAAGACTGCAAAGGGTGTGTCGGCAGCTCATGCATATACGACTCCGGGCACCTATACGGTACAGCTTACGGTAAAGGATGCAACCGGAATTGTGGGAACCACCGGCAAAGCAGTGACAATTGTTGCGACAGAACAGGCAAAGGACTATACGGAGGTAGAAGTAGTAATTAAAAATGCACTGGATAATTCGATGATTGCAGAGGCGGATGTCATTATTGTGGACAATAACGGAAGGGAAACCCCGCTTCGTGCAGAAGCCGGAACCGTAACCTGTTTGTTACCAAACGGTTTCTATACCGTACGTGTGGCGGCACAGGGCTTCTTAATCAGAAGCGTATCCATCACCTGTGAAGGCGGCGAAGCACAGCACATCATCGGTTTGACCAACAGCGAGGTAATGGTAGGTGAGTTTAACGTAACAGAGATGACCTACGATGAAATCGTTGCAGCAGGAATCGATACAGAAGCAGAAGGAAATCAGCACGTTTATAAGTTTAAGACGGAGATTACTTTTGTAGCCGGTTTAAAGATGTATTCCTTACCGTTGACACTTTATAAGAATAATAACGGTGAAACGGTAGGAAAGAGCGGAGACGGATTTTTCTTCTTCCCGCTGGGAACCGGTGGCGGAACCGGCGGAAGCGGTGAAGGTTACGGTGATATTAAGTTGCAGATTGATTTCTCCGAGCATTTTGTTCTGGCAATTTACGGTGAAGCACATTGGCTGAAGGAAATGTACCATGCACAACTAACCGTAATGAACCAGTCCTATACGGATACCTTAGAGCAGGTATCGGCAAAAATTAATCTTCCGGAGGGACTTTCTCTGGCGGATATGACAGGAGAACCACAGGAAGTCTATCAACACATCGGAACCATCGGTCACGGTGAGTCGAAAAAGATTGACTGGTACATTCGCGGTGATAAGGAAGGTGAATATCACGTCAGTGCGGATGTTATTGCGGTTTCCATGCCGTTTGGAGATGTGATTGAGCAGAGATTTTCCACAAAGGAGCCTCTTAAGGTATATGCCGGAAGTGCACTGCACCTGACCATCACGCCGGACAGCACCGCGGAACGGGGTGAGGATTATACCGTGAAGTTCCGTTTGGAAAACGTATCTGATAAGTCCTTATATAATCTTACCTTTGGTATTACCCGTTCCGAGCAGTATAAAGTGTTAGGCTGGGATGTGGATTCGCCAAAGTTAGAGCTGGAAGCTACGGACTACGGTGATACGTTTACAAAAGGAATTAAGGAACTGGGACCGGGCGGTTACATTGAATTAACTTTCTCCACAACCGTTTGGTTTAATTCCGCATTACATTTAGTGGAGCTTACAAAGCTGGGCGCATTTGTGGATATCGCATATTATGTTACGGATGTTCAGGTGACTACAATGGAGGGAAGTACCACGGAAATTCCGTATACCATCAATATTAATCACAAGGAGCCGGATAGTTTCATTAACAAAATCGTGGATAAGGTTTTTGAAGAAGCGTACGAGGAATTTTTTGATGAAGAGGTACACGGTCTCAGCTTCAGTGATTTTGTAGAACTTTGGGGAAAAGCGGAAGGGTTGGATGTGAACGTGATAAAGAAGGCAACCACACTGCTTAAGCTGGCCAAGGGTGAGACAAATCATAAGATGTTTGTTACCATTGATAACGGTAAGATTGACGGACACAGGATCTATAATGATTATATATCTGTTACAACCGGTAATGGTGTGGAAGGTATTATTGATAGCATTAATAATACGGGAGTTACGATTTCAGGAACGGAACTTTCCATTAAAGTAAATGCACCGGGTAAGACATCCTTTAAGGTGGGAATAAAGGACGATTACGGTAATTTGGAATCGGAATATACCTTAAACTACAACATTAAGGATGAGGAAGTAAAGCAAACGGTGACATTGACGCCGGAGGGAACCGAATTGAGCTATCAGGTAAACGGCGATATATGGGAAGATACCATAGGAAAAGTGCGGCAGGAAGAGCTGGAAATGCTGGCAATGAATCCGTTTATGGGATTCCAGTCCACCGTGGAATACGAATTAAGCGGTTCGGAAGGAAAGAACAGTTACATGGTTACCATTGATGATGAGTCCATAAACGAGATGCTGGGACACACCGGTGTTTCTCACATGGGAGTAATGGGAGGTACTTCGGATGTGATTTTTGACCGTGATGCGTTACTGGAAATTGCAGATGAAGCCGATACGGATATTACATTGGTGGCGCGTCGCCTGAGTGAGGAAGAGGCAAAAGAACTGGGAAGTGATAAGCCGACCTATCAGTATCAGATTGTTTGCGGAGATGAAATGATTTCAAACTTCGGAACGGGTTCTGTATATGTAACGGTTCCGTATGAGTTAACCGGAACGGAAACTGCCGATTCTATGTATGTAGAACATATTCTGCCGAACGGAAGAATTGAAAAGCTGGATGCAACCTACGATGCGGATCGAAAGACCATTAGCTTTTCTACGAACGGATTCTCTTACTTCCGTATTGTAAGTGAAACTTCTGAGAGTGATACCCCTGGCGGAAACACTCCTGGCGGAAACACTCCTGGTTGGACTCCGAGTTTGCCACCATTCGATAGTGGTACAACCGATGACGATACCACGGAGGATAAGGACGATGCCGAAGGTAAGGAAGATACCGAAGGTAAGGACGACACCGAAGGCAAGGACGATACTGAAGGTAAGGACGACACCGAAGGCAAGGACGATATTGAAGATAAGGACGACACCGAAGATAAGGATGATACGAAGGAATCCGGTACGTCGATTCTTGTGTTGACCGAAAAGGGAACGGAAGAAAAGGAAGTAACCGTAAAAGAGGCGGTAAAGAAATATAAGAAACAGTCCTTCCATTTATTCCGGTATAACAAGAAGGAAAAGAGTTACGAATATGTGGGAAGCGTGGAGCCGAAGCAGTTGGAAAAGACCATTGCCGACAGTAAGGATGAGGTAGTGGTAATTGTAGCCGGCGAAATGAAGACGACAGAGAAGGTGACATACAAGACCCACACCGTAAAGCACGGCGATACCTTATGGAAGATTTCCGAGAAGTATTTAGGAAAAGGAAATCGTTATAAGGAAATCATGAAGTTAAACAATATGGAAAGTGCCGTGTTGTATACCGGCATGAAATTAAAACTTCCGGTGGAAGAAACTGCAAAAGAAGAGGTATTTCTTGAAACGGAGCCGTCCGAAACTACCGCAATAACCAAGAACAAGACCCATACCGTAAAGCACGGTGATACCATGTGGAAGATTGCGGAACAGTATTTGGGTGAAGGCAGCCGATATAAGGAAATCATGAAGTTAAACAATATGACCAGTGCAATGCTGCGTACCGGCATGGTTTTGGAACTTCCGATTAAGGAGACACAGACATCCGTGACGGAAGGAAAGAGTATCTCCGTAGCAGATATTATTCGAGATTTGAATAAGCAACGAAAAGACGGGGATGCAGAAGAAAAACCGGTAATTGAAACTGAAAAGCCGGATGCTGTGAAGTCGGAAGAGACAAAACCGCAGGAAACGAAACCTGCACCTGCAGCAAAGGAAGAAAAGAAAGAAGAGAAGAAAAAGACTACGAAATATAAGGTGAAGTCAGGTGATTATCTTCGTAAGATTGCGCAGGAACAGTTAGGGGACGGAAGCCGGTGGACGGAAATTCGTGATTTGAATCCGAATATCAAAGACATTAATAAGATTTATCCGGGACAACAATTGATTTTACCGGAAAAGTAAAAAATGAGGGAAGGGCGTTACCGTAAGTTTGCGGTGACGCCTTTTTCTTTTGCGATGGATTTTTATCGGACCGGATATCTTTTTTTCGTGACAATCCTACGGGAATATGGTACACTAATAATAGTTTGATTTTGTTAAAAATGGGTATAAAATCTTACGACCTTGAAACAACAGAAAGGAAGAAACAATCATGAGCAGTGTGGTAGAACGCTTTTTACGATATGTACAAATTGATACAAAGTCTGATGACAAGACGAGAACATCTCCCAGTACGGCGAAACAGCATAATTTGGCAAAAGTGTTGGTAGAGGAACTGAAAGCACTTGGGATTGAGGATGTGACCTATGATGAGGAACATTGCTATGTTTATGCAAGTATTCCGGCAAGTAAAGAGTGCGAGACGGCGCCGGCCTTAGGTTTTATTGCTCATATGGATACCTCTCCGGCAGTGACGGGTGAGAATGTAAAACCGAAGAGAGTGGTAAACTATGATGGGAAGAATGTGCTGTTAAATGAGGAAAAGCAGATTTGGTTGGCCACAGAGGATTTCCCGGAGCTTTCGGAGCTTGCGGGTCAGGATTTGATTGTGACTGACGGGACCACGCTTCTTGGTGCGGATGATAAAGCCGGTGTGGCAGAAATTATGGGGATGGCAGAGTATCTTTTGAACCATCCGGAAGTATCCCACGGAAAGATATGTATTGGATTTACACCGGATGAGGAAATCGGTTGCGGAACAGATTATTTTGATATTCCGAAGTTTGGAGCTGCGTATGCTTATACGGTAGACGGCGGCGCTTTGGGTGAGCTTGAGTATGAGAATTTCAATGCAGCCGGGGCTACGGTACACATTTACGGACGAAATGTACATCCGGGTTCTGCAAAAGGGAAGATGAAGAATGCACTTTTAATAGCACAGGAGTTACAAAGCCTTCTTCCGGTACAGCAAAATCCGATGTACACGGAAGGGTATGAAGGTTTCTTTCATTTGGATCGGTTAAGCGGAATCGTGGAGGAAGCAGAGGCGGAATATATTATCCGTGATCATGACAGAGTGCTGTTTGAGCAGAAGAAAGTACTGTTCTTAAATGCGGTACGTTTTTTAAATGAGAAGTATGGTGACGATACGGTTGTAGTGGAGTTGGAAGATTCTTACTATAACATGAAAGAAAAATTGACGGAGCATATGCACTTGGTTACTTCGGCTTGTGAAGCCATGAAGGAACTTGGAATTGAGCCGAAGGTAATGCCGATTCGAGGAGGTACGGACGGAGCAAGATTAACATATGAGGGATTACCTTGTCCGAATTTGTGTACCGGAGGAGCAAACTATCACAGTCGCTTTGAATACGTAAGCGTGGATGCTATGGAAAAAACCACACAACTTTTGGTATTATTGGCAAAAAAATACGGAAATGAGGGACATAAGTAAAATGGGGGACATGGTAAAAGATAACGATGAAAAAATGAGCGGCAACAAACAGGAATTTAAGTTGTCATCTACAGACGGGCTTTTGCTGGCGTGTACGTTATTTCCTTGCGAGAATCCCAAGGGTGTGATTCAGATGATTCACGGTGCAAAGGAGCACAAGGAGCGGTATTACGATTTTTGTACGTTTTTGCAGAACAACGGCTATGCAGTGTTGGTTTCCGATAATCGCGGACATGGAGCATCGTTAAATGAAAGGTATACGCTTGGATATATGGACGGATTGGATTTGCTGATTGAGGATCAGCGCGTAATTACCGCATATATAAAAGAACGATATCCGGATGTGCCGCTTCATATGTTCGGCCATTCTTTCGGGTCTTTGATTACCAGAAAATATATGCAGAAGTTTGATGATGAGTTGACCTCTGTTATGATGTCCGGTACAGCCAATTATGTTAAAATCGTAAAGCCGGGTATGGCATACGGAACGCTGATGATGAAATTTAGCGGAGAAAGGGGACATCACCCGTTTTTAATGAATTTGGGAGATAAAGAGGATGATTCCTGGTTGGCGTATAATCCGAAGGTGCAGGAATTATATCGGAAGGACCCGCTGTGTGCCGGTTATAAATATACCAATCGTGCGGTACTTACGGTGTGGGAAGCAGACAAAGAACTGAAGCACTATAAGGCCTATGAATGTAACAATCCGGAACTTCCGATTTTAAGTATTACCGGAGTGGATGATCCGGTAACCGGTTTTGAAAAGGGACTTCGGGATTCGGTGAATAATTTGAAGAAGGTCGGTTATACCGATATTCGTACCATTGTATATCCGGATATGAAGCATGAAGTGTTAAATGAGATTGGAAATGAAAAGGTGTATGAGGATGTACTATCTTTTTTGGAACATGTGGGAAGTGAAGAAAGGAAAGCAGTATGAGAGCGATTTTGTTTGAATTGGGACCGATTAAGGTCCATGGCTACGGATTAATGATTGCCATTGGTGTCGTGTTGGCCTTTATTATTGCAGAAAAAAGAGCACCCAAAAAGGGACTTGATGAAGAACGGATTTGGCCTCTGGGGATGTGGTGTGCCCTTGGCGGATTTTTAGGTGCTAAAGTGTTGTATGTCATAACGGAGTGGAAGAGTTTATTTGCGGGGAAAATGGAGTTTCGTGATATACTGTATGGATTTGTAGTATACGGAGGCATTATCGGAGGAATATTGGCAGGCTATTTATACTGTAAGGTTAAGAAAATGAATTTCTTAAAATACTTTGATATTATCATGCCGTCTATTGCATTAGCCCAGGGATTCGGACGGATCGGGTGCTTCCTTGCGGGATGTTGTTACGGAAAGGAAACGGATGCATGGTACGGGATGGAGTTTAACCATTCCGTATATCAGGATATGATTGGAGTGAAGGTAATTCCGACCCAGCTTGTAATGAGCGCTGCCAATTTTGTGCACTTTTTCCTTCTTGTGTTTATCGCAAATAAGGTAAAGAAAGATGGCGTAGTGGCAGGATGTTATCTGTTGTTCTACAGTATCGGAAGATTCTTAATTGAGTTTTTACGAGATGACCCTCGCGGAGGTGTAGGAGTGCTTTCAACATCCCAGTTTATTTCGTTGTTTATTTTTGCAGCAGGAGCATTGATGGTGCTGTTTTTCGGGCTTCGTAAGAGAAAAGCAGATAAATGAATCTATAGAATACGGAGGGAAGACGATGGTAGTAAGTAATGTAAAGGTATACGGTTTGGAGAGTGCGGTACGGGGAAGTAAGTTCCCTATGGCGACAAAGACAGAAGAGTTAAACAGTGATGTGGTCCCGACCACCTATAAGCTTGCCACCTGTGAAAAGGGGAGCGGACATGACCAGTTCATGACCGGCATTATTGTACAGTTTGATTTGACATTTACGGTAAAGGCATGGACGGAAGCGGAACGATATCATTTCCTGGATTTCATTTCCAGTCAATCTACCATGCACCGGATTGCAAAGTTTGATTTGGATAATCAGTACAGCGAGTATACGGACAAGCGTATGATTGCCATTATGAACGAGTTGAAGGAGAAGTATAACGAAACCCAGGATCCGGAGGATTATTTAAGACTTCTTTATTCCAATCCCTGCGGATTCAAACTGACGGCAGCCATGACAACCAATTACCGTCAGTTAAAGACGATTTATGCCCAGCGTAAGACTCACAGACTGCCGGAGTGGCGGGAGTTTTGCGCGTGGGTAGAGACACTGCCGTATGCGGAGTTTATTACCGGTGTGAAGGCAGAATCATAAAAAAGAGCCCAGTACGGATTTTGCCAGTTGAGTTAATACGTCGGCGCCCGGTTCCTTGGTATGAGGAGTATAGCAGAAATTACTTTTATAGTCAGGTAAGAAGCATGGAAGAGAAGCAGTTTGTTCTGTCTGTGCTTCTTTTTTTGCGTGTAATTCGAAAGATTCTGCTGTCTTTTCCTTACATTGCATTGTTTTGGCATTACGAAGTGCAAGCGGAAGAAACACACCTTCCTTTTTGGTATAACAGGTGGCTGCCGTTGCTTTTTTGCGGTATTCCTTTTCCACAAAGGATGCTACGCTTTTATGCATGGCACAGTCCTCTAAAGGAAGATAGTAGTAATCGGAGGGATTCGGATAAAAGTATTTCAGCTCCCCTTTAAAAGTTGGTAAGAGAAGCAGAATGTGGCCGTTTGAGGAAAGGTTCAGTCGAATGGATTGTTCGTTAAACGGCAAAGAAAGCTCACAACTTTGCGGTAATGTAAAAGAAAATTGGTACTCTATGGAAAAGGCAACCGGTGTAAGCGTGATGTTTGCCAGGGCTTTTTCGGCTTCCGGAGAAGTAACATGAGGAGTACTAAGAATTCGCTCCGGGGTAAGTTCTGATGCCAGGTTCTGTAAAAAGAGAAGCACGGTAAGGGACGGAAGATTTTTGATGTCTTCCGCATTGTGCAGTAAAAGAACATGACCAAGGGCGGTGACCTCTTGTTCTTTGCTGTGATTTGTCATTTCATTTAAACGATAAAGTCCTAAGAATTGGGCATATACTTCGATTAATTCACCACCGGAAAAGGTGTCGGTACGGGTAAAACCGAAAAACTGCTCCATGGATTTTAATTTTAAATCCTCTGTAGGCAAGTATGCTTTCAGCTTACGAGAAGCGGCATACAAGTCTAAACTCTTCAAGGAAGAAAGCGGTGAAGACAGGCAATGTCGTTTTGCTTTTTTCTCTAAAAACGGCAAATCGAACCCGGTGCCGTTGTAGTGTAAAAGCAGGTCATACGTCTTTGCTTTTTCGAAAAACAGACGCAGTAACTCCTTTTCTTCGGAGGGTTCCGTACACATCCACTGAGTCAGATAGTAGGTACCCTCTTCTTCGTAGGCACAGCCGATTAAATAGACATAAGAGCTTTGCGCGGAAAGCCCGGTGGTTTCGATATCAAAATAAAGCGTTTTTTTATCCCGGAATTCAGTCGGTAAATAAGGAGAAAATTCGGGAATAAACGGGGTAGTTAAAGTAATCATAGATACACTTCCTTTGTGAGTGCAGGAAAGCACTGTGTGCCCCTGCTAATGAATTTAGTGTATCATAAGAACCCTGATTTGGGTAGTGGGAAGAAACAGAAAAAAACCAAAATTCCTATTCCATCCCGAGAACGATTATGCTATACTGTAATTGTAAAAGTATATCTGTCGGGAGGTGGTTGTATGAAGCTGAATCAATGTAAGTATTGCTTTCAAATGTTTCAAAGTCCGGATACCCGTGTGGTATGCAATAAATGCAAACCCTTGGATGAAGCATTATTCAGCAGCATCGAAGAGTATTTAAAAAAGTATCCCAACAGTAATGCAATCCAGATTGCAGAGGGGTTAGAGATTCCGACATTTGAAGTGGTACGGTTTATAGACGAAGGAAGACTGCAGTTTTCCAGGGGGAAATTTGAACGGTTAAAGTAAAGCACGGCATGCAGGAACGTCCGGTTGAACAGACAGATAACGTATTAATGAATAGATGATTGAGGTGACACAGGTGATAGCATATATCAAAGGTATGTTTGCGGAAGCAGACGGAAATATGGTAATGATAGAGACTGCCGGCGGTATCGCCTACGAAGTAGCAGTCATGGCCGCAGATTTGGACAAACTTCCGGTACAGGGAGAAGAAATAAAGTTGTACACCTATCTTCAGGTAAGAGAAGATGGTGTGGCGTTGTTTGGTTTCCTTTCCAAGTTTGATTTGGCTGTATTTAAGTTGTTGATTACGGTCAGCGGCATCGGACCGAAGCTGGGACTGGGGATATTGTCTTCCATCGGTTCTCAGGAACTGCGTGTGGCGGTAGCAACAGAAGATGCGGACCGGTTAGCAGCGGCACCGGGGATTGGAAAGAAAACGGCAAGTCGCCTTGTAATCGAGTTAAAGGATAAGATGACGGCATTGGCTGCTTCTTTTGCGGAAGAGTTTGTGGCAGAAGTGTCCGAAGGAAAAGGAACAGAACCGGAAGCGCAGAGTGCTTTGCGTGAAAATGCGGTGCAAGTACTGGTGGCTTTGGGATATGCACAGAAAGAAGCAGAAAAGGCAGTCAAGATGGTAGAAGTTACAGAAGACATGACGGACGATGAAATGGTACGCTTAAGTTTACGACAGCTTGGCTAAGGAAGGTAGAAAACGGGTATGGCTAGACGAATCATTACAACCGAAGCAGTGGGAGATGAGAAGAAAAGCGAAGCAGGTCTTCGTCCTCAGATGCTTGCGGATTATATCGGACAGGCAAAAGTCAGAGAAATGTTAAAAATCTATATCGAGGCGGCAAAGGAACGGAAGGAGACACTGGATCATGTGTTGTTTTTCGGACCGCCGGGGTTAGGAAAGACAACGCTTGCCGGGATTATTGCCAATGAAATGGGAGTGAATATCCGCACCACGGCGGGACCGGCCATCGAAAAGCCGGGGGATATGGCATCCATTTTGTATAAGTTAAACGAAGGAGATGTGCTTTTCATTGATGAGATTCATCGGATTCCTCGTCAGGTTGAAGAGTTTTTATATTCAGCTATGGAAGATTTTTCCATGGATGTATTGATTGGTCAGGGAGCCAGTGCAGTTTCCAAGCATTTTTCATTGCCTCATTTTACACTGGTGGGAGCTACCACTCGTGCCGGGATGCTTACGGCACCTTTACGGGATCGATTTGGTGTAGTAAGCAGGTTAGAGTTTTATACCGATGAAGAACTGACACAGATTGTAAAACGTTCTGCAAGAGTATTGCAGGTGGAGATAGAAGAAGAGGGGGCATTGGAAGTGGCCCGACGTTCCAGAGGAACGCCTCGTCTTGCCAATCGTTTCCTTAAGAGAGTCAGGGATTATGCCCAGGTGGTGGGAAACGGTGTGATAACAAAAGAAATTGCCGACAAGGCGTTGGATTTGTTGGAAGTAGATAAAGAAGGTCTCGATCATATTGACCGAAGAGTACTTCAGACCATGATTGAAAAGTTCCATGGAGGTCCGGTGGGCTTAGAAGCGGTAGCCGTTAGTATCGGAGAGGATGCGGGAACCATAGAAGAGGTATATGAACCGTTTTTGGTACAAAACGGATTTGTGGCAAGAACACCGAGAGGGCGTGTGGTATTGCCGAAAGCATATCGGCATATCGGGTTGCCGGAGCCGGAAAACGATGTACGGGAATAGTCAGGAGGATGTGAGGATGAACAGGAAAAACGGAATTGAAGTAATTATTAACGGAAAAAGAGTAAGCCTCGGCGGCTATGAAAGCGAAGAGTATTTACAGCGTGTGGCATCGTACCTGAATGCAAAGTACAAGGAGTTACAGCAGATGGATTCCTATCGTATGCTGGATTCGGAAATGAAAAATATGTATTTGCAGTTAAATTTAGCAGATGATTATTTTAAGTTAAAAAAGCAGATGGATGAGACTACCGGGGATGCGGATGCCAAAAGCGGTGAGATTTTTGATTTGAAGCATGAGGTGATTACGGCGCAGACAAGGCTGGAAGCGGCACAGAGAGAAATCGAAGTGTTAAAGAAAGAGAATTTGGAAGCACAGAAACGAATTATACGGTTGGAAACCGAGTTAGAGGGATATCATGGAAAAGCCTGAAATTCTCGCTCCAGCAGGTAGTATGTCTGCGTTAAAAGCAGCCTTTGCGGCAGGAGCGGATGCAGTATATATGGGGGGGAACCGATTCGGGGCAAGAGCATTTGCGGATAATCCGGATAAGGATGAACTGGTAGAAGCCATCCGCTATGCGCATTTGCGGGGAAAACGGTTGTATCTTACGGTAAATACGTTGGTGAAAGAGCAGGAATTTGTGTCTTTGTACGATTTTCTTGCTCCTTATTACGAGGCAGGTCTGGATGCCGCCATTGTGCAGGATGTGGGTGTGTTGCATTTCTTGGCGAAAGAGTTTCCGGGCCTTTCTTTGCATGCCAGTACACAGATGACGCTGACATCTTCCGAAGGGACGAACATTTTTGACGGGTATCCTGTAACCCGTCTGGTACCGGCAAGAGAGTTGTCCATAAGCGAGATTACGGACATATGTAAAAACACGGGAAAAGAAGTGGAGGTTTTCGTACACGGCGCGCTATGTTATTGTTATTCCGGACAGTGTCTTATGAGCAGTATGATCGGAGGACGAAGCGGCAACAGAGGACGGTGTGCCCAGCCTTGTCGTATGGAATACGAAAGCGAAGAGAAGGGAAGGAAGTACTGGCTCAGCCCTAAGGATTTATGCGGACTTCCGCTTCTTCCGGAGTTGATTAAGGCAGGAGTGGCCTCCTTTAAAATTGAAGGAAGAATGAAACGACCGGAGTATGCAGCGGCAGTGGCGGCAGCGTATCGAAAGTTTACGGATTTATATTACTCTTACGGAGAGGAAGGGTATCGAACCCATTTACGGAATCATCCGAATTTGCTCACGGAAGAAGCACAGCGTCTGGCGGATATTTATAATCGTGGCGGTTTTACCGGCGGTTGCTTTACCGTGCATAACGGAAAGGGATTGATGTCCGTGCATCGGCCGGGACATTTCGGAGTACCGGTGGGAGAAGTATGTTCCGGAGGAAAAGGAGAGGCACTGATTCGCTTGTCAAAGCCGGTGCAGCCTCAGGATGTACTGGAATTGCGCAGAGAATCCGAAAAGTACTCGGGAGAGCCGGGGTATTATGAATATACGTTGGGAAGCGGTGCAAAGGCAGGAGAAACGATAAAGGCAAAACTTTTACCGAAGCTTGTGTCAAAGCCGGGAGATACCGTATATCGGATGAAGAATGCCGTATTGCTGAACGAATTGGAAGAGGCCTATATCAAAAAAGAATTGCGGGTACCGGTGACCGGTGTGTTTTATGCAAAGTCGGGAGAGGTCTGCAGGTTAACTGTGTCTGCAGAAGGGGAGAGTCTTCTTCTTCCGGTGCCGTTTCCGAAACAGGGAAAGGAACTTGTTACCGTATGTAAGGAAGGGTTTGTATGCGAAAAGGCAGGGAAGCTTCCGGCTACTGTGGAGTCTGTAGAAAAGCAACTTCGGAAAACAGGAAATGAAGCTTTTTATTTTGAAGAATTGTCTGTGACACTGGCAGACGATGTGTTTTTGCCAAACGGGTTGCTAAATGAATTGCGACGGTCGGCTCTTCTTTTGCTGACGGAGGCAATACAGAAACGTTTCCTGCGGAAAAACACAGAGGTGAGCCGAGAAATTTTGTCGGAAGAGTATCGTAACAAAGACGAGGCGGGAAAGCCGCTTCTTGATTGTATGGTTACCACAAAAAGACAGGCAGATGCGGTGGCAACGGAACCGAAGGTACGCAGAATTTATTTGGATTTGATAGGACAGACAACCGCTTCGGTTTGTGAAGTTGCGAAGAATTTAAAACAGGCCGGGAAAGAGGTATGGTTTTGCTTTCCGCGTATTTGCAGAAAAGATACATTAGAACAGTTTCGGAGTGAGAATGTGTTACTTAGAGAGAGTTTTGACGGATATCTGATTCGAAATTATGAAACTCTTTCTTTGTTGGCGGAGCAGGACCCGGAATGGAAGTCAAAGTGTGTTCTTGATTACAACATGTATGTGATGAATCGGGAAGCGATGGCGTTTTATGAGAACTTGTTCGGAGGGACGGAAGGTGTGTTTACTGCGCCTGTAGAACTTTCCGAAAGAGAACTTTCCGGTATCGGAATCGAAGAAATGACGCTTGTTGTGTACGGGCATCTTCCGCTTATGGTGACGGCACACTGTGTGAAAAAGACCATGGGTCTTTGTAAAAACAAAAAAGGTACGGAGTCGGAAGGTCAGCCGGAACCGTATTATCTTACGGACCGGGTAGGAAAACGGTTGCCGACGATACAGAATTGTAAGGAATGTTATAACCTGATTTATAATCCGGAGTGTTTGTCGCTTCTAACCGGCGGAAGAGAGATAGAAAAACTTCGTCCTATGGCGGTGCGACTCGATTTTACTTTTGAGTCGGAACGTGAAGTGAAACGGGTATTGAAGAGTGCCGCCGGGAATGGGGAAGCGGTAACAGGAACCGGATATACGGGAGGTCACTTTAAAAGAGGGGTGGAATAATGGAAACAGCTTTTTTAGCGTTGGGAAATTATATATTGGTAGGATTGTTGCTCGCATATAACATACAGGCGTTTCTTTGTATACGAAAAAGTGCGGAAGACAGAGGAATGTGGTTTCGGATTGCAATGAAAGCAGAAATTGCAGGGATTTTTATCCTGTGTTTTCTGACACTTTACTTACGAAGTGATGAGGTGAAGTATCTTTGGTTTTCGCTGCTTCAGTTAGTAACCTACGGCGTCATAACGTTTGTGTATAAAAAGATGTATCCCCGTATGTCGGAGTTGTTGTTTAATCACATGTTACTGCTGCTTTGTGTCGGTTCGGTGATATTAGCGCGGTTGGATTTTAACGGAGCAATCCGCCAGTTTATTATTGTGGCAGCGGCTCTGTTTGTTGCATTGTTTATTCCGGCGTTTATTCGGGCAATGCATCGAATTGAACGATACGGATATGTTTATTTGGGTCTTGGAATCGTAGTACTCATCCTGGTGTTTTTCTTCGCAGGAGAACGTTTGGGTGCGCGTATCTGGGTGAAACTATTCGGTGTGGCAATGCAACCCTTTGAATTTGTTAAGATTCTTTTTATATTTGGCTGTGCCGCGGTGCTGCTTCGAACAAAGTCATGGAGAGGAATTGTTGCGGGAACAGTACTTGCCGGAATTCATATTTTATTGATGGCAGCATCCAAAGATTTGGGCGGAGCATTGCTGTTTGCGGTGGTGTACTGGATTTTATTGTATTGTACCACGGGACAGAAGAGGTGGTTATTCGGCGGCCTTGGGGCAGCAGCGGCAGCATGTGTAGCAGCATACCGGTTATTTTCTCATGTGCAGGTTCGGGTTCTTGCATGGAAAGACCCATTTGCAGTGGTGGATAATGAAGGATATCAGTTGGCGCAGTCTTTGTTTGCCATCGGAAATGGGGGTTTTTTTGGAACCGGATTGTTAAAAGGAGCTCCGGAACAGATTCCGGTGGTAACAACGGATTACATTTTTTCGGCGGTATGCGAGGAGTTGGGAGCGTTTTTCGCTATAGGGCTCTTGGGAATTTATTTCCATTGTATGGTACTTCTGATTCGTATGGCAGAGAAGTTTACAGAGGACTATTACCGGTTAGTTTTTACAGGATTTGCAACTATGTTTACCACACAGGTGCTTTTAAATGTGGGCGGAGTGACCAGAATGCTCCCATCCACCGGTGTGCCGCTTCCTTTTGTCAGTGCGGGAGGTAGTTCGGCGGCCAGTATGATATTAATGTTTATGCTGATTCAAGGAATGCAGGAACAAAAAAGTCTTGCGGAACCGGGACGAAAGTACAAAGACGGATTTGTTCCGGGAGAGATTACGAAACCGGCCCGGAGGGCATTGCGACAGTGTTCGGTGGGATTTTTGGCAGTATTGCTTTTAGTGGCGGTATATTTTACCGTATTCAGCTGTACCGGAGCCCGGACGGTGATTTTTAATTCTTATAATCGGCGTCAGGCGAAGCTTGAAGAACAAAACGCACGTGGCATTATTTATGATGCGGACGGGAATCCATTGGCACTAACGATTCTGTCCGATGGGAAGGAAGTACGGAACTATCCTTACGGACGATTGTACTCCCATGTGGTAGGGCAGGTAAAAAACGGCTCCAGTGGTTTGGAGGCAGTGAAAGAAATTGATTTGTTATCTTCTTCGGCCAATGAGCTTACAAAGTTACTGTATCGGATAAAGGACGCACAGATACCGGGGAATAATTTATTTACCACCTTATGTACGCCGTTACAGGAAAAGGTATATGAGGCACTTTCCGGATATACGGGGGCTGCCTGTGTGTTGGAATCAGAGAGCGGTGCATTGTTAGCCAGCGTGTCGTTACCGGACTTTTTACCGGGAGAAGATGCGGTATATGAAGGGGAAGAGGGACGGCTGTTTAATCGTGTATTTTACGGAGAATATCCGGTGGCGGATGCAACGGATCTTTTCCGGCAGGCCGCAAGGATATATGGGAACGGAATTCCGACGCCTTTCGGAGAACGGATAAAAACAGACGGAACGATATTGACTCCTGTGGGTGCAGCATTGTTTTCTGTTGCATGTAGCAATGACGGAATATATGAAATGCCGTATGTGACAAAAAAACTTACGGATGCGTCGGGAGATACTATTTATAAAACAACGATGAGGAGTGAGAGGTTGATTTCCCCGGAAGACGCAGAGCGTTACCTGAAGGAATATCAAAGAATAGAAAACGAAGACGGATTCTCTTATCTTTATACGGAAACCGAAGTGACATCAGGAACATCCGGAACGAAACATTGTCTCGGCACAGCACTTGTTCCGGCAGACAATCCGATTGTAGCCGTCAGTGTTTTTTTGGAGCATCGCAGAGGAGTACGGGACGGTGTATTAAATGAAGTGACAGAGCAAATAGTAAATGCGGTGACTTCGTTGCAATAGAGTTGGAGATGACAGGAAGAAAAGGAAATTTCAGAAACCTCTTACGGAATGGTTGCAAAGTGAATCAAAATGATGTATACTTATACTCAGTTATTGAAGGCACACCAGCAGGAGGTATTGCAATGGTAGAAGCGACCAGCTGCGGCGGTGTAGTTATTTTCAGAGGTAAGATATTACTACTGTACAAAAATTATAAGAACAAATACGAGGGATGGGTTTTACCGAAGGGCACCGTAGAAGAAGGCGAAGAGTTCAAGGATACTGCAGTGCGTGAGGTAAAAGAAGAGACCGGTGTCGACGCACAGATTATAAAGTATGTGGGTAAGAGCCAGTATACCTTCAACACCCCTCAGAATACGGTTTTAAAAGATGTGCATTGGTATTTGATGATGTCTGACAGCTATTACAGCAAGCCGCAACGAGAAGAGTTTTTTATGGATTCCGGGTATTACAAGTTTCATGAAGCATATCATATGTTAAAGTTTGCGAATGAAAAGCAGATTTTGGAACAGGCTTATAATGAATATGTGGATTTAAAAAAGAGTAATCTCTGGGGAAACAAAAAGTATTTTTAGCAGAAGAAGAGAGCGATTGTGAAAACAGTCGCTCTTTTTGCGTGCAGGCAAAGTGAGCATCGAAGAGATTATCGGAAGCTTGCTTCCGATAATCTCTGACGATGCGAACGCGCCCACGACTGAGCG
>JAFTWC010000060.1 GCA_017465475.1 Lachnospiraceae bacterium
CCTTAGTACGAGAGGACCGGGATGGACTGACCTCTGGTGTATCGGTTGTTCTACCAAGGGCATGGCCGAGTAGCCAAGTCGGGACGGGATAAACGCTGAAGGCATCTAAGCGTGAAGCCCCCCTCAAGATAAGATATCCCATAGCATAAGCTAGTAAGACCCCTTAAAGACGATAAGGTAGATAGGCAGAAGGTGGAAGCACGGTAACGTGTGTAGCTGATCTGTACTAATAGGTCGAGGGCTTAACCATAACGGTGTTTACTATTAGGATGGACCGGGAAACCGGGTCAATATACAGTTTAAAAAAGGGAAAAGGAAGAAGAACAGAAGAGTTCTTCTATACTTGTTTAAAGACAATTTTCCTCGATAGCTCAATGGTAGAGCACACGGCTGTTAACCGTGGGGTTGTTGGTTCGAGCCCAACTCGGGGAGTTAAATGTGGAATCTTTTAGAAGATTTCCGCATAAGATATAATATAAGGCGACATAGCCAAGCGGTAAGGCGTGGGTCTGCAACACCCTGATTCATCGGTTCAAATCCGATTGTCGCCTCTAAAAGTTCCGAGATGTAAGATTTCGGAACTTTTTTATTTACAACATAAGATAACAGCCACCGGAGTGCAAGACTTTGGTGGCTGTTGGTTTTATAATTTCTTATCCAAGTATTCTTCTCGTATCATCTCTTCCAGTGCTTTTACTTCCTGTTCAAACTCCCTGGCGGATACCATATGACAACCCTGACCGGTAATAATCACCTGTTCCAAGCGGTCTGAGGTGGCCACTCTCACATAGTGTTTTTTTCCGTGTTCGTGAGCAAAGCGTTCGATATAGGTGTCGGCGGTTTCCGCTTCTTTTGTATAGACCACATGGATATTGTGGTGGTCTAAAAACTCTGTGGCGTGGTTTTGTACCCGGTAAGCATCAAATACCACAATCAGCTCACATTTTTTCATGGCCTGATAGTTGCACATCATGTCCAAAAGTTTGGTACGGGCAGCATCCAGGTTGGAGGCTGCCAACTCGTTTAATTCATTCCAGGAAAAAATTATATTGTATCCGTCCACCAAAAGGTAGGAGGTGCCGCTGTTTTGCGTGGTTTCCTTGCCTTTGTAGCCGTAAGAAACCGCCTCGATTTTGGTTTTGTTAAACGGGCGGTAGTGTTTTGTTTCTTTGGTATTGCTGTTGGCAAAGCCGGTGCGACGAAGGATGGCATCGATTTCTTCTGTACCCAAAGCCGCATCCAAGGCAGCAATGGTATTTTTTACCGGCTGTCCGGAAGGGGAAGAATTGTCTGGAGTTCCTTTGGTGCGGGCAGCCAGAATGCTTTCGATATGCATATGGTCAAACACTTCATACCAAGGAACGATGTCACCGCTTCCGTGGGAACAAAATACGGAGGATGACGGATTGTGGGTGTCTCTGTCCGGGTCGTAGCCCATGGAAGCTATGACTTCTTCTGCGTTATGACAAGGTTTGTATCCGCCCTGACTAAGATAGAGCTTTCCGTGACCTTTGGTATAAGCAATAAATTCGCTTTGGTAATCGCTAAAGGCAGAAACGGGAGCACTTCCGCTGATAACCGCAAAATCTTCTTCCATGTCCGCATCTTTTAATTCAAAATCGGCATGCATCCGCTCTAAGTCTGTCATGGCACGGCCCACAGCGGTTCTCGGCAGTTCCAATGTAAAGCTGTAGTAAGGCTCTAAAAGAACAGACTCCGCCTGCATAAGCCCCTGACGGATGGCACGGTAGGTTGCCTGTCTGAAGTCTCCGCCTTCGGTATGCTTCTGGTGAGCGCGACCGCCTACCAGAGAGATCACTACATCGGTGAGTGGAGAACCGGTCAGGACACCGCGATGGGTCCGTTCGTACAGATGAGTCAGGATAAGGCGTTGCCAGTTGCGGTCAAGGCCGCTTCCTTCGCAATCCAGTTTACAGGTAATGCCGCTTCCCGGACTTCCCGGTTCCATGATCAGATGCACTTCGGCATAATGACGCAGAGGCTCAAAATGACCTACACCTTCTACGGTAGTTGTAATGGTTTCTTTGTACACAATATTACCGGAACCGAAGTCTACAGAAATGCCGAAACGTTCCGCGATGACCGTTCGCAGGATCTCAATTTGAACGGCTCCCATGACCTGAAGATGAATTTCTTTTAGAAATTCATTCCAAACCACATGAAGCTTCGGGTCTTCTTCTTCCAACTGGCGAAGCTTCGGAATGGCCAGTAGCGGATCGGTTCCGTCCAAAATAAGGAGCTTGTAGGTCAAAACCGGCTCAAGCAATGGGATATTAGACGGGACATCGGTTCCCAGAGATTGTCCCGCAAAGGAGGAATCAAGGCCGGTAACAGCGCAGACTTCACCTGCGGTCACTTCGTTTGCGGTGGTATATTTTTCACCGGAATACAGCCGGATTTGATTGATTTTTTCCGTGTCGTTTATAGACATACGGGAGCTTAGTGTACCCCCGGTAATTTTCAAATGAGTCAGACGGGTGCTCTGATTGTCTCTGGTGATTTTATATACTTTTGCACCGAAGGCAGTAGGATACTCTTTCGGTTTCATATAGGTAGCGAGACCGTCGATGAATTCTTTGATTCCGTTCATTCGGAGGGCGGAACCGAAAAAGCACGGGAACAGCTTTCGCGTTGCAATGACGGATGCAATGTCGGTATCCGTCAGTTCTTCCCCTGCCAGATGTTTGTCCAAAAGGGTCTCATCCGTGAGAGCAATTGCTTCCGTATCCATGGCAGATTTGAAGGAAAAGTCTACGATGGAATCGGAGAGCATATTCCGGAGTTGCTCTAACAGAAGCTGCCGGTTTGTGCCCTGTTGGTCCATTTTATTGACAAAAATAAAAGTAGGAATGCGATAGTGTTTTAAGAGTTGCCACAAGGTTTTTGTATGCCCCTGTACGCCGTCTGCACCGCTGATGACCAGAACGGCGTAGTCCAACACCTGAAGGGTTCGCTCCATTTCTGCAGAAAAGTCCACATGGCCCGGTGTATCTAAGAGTGTAACGGAGTACTTGTCCAATGTAAATCTTGCCTGCTTTGAAAAAATGGTAATTCCTCGGGCACGTTCCATAGAGTTGGTATCCAAAAAAGCATCCTTGTTATCCACACGACCAAGAGACCGGATGGTGCCGGTCGAATAAAGCAGTGCTTCCGATAGTGTTGTTTTTCCGGCATCTACATGTGCCAGCATACCGATAACAAGATGGTTCATAGTGATTCTCCTATTGTAACTGCGGGGGTTGTATTTATTCTGCGCAGGTTGTGTTCTTAGATTTTAGCTTACGGTAATAACAGAATAAAAGGGTACTGCAAGCAAACAGGATTCCTACGGAATCTACCAGTACATCCGTGGGGCTGCCGCATCGTCCCGGCACGAAGGTTTGGTGAAACTCGTCGAGAGCGGCACAAATAACAGAAAGCAGAAAAGTAAGCAAAACGGGAGCAATGCAGTGATGCCGATTGGAGGTAGTTGCTTGAACCGGCGTGGCATTTGCCGAAGAGCATGCAAGGGAGCATTTCGGTTTATGAAAAACCAATACCCGCAGAGGAAGAAAAATACTCAGTGCCAGGAAAAAATACTCTGTCACATGAGCGGCTTTTCGGACCAAAAACTGCATGGATTCCGCATGGGAATAAAAAGCAGGTTCTGCGAGATTCCATGAAAAAAGGCGGTCCGCAAAAGAAAGGATGGCACAGCAAATCCGAAAACTGAAAGAGCCGGAAGTCTCACCGTCCTGAGCGGAAAACCCGAAGATAAGGAATAATATAACCAGTGCCGGAAGCACGGAACAATAACGCAATACTTTTTTCATAGGAAACCTCATAAGAAAGAGTGCTTCTGCTGTCGATTCACCGGGACAGGCACCGAAGCACTCTTTTGTAATCAATACGAAAACTTATTTAAAAATGGCACGTAAGAAGTTGTTTAATCCGGCGCGGATGGCAACTGCATTGTGGTCTGCTTCCGGAACTTCGTACCAGGTGTGAGCAACACCGTTTCTCTCCATAATGTTATGATAACCTAACGGGAATTGACCAACGGTACCGTCTTTGCTACCGCAGCATACCATAAGAACCTTCGGTTCGAAGTCTTTTCCTGCAAAAGTCATTTCGTCTTCCTGCATTTGGCCTTCGTGCTTCATGGCCCAGTCTTGTGCCGGAGTTGCCCCCGGTGCCGGAGCAATGGCGCCCATGTAAGCAAATAAGTCCGGGCGGGTGAAACCGATATACAGAGTTTCTCTTCCGCCCATGGAAAATCCGGCAATGGCCTGATGCTCACGGTCGGTATAGACAGAGTATTTGTTTGCAATAAACGGCATTAAGTCCGTAACTAAATCATTAATAAAATTGTCATATGGTTTTACTGCCTCCGGATTAAATGCCGGCTGCTGGTTCGGGTCGGAGGATGCATACATGTGGGGAAGAACAACAACCATTTCTTCTGCAGTGCCGTCTGCGGCATGGTTTCCTAAAAGTTCCAAAAGCTTACGCTCGCCGTCTCTTAAATGCACATATTCATCACCGAAAATACCATGTAATAAGTAAAGAACCGGATATTTCTTAGAAGCGTCGTAATTTGGCGGAAGTACTACATTGGCACCGCGGTCTAAGCCGGTGGTGGTAGAAAAGTAAGTTTCATGTACAACTTCCGGATAAGTAACGTCGGCACGCTTTTCCATAGCGGATTCCGGACATGTCGGTTCGATTGTAATTCCATTCATTATCATAAGAATACCTCCTTTTATTTGAAAAAACTTGTAAAGCGTGGTATTAATTTATTATTAAACAGTATAGCATATTTAAGAGATGTTGGCAAATGATTTAGATGATGAGAGGCTTTATTTCATAAAGTAAAGGAACTTAATAGACAGCGTAAGTTAGACGGGTATGCTTACGCTGTTTTTATGTTTTAAAGAGAGATATAGAAGGTGCGTTGATTCCACATAAGAAAATGAATATTTTTATTGCAACCTAATTCGTTTCGTGGTATTATAACAGTGGATATTTATTGAAAGGAAGCGTAAATATGTTAGCAGAAGCAATGGTGGAGCTTGGAAAAAAGCGTTCCACAATCAGAGAAATTTTTGAATACGGCAATCAGCGTGCCAAAATTGTAGGAAGAGAAAATATTTTTGATTTCAGTATCGGCAATCCGAATGTACCGGCGCCGGAGACAGTAACTAAGACGTTACTTGACATTATTCAGTCTGAGAATCCGGCGGTGCTTCATGGTTATACCAGTGCACAGGGTGCTGATTTTGTAAGAGAGTCTATTTCCGCCTCCATTAACCGTAGATTCGGTACGAATTTTACGAAGGACAATTTGTATATGACGGTAGGTGCGGCAGCGGCTATCAGTATTGTGTTTAAGGCACTTACGGTGCCGGGGGATGAGTTTATTGTATTCGCTCCGTTCTTCCCGGAATATGCCTGCTTTATTGAAAAGGGTGCAGGTGCCAAGTGTGTGATTGTACCGGCAGATACCGAAAGTTTCCAGATTAATTTTGAAGAGTTTGAGAAGCGTATTAATGAAAAGACCAAGGGCGTTGTAATCAACTCTCCGAATAACCCGTCCGGTGCGGTATACTCCGAAGAGACGATTAAGCGTTTGACGAAGCTTCTTGCGGAAAAGGAAAAAGAGTACGGACATGCCATTTACTTGATTTCTGATGAGCCGTACCGTGAAATTGCATATGACGGTGTGGAGATTCCGTATGTGACCAAGTATTATAAGAATACCTTCGTTTGTTATTCTTACAGTAAGTCATTATCTTTGCCGGGTGAGCGTATCGGATACATTGTGGTTCCGTGCGAAATGGAAGACTGGCAGGATGCCTATGCGGCAGTGTGCGGTGCGGGACGAATCCTCGGTTATGTAAATGCACCGAGTATGTTCCAGCGTGTTGCTGCAAAGTGTGCGGAAGAGACGGCAGACATTTCCATTTATCAGAAGAACCGCGATTTGTTATATGAGGGAATGACTTCCTTCGGATACAATGTGGTGAAGCCGCAGGGTGCGTTTTATTTGTTCCCGCAGGCACTGGAAGCAGATGAGAGAGCGTTTTGCGAGCGGGCGAAGAAGTACGATTTGCTTCTGGTACCTGGTACGGATTTCGGATGTCCGGGATTTTTACGTATTTCTTACTGCGTGAAGACCGAGCAGGTGGAGCGTGCGCTTCCGTTGTTTGAAAAGCTTGCCAAAGAGTATGGAAAGTAATTAAAAAGGAGATATAGAAATGGATTTAGTAACAGTTAGAGAATTATATCGTAACAGAGAGCAGTATTTAGGTAAAAAAGTGACCGTAGGCGGTTGGGTAAGAAGTGTCAGAGACTCCAAGGCATTCGGTTTTATCGTACTTAATGACGGTACGTTTTTTGAGACCTTACAGGTAGTGTATCATGATACCATGGACAATTTTGCGGAGATTTCCAAGCTTAACGTAGGTTCCGCAATTATCGTAACCGGTGAACTTGTAGCCACTCCGGATGCAAAGCAGCCGTTTGAGATTCAGGCAGAGGAAGTATTTGTAGAGGGTGCTTCTACCCCGGATTATCCGCTTCAGAAAAAGCGTCACACCTTGGAATTTTTGCGTACCATGACGCATCTGCGCCCGCGTACCAATACCTTCCAGGCAGTGTTCCGTGTGCGTTCTTTGATTGCGTATGCCATTCATAAGTTTTTCCAGGAAAGAGATTTCGTGTATGTGCATACGCCGCTTATTACCGGAAGTGACTGTGAAGGTGCAGGCGAGATGTTCCGTGTAACCACTATGGATATGGAAAATGTTCCGAAAAATGAGGACGGTTCCGTGGATTATACCAAGGATTTCTTCGGAAAGTCCACCAACCTTACCGTAAGCGGTCAGTTAAACGGTGAGACTTATGCCATGGCATTCCGTAACATTTACACTTTCGGACCGACTTTCCGTGCAGAGAATTCCAACACCACCCGTCATGCGGCAGAGTTCTGGATGATTGAGCCGGAAATCGCATTTGCGGATTTACAGGATGACATGATGCTTGCGGAAAGCATGATTAAGTATATTATTAAGTATGTTCTTGAAAATGCACCGGAAGAGATGAACTTCTTCAACAGCTTTGTGGATAAGGGCTTAATCGAGCGCTTGAATCATGTGGCTAATTCCGAGTTCGGTCATGTAACCTATACCGAAGCTATTGAGATTTTAGAGAAGAACAATGACAACTTTGATTACAAGGTAAGCTGGGGCTGTGATTTACAGACCGAGCATGAGCGTTACCTTACCGAGCAGGTGTTCAAGAAGCCGGTATTTGTAACGGATTACCCGAAGGATATTAAGGCGTTCTATATGAAGATGAATCCGGATAACAAGACCGTTGCCGCAATGGATCTTTTGGTACCGGGTATCGGTGAAATCATCGGCGGAAGCCAGAGAGAAGATGATTATGACAAGCTTTATAAGAGAATGGAAGAGCTGAAGTTAAATCCGGAAGATTATGATTTCTATTTGGATTTGCGTAAGTACGGTTCTGCAAGACATGCAGGATTTGGACTTGGCTTTGAACGTTGTGTCATGTATTTGACCGGTATCGGCAATATCCGTGACGTAGTTCCGTTCCCGAGAACGGTTGGTACCTGCGATTTATAAGCAAAAGAGGAGGGATTGTATGAAGCCCGAAGCAGTATTTCCTAATATTGGAAAAACGAAGTTATTGTTTCAGACCCCTGCAATCGGATTAAACAAGGAGCAGTGTCCGATTGTAAGAGAAAACGGATATTGTCTTCCGCAGTTCATTTTTTGCGTGGAAGGGGAAGGCGTACTGGAAACAGAAGGAAAGGTATTTTCCCTGGAGGAAGGTGCAGTGTTTTTCCTTCCGGAAGGAAGAGCGCACCGTTATTACGGAAAAGGCAAATGGGTCACCAGCTGGATTCATTTGGCCGGAGAAGGGATGCCTCAGGCTCTGGAATGCATGGGGATAAAGGATGCCATTGTATTAAACGGCATGGATACTTCCCGGTTTGAGCGTATTATGCGCCAGATTTTAACGGAATTGAAAAATGACCGGTTAAACGGTATGGAGCGCAGTTCCGTACAGATTTATGACTTGTTGATGGAATTTTATATGTTGCAGCATGAGCTGGCACAGCCGCAGTCTAAGGGAAAACAAAGACTGTTGCCGCTCCTTGATTATATCGATGAGCATATTACGGAGCAGATGACGTTGCAGGATTTGGCAAACGTGCTGAACATTACGCCGCAGCATTTGTGCCGTACATTTAAAGAGGCATTTTCCATGCGTCCCTTTGAGTACATTACGAGACGCCGGATTCAGATTTCCAAACGTTATCTTGCGGACCGTACCATGAAAATTGCTGCGGTAGGACAGATGGTAGGCATTCGTGATGTGAGCTACTACTGTTATAATTTTAAGCGTTTGGAGGGTATTACTCCGAACGAGTTCCGGGCACAGAATTTCTAGGGCTGCCGGTAAGAGAAAAGGGGACAAGTGAGGGCAGAGTTTCTTTACGTTTCATATAGGAGGAGACTGCCATGGATTTTCGAAAGCGTCTGATTGTAATGTTTATGCTTATGACGCTGTTTCCGATACTTCTGTTAATAAGTTTCGGATTCATAATTATTCAGTATCAAACCAATGTGATGCAGCAGGCGTACAATACGGAAGTGGATACGTTACAGGCGTTACGGAATCCGGTACAGGTGTTGAATCGTCTGACCCGCGGAACTTATAATGAACTGAAAACGGTGACAAGGCAAAACCCTGAAGTCTTGTTGGACAGAGCATATTTGGAGACTGTGAATGCCAGCCTGGATGCAAGGCAGGCATTCCTGGTCGTTCAAAAAGGGGAATTGGTAGTTTATTGCGGAGACGAAACCTTTTATGAAATGATACGGGATTCCCTGCCGGGATATGGTGCGTATGATACCAATGTGGACGGCGGTTTATATGTAAACGGGAGAATTCCTTATCTGGTAAAACAACAGGACTTTTTGTTTTCCGACGGAGAGAACGG
This sequence comes from Lachnospiraceae bacterium, assembly GCA_017465475.1. Classification (GTDB taxonomy): domain Bacteria; phylum Bacillota; class Clostridia; order Lachnospirales; family Lachnospiraceae; genus SIG307. The sequence goes on from JAFTWC010000060.1 coordinate 9,035, forward strand.
CAGCGTATATATTGTTTCCGATGTAAATACGCTGATTCCGCAGACAAGAAATTCTTTGATGCAGGCCATCGGTTCGGTGGTCATTGTATTTCTTGTAACCGGTCTGTTTTTAACGGTGTGGTCTTATGCAGGAATTATTAAGCCGATTAATAAGTTAAAACAGGCTACCAGACGAGTGAAAGAGGGAGATTTGGATTTCCGGTTGGAGAAGACCGGTGAGGACGACATCGGACAGCTGAGTGCTGACTTTGAAGAAATGCGTGCTCATCTGAAGACGGAAATCGACACCCGGATTCAATATGAAGAGGATTTAAGAAACCTGATTGGTAACATTTCCCATGATTTAAAAACACCGCTTACCACCATAAAGGGGTATGCGGAAGGTATGTTGGACGGTGTGGCGGACACACCGGAAAAGCAGGAAAAATATCTTCGTACCATACGAAGTAAGGCAGAAGACATGGCTCGTATGGTGGAGGAGTTGTCGTTATATACACGAATTGATTGTAAATCCTATCCGTACCATTTCGAAAAAGTGCATTTAAAGGACTTTTTTGAGGACTGCATTGAGGAAGACGAGCCGGAATTGGAACGGAAGAATATAACACTTTCTTTGGAGAATCACTTGTCGGAGGATGATGAAGTGTATGCCGACAGAGAGCAGTTAAAACGCATTACCATGAATATTATGGGAAATGCAGTGAAATACTTATCGAAGGAAAGCGGAGCGGTTACAATTACGTTATTGGATGAACTTTCCTACATCCGTACGGAAATCAGTGATACGGGGGCAGGAATTCCGGAGAAAGATTTGCCGCATATTTTTGAGCGGTTCTATAGAGGGGATACTTCCAGAAATACGGGGAAAGGCGGTTCCGGTCTGGGACTTGCAATTGTGAAACAGATTGTGGAGGACCATGGCGGTACCATTAGCGCAAGAAGCGAAGAAGGAGAAGGCACTACCATCTCGTTTACATTGTTAAAAGTACGCAGAGACGGAGAAGAGCAGAATGTGCCGCAGAAGTTTCGCGGATTGAGCGGAATCAAAGAGTAGGGATTTCGCGAAAGGAGGAAGTATGGCGAGGATTTTAATTATTGAGGATGAAACCGCCATTGCGGAGTTGGAACGGGACTATTTGGAATTGTCCGGTTATGAAGTGACGATTGCCAATGACGGTGTAACGGGAAAGAAAGCGGCACTGGAAGAGAATTATGATTTAGTGATTTTGGATTTGATGCTTCCGGGCAGTGATGGATTTGAGATTTGTAAAGCTATTCGTGAAGCAAAGGATATTCCGATTTTAATGGTATCTGCAAAGAAAGATGAAGTGGATAAAATCAGAGGACTGGGTCTTGGTGCGGATGATTACATGACAAAACCTTTTAGTCCCAGTGAATTGGTGGCCAGAGTTAAAGCGCATCTACAACGATACGAGCGTCTGGTGGGCAGTGGGATTCGTGAGAACAAGGTGGTGGAGACAAGAGGTCTCCGTATTGACAAAACTGCGCGACGTGTCTTTGTAAACGGAGAAGAGAAGCCGTTTACCACAAAGGAGTTCGATCTTTTAACTTATTTGGCGGAAAATCCGAATGTGGTATTTACGAAAGACGAATTGTTCCGTGCGATTTGGGATATGGATTCCGTAGGAGATATTGCCACGGTGACGGTGCATATCAAAAAGGTTAGGGAAAAAATAGAAACCGACACGGCAAACCCGCAATACATTGAAACCATATGGGGCGTGGGATATCGGTTTAAGGCATAGTAAGAATATAAAGCGCCCATATGGTTTCACCCGAGGGATGCACACGGGCGGGTAAGGAAGGCAGCAAAGCTGCTCCCGCCCGGCGCCGAAACAGCAAGCTGTTTCGATACAATGGGGCGTGGGATACCGGTTTAAGGCGTAATGGAAAGGAGTTTACAGATGAAAGAGGAAGGTATTGTGGTAGTAAAGGAAGAGAAGAGGTCACTTTTAGGACGATTGTTTCGTTTGGCGATGTTTGTGGTGGCGGTTTACGGAGCATTGACGGCTATTGCGAAGGTGATGGTTCGCCTGGCAAATCGTTTGGAAGAGGACAATGACGGTAGCGAAAGCAAACGTTATTTGAATTTTATGAACGGAAGAAACATACGGTTTTCCGGGGAAACGGTTTCTGATGTGGAAGTGAATGCTGTGGCAGCAGGTGTGGAACTGGATCTGACGGAAGCGGAGCTTTCGGAGGACACTGAAGTTTGTGTGCGCACCATGATGAGTGGTGTGGTAGTAAAGGTGCCGCCAATGGTACGTGTGGAAGTGGATGACACAGATGTGCTCAGCGGATTTATGAATCTGGTGCCGAACTATGAAAATGAGGAATTACCGGTAGTTCGCATTAAGGTACAGAGTTTACTCTCCGGTGTAAAGGTAGAAATGAAAGCGGAGTAGGCTTTCTGCTTCATTGACATTTTTTCCCCGATTTTGTATAATACAGCACGGAAGCAGTTTGCTTCCGCACCCACTCCGAGGTATTCCGAGGAGAAGGTGGCGAAAATAATTCTGATGACCAGGGATATGTTCCGGGTCACAAGAAAGCGAGGAAAGTTATGAAAAAAAGAGTAGCATTATTACTTACCGCAGTGATGCTTTTATCTGTATTTGCAGGCTGCGGAAACAAGGATAACAATCAGAACGAGCCGACCAAGGCACCGGAGTTGACACAGGAAGTGACCGGCGGTGATGAAAATCAGGTAACGGAACCGACGGCAGAGCCGGTAGAGCCGACGGAAGCTCCGAAGGAAAAGATGGATGTAAATATCGGGGCCATGAAGGGACCGACGGCGTTAGGTATGTTAAAGATGATGGAAGACGCCAAGGCCGGTACCACCGCAAATAACTATAAGTTTACCATTGCGGGAGCGGCGGATGAGATTACCGCAAGTATTATTAAGGGAGATATTCCGATTGCGGCAGTACCGTGTAATCTGGCGTCCGTACTTTACAATAAGTCTAAGGGCGGCGTTACCATGCTGGGCATCAATACCCTGGGGGTATTGTACATTGTAGAGACCGGTGAGACGGTGCAGAGCGTAAATGATTTAAAAGGCAAGACCATTTATTCTACCGGTAAGGGAACCACGCCGGAGTATACGTTAAATTGGTTGTTAAAGTCGGCGGGCATTGATCCGGAGAAGGATGTTACCATTGAGTATAAGTCCGAGGCAACGGAAGTGGCAGCGATTTTGTCCCAGACGGAAAATGCAGTGGCTATGCTTCCGCAACCGTATGTAACCACCGTATTAAACAGCAACGCAAAGGCACGTATTGCACTGGATATTACAAAGGAGTGGGAAGCGTTAAACGAGGGTTCCACCGTTGTGACCGGTGTGGTCGTGGCAAATACGAAGTTTTTGACCGAGAATCCGGATGTGGTAAATGCGTTTATGGAAGAATATGTGGCGTCTGCAGCGTACACGGTGGAAAACGTGGAGGCGGCAGCGGCTTTGTCCGAGCAGTTTGATATATTTAAGGCGGCTATCGCAAAGAAAGCGATTCCGTACTGCAATATCGTTTTAATCGAAGGTGAAGAAATGAAGGAAAAAGCAAGTGCTTATCTGAAGGTTTTGTTTGAGCAGAACCCGGCGTCGGTAGGCGGTGCTTTACCGGAGGATGCTTTCTTTTATCAGAGATAAAATTTAAGAAGGATTGAAAAAGTGCAGGGCTGTCTTATGACAGCCCTTTCATTTGTTCTAAGAAACAAGATATTTCCTGCTCTACCGTGAAGTAAACCTTATTGAGTAGTTCAGTTCTGTGGTACCGTAGCCGATGCCGTGTGTATCAAGGTAGAGGACAACATGTTCGTTTTCGTTACAACCTTCAAGAAGACGGGTAATATCTGCCTTTGCAGCTTCATAAAGGGTGTAGACGCCCTGCTCGGTCCAGACACGAACATCCGGGTAGCCGGAGGCAAAGGTTTCGAAATCCTCCATGGAATAAATATGGAGAATCGGATAGAAATCATTTTCCACCCACCGGTTTGTACCCATGGCCAAATCGTGATACAGGCTACTATATCCTTGTAAATCAAGCATAATCGAAGATGCCCAGACGGAGGAGTAAAGCTGTTTGTGCACCGGAGTTAAAGCTAATTCTATGGTGCCGTCCGCCGCGTTCTTTGCTAAAGATAATTTGCCTACAAGAGAGGTTTCTTTGGTGGCACGGTCGGTTTTTCTGATATACATGGTTTGAATATCACCAATCATGGCATAGTCATACTGTGTCGGATCATAGAGACCGTAGGAGGTGTCGTTTTTGTAGTCGTAAACTACGATACCAAGGTGGGTAGCATTTTCCCCCAGGCTGACAGTGGTACAAAGCTCCGGAAAGCTGTCGTTGTTTAAATCTGCCCAGTAACCGGCCCAAATGGTACTGCCGGAAATCAAGGTTTTGGTACCTTTTGAGGTGGTGGCAGTAATCTTCTCCGAATCGGCAAAAAAGGTGACTCCCGGAAATTCCGGCAACTCTGTTTTTAACACACCGTCCGGATATTTCTCCCGATGATAGAAGTAGTTTACCCAAACCATAGCCCTTGGAGCGGGAGTTTTCAGAGCGGTCAGGTCGGTAGGCACTGTTTTCCATTCTGCCGGTGTGTCGGAAGGGGATTGCCCTTGGGCTTTGGCTCGATTGGCGTATTCTAAAGCTGCCATGTGTTTCTGATAAATGGCTAACCATTCATCGGCCGAGCCCCACCAGGTATCCGGATCATAGTCGCCTTCTTCCGTACCGATGCCGGTGATACGGGCGCAAACCGATGCCATAAAATATTCCCGTATACCATAGGAACGGGCCTTTTTCAGTTCCTTTACGAAACAGTCCACGGTCTTTTCTCCGCCGAGAAGGAGAAGCTCGTACAATTCAGGATTGTCCTGAATGATATCGTTTGCATTTGTCTGATCTCTGACAGCAGAGGCCAGGATGGAAAGCAATGCTTCTTCGGTCAGTGTCTCGGGCACATTTTCACGGACGATGGAGGTGTTAAAATCAAGCCACAAGTATTTTCCTTCCTCCGGCTCTGCCCGGAACCGGTACTGTCCTTCCTTGGAAAAATCAAAATCTGTCAGTAAATAAGTTTTGGTCATTTCTGTTTTCGCCGGCATGGAATTTAAAATTGCCGGAAAGAGCAATTCTTCTTTTGCACAGCTTTCCCAAGTGTCGTTTTCGTAGTAAAGAACGTCGAACCGATCTGTAAAAGTAAAGTCGGAATTATAGTTATTATTGTTCCATTGCACCGGAATTGTTATGTTTGACAGGTTATCTTTCAAAAAGTAGGCCTGAGGCTCTGCTGACAGAGAAACGCCGATGTAGTCTGAGCCGGAGCCGGTCATTTCAAAAGAGAGAAATGCGATTTTTTCTTCTTTTGGCGGTTTTGGAGCAACCGGATTGGTCAAAAAGCAGACCATAACCGTAAGACAGGAAACCACAGCCAGTACAATAACCCAAAATGCAGGCTTTTTATAGTGAAGCACATTTTTGATTCTCTTTTTTACATGTACTTCGCCAAAAGACAGCGGACAAACAGAGATCATTTTCCCGGAAATACTGTAGTTAAGCAGTGTAAAGGAATAGGACTTGATGGAGTCCGTATCCATGTTGCGAATGACCCGCTCGTCACAGGCCAGCTCAATATCCTTACATAAAAAGATGTATGCAATCCAAAGTACAGGATTAAACCAGTAAAGGGAAAGAAGGAGAAACCCAAGAGGTTTCCATACATGATCCAAACGTTTTAAGTGTGCTTTTTCATGGGCAATGACATGCTCTGCCGCATCGGCCTGAATGGAAGACGGAAGAATAATCCGCGGGCGGAAGGTGCCGAGAATAAACGGCGTTTCCACCCGGTCGCAAAGCCAGATGTTATCCGCATACCAAACCGCTTCCCTTGTCTTTTTTCTGATGTGCAGGTAACTGATGATGCCGTAAGACAGCATGCAGAGTACTCCCGGAAGCCATAGCTTTGCCAATAGGCGCATCGCGCTGTCAGCAAAAGAGGACGCCGTAGCTTTTGCCGACAGAGGATGAATCAAAGGAGTGTCAGAGAAGTTCTCAGCAGGTACGGTGTGCGACGGAGAACCTTCAACAGATACGGATGCGGACAAATCCTTCAAAGGTACGGTATCCTGCATGGGCTCTGTAACTTCGGTATCTTCTAAAATTATGGGTGCATTTTGCATGGAGTCCGGTTCCATATAATCTTCCGAAGAATCTGCGGTGGTTGGCGGTGTGCCGGATTGTATCTGTAAGGCATTGGTATCCGCAAGTGTTGACGGAATCAGACTAAAAGGACTTTCCAAGGAAATCGGAAATATCAGCCGGATGGCTACAAAACCCCATAAAACACAGATGAGTGCTTTCGGCGCCCGTCTGAGAAACAGGCGGAGTCCCAGAACCACAAGTACTAAAAGGCTGGCGGTTAGACTCATCATAAAAAACATAAGAAAAACCTTCTCCATAGTTATTCCCCCCTATAAGAGTCAATCATGGTTTTCAGCTCCGCGATTTCTTCCGGCGTCAATTTGTTGCGTGCCGTAAAAGCGGCGAAGAAAGCCGGAAGGGAACCGTCAAAGGTGTCTTTTACAAAGTTTTCGCTTTGTACCGAATAGAACTCCTGTCTGGACATTAAGGATGTCACGGTTCCTTTGTTATTTACAAAAATTCCTTTTTCGCAAAGGCGCTTTAATACAGTGTACGTGGTGGTTTTCTTCCAGCGAAAGGCCTCTTCGCTGCGGGTTACCAGCTCCGTAGTGGTGATGGGCTCGTTTTCCCAAATAATATCCGCGAATTTTGATTCAATCGCTCCCATTTGTAACTCTGCCATAGCAATACCTCCTTCTCTTTTTATGAAATTCTACGTCTTGTAGAATTAACTATATTCTACGACATGTAGAATGATTTGTCAAGAAGTAATTTGTTTTTTTTGTTTTTCTTGAGAAGTAATCGTTTCTTTGCTATACTGATTTTGTGAATTAGTTAATTAAAGTGGAAATTTTTTTAAATAGATGAAACCTTTTCCTAAGTTGAAGTGTATTATAAGTGAAAGCCGTACAGGATAAAGAAACGTTTCGATAAAAATGAAAGGGCTTTAGTATTAATGAAAGTAACGGAAACAGTATTTTTGGAGTTGTTTGAAAAATTTAAGAATACCGTGTATGCGGTTATATTTAACTATGTGAGAAATGCAGAGGATGCCAAAGATCTTTTGCAGGAAGTGTTCCTGAAACTGCTTGGGAGTGATGCCGAGTATAAGGATGAAGAGCATGTAAAAGCATGGTTAATTCGTGTATCCGTAAATATGAGCAAGAATTATCTTCGCAGCAGAAAACGTCTGTCGGATGAACCGTTATCGGAGGAAATTCCGGCGAAGGAGCAACAGGGACAGAATGAATTGCTTTCTATGGTACTTGCATTGCCGGAAAAGTACAGGGTACCGCTGCATTTGTTTTATTATGAAGAGTACTCGGTAAAACAGATTGCAAACGTGATGGAACTGCCGGAGGCAACTGTTAAAATACGTTTGAAACGAGGTAGGGAAAAATTGGGACAGTCTTTGCGAAAGGAGGAGTGGTTCTGATGAGCGTGAAGATGGAATATAAGCAACAGGTAGATGCGCTTTGTAAGGGAAACGTGAAGGTGACCGGAGAAGAGTTGCTTTTACTTGCAAAGGAAGGCAATAAAGGAGAGTCCGCAAAAGAAAGAAGTAGAGGTGAGAACCTGGTTCAGTTTACAACACGCCAACAGTCACACTTCTCATGGAAACAATACGCGATGGTGGCTTGTATTATAGTAGTGTGTTCGTTGGCGCTGACAACAACGGCTTTGGCAGCAACCGGAATGCTGGGTGATGTGTTACGAAAGATTTTTAAGGACGAAACCAGTGCACAGTTGGTAGAAGATGGTTTTGTTTACGTGGGCGATCAGTCCGGTACGGATGGGATTTTCCGTGTGGATTTTATTGGTGTAACGGGAGATAAAAGTGTTCCGAAGATGTTCTTTGATGTGTACGTGGAAGATACGGAGCTGGCTGAAGATTATGATGAAATCGGCTTGTGGGTGAGTACCTACGAAACGAGGGAGCCGGGGGGAGAAGAAATTGAGATTTGGTCTCCTGCCTACGGAACAAAGGATGCGGAAAACCAGAATCTGTATCATGTGGTCAGAGAAGGCGGTACGGTGCGGAGAGTCGATGGACGGCCTGTGCGTGTAGTGGTTACCAATGTGATTTTCAATCCGAATCAAATGGATATGGTAGATTACGAAGTGAACATTGAGTTTTCCATGGATGTTCCGTCCACGGCACTGCATAGTGCAACGATGGAAGATTATGGCGGACGCCGGATTGACTTTGAAGATACTTATTATTATTTGACTTACATTACTTACGGGGTATATCATACGGAATTTGATCTTTCTTTTGATTATGACGGTGTGTCTTTTGAAGGACAGTATTCGAGCCCCTATGGGCTGGAAAATATTTTGAGACCGTATTATAAGGATTTTATTTCCCAAGTGACGTTTGTGGTGGACGGAGTAGAGTATAAGGTGATAGACAATGAGGACGGATACGGTTATATTTGGTACGATGAAAGCGGAGAGTCGGGGGTCCCGAAGCGGTGTTATGTACATCCGAGGTTTCCGGCGGTGGACTATGAAAATGCCAAGGATATCCGGATTCTGTCGGGAGGAAAGGAATACAGATTAAAGTAAGTATAGGAAAAGAAAGGAAAGTAAGATGGGAAAAAAGAGAAATAAAAACCGGTGGCTTGCCTTAGTTGCGGCGCTTGTAATCGGGATATTGACAGGGTGCAACGGTACTGTGGAGACGACAGAGGGGAATGGACAGGGAATCATAAAAGATGAAACGAATGCAAGTCTGACAGCCACAGCGGCACCGACCGCAACACCGACGCCGGAGCAGAGAGAACTGAGCAATCACATCAGTCAGTGTCATAAGGATGAAATATCGGCAGGGTTGGTAGAGAGCGGGTATTATCACGAGCTGAATCAAACTTTTGCGGAGGGAGCATTTCAGATTGAACTGAAAGCGCTCGTGGGAGATACGGAAAACCAAGTGCTGGTGTTTGATGTTCGCGTAGAAGAGGAAGAACTGACGGAAACGTATGATGAGCTGGAGCTGTCGGTATATTTCATGAATGAACGTGATTATGATGAGTTGGAATCAAAGTGGACCTATGCTGCATACGGAAAACAGGATGAAACGGATAAATCGCTGTATCACGTGACGATACAGGGCGTATTGTTTTTGACAGCAGAGGAAATTCCGACGGTAGTGGATCTTCAGAGTATTACCTTCGGAAAAAAGACGTTGGAACCGAAGCAGTACAGTATAGATACTCCGGAGTATCGTTTTGTTGTATCGAAACAGAAGTTTTATCCGGCAGAAAGAAGAAGGTACGAATCTGTGTCCCTGGTCTATAAAGGGAGTGAGTGTAATCTTTATGAAGCATATTTCGGACAGTACGAAACGATGTTATTTTTTGATGTGACGATGAATCCGGACAATATTACGACAGGAATACAAAGGAAAAATGATATTCAAACCAAATGGAGGGAGTTTGCTTCCAATGTGATGCTGGAGGTTGACGGAGTCATTTATCATTATGAAGGGGATGCTTATTTATCGGCGAGCGAAGGAGACGAGGAGTGTTCCGGAAATGCACATCTGAGTTTTCCGGGAATCGATTTTGGGAGCGCAGAGAAGGTTGTATTGTGGCTGGATTCCAAAGGATATGATTTAAAAACCGGAGAAGTTTTTGACGGGGTGCGCACCGAACAGGAGCCGGTTGCCGGATTTAATGAACCGTTTACTGTGGAAAGAGGAAAGGCAGTGACAGTGGGACGAGAGGGAATTACCCTGCGTTTGCTTAATGTGATACACGAACCGGATAATACGTGGATTGCGTTTGAATTGATGGTAGACGGAACACTGCATCAGGGCAGCGGTGTATGTTATGCAGACGAAACCCGTCTGGTACAACATCCGTTTACAAAGCATGTGGTGAGATATGTAGTCAGTGAAGGTGATAAAGTTACACTTATGCTGACAGAGGATTACCAGGTTCAAAAGCCGTTGGTTTTATCCGGGAATGCAGAGGATTTGTATGTGACGGAGAAACCGGAGTACATAGAGTCGGAGAATACTATTATGTTTCTTGATAAGGGTGTGGAAGTTCCGGGGAATCTGCCGGAACAGATGGAATCCATACTTGCCATGATAGAAGAAGAAACCGGGTTTGAATTTTTTAACGATACGGGTTATAGTACTTATGTCAGTGATGCCCGCCATGTGCTTTGGGGACAGGACGGATTCCTTGGTGTGGATATGGAACAGGAGAAGTTTCATATTTACGTAGTGCCTCACGATGTATGGTGGCCGAGCAGTAGCGGAGATATGATTGTTGTGGGACCGGAGGACATCCGATTCGGAATGGGAGAAGGAAATACGGTAATCCATGAGATGGCACACGCAGCAGCTCAAAGAAACGGGGTACAGATGAATCGTATCCTCGACGAGGGATTTGCTACCTACATTGAAGGAAAGGTTTCTGAAGAAGATAAGCTGTTCCGGTTTGACTATGATGCTCGTGAAAATTATGAGAAGGTGTATGCGGATGCAGAAATTACCGCTGAAACGGCGGAAACAGAGTTTGTGAAAGATGTGATTGATGATTACAATTATGTTTACGGCTACTGGTTTATTACCTACTTAATGGAGAATTACGGCGATGACATTTATCATAAGCTGCTGGCGGCAGCCAATGCAGAGGCAGACATGTATCAGGGTGAGATGACAAAGGAAGAAATGGTGCCGATTGTAAAAAGTGTGACATCAGAGACCGTTTTTGAAGAGTTTGGTGCCTGGTTTGAAGATATGGCAAAGGATTGGCCGAGAGCGACCATCCACTACAGGGAATAAGGAGGATACCTATGAGTTTTTTTGAAGAAGATAAAGCAGCAAAACGGGAACTGGCGGAACAGAAGGTAAAGAATGCCGGTGTGTTGGGAAAATGGGTTACGGTAATGTTCTGGCTTCAGATTTTAACCCTTGTAACAGAGGTTTTAACCGGGGATACAATGAAAGGTATTTCCCTGTATGTATACTATTTCGGAGTAATATCCGGTTACGTACTCATGGTTGTGAACAGCATTATTTTAGTCCGGTTAAAAAAGGTAGAGGATTGGTTTGGAAAGGCCGGTGTATGCTACCTGGTTTCCGGTTTGGGAGGCGTCATGGTGGCGCTTTTGGATATGAGTAAAGCCGAGGCGTTGTCGACACTGCTCATGATTCTGTTTCTGATTTTGCAAATTCGCGGAAATTACGATGAATGTACCGGATATGAGATCGTTTTACGGGATGCGGATTTTAAGTTATCCCAAAAGTGGGCATTACAATGGATACTGGAAATGGTGTGCAGCATCGGTATTATCGTCAGTATCGTGTTATGCGGAATAGGCTTGGGAGTCGGTGTACTTCCTTTTACGATAATTGGCGGCTTTTTAATGCTTCTGCTTATGATTGCCGGGTTTGTTGTGGGGATATTGAGGTTGATTTATTTGTATCGTACGGCAGAAACATTCCGGGAGTATGAGCCGGAAGATGTTACGGTTGAATAGAAAAAGCTTTGTGTTTTGGAAGGAAGGTCTGTAGGGCCTTCCTTCTTGCATTGGGTCGGGGGAGTGTGCTATACTAAGAAGCGGAAAATAACGGAAAGGAGGATGCGCCTGTGGATAAACGAAGAAAGAATAAAGCTATACCGTGGATAAAAGGTGCCGTTGCGGTAGCGTTTTGGTTACTTGTATGGCAGTTGTTGGTAATTGTGCTGGATAAAAAAAGCGGTGTGCCGGGCGGAAATATACTGGTGGCATCTCCTTTGGAAACGGTAAAGACATTAGTTGTACTGGTGCGGACCACGGACTTTTGGAAAGCGGTGGGACACTCCTTTTTTAAGATTGCTTCCGGATTTTTCCTGGCGGTGGCCGCGGGAGGTCTTTGCGCGGTGCTTGCTTCTCTGTCCGGTGTGGTACGGGCATTGTTAAATCCTGTGTTGCGGTTGATTAAGGCGGTGCCGGTGGCATCCTTTATTATATTGGCATTGTTCTGGTTGTCTTCATCGAAGAATTTGTCCGTTTTGATTTCTTTTCTGATGGTACTTCCGGTGATTTATACCAATGTGCTTCAAGGTATCGAATCTACGGACCGGGAGCTTTTGGAGATGGCATCGGTTTTCCGCATTTCTGCAGGAAAACGCATCCGGTATATTTATATTCCGGCAGTGTTGCCCTACTTTGTGTCGGCTTGTTCCGTGGGACTTGGCTTTTGTTTTAAGTCCGGTATTGCGGCGGAAATTATCGGCCTTCCGCAAAATTCCATCGGAGAACGATTATACGACGCGAAACTGTATTTGCTGACGGAAGAATTGTTTGCCTGGACAGCGGTGATTGTACTTGTGAGTGTAATATTTGAGAAAACGGTTATGCTTTTGGTAAAGGCACTGGTGAAAGCGTTGGCCGGAGACGGAAAAGAGACGGTTGATGAATCGGAGCAGGGAGAATTGCCGGAGGAGAGCAATCCGGTGGACGGAGTAATCGTCGAAGGAGCCGATGGGAAGTCGGTGACGAAACAAAATTCTCAGGGAAAACAAGAGAATGTCGAAACGGAAGGTTACGGCTTTTATAACGTGACAAAACGGTTTGAAGATAAAACGGTGTTAGAAGAGTTTTCATTAGCGGTGGCGTCGGGAGAAACGGTTGCTCTTATGGGCCCGTCCGGATGCGGAAAAAGCACGGCGGGAAAGATATTGTTAGGCCTCATAAGGGCAGAGGAAGGCAAAGTAAACAGACCGAAGCATACGGGTGCCGTGTTCCAGGAGGACCGTTTGTGCAAAGAGTTTGATGCGGTGACCAATATTGCCATGGTGACCGGAGACCGCAAGGGGGCGGAGGAAGCTCTTGCTGCGGTGGGCCTGTCTGATGTGGGGAAGAAGCCGGTGGCAGCACTGTCCGGCGGAATGAAACGAAGAGTTGCTATTGTGCGGGCTCTGTTGGCCCGTGGTGAATTGCTTGTACTGGATGAACCGTTCACCGGTCTTGACAGTAAAAGCAAGCAACAGGTGATGGAATATGTGAAGGAGAACCTACGGGGAAGAAGCGTTCTTTTGATTACTCACAATGAAGCAGAAGCCACATATTTGGCGGACAGGGTAGTAAGATTGACACGGTAATTGTTCAGGAGAGCATTCCGGATATTGCGGTTGCCTCAGGATATAGGGAAAAGCGAGGAAACAAGTATGGTGATTGAATTACCGAAGCAGGTAAAACAAATTATAGATACCCTACAAGAGCAAGGGTTTGAAGCATATGCGGTGGGCGGTTGCGTCAGGGATGCTATGCTTGGGAAAGAGCCTCAGGACTGGGATATTACCACGTCTGCCCTTCCGAAGCAGGTGAAGGCACTGTTTCGCCGGACCATAGATACGGGAATCCAGCACGGCACGGTAACGGTGCTTCTGGATAAAGTCGGTTATGAAGTGACTACTTACCGGGTGGACGGAGCCTATGAAGACGGCAGACACCCGACGGAGGTATCCTTCACCGCAAGTCTTACGGAAGATTTAAAACGCAGGGATTTTACCATCAATGCCATGGCATATAACGAACGGGACGGCTTGGTGGATTTGTTTCGGGGAAAGGAAGATTTGGAAAAAGGCATCATCCGGTGTGTAGGAGTGGCAAAGGAGCGCTTTTCTGAGGATGCCCTTCGTATTTTGCGGGCATTTCGATTTTCGGCGCAATTGGATTTTTCTATTGAGGAGGAAACTCTGGAGGCCGCCCGGGAGTTGGCCGGAACACTGCGCAAAATCAGCGCGGAACGAATCTACGCGGAACTTACAAAGCTTTTGTTGTCGGATCATCCGGGACGGTTGCTGACAGTATACGAATATGATGTGACGGAAATTATTTTGCCGGAATTTGACCGGATGTTTGAAACGCCGCAACACCATCCGGCACATTATGCCAATGTGGGATTGCATGTACTGGATACGGTACAATTTGTAAGACGGATGAGCGAATATGCAGGTGAGGGCGGATTTACAAAGGACGAGTTCCGTTATTTGCGACTGGCAGCTTTGTTTCATGATGTGGGAAAACCGGAATGTCGGGAAACAGATGAGGCAGGGGTGGATCATTTTTATGGGCATGCCGAGCCGGGAGCTGAACTGGCAAAGAAAATATTACGTCGGTTAAAGGCAGATAATGCTACCATAGATACCGTGTCCCGCTTGGTGCGGTGGCATGACTATCCGTTTGTACCGGAGGAAAGGCCTCTCCGCCGCGCTATGCATAAAATCGGAGCAGATTTGTTCCCGCTGCTTTTGGAACTTCGCCGGGGAGATTTGGCGGCGCATGCAGAACCGTATCGTAGTTCGGGACCGGAGCAGATGCAGAAGGTGTGGCAAGCGTACCTGGGAATTAAAAACCGGGAGGAGTGTACTTCTTTAAAAGATTTGGCGGTAAACGGCAGCGACTTAATAGCGGCAGGTTTTGCACCGGGAAAGGAATTGGGAGAGGTGCTGAACCGCTTGCTTTTACTGGTGATCGAAGAGCCTGAAAAGAATCAAAAAGAGATACTTTTGGCAGAAGCCGTGAAAATGACGGGAAAATAAAACCGAAATGCAATCCATTTTTCTTCTCTATTTTCTACGCATGGATTCTTGCATGTCTTCATAGTATGTAGAGAATATACCTGTCTGGACCGGAACCCTAAGGTCCGGCATGAGGAATCGGAGGAGATATTATGGAGGAAAAGAGTCTTGAATTTTTTGAACAGTATGAGATTGCGGTAACGGGGAGTGCAAGAACCCGGGGAGCCTTTCGGATGGATACGGACCGGGGGACGAAGTTACTGATGCCATATAGCGGAAGTGAAACCAGAGCAGCCTTTGAACAACGTATTTTGCGTCATTTAAAGGAGCGGGGATTTGCGGTAGACGGATATGTGGAAAACCGGGAAGGAACCTATGTGACCAAGGATGAATACGGGGACAGCTTTTTGCTGAAAGATTGGTACTTCGGAGAAGAATGTAACATAAAAAAACCGGAACAGGCGGTACAGGCAGTACGGCATCTGGCGACACTGCATAATGCGTTAACCGGACTGGAGAGCGGCCCGGAAGAGCTGCCGGGAGCAGTGCAGAAAAGTTTGCCGGAGCTCTTTGAAAAGAGAAACCGTGAACTGCGCCGGGTACGTTCCTTTATCCGGGAGAAAAAACGAAAAGCCTACTTTGAAACAGTCTATATCAATACCTTTCCGGAGTTTTATGAGAAAGCGGAGCAGGCCTTTTTGCAGGCAACAGAGCTGGGATGCCATGCCACCTTGCAGACAGCCGTACAGAAGGGGTGTATCTGCCACGGAACCTATACCCATCATAACTTATTGGTGTTACATGACGGAACCTTTGTTACGGTCAATTTTGACAAGGCATGCTTCGGGGTGCAAATCGCGGACTTCTATTTGTTTTTCCGAAAACTGATGGAGAAAACCGGGTGGAACAGAGCACTGGCGGAAGATTTGCTGACAGCGTATGCTTCGGTACGAAAGGCAGACAAGGCGGAATGGCAGGTGTTCTATCTTTTGCTTTCTTATCCGGAGAAGTTTTGGAAAATCACCAACAGCTATAATAGCGGGAAAAAGTCCTGGATTCCGCAAAAAACAACGGAAAAGCTTTTGGCGGTAAAGGAGCAGGAAAAGGAGAAGGAAGCGCTGTTGGCAGATGTGGTTGCAGGATGGTGTTGAAGTGTGAAACGGAAGGATTGCTTTGAAATGACTTGCAAATGTATCAATAAAATGATATACTTGGAATTGTATCAATAAATTGATATAGCATTGTGGAAGGGAGGCAGTCCGATGGTATTATATCATGGCTCTCATGAAATTGTGGAATCACCGACATATGGCTTGGGTTCCGATAAAAATGATTACGGAAGAGGATTTTACTGCACTGAAATGCCGGAACTGGCGAAGGAGTGGGCATGTCCTACCGTTAAGAACGGCTTTATGAATCAATATGAACTGGATGACAGGGAATTGAATGTATTGCATCTGAACACGGAAGACTATCATATTCTTAACTGGATGGCACTTCTTCTGAAAAACCGGATATTTCAGAAACGCTCTCCTATTTCCAGAGCTGCAAGTGACTATATTTTGGGAGAGTTTTTGCCGGACACCTCCGGTTTTGATGTGATTCGCGGGTATCGTGCCGATGATTCTTATTTTTCCTATGCAAAGGATTTTTTGAACAATGTCATATCGGTTCATCAGTTGTCTCGTGCCATGCGATTGGGAGAACTTGGGGAACAGGTGGTTCTGATGACGCCAAAAGCGTTTGAGAAAATAAAGTTTACCGGATATGACATCGTAGAAGGCAGCATTTATCATGCAAGGCGGATGGAACGAGAGGAACGGGCACGAAAGGCATATCTGTACAATCACGGAACAGATTTTTATATGGACGTAAACGATTTATTTGTGCGCGATATTATAACCGGGCAGGTGAAAAACGATGATGCACGCTTACGATGAAGTATACTTGGATGATGCAATGGAGACGTTAGGGGGAGCAGTGGAATACGCCACACTGTTTTGTGATATAGCCGGACAGGAATTTCTGGATTTATTTGTGGTTTCCGGTGTTGCAAAGGAGTTTGGAAAAGGGAACGTAACCTATTTATCTGGGATGTCGGGAATCGAACTGGCAAGGCATATTTTGGAGCGGTGCGGGAAAGGCGGGACTGATGTTTCGGACCTTCCCTATGTGGACTATCCGCCGGAGTACTGGATCGGATGGATACTGGCATATTATCAATGGGATACGGCAAAACCTTTTGAGGCAATCTTAAAAAGGATAACCTATGAGGATTTGGAGAGATTATACGGAGTGTTGCATGAGGCAGACCCGAGTAAGGCAGTTTGTGTATTAAACGAACTGTGGAAGCAAGAAGGGGAGACTAATCTTGCACGACTGAGGAAAGCAAAAGGGCTTTCTCAGACACAGCTTGCGAAAATTTCCGGGGTGTCGGTACGTTCTGTACAGTTGTATGAACAACGACAAACGGATATCAAGAAGGCGCAATACAATCATTTGAAGGCATTGGCTAATGTGCTCGGTTGCACGGTGGAAGATATATTGGAACCGTGATAAACAGGAGATAGATGTTCCATACAGTCCTTGGAGAGGGACAATAAACACTACTACGATACAATATAAGGAGAAATCGGGATGGGATACGAAGAGAGATTTGCGTCGGTTAAGGAGAGACTGGCAAGAAAGCAGCATTTGGAGGCGGTGATGCCGGACTTGCAGAACCAGTACAGTGATGTGCTGGCGAAGGTGATGGAGCTGCGGGAGCAGAAAACAGAGGAGCAAAAGGATGTGGACCGTTTGGAGCACGGAAGCCTTGCGGCGTTTCTGTTAAACGTGGTGGGGAAAAAGGAAGAAAAGCTTGCCAAGGAGCAGCGGGAAGCCTATATGGCAGCGGTAAAGTGCGACGCTGCGGAAAAAGAGCTGGCAGATGTGGAGGAACGCTTACAAAGAGCCGGGGAGGAACTGGCCGGGTTACAGAACTGCGAAAAAGAGTATGAAGCATTGTTGAAGGAAAAACGGGAGGAAATCGAGCGAAGAGGTTTGCCGGCAGCAGATGAGATTATGAAAACGGAACAAAACCTGTTTTTTGCGGAAAAGCAGCTTCGGGAGATAAAGGAAGCCATCAGCGAAGGAGAAAAAGCAGAACAATTGGCAGAAGCAGCACTGGATGAGTTAGACAGTGCGGACAGCTGGAGCACCTTTGACTTGTTTGGTGGCGGACTTTTGGCAGATATGGCAAAGCACGACAAAATTGATGAGGCACAAGAATTGATTGAGTCGCTGCAGAGACAGCTGCGCAGTTTTAAAACCGAACTTACGGATGTACATATTGATGCTTCTATCACCATTGATATTAGTGAAATGTTAAAATTTGCGGATTACTTTTTTGACGGATTCTTTGCAGATTATGAAGTAAAGCATCGGATTGAGGACTCCATGGAACAGGTGGAAGAAACAAAAGGAAAGATTGTGGCAATGCTTCGTCGGTTACGCGATATGATGACGGAATTCGAGAGAAAACAGGCGGAGTATAAGGAGCGGTTACGTCATCTGATTTGCGAGGCGGAGGTGTAGAAACTTCTCTGGGGACAGAAGAAACGGTCTTATTTGAGAAAGTAAGAACAGATGTCATGAAATAGTTCTTGAATACGAGCGCGTTTTTCGCTATAATATGTACATCGGCTATGTGCCGGAAGGAGTATGTATGAAGAGTGATAAGCGCGTTCTTTTTTTGTTGGCAGCGTCGGTAGTGGGGATTCTCCTTGTGACGGTGCTTACGCTTTTTTCGGGAAAAGACGAGCCTGTGAATAAGACGAGACCTTCAGGAACACCGACAAGCGGAGTGCAAAAGGAGGAGGTCACGGCAGAGCATAACAGGCTGATGATGGTAAAGTCCGTGGACACCGAAGGAAGCACCATTACATTATATGATTTGGAAAGCGGTGACGAAGTGACACTTTCCTATGACGTGGCAGCGGATATTCGTACCAAGTTCGGAAGTCTGACTTATGCGGCGTCACTTGCCTTTGGCGATATTGTCCGGGCCGAATATAATAAGGATAAGGAACTGGTGCGGATGAAATATTCTGACGAGCACTGGGAACTTCGAGGGGTGGAGACTTTTACGATTTCGGATTCCATGCTGACGCTTAACGGTACTAATTATAAAATAACGGAACATACGGTGGCATATTGCGAAGGAGCGCGGATTGACATCGGGGAAGTGAAAGAGGTAGACCGGGTGGCACTGTGCGGTGTGGACTCGGAGCTTTTGACGGTGTGCGTCATGAAGGGACACGGCTCCATTAAGCTTGTGAACACCACGGAGTTTCAGGATGCCAAGGTGACCTTTGGAGATGAGTCCCATACACTTACCGGAGAACCGTCCTATCTGGTGCGGGAAGGAAAATATACCGTGGCGGTAAGCGGAGAGAAGCATGCGGCCACAGCGGAAGTGACCGTAGGGCGAAATGAACAGATTGTGATTGATTTATATGAATACGGCGGTGCGCCGGTGGAAACTGCGCAGGTACGGTTTAAAGTAACACCGTTTTCCTCCATTCTAAAGATTGACGGGGAACAGGTGGATTACTACGAGCAGGATTTGGAGCTTACCTACGGAGA
The DNA here is from genome assembly GCA_017465475.1 of Lachnospiraceae bacterium. Classification (GTDB taxonomy): domain Bacteria; phylum Bacillota; class Clostridia; order Lachnospirales; family Lachnospiraceae; genus SIG307. The sequence goes on from JAFTWC010000060.1 coordinate 28,356, forward strand.
ACATAAGGTGGAAGCAGAACTTGGCGGTTATATCACCTATAAGGGGTATTTAAAGATTACAAAACCCCATCACACCTTCCAAATCGATTTGCCGGAGCGACCGGTAGAGGACCCTGCAGAAGGGGACGGAGAAGATACAAATCCGGATGACGGGGACAATACCCAGTCCGGTGAGGGAAGCGGGACCCAATCGGGAGAGAATGAGAACAGCGGAACAGGACAGAATGGAGAAACTTCCGGAGATAACACAGGAGATGGAGGTTCTGACGGAACCGGAGACGGTGATTCCACGGAACGTCGTTTTGTGCCGATTGGTGAAGCCGGCGGATATGATTACGACGAGGAGTTTCGGACCTTTTTACTGGAGCCTGCGGGGGCGGTGGTGTTGATTGACGGTATCAGCCTCGGAAAAGCACCGGTGGAGTTTGAAAAGATTTTGGGAACGTATACCATTACCCTTAAGAAAAACGGCAAGGAAAAGTCCTACACCGTAACGGTAGATGAGGACAGCTTTGACGGAGATGTGTACTGGAAATTTTCCATGAACTAGTGTATTATTGTAAAAATGAGGGAAATAGACGAAAGCAGCCGGTGTGAGCAAAACAACCGGTTGTGTGGAAAGGGAAAACGGAATGAGATATAAGTATATTTTACTGGACCTTGACGGGACAGTGACCAATCCGGAGGAGGGCATTACGAAAAGCTTTGCTTACGCGTTGGAGCATATGGGGATTCATGTGGAGGACCGGACAGAGCTTCGGAAAGTCATAGGGCCGCCGCTTTTACAGTCCTTTGATGAGTTTTATCATTTTACGAAAGAACAGGCCCTCACAGCCACCGCCAAGTACAGAGAGCGGTATGGTGACATCGGCTGGGCGGAAAATGAAGTGTATGACGGCATGGAAGAGGCATTAAAGACTCTTTCGGAGCGGGGGGCGAAGCTTATTTTGGCCACCTCCAAGCCGGAGCGTTATGCGGTGCAGATTATGGAGCATTTCGGACTGGCAAAGTATTTTACCATGCTTTGCGGTGCGGATGATTATGCGAAAGACCGCAGCACAAAAGAGCAGGTAGTCCGTTATGCCTTGGAGCAAAACGGAATCACCGATATAGGGGAAGTGATTATGGTGGGCGACCGGAACTTTGATGTCATCGGAGCCGCCGCGGTGGGAATCAAAACCATCGGCGTATTGTATGGGTTTGGGGATGAAAAAGAACTGTCTGATGCGGGAGCCATTCATCTGGTAAAGACTCCGAAGGAATTGGCGGAGTATCTGTTGCAGGAAGTTTGATTCCGCAAATGCAAATCGCATAGAGAACTTTGTTTGCGGTGGGACGACAGGTATAAGGGATTGGGATTTATATTAGGGCAGAATGAGCGGTGAAAGGACCGCGAAAAAAGGAGGACATTATGGACAAAACAACAAAAACAGTAGTCAAAGCAATCGGCTTTACGGTAGCAGCTATTGCAGTACTGATTCTTCTCTTTGGTTCGTTTTATACGATTAAAGAGCAGGAACAGGCAGTAGTAACCACCTTCGGTGTACCGAGCACGGTAAGTGAACCGGGACTTCATATGAAGATTCCGTTTATTCAGAAGGTGCAGAAGGTAGATACCACCATTAAGGGTTTTGCCATCGGCTACGATGAGACCACGAGTATTGCGAAAGAGGATGAGTCTCTTATGATTACATCCGATTACAATTTTGTAAATGTGGACTTTTATGTAGAATACCAAGTATCCGATCCGGTAAAGGCATTATACGCATCAGGAGAGCCGGTGAAGATTTTAAAGAATGTGGCACAGTCCTGTATACGGTCTGTTGTGGGACAGTATGAGGTGGACAGTGTTATCACGGATGGTAAAAGTGAGATTCAGACAGCGATTAAAGAACGTATTATTACGGCATTGACTGAGCACGAAATAGGCATTCGATTAGTAAATATTACCATTCAGGATGCAGAACCGCCGACAACGGAGGTTATGGAGGCATTTAAGGCGGTAGAAACCGCAAAGCAGGGAATGGAAACTGCAATAAATAATGCAAAGAAGTATCAGAATGAAAAGCTGCCGAATGCAGAGGCTCAGGTGGATAAGATTTTAAAAGAGGCAGAGGCGACCAAGGAAGCCCGTATTAATGAGGCAGAAGGTCAGGCAGCACGTTTTAATGCCTTGTATGAGGAGTACATTAAGTATCCGTTGATTACAAAGCAGCGTATGTACTATGAAGCAATGGAAGAACTTCTTCCGAATCTGAAACTGATTATTGACAGCAGTGACGGAGCCATTGATAAGTGGTTGCCGCTGGATTCCTGGTCGGAGGACATTGCTCCGGCAGTAGCGAACTAATAGGAAGGGGGATATGAGAATGGAAGAAAATATTGAAAGATACCCGAAGAAGTCGGGCGCAGGAAAATGGATTGTAATTGCAATTGTGGCGGTGGCATTGCTGATTTTTGCCAACACCGGTTTGGTAGTGACTTATCAGAATGAGTATAAGCTGGTAAAACAGTTCGGCAAGGTAGTAAATATTGTATCGGAACCGGGTCTCAGCTTTAAGATTCCGTTTGTACAGACGGCAGATACGCTCCCGAAGGAGATACTGGTATATGACTTATTGCCGTCGGATGTAATTACGATGGATAAAAAGACCATGGTATGTGACAGTTATGTGCTTTGGAGAATTTCTGATCCGCAGAAGTATATTCAGACGTTAAATTCCAGAAGCTATGCAGAGGATCGTATTAATACCACTGTATACAATGCCATGAAAAACGTGATTTCCAGTATGGAACAGACCGAAGTTATCAGCGGAAGAAGTGGTGAACTTGCTGCTGAAATCCGTGAAAATATCGGGACGTCCATGGAGCAGTACGGCATTGATTTGATTTCTGTAGAGACAAAGCATTTGGATTTACCGAGTGATAATAAGGCAGCAGTATATGAGCGTATGATTTCCGAGCGTAACAATACGGCGGCTCAATATACCGCAACCGGTGAGGCAGAAGCAACAAAAATTCGCACCCAGACCGATAACGATGTGGCCATCAGCCTCTCTGAAGCGGAAGCACAGGCAGAAAAAATCATTGCAGAGGGCGAAGCAGAGTACATGAGAATTTTGTCTGCCGTATACAATGATGAGTCCAGAAGTGAGTTTTATACCTTTGTACGTTCTCTTGACGCAGCAAAGGCTTCTCTGGTAGGAAAGAACAAGACCGTGATTCTTTCCGAGGATTCTCCGATGGCAGATATTTTTAATTCCATACAGTAATTTATAAAATAAGAATCAATCAGGGGCAGAACGTCTTTTTTCGTAAGAGGACGGTCTGCCTCTTGCGATTTTTCAAAAAAAGAAGTAAAATAGAAGGAAATATCGGAAATAATAAATGAAACATACACAAGAAAGGCGGAACGAGAAGATGCACATTACATTAACCGGAAACTTAGGCAGCGGAAAATCCACATTGAGTAAAATCTTAGAGGCAGACTACGGCTATGAGATTTTTTCCACCGGAAAAGTCATCCGTCAGATTGCGGAAGAACAGGGTGTCAGTGTGTTAGAGATGAATAAGTTGATGGAAAAAGACCACAAGTATGACCATATGATTGATGATACCACGGCGCGGATTTCCAAGGAACAGAAGGATAAGAAGCTATTGTTTGATTCCCGTCTGGCTTGGAATTTTGTGGAAGAGTCCTTTAAAGTGTTTTTATCGGTCAGTCTGTCGGTGGCGGCGGAGCGCGTTTTGGCTGATGCCAGCCGCGGTGCGGTGGAGACCTATGCTTCCGTGGAAGAATGTAAGGAACGGTTAAAGGAACGTGCGGCAACGGAAGACCGTCGTTATAAAGATATTTACGGAATCGAATATTTCAACTATGCAAATTATAACCTTGTGCTGGATTCCAGTGATTGTGCACCGGAAGTTCTGGCCAAGATTTTAGTGCAGGAAGCGGAAGCAGCCGCAAAGCGGCACGCAAAAGGTGAGCCGATGGGAACGAAGCTTATTTTGGATAAAAATCGCCCTGCAGAGGATTTTGCGGAGGAAAAGAAAAAAGGAACCGTAAGTACGCAGGAGATTTGCGGCGTGGAGTTCCTTGTAATCGAGTTATAGAAAGAGAAGGTGCCTGTTTTTGTCTTAAGTGAGAAGAAGAAACCGGCACCTTTGACATAATATGACACCATAGTGTGGCGCGAAACGGGACATACTGAAATCAGGTCAGTATGGAGAAAGGAGCGCAATCCTATGGGAAGGTCCACATTGTTACAGGAAAAATATATAAGACTTTATAAAACGGCAGCGGTTACGGTAGGAGTGTATTTTGTATTTCGCTACGGGTTGGGCTTGTTTGCTCCTTTTGTTGCGGCATATTTACTGGCGGGAGCAGTGCGGCCGGTGGTACTGTTTCTGAAACGAAAACTGCATCTTCCTCTTCGGGTGGGCGGTGTACTGGTGCTGTCGCTTTTGGTAGGAAGTTTGTTGACCGGCGTATGCTTTCTGGGAAAATTATTGACGGAACAGGTGATGAGACTGGTTGGCAATTACGGAGAATACAAAGAGACGGTGCTGGATGCGGCGGAGCGAGTTTGCAATCGTGTGGACGGCTGGTTTTCCCTGAAATCGGGGACTGCCGGAAATTTGATGTACACGGGGCTGTCCAGGGTTTCTCAAACTGTAAACGAAGAAGTGTTGCCGGCCTTATCGAAGCAGTCTTTGTCCATCCTGGGTTCCTTTGCCTACGGAGTGGCCGGCGTTATTATTGCTATTGTGGCGGCGGTACTTTTATTGGGAGACGGGGGAACGTATACAAAGGGATGCCGGAGAAGTCCTTTTTATGAGGAAGTAAAGCAGGTGACGGGGCGGCTTTCCGCAGCAGGCGTGGCCTATTTAAAGACTCAGGGAATCCTGATGACACTGGTGGCGGTTATTTGTACGGTGGGATTTTTGTTTGTAAAGCGGGAGTATGCGCTGTTACTTGGAATCAGTGTGGCAGTGTTGGATGCATTTCCGGTGTTGGGTTCCGGATTGATTCTGGCACCTTGGGCGGTGATTTGCCTTTTAAAGGGAAGTTATGTACAGACGGCAGTTTTGGTTGTCATGTATGTGTTGTGTGTGTTGGTGCGGGAAGGCCTGGAACCGAAGCTTCTCGGAAACCGTATCGGCATTCCTGCGTTATATACTTTAATGGCAGTTTATGTGGGTGTAGAGTTGTTTGGGGTATGGGGAGTGATTTTGGGACCTTTTGGGCTTGTTGTAATCCGGGCAGTGTTGGATATGCCCACAGGAGAGGCTAATTTCACGGAAGATGAGTGACGGGATAGGATAAAAGGAAAGGAAGGAAACGATGACAAAGGTATTGATTCGGTTGTTTGTAAAGAATTACGAAGATACGAAAGCACCGGAGGTACGTTCCGCTTACGGACGTTTGTCCGGAATTGTAGGAATTCTTTGTAATGTGTTGCTGTTTGCCGTGAAGTTTTTTCTCGGTTCTGTGACGGCATCGGTGGCGATTACGGCGGATGCCTTCAATAATCTGGGAGACGCGTCTTCCGGTATCGTCAGCTTGTTTGGATTTAAAATGGCAAGCCGTCCGGCAGATGAAGAGCATCCTTACGGTCATGCCCGTTATGAATATCTGGCGGGGCTTACGGTATGCGTGCTGATTTTGGTTATCGGTGTGGAGCTGTTTAAGGAAAGCTTTGTTAAGATTATTCATCCGGAACCGGTGGAGTTTTCCTGGGTGAGTATCGGTGTGTTGGCGGTTGCCATCGGTGTAAAGCTGTGGCTTGCAATGTTTAATCGCACCATAGGAAACAGAATTCATTCCCAAACTCTTCTTGCGACGGCAACGGACAGCAGAAATGACGTAATCGCAACGGGAACGGTCATTCTTGCTACCGTGTTATCTCATGTAACAAAGCTTGAATTAGACGGGTACATGGGCCTTTGTGTGGCGATGTTTATTCTCTACAGCGGTGTGGGACTGATTCGGGAGACATTGGACCCGATTCTCGGGAAAGCGGCGGATAAGGAACTGGTGGAGGAAATCGAGAAAAAGATTATGGGATATCCGGGAGTGCTGGGAACCCATGATTTGATGATTCATGATTACGGTCCGGGACGTCAGTTCGGCAGTGTTCATGTGGAAGTGGCAGCGGAAGAGGATGTACTTTCCAGTCATGACATGATAGACAATATTGAACGGGATTTTTTGGAAGAGTTAAATATCCATTTGATTGTACATATGGACCCGATTATTACAAAGGATGAATCGGTAAAAAATCTTCGACATTGGCTATCCTTGGAAGTGAAGAAGGTACATCCGGACTTAAAGGTTCATGATGTACGGGTGGTGCCGGGAACCACTCATACAAATGTTATTTTTGATTGCGTGGTTCCGAGAGGATTAAAACGAACGGATGCGGAAATTAAGGCAGAAATCACGGAACGGGTAAGGATGACATATCCTGACTATTATTGTGTTATTACGGTGGACCACAGTTATACGACAGTTATTTGATGAAATATAGTGTTTTTTGTAGCGAATTAAAGTAAGTGCGTGAAAAAAGACAAAAAACAGATGAATATTGCATTGAAAATTGGAACTTTTTGTGCTATAATATCTTATAGTTATACTTTATTGTTTTACGAAAGGATGGATAAGGTATGGAGACTTATGATGAAAAGTATTTTAGAGCAAAAGCCAATATGCGGGCAGGTACAACGTTCTTAGTTGTAATGGCACTGACCACCATCTTTTACTTCTTTAAAATGAACAAAGGGGAAATTGCGCAGGATTGGTTTGTTAAGATGGCGGTAATCGGATGGGTCTTGTTTTTCTTGGTTTCTTTGTCACTGTCAATTAAAGGAAGAGATTATAGTAAGTACAAGTATTTCATGGGTATCGGATATCAGATTTTCTTTTCCTTTATTCTTTGGACTCAGTTAAGTAATGATTCCTATATCTTTATTTTGCCGATTATTGCAGCATTTGTATTGTTTAAGGATATCAAGTTTATTAAGCGGATGATGTATCTTACGATTCTTATGGTAATCGGCAGTAATATTTACAAGGTGTTTGCCATGGGTGCCGGGAAATCCGATGACACCTTGGTCTTGGCTTTTGGTATGATTGCTACTTGTTATGCGTGTACCATTATGGCGGTTAAGCACCTGGTGCAGTCCGACGGTGCCCTGACCCGGTCCATCGAAGCAAATCTGGCCCGTGTGGTACAGACCGTGGAGCAGGTTAAGGTAGCAAGTAACTCCATCGTAGACGGTGTTACCGTAGTAAGAGAGCTTGCGGAAGAAAACCGCGAGGGCGCAAATAACGTTGTAAAGGGAATGGGAATCCTTTCTGACAATAACGGTATTTTGAATGACAGAACCATGTCCTCCATGGAGATGACTACTATTATTGATACTCAGGTAAAGAATGTAGCAGAGCTTATGGAGCAGGTGGTGACCACCATCGGGACGTCCGTGGAACATGCCAATACCAGTTCCGAAGAGCTGGGTGAAGTGGTAGAAACTACAAACAAAATGGCAGAACTTTCGGCAGAAGTTGAAAAGATTCTGGAAGAGTTTAAGAAAGAGTTCCGCAACGTGAAAAAGGAAACCGGTACCATCGAAGGTATCAGTAATAAGACCAATCTTCTTGCATTAAATGCATCCATCGAGGCGGCAAGAGCGGGAGAAGCAGGTAAGGGCTTTGCGGTGGTTGCGGACGAGATTCGTGATCTCAGTAGCGGTACCCAGACTTCCTCCAGCAGAATTATGGAAGCACTTGCTCATCTTGAGGAAACCTCCGAGAAGATGTTGGAGGCTATCGGTGAGACGGTAGAGCTTATTCAGGTAAATATGGATAAGGTGGCAAACGTTACAAAGTCTGTCTCCGAGATTACGGAGGATGCCACCAGTCTTGGTGAGAATATTAAGGTCGTAGAGAGCGCGGTAAAGGAAGTAGAGAATTCCAATGTTATTCTTGTGGATAATATGAAACAGGTATGTGAGGTCATGGATGTAATGACCGGTAATATTTCCGACGCAGAGACTACTACGAAGACCATGCTCAGTAAGTACGAAGAAAGTGCAAACAGCGCATTGAATATCGAGACTGTTGTAGGTACTTTGATGGAAGAGCTTGGTGTAGGCGGATTCATGGGTGTACAAGATGTCCGTGAAGGCATGAAGGTGGCTGTTGCTTTTGTGGGTGCGGACGATAAGAAGACGGAGTATATCGGTGAAGTGGCCGGATGGGAAGAGAAAAACATTCATGTATCCATTGACACCCCGATTGAGGAGCTTTCCGACAGACGGGCAAAGGATGTGAAGTGTCAGTTACGTATTGTGGTGGATAATGTATTGTATAGCTGGTCGGATGTGGCGATTTGTGCTGCAAAGACAGAAGAAAAGGGAGACTATGTTCTGACGATTACTGCAAATCCGCAGGTATATAACAGAAGAAAGTATCCTAGAATGCCGCTTTCCAATATGTGTACCATACGAGTAAAGGACACGGATCTTCTCAGCTGTGGTTCCATGGTAAATATCAGTGCCAACGGTTTTGCATTCTCAGTAAAAGAAAGTGCTTTTGCTGATTTAAAGGGTAGTGAGGTATCGGTAGAAATCGATGATCTTGCGGTATTGGATGGTGAGTACTTAATCGGTAACATTATCCGGTGCTCCAACAATGAAGGCGAATATGTAGTAGGATGCCGTATGCCGGTGGACAACAAGGCCATTGAGGAATATGTAAGTCAGAACTACTGCGAATAGGCGAAAGTTGAAAATTCGGTTGACAAATCGGTGGAATTCGGGTAAGATACACAGTAGATTTCGGGTTATCCCGGAGAACGTGACGTAGAAGAGGAATAGTACATCAGGGCAGTCCCTACAGAGAAGGAGGATGCGGGTTACCGTATGCTGAAAGCCTCCGGGATATGCAGATAGAACCGGCCTCGGAGTCCCGCGTGATAAACGCGGCGCAGACCCTGCGATATCGGGGGAACGCAGTATTGGCTGTGTGAGAGAGCCGGACAGACCGGCTAAGAAGGGTGGTACCGCCGACGAATTTCGGTCCCTTCTATGGGGGTTCCCGTAGAAGGGACTTTTTATATGCATAAGCATATAAAAAGTCCCGCTCCGCGGAGGGTGCGCAC
>JAFTWC010000025.1 GCA_017465475.1 Lachnospiraceae bacterium
ATTTACTCATAAATACCTCTTTCTACTGCGGATGGGAGGTACTTCTATCATAAAGGATAATCATATGGAGTGTAAGACTAAATTCAGCATAGATGTGGAATTTAGTTTTTCATTCAAAGGTAAAATGAAAAATAGTAAAAAACTTCTTGACATTGCAAAAAGAGCGTGGTATACTTTAAGAGCTGTGTAAGCAAAAGCAGAGTATCCGCTCTCACCTTCAGCGTACGAAGTACTGCAAAAAGGTTTGGTAAAGATGATTTCCCGAAGACGGGATTATTAGGCGGATAATCTGTGATTATCCGCTTTATATTTTTATTACGGAGGTACAAGACCATTAGCGAGTTAATGTTGAACGAGCAAATCAGAGACAAAGAAATCCGTTTGGTTGGTGAAGACGGAGAGCAGCTTGGTATCATGTCTGCAAAGGATGCATTGAAGATGGCAAAAGAAGCCGGCCTTGATTTGGTGAAGATTGCGCCGACTGCGAAGCCGCCGGTATGTAAGATCGTTGATTACGGTAAGTACCGTTATGAGCAGGCAAGACGTGAGAAGGAAGCTAAGAAAAAGCAGAAAGTAACCGAAGTAAAAGAGATTCATCTGTCTCCGAACATTGATGTGAATGATTTGACTACCAAGGCAAATCAGGCGCGCAAGTTTGTGGAAAAGGGCAACAAGGTAAAGGTTGCACTTCGTTTCCGCGGTCGTGAGATGGCACATATGGCAACCGGTAAGGAAGTACTTGATACATTCTTTGAGAAGCTTTCTGATGTTGCGGTTGTAGAAAAGCCGGCTAAGTTAGAAGGCAGAAGCATGATTATGGTGCTTGCCGAGAAGCGGTAAAAGTTGCATGAACGCACAGTATTGTGCTTCAGACAGATAATAATTATTACGGCGTATGCCGTACAATGAAGGAGGATTTACCATGCCGAAGTTAAAGACAAATAAGGCAGCAGCAAAGCGTTTTACAATGACGGGAACCGGTAAGTTAAAGAGAATGAAGACCGGTAAGCAGCATATCTTAACCAAGAAGTCTTCCAAGACGAAGAGAGATTTAAGAAAAGCTACCATGACCGATAAGACGAACGAAAAGAATATGAAGAAGATTTTACCTTATCTCTAAGATTTGGTGTAAAGGAGGCAAAACAGAATGGCAAGAGTTAAAGGCGGTTTAAACGCAAAAAAGAGACATAATAGAGTATTAAAGCTGGCTAAGGGTTACAGAGGTGCCAGAAGTAAGCAGTACAGAATTGCAAAGCAGTCTGTTATGAGAGCTCTCACTTCTTCTTTCGCAGGTAGAAAGGAAAGAAAGAGACAGTTCAGACAGTTATGGATTGCTCGTATCAATGCAGCAGCAAGAATGAACGGTCTTTCCTACAGCAAGTTCATGTACGGTTTGAAGTTAGCTGAGGTTGAGGTTAACAGAAAGATGCTTTCCGAGATGGCTATCAATGATCCGGAAGGATTTGCAGCATTAGTTGAAGTTGCAAAGGCTAAGTTAGCATAAGTTTATGAACGAAACGGGATGTTCTTAGGAGCATCCCGCTTTTTTCTTACGTGAAAAATACCTAAAAAAGGACATACGTCTTTCCTGTTACGGATATAAGTCTTTCTAATTACTTCGAGGACGGTATGGAGAAAGGAACGCAACTCGCTACCACCTCGAGAATGCTGCGCATTCCCTCGGTTGGCAGTTTACGCAACTCGCTACCACCTCGAGAATGCTGCGCATTCCCTCGGTCGCGGCAGTCGCCGCGACTACGAAAGCAAGGAAAACCCAGTCGGGAACACAAGGTTCCCACTGGGCTTTTTCTTGCTTTCTGTCTTAGCTCGTTGCTAACGCGAACATTAAAAAATGATTAGAAAAACCTAATGACCTTCTAACTTGCACTTTGGTGAGGGCTGGGGTAAAATGTAGGAGAAGGCAAAACAAGAATGTTGTTCTTTCGAATGCCAAAAATGAAAAGCCAAGAAAGGGGATTTTTTATGAGAGAAAAGTTGGCAAATGTCTTATGGGGGCTGGTGTGGATTGCCATAGGAGTCTTCGTATTCGGAAAGGTAATGGGATTTTGGGAAGTACCGATGCTGTTTCCGGGATGGTGGACACTGTTTATTATTGTACCGAGCGGTATAGCCATGATTAAGAACGGAATCCGGCCGGTAAATTCGATTTTCATGTTGTGTGGTGTACTTATTTTACTGGAACAAAACGGATTGATTGACAAAGGAACTTTGGGAAAGGTTATGTTACCGGCAATCTTCTTTGTAATCGGAGTATGTATTTTGTTTCGTAGTTTGTTTGCGGGAACCAAAAGGCACTATAACGGGACAAGCAGTTACTCCGCTACTTTTGCAGGAAATGTTGTAACGCCGACAGGGATTGAAAGATTCGATGGTTGCGAAGTTGATGCGGTGTTCGGAGGCTTGGATTTAGATTTGCGTGATACCGTAATTGAAGACGGCGCAGTGATTGAGGCTTCTGCTATTTTTGGCGGGATTGATATTAAAGTGCCCCAGGGTGTGAATGTTAAAGTGAAACGCACGGAGTTGTTCGGCGGTGCGAAAAGTGATGTAAGGAATCAGGACGGGAATCCGGTGTTGTATGTGAATGCATTATGTATGTTTGGAGGAGTGGATATTAAATGAACGGAATACAAAAAGTAATTAAATATTGTGCAATGGCATTTGCTATTGTGTTATCGGTTGCAATTTTGGGAAGTATTGTGATGGCTGTTGCGGGAGTAACTACAGGTGTATTTGGTGTGAATACTGTTGTGGGAGAAAACAAGGAACGTATGAACCTTTCGGAGGAGTATACGGTCGAAGAAGCAAAAGAACTGGGAATTGCAAAAATTTTGGTAGACTGTAACGCAGAGATTATTTTGGAGCAGGGCGATACGTTGGCAATTGAGGCGTATAATGTGACGGAGGATTATGAGATTAAGTGTGCAGGAGATACGCTTCGAATTGTAGAAGATGATTCTGACTTTAGCATTCATTGGTTCTGGCTTCCGGATGCAACGAAGAGGGAAAAGGTGGTTGTAACCGTTCCGGAAGAATTGACATATGAGCAAGTAAAGGTATTGAGCGGTTCCGGTGCAGTGTCTGTGAATGGAATAGATGCAGATAATGTGATATTGGACAGCGGTTCCGGAAGAGTTACGGTGGCTCAGGTAAACGCAAGCTACTTTTGGGTAGATAGCGGGTCGGGAAAAGTAACGGTGTCCGATACCATTGCTTCTGAAACGAAGTTTGTAACCGGTTCCGGTGCAGTGGCAGTGAATGATTCCGAATTGGGAGAATTGATGTTGGATTCCGGTTCCGGCGCAGTGAGTTTGAATCGGATTGTGGCAGAGGAGGCGGAAGTGGATACCGGGTCCGGAGCGGTTTCTGTTACGGGAACACTTACAGGTACTTGTGAATTTGAAACAGGAAGCGGTTCTCTTGCCATTCGTTTAGACGGTCAGGAAGAGGAGTATCGCGTAAAGGCGGAATGCGGCTCCGGAACGTTCCGTATCAACGGAAAGAAAATGGACGACGGAAGCTACGGAAACAATGTAAAGGGAGAACTTATCATTGATTCCGGAAGCGGTTCGGTGAATGTGGAATTTAATACACCGGAAGTTGAGTAGAGAGTACGGTGGGAGTACAGAGTAGGTGAAGGGATTAGAAAGTATCGGATATACGGGAGCGAATGCGGAGTAGAAAAAGAACAGGAGTTGTCATAAAGACAACTCCTGTTTTTACGCAGAAAAAGTCGCGAAACGCGAGGTCTGTTCGTAAAGAATACAGGCCAAGAAGTGCCCGTAGTAAGGTCAATTAGGCGGGATACACCATCCGGTCCGGTGTAATGTTTTCTAACAGCTCCAGATAACGGGCACCGTAGTAGTTTGCCATCGGCAGATTCATATCCAGATAATTGCCGCATTCGATGGCGGAAGCACCCGGTACATCTCCCTTGTAATCACGGATAAAGGTAAATAACTCGCGAAGCAACGGTAAGATGTCTGCCGATTCATAATCGCCGGCTAAAAGAAGATAAAAACCGGTACGACAGCCCATAGGACCGAAGTAAACAATGCGGGAACCGAAATCGGCATGATTCCGCAGGAAGGTAGCAGCCAGATGCTCGATGGTGTGTACCTCAGCAGTATTCATCACCGGTTCTGCATTTGGGCGGGTAATGCGTAGGTCAAAGGTGGTGACAACGGAGTCACCCACAGCATCTTTTCTGGATACATATACGCCCGGAAATAAATTCAAATGGTTAATGGTAAAGCTGGCAATTGGTTTCATAAAAAACTCCTTTGTTATTTAGTGGGTTATTCTTCCGCATGATCCGAGTCCTCCGGATGGAGAGGTGGGATCATCGGTGTAGCATCAGGGTTGTCTGTCTGTTCAGGGTCCTCAGTCGGTTCACTTGTTGGTTCGGTTGCATTGTGTACCGCACAATGTGCATCTTCTCCTGTCGGCAGAAGATTCTTTGTATCAGTGGTAGTATATTCTATCGGGTTTCCTTCCCAATCAAGAACCTCCGGCTCGGTTTTGATAAGCAAAATCTTTTCGGACACTTGTTTTGCCGGACAATCAGCACCTGCAAGCTTTCCTGATTCGGAACAGATAGATGCTTTAATATGCACATCACATTTTTCAAGAGGTACCGTTCCTTTTGCAAAGTATTCCGTCCGGACGGTGGAACCGCCTTCAGCATGGTTACAGATGCCGTCAATGGCAAGTTTGCCGGACTTGGTACAAACCTTTGCCGTAACAACAGAATCCGGAACGGTGAACTCTTTGTACGGAAGTTCCTTTTCTGCATGCACCCGTTCCATAATGGTTCTCCAGATATCCTGCTGATAGTATTGATTAATCTGGGAGAAATTGTTGTCGTATCCTGACCAGATGGAAGCAGTATAATATGGTGTATAGCCACAGAACCAAAGGTCGTTGTTGTTGGCTGCCGTACCGGTTTTTCCTGCAACCGGCATTTTATAATCATGGAAGCGCAACCGACTACCGGTGGCATATCCTGTACCGCCTGTAACTGTATCCACCATTGCACTGGTTAACAGATACGCAGTAGAGGTTTTAATTACCTGAGAGGATTCCGGTTCGTTGGAGAGAAGAACTCTTCCTTCGTGGTCCAATACTTTTGTGTAAAGAACAGGAGTATTGTAGACACCGTTGTTTGCGATAGTGGCATAAGCGGCTGTCATTTCTAAGTTGGTAACACCGTCGGTCAGACCACCCAACGCCAAGGATAAGTTAATGTCGGAGTAGGTTTTTCCGGTCTTTTCATCATAGCGGGAGTCAACCAAGGTGGAGAAGCCCAGTTTCTTTAAATAATTAAAGGAAATCTGTGGGGAAACCATTTCCAATGTGCGTACCGCCAGGACGTTCATGGAGTAGGAAATACCACGACGGATGGTATTTAATCCGTAGAACGGCCCGTTGAAGTTTTCTTTGCTTCCCTTTGCCCACCAGTTAATTACTTCCTTTTGGGAATTCGGATAATAGTACGGCAAATCGTCAATCGGAGTAGCCAGGGTCATTCCGGCACTGTCAATTGCAGGTAAGAATGCTGCCAAAACTTTAAAGGTGGAACCTACCGCACGGGTGGTGGTAGTAGCACGGTTTAAGGTGCGGCTTCCTGTCTTTTCGCCGCGACCGCCTACTAAAGCAACAACCTGTCCGGTGGAGTGGTCTATAATGCAGAAGGAAGACTGAGGTTGCGGGGTAAAGGTGCGTCGTTCGCCGAGAACAATGTCTCCCGGTTCTCCGGTTTCTTCATTTCCTTCCGTAACATGGGCTGCATAAAACTCGTCCAGATAAACGGACATGGATTCGTCGCTGGAGCAAAGTAATTGGTAAACACCCTGGTTAATCTGTACCATGACGGAAGAATCATTTTTAAAACCGTCAAAGTAAGAAATTAAATCCGACAATTGATAGTGAATGGTAGTACCGTCGGTCTTCTGGACGGAAAGTGCCCAGCTTAATTCATACATGGAACCTTGCTTGGAGCCGGTTCCGAAATCCGGGAACATGGATTCATCGGTATATACTTCATCACAAATTTTCTGGACGGTACGGTCCTGGGTTGTATAAATGCTGAGACCCTCGGTATATACCTTGGATGTGGCCTGGGCCTGAGTATAGCCTTTCTTTTCAACAAGGTCACGAATTACGGCGTCGATTACGGCATCGGTAAAATAGCTGTAGTAAGAATTATTATCCTTTTCTTGAGCCAACATCTGGATGCGGCTGTAAGGGTCATCTGCCATGGCTTCATCGTAAGCTGCCTGGGTACAAAAGCCGTTGTCCAACATAAGCTTTAAACAGTCATCCCGACGCTTTTTATTGTCTTCCGGATAATGAATCGGGTTCTGGAAGGTCGGGGAAAGCGGAATGGCAGCCAAAACGGCAACTTCGGATAGAGTTAAATCTTTCGCGTCTTTTCCGAAGTAAACCCGAGCAGCTGTTTGAAGACCGTAAGCGGTACTGCCGTAGTTGACGGTGTTAATATAATATTCCAAAATGGTATCCTTGGACAGCTTGTTTTCCAAATCTACCGCAAGAAACTGTTCCTGTACTTTTCGAACGATTTTTACGATAGGATTATCTTCATTACCGCCGCCGAATACCTGGTTTTTTAAGAGCTGCTGGGTAATGGTACTTGCACCGTAGTCAAGACTTTGGGTGTTCAGGTTGGACACCAGGGCACGCATAATACCACGCATATCAATACCGTGGTGCTCGTAGAATCGCTCATCCTCCATGGCAACAAAAGCGTATTTAATGTGTACCGGAAGGTCAATGATGGAAACGTAGTCACGGTTAGCTTCCACGCCGGCTAAGGTTTCGGCATGAGTACCGTCTCTGTAGTAGGTATTGGACGCATATCCGGTAGGTACTACATTGATTAAGTCGATGCTTGGTACTGTAGCGGCAAGACCGTTTACAATACCTGCCACGGCAGAGACGCCGATGGCACAAATAAAGACAACGCCTATAAGAAACAGGCGGAATGCAGTAACATTTAATTTTGTAGAAAACCGCTTGGAACGGGTTTTCAGATGTCGTATTTTTTTATTGGTTTCTTCTTTGCTGAAATTCATAGCAATCCCTTCCTTACATACTTATACTAGAAAGCCTTTCCAAAAACGGCCGGGTTATTCGGAAAAGAACACAGGAGAATTATCTACCATACAAAACCACACCGGGTCCTGCTTTGTGAGTTCGGCTTTGCCGGAGGTGGCTTCCGTTACTTTTTTAATAAATGCATCACAAGTGTCCGGTGTAGTGAGCACTGTAACGGTAACAATATCGGTGTACAGTGTTTCCTGTGTAAAAAGCTCCATTTGTGCAATAATATATTGAAGTTTACCGATGCTGTTATAATCGGTAACAATGGTAACCGGAATACCGTAAATCTTGTCTGTAACAACACAGGCGTCCAGACCGGCTTTTGCGGCGGCCTGATAGGCGCGGACTAATCCGCCGGTGCCAAGAAGAGTGCCGCCGAAGTACCGGGTAACCACAACACAGACATTGTGAATATCTTCGGAAAGCAGCACATCAAGCATTGGGCGTCCTGCGGTTTTTTGCGGTTCGCCGTCGTCACTGCAACGTGCGGTCTCGTGACGCATACCTAAGGTATAGGCAGAACAATTGTGAGACGCATCCCAGTATTCCTTTTTCTTTTGTTCGATAAAAGAAAGTGCTTCTTCTTCCGAGGAAATCGGAATCACAGTGGCAATAAAACGGGATTTTTTCTCTACGATTTCTCCGGTTCCGCCACGATACACAATCCGGTAAGCATCCGACATGATGGTTCTCCCCTTCCAGGTTGTGACCTGTAAAAGCAAGTGTTCACAACGCTAATTACTCTCAAATCAGTATAACAAAAACGGAAAGATACTGCAAGAAAATTAGGAGATTTAATAAATTTGTAATGAATCATAAGAAGAAAGACGTAAGGGATATGTTGGGAATTTTAAGGGAACCTCTTTACAAAACGAAAAACTACGGATATACTAATAAAGGTATGTAAGGATAGGGAGAATAGAACCCTGACAAACAGAGAAAGGACCTGTTGTTATGCTGGAATTAAGGAATGTTTCTTATTGTGTAGAAAATGAGAGTGTGGAAAAGTATATTTTAAAAGATATCAGTTTGACCATAGAGGATCGTTTTGTTGCCATTACGGGTCCCAACGGCGGAGGAAAGTCTACGCTGGCGAAGGTGCTTGCGGGAATTATTCAGCCTACAAGCGGTCAGATTTTATTTGACGGAGAAGATATTACGGATTTGTCCGTAACGGAGCGTGCGAAAAAGGGCATCAGCTTTGCATTCCAACAGCCGGTTCGTTTTAAAGGGATTACCGTTAAGGATTTAATCAGTCTTGCGGCAGGAAAAAAACTTAGTGTGGCAGAAGTGTGTAATTATCTTTCCGAAGTGGGACTTTGTGCAAAGGATTATGTGAATCGTGAAGTAAATGCCAGTCTTTCCGGTGGTGAATTAAAACGTATCGAAATTGCTACGGTAATGGCAAGAGGAACGAAGCTTTCCATTTTTGACGAACCGGAAGCCGGGATTGATTTGTGGAGTTTCCAAAATCTGATTCGTGTGTTTGAGGACATGCATGACAAGATTCAGGGCTCGATTTTGATTATTTCTCATCAGGAACGTATTTTAAACATTGCAGATAAAATTGTGGTAATAGCCGGTGGTGAACTGAGCAACATCGGTACCAAAGAAGAAATCCTGCCGGGGCTTTTAAATAAGGCAGGCGCATGTATGAAAGTAAAGTAGACAGAGTAAGCAAAGACAGGAGAGTTTTTATGGACGAAATACAAAGAACGTTACTGGAACAGATTGCGGGTCTGCATGAGGTGCCGGAAGGAGCATATAATCTCAGAATCAACGGCGGCCTGGGCGGAAGAAATACCACAGCAAATATTGATATTGTGCCGAAGGAAGATGTGTCCGGTATCGACATTATTATTAAGCCGGGGACTAAAAATGAAAGTGTGCATATTCCGGTTCTCCTTTCCCAGACAGGATTAAAGGAACTGGTATATAATGATTTTTATATCGGAGAAGATTGTGATGTGACCATCGTGGCAGGCTGCGGTATTCACAATGGCGGTGATGCCGCCTCGGAGCATTCCGGTATTCATCGTTTCTTTTTAAAGAAGAACGCAAAGATTAAGTATGTAGAGAAGCATTACGGCAGCGGAGAAGGTACCGGTGAGCGTATTATGAATCCTACCACGGAGATGGTTTTGGAAGAAGGCGCTTACATGGAAATGGACACGGTGCAGATTAAGGGTGTGGATTCCACAAAGCGTGTGACAAAAGCGGAACTTGGAGCGGGAGCAACTTTGGTAATTAAAGAAAAGCTCATGACTCACGGCAAGCAGTTTGCAGAAACGGAATTTACGGTAGACTTAAACGGAGCCGGTTCTTCCGCAAACGTGATTTCCCGTTCCGTGGCGAAGGATACGTCTCATCAGGTGTTTTTGTCAAAGATTAACGGAAATAATGCCTGTGCGGGACATACGGAGTGTGATGCCATTATTATGGACTCTGCCAGTGTACGGGCAATTCCGGAGATTACGGCAAACCATTTGGAGGCAAGCCTGATTCATGAGGCTGCCATCGGAAAGATTGCCGGTGAACAGATTATCAAGCTGATGACGTTAGGTCTTACGGAAGAAGAAGCGGAAGCACAGATTGTAAACGGATTCTTAAAGTAAGGATGCGTGGGTTTTGCTTGACAAAACCCAAAACCGCGGTTAAAATAAACAAAGACCGTTATTCCGAAGAATAACAGCCTTTGTCCGATATAAAAGGGGAGGATAAGTTTTTTGCTTTCTTTTGTAAGCTCTCTTTTCCGAGGGGGAGTCAGAAAAGAAGGGCTCCCGTAACGAATCGGGATGTACAGGATTTCACTGAAATCTTGTACCTGAGTATAGTATAGCCGGAGTTTGCGGGGTTATACAAAAGAATTTACTTTTTTTGAAAGGAACGAAATTATGAGTTTATTACAGGAATGGCGCGAGGCCGCATACTCACTTGACATTAATTCCAAAGAGGGACAGTTATTCTGGAACAATTATTTTGTAATTGAGAAGGGCATTTACGAAAAGTTACTTGCTGCACCGGATATGGTAGAAGCAGGTACCGTAAAAGGACTTGCAGAAAAGTATGAAACCCCGCTTCAGATTATGGTTGGTTTCCTTGACGGTATCAACGATAGTCTTGTAACTCCGAATCCGATTGAAGAGATGACCGAGGATACGGAAGTGCGTCTTGAGTGGGATAAGGAAAAACTTTACTATAACATGGTTGGTGCAAATGCAGAGTGGTTATATGAACTTCCGCAGTGGGATGATTTGTTAACCGTAGAGCGCAGAAAAGAACTTTATTTAGAGCAGAAGAAGTCCGGTACGGTGGTAAAGGATAAGAAGATTGGCCGTAACGATCCGTGTCCGTGCGGTTCCGGTAAGAAGTATAAGAAGTGTTGCGGCGCGTAAACGTATCGGTAGTTCGGATAATAAATCGGGAGATAATAGCAGATTATGTAAGAACAGTTGCATTGAAAGGTGTGACTGTTCTTTTTTGCGTTGACAAATATATGGGTTTGCAATAAGATAAAAGCATGGAGGGATGGTGTATATGAGAAGAAAAGACAGTTACCTGACAAGCCGGAGACGAAAAGGAAGAAATAAAATCGCCGGACCGAATTTCGGGAAATTATATAGAGAAAAGAAAAGTAACCGTTTAGCCGGTTTTTTTGTCGTGTTGTTTTTATCGGCAGGACTTGGGATAGGCGCCTATGTTCTGGCTGACTATCACTTGGATAGGAAGGAAAACGAAGGTATGGAAACGACACCGACACCGATAGTGACAGAAGCACCGTCAGTAACGGAGGAGCCTACCAAGGCACCGGAAGCGGTGGTGACACAGGCGGTAGTGTATCCGGACGGATTTATGGCGGATTTTACCGATACCCGTGTAAAGACGGATGTGAAGGGTATCTATGTAAATACCACGTATTTGGGAAAACTGAATTATCCGACCTTGGATGAACTGATTGAGCTGATTGATACAACGGAGTTAAATGCGGTTGTTGTGGATATTAAGGACGACTACGGAAACATTTTGTTTGACGCAAAGCATCCTATTGTGGACGAGATGAATGCTGAAAATGTTTACATCAAAGATTTGCCTGCTTTTGTTGCAAAACTGAAGGAACATGATATTTATTGCATCGCACGTATCGTATGCTTTAAGGATCAAGTGGCAACATACAAAAAGCCGGAAATTGCGGTAAGGAATCATGACGGTTCTATTTATGTGGATAAAGAAGGGGAGCACTGGCTGAATCCCTACAGTGAAGATGCGTGGGAATATATTGTAGAGGTGGCTAAGGAGGCTGCCGAGGCAGGCTTTGATGAGATTAACTTTGACTATCTTCGTACCTCTGCATCCGGGACCTTTACCAAGGCGGATTTCGGAGGGCTGAATGAAGGAAAGACAAAAATTGATGCCATTACCGGTTTTGTAAAGTATGCCTGTCAGAATTTAAAACCTATGGGAGTGTTTGTCAGCGGTGATGTGTTCGGTACGATTATTAACAGCAGGGTGGACGGTGAGAGTATCGGTCAGAGCTATGTGGAGCTGAGCCGTTATCTGGATTATATTTGTCCGATGGTATACCCGTCTCATTACAGCTTCGGTTACGGCGGCTTGAAGTATCCGGATACAAAGCCGTTCCAACTTATCTTGATGGAGATGAAGTCCTCCGTGAAGAAGTTGTCGGAGATTCCGGAGGGAGAGCATTGTGCTGAGGTGCGTCCGTGGTTACAGGATTTTACGGCAAGTTATTTAGGAACAGGTCGATATCTTACGTATGACGCACAGGAACTCCGGGCACAAATTTCGGCGACCTATTCTTCCGGTTACGATGAGTGGTTGTTATGGAATGCAGGTATGTTCTTTACGGAAGAAGGACTGTTGCGGGATAAAGATCATTTGGAAAAATAATTATTTAAAATATAACGGAACCTACCGGAATGATTTCTCGTCTAATCAGTAGAGAGGGTATTTTCTTTATACGCAATCTACTTTATCTGGTTAGAGCACAGAAGTAATTGTGCGGAGAGGAGACTATTATGAAAAAGAAAACATGGTTGGTTATGGGACTGGTAGGAACATTGTTGTTTGCAGGATGCGGTGCATCCAATAAGGCAATGACGGAGGCTTACGACAGAGCGCCGGTGGTAGAAAATTCTATGGCAGATGGTAATTTTTATTATTCTTCCAAGTCGGACGCTTTTATGGATTCCGCCACGGGGTCTACGGCAGACAGAGGGTTCGGTTACGGAAGTGAAGCCGGTATGGCAGAAACGGAGCTGTATCAGTCGGAAAATGAAAAGCTGATTCGTACCGTTTCCATGAGCTTGCAGACAAAAGAATTTGAAACCTTGCTTTCCTATTTGGACGGGAAAGTGGCGGAGCTTGGCGGCTACATACAAAGTTCTCAGATTTACGGGAACAGCATGGACAGCTTCGGGTATCGTTCCGCTTCCATGACACTTCGGATTCCGCAGCAGAAGCTGGATGTATTTGTGTCCGGTGTAAACGAGAATGCTACGGTGGTTCGTAAGTCGGAGAATGCGGAAAATGTGACATTACAGTACGCGGATACGGAGGCAAGATTAAAGTCCCTGCAGATTGAACAGGAACGCTTTCTTGCTCTTTTGGAGAAGGCTGACACAGTGGACTCCATTATTGCCATCGAACAGCATTTGACGGAGCTTCGCTACGAGATTGAGTCTTATGCATCTACGCTTAAGATATATGATAATAAAGTAGACTATTCTACGGTGAGTCTGGATATTTCCGAAGTAAACCGCGTCACACCGGTGGAGCAGAATCCGACGTTGCTTACGAGAATGAAAGAAGGCTTTTCGAATACGTTGTACAGCATGAAGGAGGGAGGAGCCGATTTCCTTGTATGGCTGGTAACCAATTTCCTGTACCTGGTAATTTGGGGCGTGATTCTTGTGGCAGTATGCGTTGTTCTCCGTAGAGTGTGGAAACAAAGAAAAATGAAGGCGGCTGCATCCAAAGTGATACCGGGGCAGCAGGATGATGAGGAACAACATGACAGAATGGATCTTGAAAAATAAAAAAGCAGATTTGGAACAATTGCAACGGGAATTAGGACTTTCAAAGACGGTTTGCAGAGTGCTTGCAAACCGTGGGATAACGGAGCCTGAGCAGGCGCGGGCGTATTTACAACCGAAGCAGGCGGCATTATATGATGCCGGATTATTAAAAAATGCGGATGCGGCAGGTGACTATTTGTTACGTGCGGTGAAGGAAAAACGAAAAATCCGTATCATTGGTGATTATGATGTGGATGGTGTAATGGCAACGTTTCTTCTATATAAAGCGCTTTGTGCTCTCGGTGCATCGGTGGATTACCGGATACCGGACCGGATTGCGGACGGTTACGGAATGAATATGCGAATGGTAGAAGAAGCAGAGCGGGACGGAATCGCTCTGCTTCTTACTTGTGATAACGGAATCGCAGCAGCGGAACCCATTAAAAAGGCGAAAAAATGGGGGATGGAAGTTGTGGTCACCGATCATCATGAGATTCCTTGCCGGACAGAAGGCAATACGGTGACTTATGAATTGCCTCCTGCAGATGTGGTGGTAAATCCGAAACAACCGGGAGAGACTTATCCGCAAACGGGAATCTGCGGAGCGGCAGTGGCTTATAAAGTTGTGTGTGTTCTATATGAAAAAGCGAAGGCCATCGGTTCGGAAGCAGAAAAGAAACAGTTACTGTCCGAGTTATTGGTTCCGGTGGCGTTTGCCACGGTGTGCGATGTGATGGAAGTGACAGGTGAAAACAGAATAATTGTGGCAAAAGGGCTGGAATTAGCCAATACTTGCAGTAATAAAGGTATTCGGGCACTGCTGGAGGCGTATGATTTGACGGAAAAAACTGTAAGTGCATATCATGCAGGCTTTTTGGTAGGACCGTGCTTTAATGCGGCGGGACGATTAGATACGGCACTGCTTGGATTGGAACTGTTGCTTTGTGAAGATGAAGTAAGTGCAAAGGAGCAGGCACTTCGGCTGAAGGAATTAAACGATGTGCGCAAACAGATGACGGTAGAGGCTACAAAGGAAGCAATTTTACAAGCTGAGACAAAGATGTCGGACGGGAAAGTACAGGTTTTGGTGTTATATCTTCCGGAGTGTCATGAAAGTTTGGCCGGAATCGTGGCAGGACGAGTAAGGGAAAAATTTTATCTCCCTACGATTGTGTTGACTAAGGGAGAACATTGTATCAAAGGTTCCGGACGTTCTATAGAAGGGTATTCCATGTTTGAAAAATTGTCAGAGCAGAAAGAACTGTTTCTGGCCTTCGGCGGGCATCCTATGGCAGCAGGGTTATCTTTGGAAGAAAAGAATATTCCGGAATTGGAACGACGCTTAAATGAAGCAGCCGGTTTGACACAAGAGGAATTAACACCAAAGCTTTATTTGGATGCGGTGTTGCCTTTTTCTGAGATTTCCGAAGAATTAATGGAACAGTTGACAAAATTGGAACCTTACGGCAACGGAAATCCGAAACCGGTATTTGCCTCCAGCGGAGTAACGGTGACCGGAATGAAACGAATCGGAAAAGACGGAAGTTTTCTGAGGCTTCAGGTAAAGGACAGGGAAGGAACTCAGGTGACCGGTTTGTATTTTCAGGATGCGGATGGGTTGGAACAATATTTAACGGAGGAATTCGGAGGAGAACAGGTACAACGGTTATATCAGGGAAGAACGGCGGTGAGTCTTACCCTGGCATTTTCTCCTTCTTTGGACGAGTATCGGGGACAAAAATATCCGCAAATTATAATTGATAAATATAAAAAGTATGTTTATTAAAGCTAATAAATCTAATTAGGTATATAATTTGCGAAAATTCAATAAATTTACTTGCAAATAAATTGCGAAAGTGCTATAATTCAGTTATGGGGAAGCAAAACCATAAGAAGTCTTTGACTGAGGAGGATGATACTATGGATAAAAGAAAGATTAAGGTGTCATGGCTGATTACTGCACTTTTGCTGGTAATTCAGACAGTTGCGTTGATTGTGGTGTATGTGTTTGTAAACGGTGCTCTTACCAATAACATTCGGAAGAATACGGTTGCGAACATGCGTACCATAGTGGAAGAGCGTTCTTTACTTATTGAAAATTATGTACGAGAGACGGAACGTTATCTGACCGCTTACAGTCGCGCAGGCGAAATCAATGAGCTGCTAAAAAATCCTACAGATCCGAAGGCAGTAGCAGCGGCCCAGAAGTTTACGGAAACCTACAGTGCCGACATGGAGAATCTGGAAGGTATTTATGCCAGTGAATGGAATACACATGTATTGGCACATACCAATGCAGCGGTTGTGGGTATTACTACCAGAACGGGAGATCCGTTAAAGGCGTTACAGGATTCCATGCTGGTGGCAGACGGAGTATATAATACCGGTTTCATTTTCTCTCCGGCGACCGGTAAACAGATTGTATCCATGTACCGGGCATGTTTTGATGAAAAAGGAAACCCGATCGGTTTAGTCGGAGGAGGAATTTTCATCTCCGGCTTGAAGGAAGAACTTGACAGCCTTCCGGTGGCTGATTTGGAACAGGCAAAGTACTATTTGATTAATGCAAATACCGGTGAGTACATCTTCCACGATAATGAGGAAATGTTAGGTGTAGTTTCCGAAGAACAGTATGTGTTGGATATTCTTGCTGCAACGAAGGAAAAGGGAGCAGGCGGGGCCTACACCGATTATGTGGAATATACAGACGCAGAAGGTACGGAAAGCCTTGCAGCATACCATTATATTGCAGACAGAGACTGGGTATTTTTGTTGGCGGACAATGCGGATGAAATTTTTGCCTCCGCAAATCAGACCAATCAGACGCTGCTTATTCTTTGTGCAGTGGCTTTGGTAGTTTTACTTCTTGTAAGTTACGTTACGGTTACTGTATGTATGAAACCGTTAAGTCCGATCGGAAAGACGTTGCTTCATATTGCAGAGTGTGATATCAGTGACGATGATGAAGTGAAGAAGTACATTAATCGACACGATGACTTGGGCGGAATCGCAAAGGCCTCCGGTATTGTAATAACATCTCTCAGAAACATTGTGGGTACCTTAAAGGATTGTTGTGTGCAGTTAAATGATAAGGTATATACATTACAGGATTCTTCCTCTTATCTGGTAGACTGTGTGACGGATAACATTTCCACAACAGAGGAACTTTCCGCAAGCCTTGAAAACGTAAATGATGCCATCGATAAGGTGAATAGTGAAATTGTTGTAATCCATAATGCAATTAACGGTGTGGCAGGAAACTTAAAGAACAGTTCCGATGCCAGTGATGCAATGCTTGCAGGTGCTGTGCAGATGCGTGAAATGGCAGATACGACATTCCAGTCCAGTAAACAGCGTTTGGCTGCTACGAAAGAGTCTGTTAAGACAGCACTGGAAAGTCTCAATAATCTTTCTGAAATTAATGTGATGGCATCCAGTATTTTGGATATTGCCAGCCAGACTAACCTGTTGTCTATTAATGCATCCATTGAGGCTGCAAGAGCAGGGGAAGCAGGTAGAGGATTTGCAGTGGTTGCGGAGGAAATCGGTAAGCTTGCGGAAACCTCCGAAGATACCGCTTCCAGTATTCAGAAGCTTTGTGATTCTTCCAACCAGAGTATTCTTGCCGTAAACGAATGTGTACAGACGATTATGCAGTTTATGGAAAATGACGTATTGGAAAACTTTGAAGTATTTGCCGGTAAGTCCAACGAATACAGCGCATCCGTGGCAGCAATCCAGAAGGATATTGAAGAGTTGAACAGCTTTATGAAGAATCTGGAACAGTCCATCGAGCAGATTTCCGGAAATATCCTAAATGTACAAGATATTTCTCACGGAAATAAAGCAGCCATCGGAATTATTGTGGAAAAGAGCGAAAGTACTGCCAACATTGCCATGGAGATTCAGAAACAGGCGGAAGAAAACAAGGGCATGGCGGATAAGCTGGATGGAATTGTAAATAAGTTTACTCTGTAGTTTACAAATCCGGTTTCAGGAAAGCAATCTTAAGATAATGAGATAAAATAAGAAGCTCTGAGGCGACAATCGGGAGATTGAAACCTTGGAGCTTCTTTATTATATAAGAAGTAGATTTACTGCAAAAAGACAAGAGTTTGTTTTTTCTTTTGTTTGAAAAAAAGAGAAAAAATGCTTGACAAGATTTATGTGTATAGCTATAATATAGATTGCGCGTGCTAAACGCGGCTATTTTTGTGTGCAAACACAAAGAATATGCAGATTTTCAGTCTGCAGGCAGCCACATAGTTTTTTTCTTAAAATTATAGGAGGTGAAAAATTAATGCCTACATTTAATCAGTTAGTAAGAAAAGGCAGAAAGTCCTTAGAGAAGAAGTCTACTGCTCCGGCATTA
>JAFTWC010000061.1 GCA_017465475.1 Lachnospiraceae bacterium
CGTAATGGTAATTCGCACCTTCGGCAATACATACTCACACTTCCGGTGATCTGCTTCACATATTACGCAGTCTCCGTTGTGGCTCTTTGCATTGCACTTATCGGTACAGATACATTCCGGCTCCGGAACATCATTCCCGGATACAGTACAGCATTCATTTCCTTTTTCCTCTGTGCTTTCTGTTTCTACTTCCTCACAATCGCCATCGCTGGCATACACACGCAATGTATTTCCTTCATTTGCAAAAAACGCTCCCATCGGCATTGCTAATAATGCTGCCGACAAGAGCATAGCGGTAAGTAACTTATATTTGGTTTTCATGTTTTACAGTCTCCTTTTCTTCTACAGATTTTGTTCTCTCGGCAATCAGTTTTTGTATCTCCTGCTCGGTCAAATTCTCAAGAAAATACAACTGTTCCGGAGTAATACCCATTTTATTTGCAGTTTTCACAAGCTCAATATCATCAAGCTCTTTTTTCTGTGCCTGTAACTGCTTTTCTTTTTGTCTCAGCTTTTCAATCTGCTCCCTTACTTTCGCAAGGTCAGACGTTACTTTTTCTCGTGTCAACTTATCCCTCCTTTATCAGTATCCCACATCAAAATAAAATATTGGATTATAGTATGTACCGTCCTTTAGCATCTCCAAGTGAAGATGACTTCCGGTACTGTTTCCCGTACTTCCCGCAGCACCTATCTGTGTTCCCCTTGTTACTGTCTGTCCTTGGGATACACTGATACTGCTTAAATGGGCATATTTTGTGGTATAGCCTTCGCTGTTGGTAATTACGATATAGTTACCGTATCCGCTGTCATAAGCTGCTGTCGTAACCTCTCCGTCATGGGTTGCATAAATCGGAGTTCCTTCAGAAAGTGCAATATCCAGTCCACGATGCAACTGCTGTTCACCGGAAATCGGGTGTATTCTGTACCCATAGTAACTGCTTATATAGTTATACCAATTCGATGTAACCGGACTGTCAAAAATCTGTATTGCACCTTTGGTATCCTGATACATATAAAATACCTCCGACTGCTCTGCATCCATTCTTCCTGCTACCACGGTTTCAAGCGGTGTCACAGCCAGCTTGACCTTCAATATGCTGACTTCATATTCCACCTCTACCTCATATTCGACTTCGACCTCGTATTCAACTTCCACTTCATACTCGACCTCTACCTCGTACTCATATTCCTCTGTCCCGGTGGAACCGTCCGGGTTAATCACGGTTCTTGTACCTGTCCTTGTCTCCGTCCGGGTTCTTGTCTCCATACGGGTACGGGTTTCGGTTCTTGTCCTCGTTTCTATTCGTGTCCGGGTCTCGGTAGTCGGAGTTAATGTCAGCTCATACATATCCTCGTACAAAGAAACTATTTCCTCATCCACATCATTATAGGTAAACTCTGTTTTTATAGTGGAAAGATAACTGATAAGAGTAAACGGACTATGCCCGATTGTTCCAAGCTCATAACTGTACTCATCATAATCAGGATTTTCCGTTTCAATGTTGTTTATCTCGGTCTGCAACTGCATCTCCAGATTAGTAAATTCAAGCTCTGCCGCATCTATATCCTCCGGCTGGCTGAAATAACTGCTTACCATTACGGTTGTGGAAGTATCGGCAAACATCGCTCCACAGGAAGAAAATGCAGTCATGATAAATAAAATCAGCAAAAAGAAGATAAGTGCGATTGCTATCACGGTTATGTTTCTTCCCACAAGCTCCTGTGCCTTTTTGAATACCGCAACCGCAGCATCCTTCGTTTTTGTTGCCATTCCCTGTGCAGTTTTGGAAGCACCCTTATTGCGGTATGCTTTCGCATAATCACGTTTAATTCGCTGTTTCTGCATACGCTTTTGTGCCGCCTTTTTCCCTGCTTCCGGGTGTTCTTCCACATATTTCTGATACAAAAAATCGGTATCCGCTTTCATTTTCTTCTGCTCCAGCTTCTGTACCTTTTCCTTGTCTCTCTGATGTTTCGGTATGTGGTGGTCTATCACAAAATCAAAGCTCCGTTCCACGGTCTGCTCCGTTTTGTGGGCGGCTTCCACACCGGAATTTTCTTTCTCATGTTCCGCCACCTTGCCATGCACGAAGTTGGAACCCTCATTTTGCAATCGACGGGATATTCCCTTAAACTGCTCCTGACTCTGAAAGTCCTTGTCACGGACAACGGGAACTAACACATTTCTTCCCTTGCCCGTTTTTTCGTCAAAGACCCTCTCCCATTTGTAATCGGTCTGTTTGGGCAGTTTTGCGTGTGCCTTCTCGTACTTCTTCCCTGCCTTTTCAGACTTTTTCCGCAGTTTCTCCAGCTTCTCACTTCCCACAAAAGTGCTGTCCCCTCCATCGGCAAACATATTGTCTGCCTTAAAATCGTTGGTATGGGTCTGCTCTTTTTTCTGCTTTTTACGACCTCCCGCACCGTCAGAACGATAATAGGTATTCTTCCCACGGTGTCCCTCAGAGCTGCCCTGTTCGGTATCGTCTTTCTTATCCTCAAAGAACTGCTCTGTTTTTTTCTCCTCCCGGTGTTCCGTATTCTCCCCGGTGGCACTTTCGGACAAATTGTCCGAAGGTTGCTCCTGTGTGGCAGATGCTTTCTCCTTTTTTTGTTTTGGCTTCTGCCTTTTCTTTTTCTGCCCGGAGCCACCACCACCCTTACCGGAACCGTCAAGGAAGTCCGTGCTGTCCTTCCTAAACTCAGAGTTATCCGGTTTTATCTCTTTACTCATTGCCATTTTCCTCGTCTTTCTGTACCGCTTCCTCCGGCTTGGTATTCATAATCGCATACGTCTTGGTATCCGTCGGGTATCGGTCAACAAAAGGAATGACAATATTATCAAAAATAATCAGTCCGCTTCCCTGCTCCGCACTCGTCACATAACTAAGCTGCTTTTCGGAAAGCTCCAGCTTTTCCGCAAGTACCTTCTGGTCTCCGGCACTTTGGTTCAACAGATAAATAAAATCACTGTTGCCTAAAATACCCTCTACATCATGGGACTTCAAAAAGTCCGTTACGTTCTGAGTCAGTCCGGTTGGGATACCTCCCCACTTTCTAAAGCGTTTCCAGATTTCCACGGAATAGATTGCAGTCTGCTTGTCCTTTAACAGTAAGTGGAACTCGTCACAGTAATATCTTGTGGCAATTCTGCGTTCCCTGTTGATTGTAACCCTGTTCCATACCGCATCCTGTACAATCAGCATACCAAGCTCTTTTAACTGACTTCCAAGCTCCTTAATATCAAAGCACATAATACGGTTGTTAGAGTCCACATTGGTACGGTGGTTAAAGTAATTCTGTGAACCATGCACATACATCCACAGACAGTTGGCAATACGTTCAGCCTTCGGATTGTCATGTGCCAAAAGTGCATTATACAAGTCCTCCAGCATCGGCATATTCTCCGGCACGGGATTTTTGAAGTATTCCATATAGACCCTTTCAATACATTGGTCTATGATACCCTTCTCATCCGTAGTCAGACCGTCCTTTCCCCCGGCAATCATGTCGCACAGGGTAATAAGAAAATCACTCTTTAACCGGAGTGCTTCTTTATCCCCGATATGGCTAAGCTGAATATCCATCGGATTAAGATAATCCGTAGAGTTTGTCGCAAGCCTGATAACCTGCCCGTTTAGTGCCTGTACCAAAGGAAAATACTCGCCCTCCGGGTCACAGATAATCACATCGTCCCTTGTCATAAGGAAGCAGCCAAGAATTTCTCTCTTGGCACTAAAACTCTTACCACTTCCCGGTGTTCCAAGTATCATACCGTTAGGTGTTCTAAGTTTCTTGCGGTCTGCAAGTATCATGTTATTGGATAAGGCATTCAAACCATAATACAGAGCCGGTGTAGGCATAAATAATTCCTGTGTGGAAAACGGAATTAAAATAGCGGTACTCTTTGTGGTAAGGTCTCTTTCAATTCCTGTTTCATTGATGCCAATCGGTGCCGATGCCATCAATCCCTTCTCCTGTAAATACTGCATACAACGCAGATTGCAGTTGCCCTGCTGAATAATACCGGACACTCTCTGTATCACGCTTTCCAATTCTCTTTTTGTCTTGCCAAAGCAGGTAATAAGGAATGTTGCGTTAATCATCTTCTGATTACTGTTGTTTAAGTCCTCCAAAAGAGCCAGCGTGTCACGCTCATAAGCGGAAATATCCGGTGGCATGATGTCCATATCATAGCCATTTCTGACCGCTTTTTTCTGCTCGTCAATCTTCATCTTCTGAATGTTGGATAACGAGCCTTTCAGATTTTTCATTGCCTTTACCGGGTCAACAGTCTGCAAGTGCATGGTAATACTGATGTTTTCATCCACAGCAAGCAGTTTCTTCATAAGCTCATCCGTAAACCGTGGAGCAATCATGTTCAGATATGCCACACTGCCATACATATTGCCGACCTTGAAACGGTTCGGGTTGCGGAAATCAAATCCCGGTGGAGCAATATAGTCTTTCACGGAACCGCCGGACTCTGCCATATCCTTGTATGAAAAGTGGAATGGCTCCATGCTGTCCTGATTGAAATATTCATGCAACACCCGCAGACGTTCCTTTCCATCCATCGGCTTCACAGGCGTTCCTAAATTACGCAAATTCTTGATTACACCGTTTTCAATGGCTCCGAGCTTTGCACTCGCTTCCTTAAAACCTTTTGCTTCCACACCAAACAAAAGATACTTGGACTTCACAATACCGTTATTTCCCTTTGCCATCTGATGTTTTAACATCTCGGAAAATTCCTCTCGAATATCATCAAAGGCATCGTGTTGCATCGGTATTTCAATCTGCTCCATGAGTATCCTTTCGTTTACCCTGCGATTAAATAAAAAGAGCTGGAATTTTACTCCCGGCTCAAAGAAATTGATACACTCACTATATAATTGTAAAACCTCCGCTTTTTCTTCATCGTTCAACAGGTCATAGTTAATATCAAAAAATTCCACCATCTTTGTGTAGTAGGTGGGTGTGACCTGACAAACACCATTCTTATACATTCTCTGAAAAGTAATGGTTTTCTGTGCGGTGGTAGGTACTTCTTTTTTCTTACCGTTCCCGGATAAGATATGGCGAAGTTCAGCCATTCGCTTTTTCTCCTGCATGGTAAGTCCGCCCGTCTTTTTCCCTGTTGGGGACGGTTTGACTGCCGCTTTCTTACCTTGCTTTTTCTTTACACTCAAGATAATATAACTCCTTCCTTAGTTTTTCTCGTTCCTCCAATTCCCGGAATAAATTCTCCGACTTATAGGGTCTGATGCCCGGTGTCAAAAACTTCTGCCTTATCATAAAAAACAACAGCTTCTCTGCCGGAAATCCGTCTTTCTCATACATCGCAAAAAAGAAAAATGGCAGCATGAGAACCACCATTCCGAGTGCCGCAACTTCCATTCCTAAAACGCCTTTGGTAAACAGATAAAACGGTATTCCCGTAAGTCCGGCTCCACTAAAGCAGATTAACTGTCGTTTTGTCAGATTGGCTATCACTTTCGTTTTTATACCGGACAAATCTTTCGGTACTGCCACTGATATAGCCATATACAACTCCTTTCCGCAAACTGTACCTGTCTGCTAATGTGCATTGATAACTGATTTTGCAAGTCCGCCCGTCTTAAAGAGCGAAAAGCACAGGATTACCGTATAAGCTGCCACTGACCATAGTGCAGAGTGAAGATTTCCGGCTACTGCAACACTTGACACTAATACTGCGTAAATTGCCACGCAGACCATAATAAAGAACCCCTGTACTGCCAATGCAAACAGTCCCTTAAAATAATTACTTCCGATACTTCCCCATTCTTTGTTTGTCCATGTGGCAAACGGTATCGGGGATACTGAGATATAAAGGTATATTTCAATCATTCGTCCGTATAAAATGACGGTGATGAGGACTGACATGATTTTCATACACATACTGATAATCATGGTTTCCATTCCAAGACCAATCAGCTCTCCTATGCCCATCGTGCTAATCTGGTTGTTAAACATGGTCACGAGCGTAGCCTGCACATTTAGGTTTGTTGCTCCCGAAATCTGCGCCCCGGCCCGTGTCACAATATGGCTTCCCACATCAAATACTGCC
>JAFTWC010000062.1 GCA_017465475.1 Lachnospiraceae bacterium
AGCAGACGCTTTTGTCATCTGCGAGTTTACGAGCAGATGAATACGACGAAGTCGTATCTATTTTCATGAGCAAGGAGCGAAGCGGATTGCGAATGACCAAGGCCGCGTAGCCGCCTATTTTCATGAGCAAGGAGCGAAGCGGATTGCGAATGACCAAGGCCGCGTAGCGCCTATTTTCATGAGCAAGGAGCGCAGCGGATTGCGAATGATTTTTGTAATTTTTTTCATTTTTCTATTAAGTACACCTTTCCCTTTGCCGATATAATTTACAAGTGAATGAAACACAGCCATACTGAAAGGACTCAGTTATCACCCGAACGGATTCGAGGGGCATGTATTCATCGAAAAAATACAACCTATCGCAATTTAAGACATGCTCATACAGAAGAGCAAATTCAACTATCGGGAGGTAACGACTATGGCAATGATCGTTCAACACAACATGCAGGCAATGAATGCCAATCGTATGCTGGGTATTGTTTCTAACCAGCAGGCAAAATCTACAGAGAAACTTTCTTCGGGCTATCGCATCAACCGTGCCGCTGATGATGCAGCAGGCTTAGCAATTTCCGAAAAGATGCGTTCCCAGATTCGCGGCCTCACGCAGGCTTCCACCAATGCAGAAGACGGTATTTCCATGATTCAGACCGCAGAAGGTGCATTAAACGAATCCCACAGCATTTTACAAAGAATGCGTCAGCTGGCTGTACAGGCTGCCAACGGCACCGAAACAGACAACGACCGTGATAATATTCAGGATGAAATCGAGCAGTTGCAGGATGAGCTTGATCGTATCGCAGAAACCACCGAGTTCAACACCATGAAACTTCTCGACGGCACTTTCGACGGTACCAATACCGCTACTACCAGTGCAGGTCCGAAGTATGGTGACTATAACGGTACTTTAGGTGCTTTCATTACATCCGATGTGGTTGGTGTACAAATTCAGACCAATACCAGTGCTACCGTAGGTGGCGAATCTGCTATTTGGGACAGCACCGGTAAGATTTTAACTATTAGTCTTGCTGATAACAAGACCTATACCCAGGCTGACATTGACGGTTTGATTAAAAATGCAAAGCAGGAAGACTTTTCTGCTCAGAATACTCCGGCAAATGTGACCATGAAACTGGCCACCGGCGTTTATACCGCTACTGCAAACTCTGCAGCAACCTCTGCAGGTACTGTAGCCGGTGCAAAAGCAAGCGGTTCCAGCACCATTACCGGAAGCAGCTTTGTAGGTGCCAATACCATTGATATTACTTCCAATAAATACGGTGCTGACTACAACATCGACATTAAATTCCTGTTCGATGCCGATGCAGGAGAAGAAGAAGTAGAGCTTTCCACTTCCCCTGTTTACAACATGGGGGCTACCAGCATTGCAGGATCCGGTACCTCTGCACCGGGTGTTATGACCACAAATGCCGGCTATGAAGTACACTTACAGTCCGGTAAAGAATACACCGCTGAAGATATCGAAGATTTATTGGCAACCATCGGTCTTAATGTAGACGTAGAATTAAGCGGAACCGCTGCTCCGGGTACCGATGAGCCTAACACCCTCTTTGTTACGGATTCCAATGTCACCACCACAGTAGAGCTTGATGGAGGTACCGGTCTCGGTGATGACGATGCCTTCCTGACCCAGAACAATTATGACAGTATTGCTTCCGCAGGAGGCATGACCTTACAAGTAGGTGCAAACGAAGGACAGACCATGACCTTTAACATCGGCGACATGAGTGCCGCAGCACTGGGTGTCAGCGGTAACAATGTCCGTGTAGATGAACAGGATCGTGCATCTGCTGCTATCACCGTAATCGACGCCGCTATCGAAAAAGTTTCCAAGCAGCGTTCCACTCTCGGTGCAGTACAGAATCGTTTGGAGCACACCATTGCAAACCTGGATACTTCCGCAGAGAACTTACAACAGGCAGAATCCAGAATCCGCGATGTGGACATGGCAGCAGAGATGGTGGAATACAGCAAGTACAACATTCTCTCTCAGGCTTCCCAGTCCATGCTGGCGCAGGCAAATCAGTCCACACAGGGTGTTCTTTCCCTCTTACAGGGCTAATCAATCAAAATGCATACATAGGAAATTTCTTGTCCATCCTGGGATGCCGTTCGCGCGACTGCGTGAGCGGCATCTTCTATTTCTTCAATATATCCCTACTATTTCGCATCATTTTTTACAGTTCCGCTCTACTATTCAAAAAATTTGTACTTTTTATTGATATTTTTCTTTTTTTGTAGAATTCTATATCATCTTGTGTTAAAATAATAGGCAAGGGATTTACAACTTTATTTCATTTCTTAGGAGGCTACTTATGGAGTATAATGAAGAATACTTTAAGGCACGGGCCAATAAAGGAGCATGCACTCTTTGGCTTATTATGAATCTTGTCTTTACAGCTCTCTACATATTAGAGTTGATAAAGGGTGGCAGAACCCCCCTGTATTTGGCAGTCTTTTTATGCATCTGCTGGATTCCGTTTTTTATCGGTCTTTTGGTAATGAAGCTGAAAGGCGCCAGCACCTGGGTCTATCGCGAGATTATTGCAGTAGGTTACGGCGTATTTTATTTCTTTGTTCTTATGACCACAAACACCAATGTAACTTACGGCTATATTTTCCCGATTGCCAGCATGTTAATCTTATATAAAAACCGTGCTTTGCTCGTTCGATGCGGTATTGCAAATGTTCTGGTTATTCTGTCTTATTTATTAAAGATACATTTGACCACCGGATTTGATGCACACTCCGTTACGGACGCGGAAATCCAGATTGGCGTAATTATATTCTGTTATCTTGCCTATGTCCTTGCCATCAACCATATCAGCAAATCCGACGGTGCCTTGCTGAATTCGGTACAGGCAAATTTGGACCGGGTCATTCTTACAATCCAACAAGTAAAAAGTGCCAGCCACTCCATCGTGGACGGAGTTACTGTTGTAAACGAGCTTTCCGATGAAAATAAAGAAAGTGCTGATATCGTTGTAAACAATATGGAACAGTTAACCATGAACAACGGAATTCTGCACGATCGGGCCGACTCTTCATTAGATATGACCCGCCAGATTAACCTCCAGGTAGAAAATGTAGTTGCTATGGTACAGGATATGGTTCGTTTAGTAGATGAATCGGTAAATGATTCCCGTACCAGTTCCGCACAATTAGCCGATGTAGTAGCTTCTACCAACGAAATGGCACAACTCTCCAAGGAAGTTGATACTATCTTAAAAGAATTCCGCACCGAATTTAATATGGTAAAAGCCGAAACCGGCACCATTGAAAAAATATCCGGTCAAACCAACCTTCTGGCCTTAAATGCCTCTATCGAGGCCGCAAGAGCCGGTGAATCCGGCAAAGGCTTTGCGGTGGTTGCGGATGAAATCCGGGATTTAAGTACCGGAACAAAAAACTCTTCCACCAGCATTATGAGTGCTCTTGCTAATTTAGAAGTAACTGCGGACCGTATGACCGATTCTATTACCAGAACCTTAGAGTTGATTCAAACCACACTTGAAAAAATTGCTCAGGTGGACACCAGCGTGGCAAGAATCGCAACAGATGCCGCAAAACTGGGAAGCAATGTTCAGGTCATTGATTCGGCCATGCAGGAAGTAGAAAGTTCCAACCGTAACATGGTAGACAACATGAACCAGATTTGCGATGTTATGGATTCCATGACAGCAAGTATTACCCAAGCTGACGAAAGTACCCGTGTTATGCGCAGCAAATATGCCGAAACTACCGCAAACGTTACCACAATCAGTTCCATCGTAGGACAATTAATCGAAGAATTGGGCGACGGTGGCTTTATGGGTACGGACGATGTCAAGCCGGGGATGTATCTCACCTTAGAGGAAGTACAGGGAAATGAAACAAAAGAATACAGCGAACAAGTAGTAAAGGTAAATGAGAATCGTATTACCGTGAAGCATCTTCGTGGTACCCTCAATGTTTCAAAATCTTCCGCTTATCACGTAACCATCGTGGTTGACAACGGTATTTATCAGTGGAAGAACATTAAGGTAACACAAGAAAAAGACGGTACTCACACCTTAACCGTTTCCGGCAATCCAAAGGTATTTAACCGTAGAAAATATCGTCGCATGCCACTTTCTAACTCATGTTCTCTTTACCTGGACGGTATGGATCACCCAATCATCGGCAGAATGATAAACATCAGCGGTGGCGGCTTTGCTTTCTCCTCTACGTCCAAAGAGTTACAAAACGCAAAGGAAAAGCAACTAAGACTAATCATAGATGATTTTGATGTGTTACAGGAAAAGGCAGTAGAAGGCTCCATCATTCGGGTTACCGACAATAACGGTACTTATATTGTAGGCTGCCGTATGTTAGCCGACAACAAACTCATAAATGATTATGTGGAACGTAATCACCGAGCATCCTAGTATAACACAAATTCATTTTCATTACATATTTCTCCTAATACAAAAAGCCGTAGGGAAACATCCCTACGGCTTTCTTATATTATCTCATTATTTTACATATAAACCAACGCAAACTTCAATACAAACAGCAATGCAATGATAGTAACAACAATGTCTTTCTTCTTATACTTACCGGTAAACAACGCAATCAACACATAGGATATTGCGCCGATACCGATACCATTGGAAATGGAATAAGTAAGCGGCATCATAACCAGCGTTAAGAAAGCCGGAACCGCAGACAACATGTCCTCCATATCAA
This sequence comes from Lachnospiraceae bacterium, assembly GCA_017465475.1. GTDB lineage: Bacteria > Bacillota > Clostridia > Lachnospirales > Lachnospiraceae > SIG307. The sequence goes on from JAFTWC010000062.1 coordinate 4,726, forward strand.
CCTTTGCGAAATTCTTAAGCATCAATACACCGACAAAAATTAACGCCGGAGCAGTTGCGCATCCCGGAACGATACTTGCCACCGGACTTAAGAATAAGCAAACCGCAAAACAGATAGAAACAACAACACTGGTAAGACCGGTTCTTCCGCCTTCCGCAACACCGGATGCAGACTCAACGAAGGTGGTAACCGTACTGGTACCGAATACAGCACCTGCTACAGTACCGACAGAGTCAGCCGTCATTGCCTTATTCACATTAATCGGGTCACCGTTTTCGTCAAGCATATCTGCCTGTGCACTTGCACCGTAAAGCGTACCTACGGTATCAAACATATCTACAAGACAGAAGGTAATAATAAGCATAATTGCATTGAATAAGCTACCCACATGAGCACCGGTAAATGCCTTGGACCAAGCTTCGCCGTCCAAAAGACCGGTAATACCTACTGCACCGAAATCTTTGAACGCCTGTCCTACTCCGGAAATATCAAAGCTCGGAACCTGTAAGGTAAATACATAGTAAAGCACCGTGGAAGCCGCAATACCGATAATGATATTTCCCTTTACCTTTAACTTATTTAGAATTGCAATAATGATGAAGCCGATAAACGCAACAAGTGCCGGAGCAACCTGTGTCACCCAGTCGCCGTCTTTAATATTAACAAACTGCACTAAAGTATACTGGTTTGCCTGAATCAATCCTGCATTCTGCATACCCAGGAATGCGATAAACAAACCGATACCTGCCGGAATTGCTTTCTTTAAACAATCCGGCATTGCTTTTGCAATGTACTCTCTTAACCCCGTTATACTTAAAAGAAGGAACACAAGACCGGACAAGAAAATCACAACCACACCGGAATGATATCCTGTCATGACATCCTCACCCGCAAAAAATGCTCCGGACACGAAACAGGTACAGAAAAACGCATTCAGACCCATGCCGCATGCCAACGCAAACGGCAGCTTCGCATAAAGACCCATAAGCAAGGTTCCGACGATGGCACCTAAAATGGATGCAATATAAACCGCATTCCAAATCTGTCCCAACTTTGATCCATCAGCACCGAGAGCTGCAAGCCAACCGTTTGCACCTTCCGCCGCTACCTGATTCGGATTCACAAATACAATGTACGCCATGGCAAAGAATGTGGTCAAACCAGCCATAAGTTCGGTGCGTACCGTGGTATTGTTTTCCTTCAGTTTGAAAAACTTCTCCAACATCGTTAACTACCTACCTTTCCTTTTTGTAAAAAGAACCCCTCGTTCTTTTCCTTAATTTGCTACAGTTTCATTATACCTGTTCCATTGTTTAATTGCAAGATAAGGCATTGCTGTTTTTTCAAAATTTTCAAAAAAACTCCGTAGCATTCTTCACTGAACACTACGGAGTTTATTACAATTACTTAATTACATAATCCATACCTTTTTCCTTTGCAAAGGATTCCGCATAAGAACCTTTCCCGCAAACAATGGTCATACCGGTATATTCAATCATCCCCTCCGGAATTTGAATAATACAATCCGGAATTGTGAGTTCCTGAATTCCCGTATAACCGCCAAAGGCAAATTCACCGATTCCGATTACCGTTCTTCCGCAAAGAGTTTCAGGAATAGAAAACGTATCTAAGTACACATACTCTGTCCATCCCTCAAAGATAATCGTATCATCATCCACAACGGTATATGCATACTGCGGAATTCCCTCCGCCAACTTCCCGTTTTTGTTGTAGCAACCGCTGAATGCAGCAGCTCCGATACTCAAAATCGTCTCTGGCATAGTTATTCGTTCCAATCGGCAATAGTTAAATACGCCCATTCCAATCTTTGTTAGGCCCTTCGGTAAATCAATTGCCACCAAATTCCCACACTCTGCAAAAGCATACTCTGCAATCGCCTTTACACCTTCCGGCACAATAACTTCACTCAACGTCTGTATCCCCATAAAAGAATAAGACCCGATTTCAACCACCGGCTTTCCTTCGATTTTCTCCGGCACAACAACCACACTATCCTTACCCTTATAACCGGTAATTACCATTCCGCCCTTTTCTTCATCAAAGGTATACAGAAAATCTTCTGCCGGAGACGCCTTATAGTCCAGCTTCGGTGCCTCAGTCGGTTCCGGGGCCGCGGTTGGTTCCGGAGTAGCTGTCGGCTTTGGCTCCTTGGTCGGTTCCGGTGTAGCTGTCGGCTCCGGGGCTTTCGTCGGCTCCGGGGCTTTCGTCGGTTCCGGTGTTGCAGTCGGTTCCGGGGCTACGGTCGGTTCCGGGGCTACGGTCGGCTCCGGGGTGGCTGTTGGTTCCGGCGCTGCGGTCGGTTCCGGAGTGACGGTCGGTTCCGGCGTAGCTGTCGGTTCCGGCGCCGTGGTTAGTTCTGCCTCCGCGGTCGGTTCCGGATTTTCCGTTACTATAGGTTGTTTTGTCGGTACATCCGGTTCTGTGTTTGCATCACTTTGGCAACCTGCCAAGCCTGCTGCAAGCATCAAAACGGAACATACTATTAAAACTCTTTTTTTCATATAACTCTCCTTTCTCATCTTTCGCCATAAGAATTCGGTAACATATCTTTGCTCCATTGTAGCAAAAAAACGGTCCGATGTCTTACACTCGGAGAATAATTCAGAGAGTGAAACATATAAAGCAGAGCCTCGCGTTCCTTCTGAACGCTCGGTCGCTTCGCTCCTTAAGAGAACAGAAAAACCCATGTACCTGCAAGCAAGCTTGCAATACATGGGTTTTGATTCTCTTACTTCGCTTTGTACGAAGATTAGTCAAGAGTGTACGGCATGAGTGCAACGTGACGAGCGCGCTTTACAGCTACGGTCAATGCTCTCTGATGCTTTGCACAGTTTCCGGTAATTCTTCTCGGAAGAATCTTACCTCTCTCGGAAACGTATCTCTTTAACTTATTTACATCCTTATAATCGATGCCTGCGTTAGTCTTATCTGCGCAGAAAGCACAAACCTTCTTTCTTCTGCGAACTACGCGTCTCTTGGCACCAAGATCTGCCTTATCCGGTCTTTCCATTTGGTTCTACCTCCTTATTCAAATCGTGCGGCCATGCCGCTTCTTATAGTTTACTTCCTAGTTAAACGGAAGCTCTTCGTCGATACCGTCAGGGATATTCATGAATCCGTCACCTGCTGCAGACGGCTCCGGTCTTGCGCTCGGACGATATTCCGAACCTTCTCCTGCCGCATTTCTGCTTTCGGCAAACTCTAATTCATCTACCATAATACGTGTACTGTATACCTTCTGGCCTTCTTTGTTTGTATAGTTGTCGTTCTGGATACGTCCCACAACAACCATCTTCGTTCCCTTCTTCAGGTAACGTTCTACAAACTCTGCCTGCTTTCCGAAAGCAGTGCAGTTAAAGAAATCCGCATCCGGTTCACCGTCACGCTTAAAACGTCTGTCAACAGCGATACTGAATGTACCTACTGCCGTAGAGCTTGCGCCCTGCGAATATCTGATTTCCGGGTCTCTGGTTAATCTACCGATTAAAATGACTTTGTTCATTAAGGAATTCCTCCTTTACTCCTCGTCCCGTCTAATGCATAAGAATCTGAGCACATTGTCCATAATACGAAGTCTGGATTCGATCTCCGCCGGAACAGTTGCTTCAGCATCGAACTGAATGAAGAAATAGTAACCTTCCTTCATCTTCTGGATTTCGTATGCGAGTCTCTTCTTGCCTGCGTCTTCAACGTTAGTAACGTTACCGCCGAATCTTGCAATGAGCTCCTTTGCTGCCTCAACAACAGCATTCTTTACGTCATCCTCGACTTTTGCATTTACAACTAAGGCTAATTCATACTGATTCATAGTTGCGTGCACCTCCTTCTGGTCTCCGGCCCTTCCCGTCACGAAAGAGCAAGGAAAAATATTGTGTTTTGCATATCACAGTTTTTCATTATATCATAGGTCTACACAGATTGCAAGCACTTTTTTCCAAATTCTCATACATGAGCTTTCAATCGAACCATCGAGGCTAAGCCCCTTCTCTTAGGGTGTATTCCGTATCTTCATCCATAATATTCAGAATCACATCCGCAATCATAGGATCAAACTGCGTACCCCTACCCTTTACTATTTCATTCCGAACCTTAAGCTGCGGCATAGCATCCCGATAACTACGTTTACTGGTCATAGCATCATAGGCATCCGCCACACATATGATACGAGCATACTCCGGTATTTCATCACCTTTCAGTCCATCCGGATATCCGGTTCCGTCATAACGCTCATGATGCCATCTCGCACCCTTTTCGATGTTGGAAATCTCCGACATATCTCTCAATATGTCATACCCAATGGTAGAGTGACGACGAATCGAAGAAAACTCTTCATCCGTCAATAGGCCCGGCTTATTAATAATGTCATCTTTAATACCGATTTTTCCGATATCATGCAGCAGGCCCATGAAATAAATGGAATTCTGTGTCTTTTCGTCCTTCCCCATGCGTTTAGCAATCTCCCTTGCATATTTTGCCACCCGGGTGGAATGACCCCTGGTATAGTTATCCTTTGCATCTATAGTGTTGGCTAAGGTTTCCATTGCCTGATAGGAAAGTCGTTCCATCTTTAAATTCTTCTCGTTTACCTCTATGCTCAACTGTTCCTTTTCTTTTCCCAGCTTAAACCACTTGATAATCCAATCCGCAATAGACGTCAATAATGTAAGTAAAACACCGAGAGCTACCACTCCTCCCACATAACTGACACCTTGGAAGAAATACGTAACCGCCTGAATTACCCCCGCTACAAGCAAGAAGCAGAAACCGACTAACACAAGTCTGTAATTCTTTATATACCCTTTTTTCCAGTCCCTGCAAAGCGCTCTTAAAATATAGAAGCAACCGATTCCGAGCAAAATAAAATTCATCGGAACCACAGCAGAACTATCCGTTGTTCCGCTTAATACCAGCGCATTGGAAGTAATACAATTTACCAATGTTAAGATTTCAAAGGTCAAACATTCCCGTTCATAGCGTTTTCCGAAAATAACATTAAAATACATAGCAAGGGGCATCAAAAACAACGTGGAACATGCCATGGCCACATCGCCGATTACCGAAATGTTTTTGAAAAGTAACTGCCGCATATCCGATTGGGCAATGAGCCAACTTGATAACAAAAACATGGACCAGCCGAAATAGAAAATGCTGACATCTTTTTTTGTACGGATACGAACTACCGTACATGAAATAATTACGATAGCAGACAAAATCAACACAAATGCCGTAATACCCAAAGATAAAATATTACCCTCAATATAAAAATGCCATATAGCTGCTTTGTCTCCGTAATAAATCTGCTTTACAGTACCTGCATGAGAAGATTCACTTACAATCTCCACACGAAGCGTCTTACCGGAATCTTCCCTGCAAATATCTACAAATACATAGGAACGCGGACTACAATTCCCGAACATTCTTGTATTTTTTGTAGAATACTCTGTTCTTAATGAATCCCCTATATAAATCTTCATATCCTGCTTAAGGGAATAAAACGACAATGCCGAGCCTTGAGCAACATCCCCCAATGTCGTCTCAATCACATACGGCTCTCCCGGTGTAGTCTGACACTCTCCCGGAATTGTTACCGGCTCCCTTCTCCCGTCGTCAAACACCTGATACCACTGCGCATCAAATGCCTCACATCGACGATACGATTCTTCCATTTCGTCAGGCAATAATGCCTGTCCCAAAATGAAATATCCAATCACAGCAAATACAACTACTAGAAAAATCCCCTCCAAGACATTTCTTAAAACTTTCTGTTTCTTTTTTGCTTCAACCATATAAGTACTACTGTTCCTTTACTTCTTAGTTCGGTTTTCCGCCTTCGGAGCCTTCTCTCTCCTGACGGAACCGACAAAATATTTTACCATGTTTTTACATTTTTTTCCATAGTTTTATGTAATCTTGCTTGTATTTTTATATCTTTTTTCTTCTTGTTCGAAAGATGTGAACCTCTGTAATTCGCTGCATTTTGACAAATAATTACCAATCTCTCGTTTTTCCTTTCTTAGCCCCCCTTTTTTGTCCGTTTATCGTGAAAAAAACGCAAAAAAAGTAGGACTAATTTCCCGTTTTTTCCCTGTCCGCTCATTCACCTGCAGCCAGACCGTTTCCATTCCCAGTCCTGTCATATAACACAAGATTTCATCTCTTTACCACTGTTCTTTATTAAAATCTTTATACTTTTCCCAAGAAAACAGACAAAAAACGATACCGTTATCGTACAAAACACATCTACCCGGTATCGTTTCTTTCTATTTTACAACAATTTTACACGCTCTCAAAAAACTCTCCATACCAAATACCGAAGCAATACAGGCACCATAACTTTCTGGAATAGTCCCTCTTTCCGGTATAGTGAGCATCAAGAAGCTCCATCATTTCTTTTTCCTTAAAAAGTTTTGTCATATACGGACGAAGAAGAACTTCTTTCACACGATTATAGTACTGTTCCTCGCGAAGCCAAACACGAATCGGCACCGGGAAGCCCAGTTTCTTACGTTCCGTGGATGCTTTCGGGGTATTCTTTAACGCGGCCAGGCGAAGTGCTTTCTTCGTAGTATTTTTATCCACTTTCAAAGAAAGCGGCAAGGTTCCCGCCACCTTCATCACCTCGTAATCGAGGAACGGCACACGAAGTTCCAGCGAATGAGCCATACTCATACGATCTGCTTTACGTAGAATATCCCCGCGAAGCCAGAACTTCATATCAATATACTGCATTTTCTGCACATCATCCAAATCCTTGGCACGCTCATAATACGGCGCAGTCAACTCACTGGTCTTCATCTTTCCTGTCGGTTTTACAAGCAAACGGTCGATTTCCTTTTCCCTGAAAATATATGCATTACCGATATATCGCTCCGAAAGGGGCGTTCCGGTACGAATCAGGTACTCTTTTCCTTTAAAACGGAACGGAATACACTTCATTACCTTCGCTACCGCAGCCCGTAACGGCTTCGGCATCCAGTCCATAGCGCGGTTGGCAATCACCGTTTGGTACACATTGTAGCCGCCGAACAGCTCGTCCGCTCCTTCACCGGAACAAACTACCTTTACATACTTGCTGGCAAGCTGGCTCACAAAATACAATGCCACTGCAGACGGGTCCGCCACCGGCTCATCCATATGATACTGTACCTTCGGAATAGCCTCCCAATACTCTTCCGGTGTAATCACTTTACTGTGATTTTCCACACCAAGAATGCTTGCCAATTCCTTTGCATAGGCAATCTCGCTGTATCCGCCGTCAGAGAAGCCTACGGTAAATGTCTTCGGGCACTTTGCGGTGCTGACTACATAACTGGAATCAATACCGCCGGAAAGGAAGCTGCCAACCTCTGTATCCGCGGTTAAATGCACTTTAACGGAATCATCAAATACATCTTCGATACGTTTTACGGCCTCTTCCAGTGTAAGATCTTCCTCCACCGCAAATTTCGGATCCCAATACTCTTTTACGCGAAGCCCCTCCTCTTCGGAATACGTAATGAAGTGTCCCGGAGGGAGTTCAAAAATCCCTTTAAAAAAGCTTTCGCTTCGTGCGGAAAACTGGAAAGACAGGTAACTGTAAATCGCTTCCTCATTTAACTCCTTCTTTACGGAAGCATATTGCAAAATCGACTTAATCTCCGATCCGAACACCAACTCATTATCGGAAGGAGTGGTATAATAGAAAGGCTTGATTCCGAATCCGTCTCGTGCCGCAAACAGACTCTTTTTCTTAATATCCCAAACCACAAAACAGTACATTCCGCGTAAACGATCCAAAATCTGCTGTCCGTACTCTTCAAACCCGTGTAATATGACTTCGGAATCACTGTCTGTAGTAAACACATGACCCTTTTCCCGCAGTTCTTCACGAATTCCCGCATAATTATAAATTTCACCGTTAAAGGTCAGTACCATACTGCCGTCTTCATTTAAAATCGGCTGTTGACCGTTCTCAATACCGATAATACTAAGACGCCGAAAGACCAGTCCTACTGCATCATCCTCATAATATCCCACAGAATCCGGACCGCGATGAATAATGACTTCCGTCATCTTCCGCAATTCTTCTCTGTGGTCTTTTACTCTTTTATAATCAACATATCCGGCAAATCCACACATTGTGTTTACCCTCCCTTTTGCATAATAGCGCCTGTTTTTGTGCGAGCACAAACAGGCGTATGTATTTCTGCACTCTGTATTATCATATCAATTCTTCCCATTTTTTTCAAGTCTTAGCCTGAATTTCTCACAAAACGCTTTACAAATCCAGCATTTCAGGTGTATACTATATATGGGAAATTGTCTTTTTTTGTAAATTGCAGGGCAGGATGCCCGCAGTACCGCAATTTCCAATGTTTATTTCTATGCTCTTTCTGAGACTAAGTGAGAAAGGAGGCTTGCTTATGTTGAATGTGTACAACTATTATATTCAGGACTACGTATCCCGTACTCCCCATTATTCCACTCACAAACGGCGCGAGCTGCGCGATATTTATAAAAATATCGTAAAAATGTCAGCCTCCGAACCTCTTTATAAGATTGATTTATCGGAAGAGAAGCAGGCCTGCGCCCTTTCCATTAAAGAAAGCGCCCTCGCCTTAAAGGAGTTCAGCAACAAGTTGCAGGACACGCCTTTATTGCACACCGCCGGCGTTCATTCCTCCGATTCCAATTCCGTTCGCGCTGCTTTACTTCACCGGATGGATTTGTCGGAGTTCCCGGAAGATGCCCGCTATACGGTTGACGTAAAACAACTTGCTTCCGGCCAGCGAAACATAGGCTATCTTCTCCCATCGGAAAAAGCACCTCTTCCGGAAGGAAGCTACAACTTCACTGTTGCCTTCGAGCAGGAGCAATACTCCTTCCGCTTTAATGTTGCCAAAGAGTCCACTGCCTTTGATTTGCAAAGCAAATTGGCGGATTTTATCAATAAAACCGGTATCGGTCTGAAGGCCCAGGTGGCACTCCACAAAGAGATGGGGATCAGCCGCTTGGAACTTACCGCCGCACAAACCGGCATTTACGGAAAAAGTTCGTTTGTACTGAAAGATGTAGAAAAGCCGGAAGTTGCCGAAGCCGGACTTGTAGATACCTTTGGGCTGAACCAAATATCTGCTCCTGCACAAAACGCTCTTTATACCGTAAATAATGTCACCTATACAGCACCGGAAAATACGGTTACTCATGCAGATACTTTGTTACTTACTTTTTATTCCGACACCCCATCTCCGGTTACTGTCACACCGGTACCCGACAGAACTGTGGTTTATGATGCCATGGAAGAATTTACTCTGGCCTACAACCGTTTGGTTCAAGCCGGCAAAAAGACCGTCCAGGAAAACAAAAGCTCTGCCTTTTTATTACGCGGATTATCCCACTTGGTTGCGTCCCATTATTCCGCACTTCATTCGGTAGGAATTACCGCAGACGAAGAAGGCTATCTTACCTTAGATCCGGAAAAAGTGGATCAGGCCGCCGTTTCCGGCGACGCGGATTCGATACTCCGACAGGATGCTTCTTTTCTGAACGCATTAAATGCCCGTCTGGAATCCGTTATACTGAATCCGATGCGTTTTGTGGACAAAAAACTGGTTGCATATCCGGATCCGACCGCTCCTGTCAGTGAACGAACCAGTCCTTATACCACTTCCATTTACACCGGCATGCTGTTTAACAATTATTGTTAAGCAAACCGTAAACATTTTGCCACATAACTGCCATTTTCTCAAGCTAGTTTAGAAGGTGGACGAATTGTTTATAGAAAGAGGCCGGTCATGCAAAAGTCATTAAAAAAACACTTATATAAATTTATACCGGCACTGTTACTTTGTCTTTCGTTTTTGTTCCTTTCCGGAACCGAGACAAAAAACAGTGCTTTTTTTGCTGAGCAGGAAGTACTTATTCTTTGGACAACTCCTATTTCCGCGCAAGAAGCGGAAATACACTTGTCCGCACTTTGCTCTGACCTGATTATTTCGGAACATTCCGATGATTTCAGCATCTGTAAAAATACCGCAGGTCCCGTTCCGTCCTCTGTGCTTTCCGCCTTAAATGCATCTCCCCATATTCGTGTAGCGGAACTCAGTTCTGTAGCAACCCTTTGGAGCTCTCCGGAAACAGCGTCCCATTTTAACGGGCAGTGGGCATTCCACAATACCGGAGACTACATTTACTACATTAACGACATCCCGATTCAACGTACTTCCACGCCGGACGTGGACATCAATCTGCCGGAGGCATACGCATATTTAGAAGAACATCCTGCTACTCACGAGGTCACGGTTGCCGTTATAGATACAGGTGTAGACATTCTTCACCCGGCCTTAAGCAACCATATCTGGATTAATAGAAACGAGATTCCGGATAACGGCATGGACGATGACCGAAACGGTTACGTTGACGACTGCTACGGATGGGATTTTTATAATAATGACAATACTGTTTGTCACTATGTCACCACAACTCACGGTCAGACCAATGCCAATCCGGAAGACAACGACAACCACGGCACCCACTGTGCCGGAATTATCGCAGCTACCGGCGATGTATTTGGTGTTGCCGGCGGTATCAATATTCGCATCTTACCACTTAAAATCCACGGCGGACTGAAGAATTCCGGTTCCGTTTCCCAGGCAATAAAGGCCATCAAATACGCTCAGGCAGCCGGTGCAAAGATTTGCAATTTAAGCTGGGGCACCACCGTATACAGCGAAATTCTGGAAACCGTTATGAGGGAATCCGATATGTTATTTGTAGTAGCTGCCGGAAATTCCGGAGGCAATAACAATTCTACACCGCTATATCCTGCTTCCTATTCTTTGGATAATATGATTTCTGTTGCTTACGTTACCCAGTCCGGAACTTTAGCTTCCGATTCAAACTACGGGGTATCTACAGTTGACATTGCCGCACCGGGACAGGATATTTACAGCACTACCGTAGGGGGAGAGTATCACTATCTTTCCGGCACCTCTATGGCAGCCCCTGTGGTGTCGGGTGTTGCAGCATTGCTGTATGCCGTTACAGATGCACCTTATCCTCAAACCGTAAAAGAAGTTCTTCTGCAGACCCTAAAACCGTTGGAATCTTTAGAAGGTTTCATCCGTTATCCGGGTATCGTGGATGCTGCAGCTGCACTTTCTGCCGCAGAGCACATAGCTTCCGATACCATTGCTCCTACACTGTCTGCAGACACCTCCTTTGAGGAGTCCTCTCTTCTTGTCAGCGTTACTGCGGAAGACTTGGGGGGCAGCGGACTCAGAGTGGTACGTTTTGCCTTAGGTGCCTTAGATGCTGCCTATTTCCGAAACGGAACTCTGGGCAATCCGGTAGAACGCTCTACCATTACTTTTCACCGGTCCGGGACCTATACCTTTTATGCTGCCGACTATGCAGGCAACGAAACCACATTGGTTTATGCCATTCCGGACGACACCGTTCCACCGGAGCTATCCGCCGTTTACACAGAAAATCCGGACGGCACATTTACAGTTACCGTATCCGCCACCGATGGGGAAAGCGGTCTAAAACGTCTCCGCTACCTATCCGGAACCCACGGCGAGCAGCATTTTCTTTCTGCCGGAACTGACCTTCCGACAGATTCTGTCTGTACCTTTATTGCAGACAGCGAACAAAGATATACCATCTGTGCCACAGATTACCGTGGGAACAAGACACTCACTTATTTAGATGTAAAGAAAGTACCGGCAGAGCAGCTGTATCTAAACACCCTGGAACGCACCTTGCAAATAGGAGAAACTTATCAGCTTCTTCCGCTGTTGCTTCCATATACTGCCACTGACTATCTTTTCTTTACGGTAAATGACGAAACCTTACTCCACGCATCCGCCGACGGTCTTCTGACCGCACTGGCACCGGGCTCTGCTTCTGTTACGGTTTCTACCACCGGAGGATTAGTAAAGGAATGTATTATCCACATCCAGGAACCGTCTTCCTGATTTCTATACACAGAACAAAGCGTCCGCTTGTGAAACTCACACGCCGCTTTCATGAGACATTTCCTGCAAATCAAAAAGTTCCGTCATTCCGACGGAACTTTTTCTCTTTCATTTTCTTTTCAGACTTATAGCTCATCCGGAGACACCGGACGCTTCGTTTTTATAATCTCCAATTCGGATTCTATAATAGTCACACTTAAGGTTTCCATCATGTCCAGCTCGTACGGTTCAATCTCTGTACCGTTTGAATCCATAATAATTCGTATCACCGGCCGAAGAGGCATACTGCGGTTCTGTCTGGCCACAATTCCTATACATTGATTTGATAACCGCACCATGGAACCGTTCGGATATACCGCCAGCTGTTGTGTAAACAGGCCTACCAACACCGGATCAAACTCTTTCTCGCTTCGTTCCAGTAAATAATCCATGGCTTTATTTGCCGGCCACCGTTTCCGATAACACCGGTCCGTAGTCAAGGCATCATATACATCCGCAATGGAAACAATACGTATCATCTCATTTAAATCCGGCCCGGAAAGTCCCTGAGGATATCCGCTCCCATCCAGTCTTTCGTGATGCAAGTACGCAATCTGTCTCACCTGCTCCGGCAAAACCGTAATCCGGCGCAATGCCTGATATCCGTAGAGTGTATGCATCTTTACATACTCATACTCCTGCTTTGTCAGTTTCCCTTCTTTGAACATTACCTCTTTATCAATCAACATCTTTCCGATATCATGAAGTAAGGTTCCCATTCCTAAGACCACCAGTTTCTGCTCACTGTAATTTAGCTTTCTGGCAATCATCAGCGCATAGACCATGGTACTTACCGAGTGGGTATACGTATATTCGTCGTTGGACGCAATATCATTTAGACTTACCTGTATATCCGGACTATTCAAAATTTCCGAAATAACGGTATTTACACAATCCTCCAGCCCCTTGGTTTCCAATTTATCCGATATGGAAAACTGTTGCATCGTATTTTGCAAAATCTGTTTACAACTGGTTCTGGTCCGTTCTGCAATCGCATCGGGAATCTCAATCCCTGCACTTTTGTCATCCTCTACGTAAACATAATCTACCCCCATATTACGCAGATTGGTAATATACTTATCCACCCCGGAACGGCCGGCAGGAAGCACCAACGCGCCTTGATTATATACCGCTCTGGCAATCCTCATCTCCGGCTTCAGCATCTCAATGGATACAAGTCGCATGGCCTTCCCCCTTTCTCTTGCTTACAAAAAATATAACATATTTTCATCAAATATGCAAGAACAAGGAGGACTTTCTTTGTAATTTCAAGAAAATTCGTACACTTTTAGCCTTCGGTTTTCATCGCCTCGATGGCTCGAATTCTGGTGGCTCTGCGTGCCGGAAAATATCCGGACAACACTCCGATTAACATACCGAATGCCGCTGCCGCAAACGGCAGCCAAAACGGAATCACGGAAAGCTTTCCTGTTGTTTCCATTCCCACAAGAGATCCCATAATACCGGAACCGTACTTGTTTATCAGGAAGGACAGCACATAGCTTATCAAGATACCTATGATACCGCCAAGTAAACCAAGCAAACCCGCTTCCAGTAAAAACTGCCTCTTAATATCTCTTACCAGACACCCCAGCACCTTCATAATACCGATTTCCTTGGTACGCTCATAGATGGACATGACCATGGTATTGGCAATATTGATTGCAGATACCAGCATTGCAATACTACCGATAACACCGAGACCTAACTGTATCATATTGGAGGCCTCCTTTATCGGCTCCATAAACTGCATCTCACTGTAAGCTGCATATCCAAGGGCTTTGATTGCCTCTTGTACTTCTGTAACATTATCGATATTGTCTACATTAATTCGAATCTCTTCATAGCTATCCAGAACACTCATGGCACGTTTCCGTTCCTCTAACGTCAACGTATTAGCATACTTCTGCCAAATTTCCCGGAAATAGTCAATATCCATATAAAAATTGTAGCAATACTCATAGTTATCCGTTTCTTCCATCATGGCAAAATCTTTCAGTTCCATCTCAAACTCTTTCTTTCTCGGATGAGTCTGATACTGCCGAAACTTCATGGTCACTTCTTCGGTTAACGGATCCACATCCTTCTCTTCAAAGTTTCTGCCGCTAAAATTGTAGAAATACTTCATGGTTTCCGTGCCCATGACAACCGTAGACGGATTTTCTTTGGTTGGATAACTGCCGTAAGCAAGGGGTGGGAACCCAAATGCTTCGAAAGACTCGCTATCCATTGCCATTACATTGACACCCTTCTCAAATTTTCCGCTGTAGAGTTCCGCATAAGTACTAATCACCGGAGATACCGCCCGTACATGGTCAATTCCTTTTAACAATTCCACAACGGAATCATCCAGCATCTGCTCCTTTTCATCTACAAAATTTCCGTCCTCGTCATAGATGATACCGTACTTTTGCACCTGAATCATGGTCATACTTCCGTTTTGCATAATGGCTTCATCGAAACTACGATTCACTCCGATACCAATGGACACCATAACCACAATGGAAATGGTACCGATCACCATACCGATTACCGTAAGAGCGGTTCTTGCTTTTCGTCTTAACAGATTTCGCAATGCCAGTTTCAGTAAATCACTAATTCTCATACAATTCCATTTCCTTTTTTATCTTCCGCTTTGCAGCGAGAAGTCCGAACAACACACCCAGTGCCAGCACCACTGCCGTTACACCGCCCACAAACACCCAGGAACTCATTAATTCATCTACTTTGGAAACCTGTTGCGTCTCTTCCGTCATATCATACATCCCGTCGGTATAAGACATACCTCCCATGTCTACCATGGCATTTCCCACAAATTCATCCATTACCATTACTTCCATATCTTCACCTTTCCCATGCAGCTCCCGAATTGCCCGGAGGCTGTATCATTCTGCTTTCCTGCTTACTCATCATAACGATTCTTTTTCTTATAACAGCCCAATTTGATTCCCCATGCCGCAAAGAATGAAACTAAAAATACTGCCACTAAAATCACTGCAAAGATTGGCAAAGATACAATCGGTTTTGCCGGCTCCTCCGGCTCCTCCATCGGCGGAACATCTACCGGAATATCCATTCCCGGGTCTTCAAAGCCGATATCCCCGCCTCCCATTTCCATAACAAACCCGGTCAGTTCGGATGTATAGGTCACTTCATCACCGTTGCTGTCCTCCATATGTATGGTCAGCGTACCTACCGCATCTCCTGCCACTAACGGCATAATATCCATCTCCACATAGTCCGGATATCCGGCCTGTAAGGAACCGTAATAGTAAGAGCTTCCGTTGGCCACGGCATAATCCCCTTCTACGGTAAAATAGACGTTATTCAAAGTGGACTTACCCATGTTGTAAATAGAAAATGATAACGGAGTCGGCTGATTCACATACGTTGTACCCCAGCCAATCATGACATTTTCCACGGAAACCCTGAGATTTTCTTTGACGAGAATCATCTTCGTCTCCGTTACAAGAACTCCGCCGGCATTTGCCTCCGAAGCCGGCATCCCGTCATATTCATATTCCATCTGAATATTTACCGGATAACTGCCGGTCATGGCCGCCGCACTGGCTTTTAAGTTTATGGTAATTTCTCCGTCCTGCCCCGGCTTGATTTCCCGAAGGAAAAAGCTGTTGCTTCCCTTGGTTACGGAAAACAGTTCGCTGTTTACCGTAATCTTAATGTTTTTCGCTGCAAGTTCGCTGTGGGTATTATACACCGTAAAATTAAAGTCAAACTCTTCTCCGGACTTGATTACATCACTGCTGGTGCTAAATTCGGAAACCATCAGCTTCGGTCTGCTGACCGTGGTTTCTTCTTTCACCGCTTCAATCACGTTCAGCACATATAATTCCACCATGCCGCTTGCTTCTTCTTCCCTGCCGTCTTTATAAGTATAATTCATTCCCAACTTATTTAAGCCTGCCGGAATATCCTTACCCGCTTTCACTTCCACGGTAACCGTTTTCTTCTTTCCTGCCTTTATGGTTCCTACATACTGATACGGTTCCGCATTTACAGGCTCAAATCCCGTATTCGATACATAATTCAAATACACCTTTGCATCGGTGTAATCCTTCTCACCGGTATTTTCCATATCAAAGCTTAAGGAAACCTTTTGTCCCGCCTTCGGCTTTGCCGGAGTCTGCTTTACATTATTAATCAATAAGGTGCCGTTTTCAAATTGCTCCTTTTCTTCTTCCGGTAATGTAATTTCCAAATAAAGAATGTTATTCACATCTGCCCTGTACTCATTACCTGCACTGTCTTTATATACAATGTCCAGAGGAAGCTGTACCAGATTACTGGACACATTTTTCAGTACCTTTATTTGCAACGACACCAGGACCGAATCTCCCTGATACAATTCACCCAATCGTTTGGTATAATCCGTATAATTCGGAACCAGCTGCCCACCGGCTGCCCCGTAATCCGCAGACAATCTGACATTTCTTGCCGTAATCTCACCGGTATTGGTCAACTGAAAAGAAACCGAAATCTCACCACCCGGTTCTGCCTTCCCCCGTACCTTTATGTTACTGATGGCAAGCTCTGCCGGGAGCTTTTCTTCTTTTACCACAGCAGTAAGGGTCATACGCTGCTTATACTCTTTATCCCCCTCTTTTACAGACAACCCGTCTCCCCATACATCTTCGTATACAATGGTAAAATCATACTCTCCGATTTTAGCAATTTCATCTGTTAATACGTAAAATGTCAATCTGGAACAATCACTGTATGTGGTAATATAATTCTCTTCAGAGCGCATCCCCCCGGTCAACTGATAGACATCGAATTCTTTTACCTCAATCGGTGCATCCTCCGAAAGAATGACACTGAATTTCGGATTCGAAATGTGGTCCTCTGTCGCTCTTACCGGTATGGTTATTTTGGTGGCCACACCCGGTTTTACTTCAAACTTTGTGGCAGCCCCCGTATCCGCCACCAGATTGGTTTTATCCGCATCTGCGTAAGCATACGGAAGTTCCTTCATTCCTCCTGCCGTTACCCCCAACACCATTGCCGCAAGCAATGCTACGATTGTTTTCTTTTTCATGATTCTGCCCTTTCTGTTGATTCCTTTCAATTTACGTTTCCGTCGACACCTGTTCTCCGCCCCGGTCCAGAAGAAGCTTTTTTGATACTTCCTTTAACCGAACCTGCATATCCTCCGACGATGCTCTATCCGTTATCTCTATGCTCTGTATCTTTCCATCCAAAATATGTATTACCTTGTCTGCATATGCCGCCAGACTCCGGTCATGGGTAACCATAACTATGGTCTGCTGATTTTCCCTGGCCATCCGTTTAATCAGTTCCATCACTTCGATGGTGGTCTTTGTATCCAAATTTCCCGTAGGCTCATCCGCAAATACAATCTCCGGTTTCGCCACAAAGGCTCTTGCAATACCTACACGCTGCTGCTGACCGCCGCTCATTTCCTTCGGCTTATGCATCAACCGGCTTCCCAATCCTACTTGTGCCAGCATATCTTTTGCCAGTTTTTTACGCTTTTTAGGCGCGATTCGTTTAAATACCAGCGGAAATTCCACATTCTCCAAAGCAGTCATGGAATTAATCAAATTGTAGGCTTGAAACACAAACCCCAAATACCGCTGTCTGAACCGCGCCAAATTATTTTCATTCATCTTCGGAATATCTTTTCCCTTGATGATAATTTGCCCGGAGGTCGCCTTCTCGATTCCAGCCATCAGGTTCAGCAAAGTTGACTTACCGGAACCCGAAGTTCCCAGCAAACAACAAAACTCTCCTTTTTTAATATCAAAACTGACATCATCCACCGCATAAATCTTCTCATTTCCCATGCGGTAAATTTTCTTCACGTTCACCAGCTCGATTATTTTTTCCGGCTCCTTTTCCATACCTTTTCGGCGGCCTCCTTTTTACTGCATCACTATCTAAAAACTTTCTTTCCCCTACCTATGATGTAAACAAAAACATTTACTCTCTCAGTGTAACATGTATTTCTAAATAATACTGTATCTAAATTCTTAATTTTTTATTATGATTTTACAATGTTTTCCACTTTTTTTCAATAGTCACGTGCGCTTATTCCCAAAATCCATAATTTCCTCACAAAAAAAAGGCCGCACATTTTGCATGCGACAGCCTCTTCCTCCCGATTCTGACTTATATTGGCAGATTATCTATGCCACTTTTCATTGAAATTGTCAAAAATCGGGTCATAATTTGCTTCTTCCTCAAATACCGAAGTTTTTAACGCAGAATGATCCAGTGCCGGTTCCTTTCCGTATACATGATAATTGAAATAATCAATCATGTATCTCATATCTTCCTCAATCACCGCATGACCCTCTTTATGAATATTTACCACAATGTGGTCTTCCAAACCAAGGAACTTATAAATGGAATTAGCCGCCTTATAACACAAATACATGGACGGTGCATTTACCCAGTCCTCGGAAATGCAGGAACCGATAATAAACATATATCTGTCCTCGGTTGCACACATGGATGCCAGCATGTACTGTTCTACCGGTAAATACTTTACATTGGTGAACTCTAAGAACTTATCATTAAACCAGCCCTGTTCTCCCGGTGCCTGTAAGCTTCCCAGCGGCTCATTTGCGCCGTAGGTATACGCTGCCGGAGCTCCCTTAGAGGAAAAGTCGTAGGTATTCCCTTCCGACATGTAGCGGTAAATTGCCAGACCGCCTGCACCGGAACAGGACGGAGCCACCATCTTAAATCTGGTTTCAAAGGCACCGCATACAGCTGCAGCCTTACCCCAACGGGATACACCTGTTACAATAGAGTTTGCTCCGTTTATGTTAAGTTCCGCACCAAGCCCTGCCTCAATGGCATCCAATACCTTGGATGCGCCCCAGGACCATGCAAGTAACACACCGGTCTGATCCTGCCAGTTTTCACCGTACGGATACAACTGATAAAACGCTCCTACATGCTTGTTATCATCCGATGCAATCTCATATGTATTTAAGATAACCGTAGCATAGCCGTTTTCCACTGCCAGGTTTTCCTGAATCATACCGTGCATTCCCACAATTACCGGCCATCCGCCTGCCGGCATCTCACACTTTGTTGCATCCGGCACAGATACCGTCACGGTAAAGGAAGCACTCTTCCCTTCCCGTTCCACGGTAATCTTTAACTTATTACCATCCAAGTCATAGGACAGGTTTTCTCCCGTTCCGTCACGCCACACACCATACATATAGTACTGATACATGTTCTTTAATTCATCCACGCGCTTTCCCCAATCCTCCGGGGTTTCCACATAGGTGCCGTCCGCAAACTTATACGGGTCCGGCAACTCTTCCATTGCTTCCAAATTCTTTACGGTAACCAATCCGCTTCCGTCATTTAACATATTGACTGCCTGCTTTAATTCTTCCAATGCCATGTCTACCTCCTCCTGGGTTACATTTGTATTCTCCAATATCTGCTCTGCCTTTTGCTTTGGCGCATCCAGCACCTCCGGATTTTCGTAAGGTGTCAAATCCAGACTTTTTAATGAAATCATATATCCTTTCAATTTCATTTTGTCTGCCTTCTTTGTTTCCGGTACCTTCGTACTTTCCGGCGCCGGTGTCGCTGTCGGCTGTTCTGCCGGTACTTCCGCCTCCCCGGAACTTACATCATTTCCTACTTCTTCCACAGAAGCCGGTGTTGCGGTAGGATTCAGCGTTTCCTTCGGTTCCGTCTTTCCGCAGGCGGTAAGACAAGCCAAAAGCAACACGGTTCCCACCACGATTAATTTGTTCTTGCTTTTCATCCCTTCGTTTCCTTTCTTTGTATTTTACAAAAATACCAAGTACTATTTTACACCATCCGCCGAATTTTTGCCACTATTCTTTTTAAAATTATACTAGTTTTTTTATTTTACCGTCAACCTGTCCGTCACTTGATTTTTCTGTCAAAAATGTGTATAATTATATTAAATAAAACAATACAATTATGCAGTTTTTATCATCCGAAAGGGGGTAACTTTTATGAATAAAGTAATTACTATCAGCAGACAATTCGGTAGCGGCGGTCGTGAAATCGGTAAAAAGCTGGCGGAAAAATTAGGTATTCCGTTTTATGACAACGAACTGATTACCCGTGCCGCACAGGAAAGCGGGTTCGCAGAGGCCGTGTTTGAGAATGCAGAAAAAAAAGCCACCAACAGTCTTCTGTACTCCATCGCCATGGGTATGAGTTCTTACGGCAGTCAGGACTTAGGTTTTTCCAATCTTTCTTTGGACGACCGGATTTATTTAGCCCAATCCAATGTCATTCGTAAAGTTGCGGAAGAAGGTCCGTGTGTTATCATCGGTCGTTGTTCTCATTATGTTTTAAAGGATTTGGAAAATGCGGTTCACATCTTTATTCATGCCGACATGCCGTTCCGTATCAACCGCGCCATCACCGTGGAAGGTGTAGAAGCGGACAAAGCGGAAGAAATCGTTTTAAAGAACGACAAACGTCGTGCCAACTACTACAACTACCATTCCGGTGAAAAGTGGGGCATTGCTTCCAATTACCATTTATCCGTGGACAGCAGCTTGTGCGGCATTGATCACACGGTAGATACCATTTACAATTTTGTAAAGAACTTATAATTCCAAACAACAAAAAGGCGGTATGCTTTGTGATTTCTTATCACAGTGCTTACCGCCTCTTTTTTGTGATACAGCAAAGAAACCTTCTACTCTTCTTCGCTTTGCTCCTCTTGTTCTTCTTCCTGTTCTTTGGAATTCTCTATTTCTTTAAATAAGTCCTCCCAGGCAGCTTTCATCTCCTCATAATATTCCTCATCCCCGAATTCCTCCAGCATTTCCTCGAAGAATCCCTCTTTGAACGCTTTAAAAAATTCTTCATCTTCTGCCGCCAGCTCCAGCATGAGGTAAAATACATATTCCCACTCGTCCTCCGGCATGTTGTCAAAGGTATCCTCATCCCAGCTGTTCATCCAATCTTCCACTTCTCTGGTATAAAGAATGAATTCATGTTCTTCCAGCTCGTAGGCCTTATCTGCAATCTCCCATGCCAGATAGTCCAAAAATGCAATGTAATCTTCTGCAGTCTCTACTTCACTTGCAACATCACAATAATCCGCAATCTCCGTGTCAAACATGCCCTTCTTTTCCACCACGTTAACACGAATCTTTGCTTTCTTTCCGCTTCCGTCCTGCGCCTCTACCGTAATAATGGCTGACCCGGTTCGCAGTCCCTTTATTTTTCCGTATTCGGACACGGATACTATATGCGGTTTGGAAGATTTATACGACAGGGACTGATCCGTAGCCATATGCGGAGTAATCTCCGGATCCAAGGAATAACTTCTTCCCAAACGCAGGTTAATCTCATCCTCTTCGAACTGAATGGATT
This sequence comes from Lachnospiraceae bacterium, assembly GCA_017465475.1. Classification (GTDB taxonomy): domain Bacteria; phylum Bacillota; class Clostridia; order Lachnospirales; family Lachnospiraceae; genus SIG307. Next base: position 26,118 of record JAFTWC010000062.1, read on the forward strand.
TTACATAAATGCGCGGCGTACAATCCGCAATAATATAGGTACCCGGCTGGAACATTTTGAACTCATAGGTTCCGTCGTTTAAAAACTCGCCGTTCATCTGGGCCATAATGGTTTTCTTGTTCGGGGTATAGAACACACCAAACATTTCCTTATCGATTCCATCCGGCACGGTTACCTTCATAGTCATCGGCAGATAGGAATCCAGTTCCGGTCCGTCAAAAATCACTTCGAAAGCCATATATTTATCGGACTTTACCGAGCGACGCATGGCCTTTTCCACGCTCTGTATGCTTACCTTTTCGATTCGCACTCCCTTCGGGTCCGCCTTCCCGCCTACCGCCAGTTTGATTTCGGATGTCAGGCCGTTATCCCGAATCACCTTATATGCACTATTTTCATAGTCGATAATCTCTGCTTCTACACCGCGTACGGTAATATGGGCAGTGGCTTTGTCGCAGAATACGGTAATCAGGTTATCTCCAATCTTATAAATCACGGAACCGGACAGACTGAAGCCGGTCACTGTATCTTTACTTCCGTCATTAAAGGTCGCCGTTACTTTAATATCTTCTTTCGCCACTGATTTTCCTACCACCACCGGCAAGCCCGTGTACTCCGCTTCAATGCTCACTACCGTCTTTGCCAGTCCTGTCACGGACACTTCCTGGGATAAGCCTCCGAAGGACACTACCATCGTATTTTTCCCTTCCCGTTGTACGATAGACGGGGACAGTTCAAACGAAGTAACTTCCTCCATTGTGCCGTCGTTATAAAGCACACTGACATAAAAATCTTCCCGTTTTGGTGTATTTCCCACAATTACCGGAGAACCGCTGTACATTGCATATAAACTCTCCGGCTTTTTCTCTTTCTTACCTTCCACAACAAATGTAACGCTTACATCATCATAAACAACCTTAAATTCATTTTTCCCGAGATTTGCTACCGTTGTATGAGACAGCGTATAGTCCAGTACTTTTTCTACCGACCCGTCCGTATAATATGCCGTAACGGTGATTTTATCCCGCACCAGCTGCTCTCCTATGGTTGCACTGGTTGTTTCATAGTAGGCATCAATAAACATCGCCTTTTTTCCCATTACGGTAAAGGAAGATTTGATTCCCTCACTATATATTTCGATTTCATTCATACCATCCTTGTTCACCACATAGGTAGACAAAGAAAAATCTTTTAACTTCTCATAGCTACCGTCCGAATACATGCCCATAACGGTCAACTTATCCAGTTTTATGGACTCACCTACCCGAAGGGTATCTCCGGTATATACCGCTGTAATATCCGAAAGGCGCTTCGGTGCCGCCTGCGCCGCTTTTCCCGGAACTGTCAATAACACCGTTGCTACTATTATTAAAAATGCAAAAAAACGGATTCTTTTTTTCATTTTATTCATATCGCACCTCCTGTAGGGCGAACTACCCCATATAATATATCGGACAGAGTTTTGGGAAACTTAACAGTAAAATTTTTTTACAGGAAATTGCGTAATTTTCTGTAAAGTAAAAAAGCGAAACCGTCCGTTTCCGAACAGTTCCGCTCATCTATACTCAAGCAGTCAGCAAACCTTGTACCTTACCATGCCCTTGCAACATATTTCCAGTAGAAAATACCGACTGCATATTTTCATAAATATGTAACGCAGGTCTGCCGGGAACAGCCGGATTGCCGTTCCCCGTATACTTTAATCTATGACAGTACTGTTGTCTTTGTTCCGGACTTTTACCGCTTACTGCAAAAACAACATCGGATTTACTGCTTCTCCTTTTTCCAGCACCTGAATATACAGGCCTGTCCCGTCTTCTGCGAAGTATCTTGTCGGTTGCGCCACAGTCGCAAACACAGTTCCCGCATCTACAAAATCGCCTTCCTTCACTGTTACATCAGAAAGCATTCCGTAGGTTATTTCATAGTCTTCTGCCACCCGCATGGTAACGGTAATTCCCGTCCGCAATTCCTCTTTCACGGAGGTAACCACACCGTCTGCCGCAGCACTGACATGAGTTCCCACCTCACCACTCAAAAAAACATAATCGCTGGTACGATAAGAATCCAAGGTTTTATGATAAATCGCATGATCCGGACTGTAAGCAATCAATGCTTCTCCGGTAATCGGCCACAGCATTCCCGTCTCTGCAGAAAAATTCAACCCTTTTATCACGCCGTCCGGGCTCAATACCGCAGTATCTTCCGGAGCAGTCGTCTCTGCTACCTGTTGCGTATCCGGTGTCGTAATCTCTGCCACCTGCTGCTTTGGCTCCGTTGTTTCCGGTGTATTCTCCTGCTTATCTGACTTCGGCTCCGCTGTCGGTACCGGTGTCACCTGCTGCACCGGATCTTGTTTTGCTATTTCCTTCGGTTGCTGTCCCGGAGTCGGTGTTGCATTTAAATCAATTCTGCCCGGTTCATTTTTATCTCCCTGATTCATCAGGCCTATCCCAAGCGCAGCCACCGCAATCAGAGCCGCCGCGCCAAAGGTTGCCACCAGATACATTCCTTTTTTCTTTGGCTGTTCCTCTGTCTTTTTCATCATCTCTTCCACGCCTTTCCTTTCCACTGCAAGCAAGGAAGCCTTCGCCACCCCGCAATTTCTTTTTTCGTAACTATAGTTTCACCTGAAATTCAAGAAATATACATCAGCAGAACGAATCCACGGAAGGGTTTCTTCTTTACCCAACAAAGAAAGCAGAAAACCGCGACATTTCTTTTCGCAATTTTCTGCCTATATTGTATCCTTTTTTATTCTGTATATCCGCAACAACCGTTACGGTTTCTCCGACGCTTCTTTACGCAGTCGTTGTTCTTCTTTTGAGAACACACAGCCGCAATAATCCTGACGATACAATCCGTACTGTGCCGACAGTTCCGTGGAACGTTTATACCCGTTTTTCTTTTTAAAATCCGAATATAAATAGGAAAGTCCGTACTCCTCCGCCAAAGCCTCACCGATAGAATTTAACCTTACCGCATCCTTTAACGGGCTGATGGACAATGTGGTAGTAAAATAATCAAATCCACCGCGTTTTGCAACTTCCGCAGCCTCTCTGAGCCGCATTTCATAGCAAACCGTGCAACGGTCTCCCCCTTCCGGGCACTGTTCCAATCCTTTTACAGCTTTATAAAACTGTTCCGGCACATACTCCCCTGCCAAAAACGAAACCGGATGTTTTGTAGGAAGCTCCGCAATCAACCGCCGTTGCTCCTCTACCCGAGCCATGTACTCTTTTTCCGGAGAAATATTCGGATTATAGTATAATACAGTAACAGAAAAATAATCCGACAAATACTCCAATACATAACTGCTGCACGGAGCACAGCAACTGTGCAACAAAAGTGTAGGAACTCTTCCCTCTTTTTGCTCCTTTGTAATAAGTTCTTCCGTCTTCTTTTGATAGTTTACTTTCTGCATCTGCATAGAATGCACCTGTTTCCTTTCGCTTGCGATTCCGCCACACACCCTTCGTCTGCCGGCTCCCAAACTCTTCTTCCGCCGTTACGGTCTATTTCCCAAGATAGTCCTTCAATCCCTCAACCAGCCGGTCCATCTGAGCATCGGTTCCGATGGTAATTCTTAAATAGTTATCAATACGCGGTGTCTTAAAGTATCGTACAAAGATATGTTTTTCCCGCAACATGGTAAACAACTCCACTGCCGGTACACTTTCGTGGGTGGCAAACAGGAAGTTTGTTTTTGAATCCGGGAACGAAAATCCAAGTTCCGACAGCTCTTTCTTCATCCGTTCTCTTGTCGCTATTACTTTTTCCGTAGACTCCTTAAAATATGCGGTATCCTTCAATGCTTCCGCACCGCACATAATGGACGGATAATTCATGGTATAAGAATTGTAGGAGTTGCGCACCGCATAAATGGCAGAAATCACACGCTCACTACCGAAGGCATATCCGATTCTCATGCCGGCCATGGAACGGGACTTGGAAAAGGTCTGCACCACCAGCAGATTTTCATACTTATCCAAAAGAGAAAATGCCGATTCTCCTCCGAAATCAATGTAAGCCTCATCTACCACTACAATAGAGTCCTGATTGTGTTTTAAGATATCCTCAATAAAATCTACACCTACCGCAATGGAGGTCGGCGCATTGGGATTGGCGATAACAATGCCGCCGTTTTCTTCAAAATAATCTTCTTTTTTCATACAAAACTGTGCATCTAACGGCACTCTCTTATACGGTATACGGAACAAATCCGCCCATACATCATAGAAAGAGTATGTAATATCCGGAAACAAAATCGGCTTGTCCGAACAAAAGCAGGTCATGAAAATCATGCCCAAAACATCATCGGAACCTACGCCCACAAAAATACGTTCCGGCGCAATCTTGTACTGATTGGACAACTCATCCACCAATAACTTTGCGCTTGGATTCGGATATAAGGTAAGCTTACCGGCATCCATCTCCTTTAACAGCTTTGCCACACCCGGTGCCGGCGGATACGGATTCTCATTTGTATTTAACTTAATCATATCCGGAAAATCCGGCTGTTCTCCCGGAACATACGGCGTAATTTCTCTTAACTTCTTTTCCCAATTCTTCATCTTACTCATCCTCACTTATTCCTTATTTACTAATGCAGCACCACATTTATCACAATAAGACAGTCCGGTTAAGGTAGTCCCGTGACATGTCGGACAATTCATCCTGCTTGGGGGAATTTCCCGAAGCAAAATCGGATGTTCGCAATCCGCCGTTTGTTTCGCCAATACCTGCACCTGATCTTTCATCTCAAAATACTCCGCAGGGATTCCTTCCAGTTCCTCGCTGGTCTTACCGATTTGAATCTGTTTTTTCGGCAACAATCTGTATAACCTTTTTCGAAGGGACATAACATTCCCCCTTTCGCGATATTGATTCTATTGTAGACTCCTTTTCTTCAAAAAGCAAGGGGAATTTACAATTGTGGTATCACATTAAAGCTTTGATGTAATAAAATTTTTACACGTTTTTATATTGACATTTTTAAATTTTGCCTTTATTCTTATTATTATGATAATTTATGGCTTTTAAATTAATATGGAGAGTTTATGAACATTATTTTAGTTGACGACGACATGGCCTCCTTACGGCTGATTACAAAATTTTGCACCATGATTCCGGATATTACGGTAGCCGGGAGTTTTTCCGATGCCGAAGAAGCGTTTCTCTATGCTAAAAATAATCCTGTAGAGGCTGCTATTTTAGATATTATCATGCCGATACAAGACGGTATTACCCTGGCGGACCGCTTGTACGAAACAAATCCGGATATGCTGATTTTCTTTGCTACTGCCAGCGAACAGTTTGCCTTGTCCGCATTTCGCAGAAGGGCAGTCTCCTATATCACAAAGCCGTACAGTTTTTCCGATATTTACGAAGCGGTGGAACGGGCAAAACTTCTTTGTTCTCAAAAACGAATCCATATCAAAGTACGTACCTTCGGGCATTTCGACATTTTTGTAAACGGTACTTTATTAAAATTCCCGCGTCAGAAATGTAAAGAACTGCTTGCCTTTTTTGTGGACCGCAAAGGCGGTGCCGTGACCGCAGAGCAGATTATCGACTCTCTTTGGGAAGAACGTTACGACGAGTCTGTCCGGGCCTACTTCCATGTTGTGTTACGGGATTTGAAAAAAGCCTTAAAGCAAGCCGGCATCGAAGAACTTCTTGTGTGCAACCGCAACCAGAATGCCATCAATCCTGCGCTGCTCGACTGCGACTATTACCGCTTTTTAGACGGTGACGTTTCCGCAATACAGGAATTTAATGACGAATATATGGTGGATTACAGCTGGGCGGAACCCACCGTGGCCACTCTCATGCATAAAAAAAATAAATTTGTCCAATAATTGTTAGAACACTGTCATATAATGGTAGCATAAACCAAGTACAGGAGGATGCTACCATGTCTTTAGCATATGCTTTCGATGCCGTAACTTATGAATACCGTTCTTTTACCCACATTTTAAACACCGAAGACAACTTATCCTATCTTGCCTACGGAATTGAAGTATATCGCCACGACTTTTCCGGATATGAAAAGGTGGACTGCATTCACGGCATTACTACCAAAAACGAAAAAATGAGCCACTTATTGGAGCTTTTAAACCGTGCCCAGGTTTCTCCGTGCCAGTTTCGTGATGTTATTGAAGATTTTCTGTCTTAAGCATCGCCATAGATTGTCTCGGAGTCACATTACAGCAATGTTCTCCCCGGCGAACGGACAAATACACCATATACATCCAGTTTACCGTATCCCCATTCCCGGTTCGGGTAATCTCTCCCGTTCCGCTTTGCAGATGCGGTAAACAAGCGTTTCATAACAAGAGTATCCAAGATTACATAAGCCTCCCGCCGGATAGCTGCTTCAAATACAAGGGCTGCACATCCGGCACCGAAGGCCGTTCCCATGCCGGTTCCCTCATAGAGCACTTCTCCTTTCGGTGCTGCCAGATCCGGCTTTATTCTGTTATCTGCCGTATATCCGTAGGATGCTTCCCGGTACAGGCTCCCGCTAATCACATCATATGCCGTAAAGGTCAACACCTCCCTTGCTGCCCCCGGGTCACAAACCTGTACATAAGGGTCCGGACGCAGAAAAGCTGTCTCTTCCCGCAAAAAGTTCTTCATGGGAAGCCACATGTGAAAGCTTTTTGAAAATTCTCCTTCCCCATACACCCGGATTCGCCATACCCCCGGAGCCGTCCCGGCAAACCGAATCCAAATCCCTTGGGTACCCACTGACTGATCATATAAATTAGACTGAATCCAAATCGTTCCCCCTTCAAAGTATAGACGATACTGCCGGTTAAAGGTAGGCCTTCCCTGAATTCTCGGAATCACCTCGCCCCCCGGAGAAATAAGTTCCAGAGTAAACAGGTCCGGATCCACCGCCCAAAGTTCTACTGAAAATCCCTCTTCCCCCTCTGCCACATTGATTTCCACCTCTTCGTATCCATCTTCCTGTACCCTTCCGAAGAAGTGATGCCCGGTGCCTCCTTCGTTTCCTGCGGCAGTACAGACACAGACACCGGGAATCTGCGACACTTGGTTCAGATACCCGGAAAGCACCGTCTGTCCGGTGTGATTCCCCTGGTTGCTTCCAAGGGCAATACAAAGCACCAACGGCATGCTTTCCCGTCTTGCCACTGAAAGCAACCATTCAATACCGTAAATAATATCCTCCTCCGCCACGCAAAAAGCACTCTCCGGGATTTGATAGAAATCACGTAAGTAAGGTTTTGCCTGTTTTAGTTTTACCATGGCAATAGAAGCAAGCGGTGCCACACCGGCACCGCGCAGAGGGAAACGACCGGCGCGCATCTCGCTGGCCGCCGCAGCCCGTACCAGGGCACTGCCGTGCCCATTCTCATCCCGTGACGGAATCACCGTATATGGATTCTCTGTTTGCAACGCACGATTAATCTCTTCCTCCGAAAACTCACTGCCGTAAAATGCAAAATCAAAGGTAGTTTCTCCTCTCAGACCGTAAATCATTCCGGCAGACTGACCTTGCTGTTCCAACTCCGATATTTCCATCCCGCTTGGCTCTCCTTCCAGCGTCTGATCCCATAACCCCACCAGTCTTGTACTGCCGTCCGCATTTCGAAATGCATTGTCCGCAAACTCAATCCCGGTATCGATAAAACCAAGCAGCACTCCGCTTCCGTAAAAACTGGTCAGTGGTCCTTCCCGTAACTGCAACACCCCAGATGCCGCCAGTTCCTCTTCGGATAACAAACCGTAACATTTTTGCATAATTCCAAAGGGAAACTCCCTTCCTCCCTGCTCCGGTTCCGGATAGTAAAAATAAGCAAAGGCCAGATTGTCCGAAACTCTCCTGACACAATCCGCCCGAAGAAGGCGGGCCACTTCCTCTTCACTACCTCTATTAGCTACCCCGAATCCTTTATACGCATCGGAAATCACCGCTTCCCTGCACACTGCCATAGCACACCTCCGTCTCAGGCTCTATGGATAATGTATGCCAAAAAAGAAGAGACGTGACTTTTTAAAAGTACGTCTCTCCTCACATCTTTACAAAATTTTCTTTAACGATTCTCTAAAAGTGCCTTCAACCGAACTATTTCTGCTTCTTTCTCTGATAGAAGCCTTTTTGTATCTGTCAACTCTTCTTCTGTTTCCGTCAGCTTCCCTTCTGTTTCCGCTAACTTCCCTTCTGTTTCCGCTAGCTTCCCTTCTGTTTCCGTCAGCTTCCCTTCTGTTTCCGTCAGTTTCCCTTCTATTACCGACAATTCGACCTTCCCTTTTTCAATCTTTTCCTTCATATCATCCACCATATACCGAATGGTATTGCGGTCCATTTCCCGTAACATCTCTGAAAACATCGTCATCAACTCCTCCGGCTTTCGCCCA
>JAFTWC010000048.1 GCA_017465475.1 Lachnospiraceae bacterium
CGATTACACCACTGTAGGAAAAGGTATAAAGCGGGTCACTTGCTACATTTACACCCACATGCTTCATGGAGAACATGGCACGTACACCGGAAATTGCCGCACCGATTGCCACCTCTGCAGCCACCTTTTCATTCGGCGACCACTCAGAGTAAATCTCCTTATACTGCACAATATTTTCGCTAATCTCCGTACTCGGAGTTCCCGGATACGCAGCCGATACCTTCACGCCTGCTTCATAAGCACCGCGGGCAATGGCTTCGTTACCCAACATAATTTTCTTTGCCATAAATATGTATCCTTTCTATTTTTTGACCTTTGTTAAGCCTTTCTTTGCAACGTTTTCTATCACTGAAAACGAATCCAACGTATATTCTATCACACTTTTCCGCAATAGGAAAGCCCTAAATTATGTCTTTTCTTTAACAATATAACACTTTAATGCACAAATTCATCAAAGAAATAAATTAATGCATAAGTTCCCATTGACTTTTTGCCTTCTTTCCCTTATACTTTATTGGTGGAAAGCGAAAAAGTGTTTTATTTATCAGTTCGACTTTCCGATACTAATTAGATTTGAGGAACAAAAACATGCCGATTACAAACATTTTGGAAAAGAACTGCGAAATGTACGGAAACGAAATCTGCCTGGTAGAGATTAACCCGCAGCTTCCGGAAACCCGTCGTATCACCTGGAAAGAATACGAACTGATGGAGCCGACCAAAAGCAGCTACTATCGTCGGGAAATCACCTGGAACGTATTTAACGAAAAAGCAAATCGTTTCGCAAATTTCTTACTCTCCCGTGGTGTAAAAAAAGGAGACAAGGTTGCGATTTTACTTATGAACTGTCTGGAATGGTTGCCGATTTACTTCGGTATTTTAAAGACCGGTGCTTTGGCAGTACCGCTTAACTTCCGCTACTCCTCCGACGAAATCGATTACTGCGTAGGCTTGGCCGATGTGGATATTTTAGTGTTCGGTCCGGAGTTTATCGGACGTGTGGAAGAAATTGCAGACACCTTAAGCAAAAATCGTCTGCTCATTTATGTGGGTGATAACTGTCCGACTTTTGCAGAAGACTATACCTCTCTTACTGCGGACTGTTCCAGCATGACTCCGAATATTCCCCTTACGGATGACGATGATGCTGCGATTTATTTTTCCTCCGGCACCACCGGGTTCCCGAAGGCTATCTTACATAAACACAGAAGTCTCATGCACTCCTGTCTCGTTGAGCAGAATCATCATGAAACCAAGCATGAAGATGTTTTCCTTTGTATTCCGCCGCTCTATCATACCGGTGCCAAAATGCACTGGTTCGGAAGCTTTTTGGTAGGCGGTAAAGCAGTTCTTTTGAAAGGAACAAAGCCGGAATTCATTTTAGACGCCGCTTCCAAAGAACGCTGCTCCATCGTATGGCTTTTAGTTCCGTGGGCACAGGATATTTTAGATGCTATTGACAGAGGTGATGTCAACCTTTCCGATTATGAGCTTGACCAGTGGCGTCTCATGCATATCGGTGCACAACCGGTTCCGCCGAGTCTTATCACCCGTTGGAAAAAGCTGTTCCCGAACCACAAGTATGACACCAACTACGGTCTTTCCGAATCCATCGGACCGGGCTGCGTACACCTCGGCATGGACAACATCCACAAGGTAGGTGCCATCGGTATTCCGGGCTACGGCTGGGAAACAAAGATTGTGGACGAACATCGTAACACCGTACCGCAGGGCGAAGTAGGTGAACTGGCCGTAAAGGGTCCGGGTGTTATGACCTGCTACTATAAAGATGAAAAAGCCACCAATGAAGTGCTGGCCGACGGCTGGCTCTTTACCGGTGATATGGCAATGCAGGATGAGGACGGTTTCATCTTCTTAGTTGACCGTAAAAAGGACGTTATTATCAGTGGTGGCGAAAATATTTATCCGGTACAGATTGAAGACTTCCTTCGTAAGCATGATGCCATTAAAGATGTGGCTGTAATCGGTCTTCCGGACAAACGTCTCGGCGAAATCACCGGTGCTATCATTGAAGTAAAGCCGGGCTGCACCTTAACTGAGGATGAAGTAAATACCTTCTGTCATGCTCTTCCTCGTTATAAGCGTCCGCACACAATTATTTTTGCAGATGTACCGCGTAACCCTACCGGTAAAATCGAGAAGCCGAAGCTTCGCGAATTGTACGGCGGCAAGGGCCTGGTTGCGGCTCAGAATCAAGGCTAAAACAATTTCAAAGGGTGCCGCATGATGCGGTGCCCTTTTTACATTACTACGAAGGACTGTTCGGAAACCAGAAGTAAATTTACATTCCTTATTTTTTGTGATATACTATACAAAACACCGAAAATATATTTTGTAGGAGGTCTTTTCCCTTATGATAAAACGAAAACGATTTACCTCAAATTCACTTTTTTATGTAGTTACATGTTCTGCCTTCCTATTATCGTTTGCCGCATGTAACTCCACTCCCCCGGGTAATGAAGTTCCGGGAACCAATACCCCGACGCCGATTACGGACACCGCAACCGATGCCACTCCGGCACCGGTTACCAATGCTGTATCCGACATTACATCCGCGCCTGACGAATCTGCGAACAAGCAGGAAGAAGCCATGGCACCGGTATTTTCGGCAGATGGCGGTTTTTATAAGAAAGCCTTTTTACTGGAACTTTCTTCCCCCGACGACTCGGAAATCTTTTTTACAAAAGACGGCAGTGACCCCCGGACTTCCGATACCGCCACTCTTTATACCAAGGGCATTTTCCTTTATAACAACACGGACGAGCCCAATGTCTACAGTGCCATAAAAGACATTACCCTGACGGACTATAATCCCCCTCAATACAACATCGACAAAGGATTTACCATCCGTGCCGTTCTAAAATCAAAAGACGGTACGTACGGATCTGTTGTGACTAACAGCTATTTCATCGGTAAATCCGCATCCTATTATTCTGAAATGAAAGTCATCTCCATGGTTACCGACAAAGATTACTTGTTTCACAAAGATACCGGTGCCTATATGATTGGCTCTAAATACTACGAATGGCTTGAAAGCGAAGATTTTGTACAGTACGATGCCGGCGATGTGCTAAATGTCACCAACTACAACACCAGCGGCCGTGAAACCGAATTCCCGGTTTCCGTACAAGTCTTCGAAAATGGAAAATCCATGTATTCCGCCGATATAGGTGCAAGAATTTCCGGTAACTGGTCCCGTGCTCATGCCCAGAAAAGCTTCCGCCTTTACGCAAGAAAAGAATACGGCGACGGGAAAATGCGATATGCATTCTTTGATGAACTTACCGACGTAAACGGGGAATTAATTGAAAAATTCGATAAAGTAACCATTCGAAACGGAGGAAACGATTATCAGGAACTTCACTTCCGTGATGCACTATTCCACGACTTAACAAAGGATTTAGCCATTGACGTAATGGCTTCCGAACCTTGTATCCTGTTTATAAACGGCGAATTCTGGGGCTTTTATATGATTCGTGAAAAAACCGACGGAGATTATATTGAATCCCACTACGGCATTCCGAAAGAAGACGTTGCTGTCATCAAAAACAGCGGAATCGAAGAAGGTACCGAAGAAGATTTAGAAGAATTCCGTCAGTTCTGTATTTGGGCAGCTTCCGCTGATTTGACCGATGAGAAGAACTATAAGAAATTTTGCGATTCCGTAGACATTCAAAGTTTAATGGATTATGTTACCGTAGAAACTTACGTTAACAACAACGACTGGGCAAACGGTGTCAGCAATAACTGGGAAGCATGGCACGCAAAAACCGTGAATCCGGACCTTCCGAAGGCCGACGGCAAATGGCGGTTCATCCTCTATGATACAGAATTTTCCAGTGGTCTGTACAACAGCGAAAACACGCAGTATAAATACGATTTATTAAACCGCATGTCCGTTGGCGAAGAAGATTTTAATATTCCCGACATTCTGCGGAACGCCTGCAAGAACGACACCTTCCGTCAGGCATTTTATGACAACTATTTACATATTATGGAGACTTGCTTTGATTCTGACACCGTAAGCAAGAAGATCGATGAATATGCTGCCGCCTACGGTGCTGCCACCAAAGACACCTTCTTCCGTTTCGGAATGGACTGGGCAGCCTGGAGTTATGACAACGAAGTAAATGAATTTAAAAACTACTTTTCCAAAAGACCGAAGTACGCAAAGCGTTATTTAAATACCTTCTGCGGAATTGAAACCGAAGCATCCGATGTTTCTTCCGAAAATCTGATGCCGGAAACAATCACGTGGAACTACTACGGTGATGCCGAATTTTTCGCAGATGTAAGCGACAATTCCTTCCATGTCACTGTTCCGCGCCAGTGTACGAATGTCTGGGACATTCAATCCCAGTCAGCCAAGCTGACATTGGAAGAAGGCTGTGATTACCGCTTAACCTTTGAAGCTTCCTCCACAAATTCATCTTCCATAAAGCTCTTTTTCAATCGTTTTGACGGTTGGGGATACCCGAATTGCTGGGTAGCGGATGCATCACTTACTCCTGAGTTAAAACAGTATACCTTCGAGTTCACCATGGACTCTTACACCGAGCATGACTGGAAGCTATGCCTTAACTTCGGACACGGCACAGGAGACTTCGTTTTCAAAAATGTTTCCTTAAACCGGATGACTCAGTAACCAAGAATCCTCTTAATTAACAGTTTCATAGTTAAATCAATCCCTCTGCAACAGGTTTGTTGCAGAGGGATTTTCTACTCTACCATATTTCGTTACTATTTCTCATAAATCCATGCCTTTGCACAAAACTCACCGGAAAGATCTCCGAAAGTTGCAAGCACAGTAGCTCCATCCAGGAACTCCGTCTCAACTTCCTTAGAATTCGCAAACCGATGGACCACTGCCAGATACTTCGTTCCAAGCTGTCTGATCACAAGCTGCTCTCCTACCGGATTTAAGTAGCTTTCCGTATCACAGGAAATAAGCGTGGTCTTTCCATCCTTAATAATCGGTGCTGCCTTACGGTAAAACTCCATTCCTTCCTCAATGCAAGCCCACTGCTCATCGGACAGTTCATAAATATCTCCGCTGATACACATACGTCCCAGCAAAGTATTCACCAAAGAATATTGTAATCTCTGAATGCTGTCTTCTTTCCGAAGTACCGCCCAAATCTGACTCTGTTCCGGTCGAATGACACGGTGTAAGTTTGCCGCAATAATCGGAATACAGGTAATCTCATGGGCATCGGAGAAGCTGGACTGGGAAGAAATCTCCATCATGGAAGGTTCCAAACGGTGTCCGCCGCTGGAACAGTTTTCAATGACAATATCCGGAATCTCCTCCTTAATCTTACGGAAGAATGCCTGAGAAGCAAGCGCATACTTTCGAACCCCTTCTCCAAAGCCCTCCGGATCATCACAGCCCATACCGATGGTATCGTTATAGTCTACTTTAATGTATCCGAATCCGCACTCTTTTAACAGCTTAATGACCTTTTCACTCAAATAATCTACAACCCACGGATCCGCCATATCAAAGAACCGGTGCTCTCCCACCGTAATCGGTACGCCGTCCCTCTTTAGCAGATGTTCCGGTACGTTGTAATGTTTGGAGCCGGTACCTACAGACTCGAATTCGAACCAAATGCCCGGAATCATACCGCATTGTCTGACATAGTCCGCCATAGGCTTTAAGCCTCCCGGGAACTTCGTCTCATTAATATCCCAGTCACCCACACAGGTCCACCAATACTTTGCATTTCCGTACCAGCCGGAATCCATAACAAAATACTGTAAGCCCTTGTCCTTTAACTTGTCACACATCTTCTTTACATTCTCAAGACTCGGATTCCCCCATGTGGTACAATACTCATTAAACATAATTCCCATCTGACAGTCTATCGGTGAAATATCCGGCTTCTGCGCCTTAACAAGCTTATCACACACGTCATAGATGGAATCTCCCACTGCCACCGCTGCCTTCGGTGTAGTAAAACTCTCCCCGGGTGCTATGGTCTTGGTCCAGTTACCGAAATCCCGGTCCGCAATCCCTCCTGCCACCGTCACTGTATTATCTCTGCCGGTCACAATCAACTCCATCTGCCAGGAAGACGGGGAATACAGCTGAATACCGATAAATTCCCCCTTCTCACTGTTCTCCAATACAAGAAACGGGAAGAACTTTCTCACCGGCATGGAGCCTACTGTTCCGAACTTTTCCACACGATAGCCGTTTCCGCTCCAGGAATGCTCCAGATGTAAGTCATAAATGCTTTCCTTCCGAAGCTTTCCTTCCGCACTCCAAAAGGACTGCATCCGATAAAAGGAATCCACATCAAGACCTTTTATAGCGAAACTTGATAACAGTTCCAATACTGCCGGTTCATCACTTTCATTTGCAAAGGTAGTCTGTAAAAACGTTACATCCCCTTCTGTCTCCCGGTGCAGGGTTACTTTATGTTTTCTGTTATCTTCATATACTACTTGTCTGTCATCTGCCTGCACCTTCTTAAGCTCTCTTGTGGACTGTCCGTCACACATGGTAAGACCGGCTGAATACCCTCCGGCAAAAGCATCCTTTTGTAATCTCAATTCAACATACTGCTCCATTTTGCTACCTCCTATGCTTCTATCTTACCATACTTTTATCTTCTTTAACATGTCATTTGATGCAAAGTTTTCGTTATCAATGTCCTATCATCGAAGTTATCTTCCAACCCCACAGATACTCCCTTTTTCCCTGTCATACCCTTTTCCTATAAAGTCAAAAAAGGCCGTAACATCTCTGCTACAGCCTTAGCAATATAACCTAATATTCGCAGATATCTGCCCGATGCATCTGTCTGCATCTGGTAAGAATCAGCGGAACGAGAATAATGACGTTACAAATAGCCAATCCCATAAACGCCACATTGTTAAAGTAATCCAAATACTTTCCTGCAGGATACAACACCAGATTGTTCAGCAAGTATAAGCCAAGGAAAAACAGCACTCCGCCGCCAATAAGAGCAATTCCTTCCATCCAGAGGAGCTCTCCCACAATCTTTCCCGTAATCTTTCGTTTTCCCATCCCGATGGCACGGTATACCGCAAACTCAAACGTCCTGCTTTGGTAAACACCTACAAATACCGCATTGACCGTCACCGCCATAATAATTGCCACCAGCACAAGCACCGAAATATAAATGGTAGGGAGGAAGGAAAACGTACGGTCTACATCTCTCATGTCTACTTCATAATCATGAATCGTTACCGGGTACTGTACTTCCAACAGGTCCAGATAAGCTTCATATTCTTGCTTACTCTTTCCTGTATTAACCACCAGATAGTTGCCTACCTCGCCTCCTTCTTCCAAAAAGTAAGAGGCATAGGTGGTTTGATCGGTTATTACATCTAACGTAAATTCCTCCGAGATGCCTTCAAACTCTTCCGGAGTGAGGACATCCCCTAATTTTATCCCCAAATTATTTGCCATCCGCTCACTCATAATCGCACTTCTTCTTCCAAGCTTTGTGACATCACATGCAATATCGTTTACCTCACAAAACAACTTTACATCCTCTTTGTTTAGGAAAGTTAACGACTGATACCCTACCGTAAAACTCATCACACTTTCTACGTTAAAATAGTTTCCCCAACCCAACTCCATCAACTGCACATTTTCTTCGTTTCTCACATCCTCTGCCGCATCCTCGTACCCCTGCAGAGAGACCTCATCCCTAGCCTTCAATCCGATAAATGCCGAAGACTCATACAACTCCTCTCCGAATTCTTCAAAACTTGTTACAACATTCATTACATATAAGCCTGCCAAATATGCCGCAAAACTTAAAAATATCATAAAGATTAACACGGCACAGCGGGCCTTATTTTGCTTTATAAAATACAACGGCGAAAATGATTTCATCAGACACCGCCTTCCTTTACGGAACTAACCATACCGTCCCACATTTCTACCAACACGTCAGCATCTTTTAAAATGGAATGGTCATGGGTAATGACAAGCACCAGATTCTCCTTTGCATACTCCTTTAAAATATCCATAACCGCAAAAGCATTCTCGTGATCTAACGCAGCTGTGGGTTCATCCGCAAACAGCACCTTCGGAGCATTCATCATAGCTCTTGCAATAGCTACACGTTGCCTCTGTCCGCCGGATAACTTTCCCGGACGCTTTTTCATTTCCTTTTCTCCCAAACCAAGGCTCTTAAGCAATGTTTCTGCCCGCTTTATAACCTCTTCCCCTTTTCCCTTTGCTGCCACCGTTACATTGGCAAGAGAATTCATATACGGCACCAAAAAATGCCGTTGAAATACAAAACCGAACTCCTCCCTGCGAAGTTTCTCCCTCTCTTGCTCTTTCAGTGTCGTGATTTCTTTTCCGTTGTAAATAATTTCACCGGCAGTAGGTGTTTTTAAGCTGGAAAGACAATACATCAAAGTTGACTTTCCGGAACCGGACGGACCGATAATTCCTACCAAGCCCTTATCCGGCAGCTTTAAATCAAATCCGCCCAAGGCATACACCTTTTCTTCTTTTTCCATATCATAAATCATTGTTATATTTTTTATCTCAAACATGGGAACCCTCCTAATATAAATCTTCTTCCATGGCATCTACAGTACGAATCTTTTGTAATGCAAACCGAATCGGTAATTGCAGCAAAACAAATACTACTGCGTATCCGCATACAATCTCCCCGATAACAGCAACATCCGTATAATTACATGCAAGCCCCATGGGTGAAATCAGGAATGCATCCACTGCCACCATACCGACTGCCGTCAGCACTGTACCGGCAACTACCGCCACTGCAAAGTAAAATAACATTTCACGCAAAATAGAAAGATAAACAGCTTTTCTGCCATAACCGATGGAACAATACAAGCACCATTCACCGTGACGATCACGCAACATCGTGGTATACACTAAAAACAACATGATTGCCATAACAATCATTACACCTTTAAACACAATATTGGCCGGTGTTTCCACCTCGGCAAACACATCTTCATACTCCTCATACCCGGTTTGATAATCCCAAATATCCGCCTCGTTATCACTAAACTCATACCCCATCTTGCGAAGCATTGCTCCCACATCCTCAATACTTCCGTCCGAGAGAATACAAACCGATTTGGAATACCCTCGATTTTGCACCTGGATTCCACTGCCGAAATAGGAATCACTTTCCGCGATTCCCACAATTTGAAACGCTTCATCCGAAAGCTTTTGTCCGAGAGTCAAACCGGAATTTTTCATAATCCCGTCTGACAGAATAAGTTCTCCCGGTGCATCCGGAAGTTCCCCTTCTTTTAGGGTTGCTCCCATATGCTCCATATAGGTTTTTAAAAATGCTTCGTCCCCTATAGGAAACGAAAAATGATACTGCCCTATCATAGCATAGATGGTTACACCCAAGCCTTGGACTTTTTGTACCGTTTTCACGCCATCCTCTTCTCTTAACCGTTTCATCAGCGTATCCACTGCTTTCATATCAGCTTCTCTCGTCTGTTCCTCCCCCAACACATCCGGATCTATTCCAAATGCGCTGTAAGGCAGTTGTACCATTTGCATCTTCTTTGTATCTTCCACCAGTATCTTTTTGAAACTTTCCGTACCGGAAGACAAAATAAACTGCGTCATATAGACAATCACCAAATACAGTGCCAGACTGACAATCAGTACCGCCGCACGCCGCTTATTGTTTCGTATGTAGTTCATTGCGGACAATTTCTGTCTCATGTTCCTAACCTCCTTTGTTGCTCCCATTATAGCAACCAAAGTCTTACCTAAAAAGTAACCACAGTCATAAATTCCCATGACTGTGGTCATATTCTGTCTTTTGATTTCGTATGACTTTTGTCAGCATACCGTATTATAGTCTTAACTAACCCTTCATGGCTACGATAAGCTTTCCCCGGTCATGAATCCCTGTTTTATCGTAAATGGAAGAAATATAATTCTTCACCGTGCCTTCCGAAATATAGAGTTGTTCCGCTATCTGACGATTTGTCAGCCCTTCTGCCAAAAGGGTGCAAATCTCCTTTTCTCGTTCCGTCATATCCGGTGCCAATTCTTCTCTTGGGCTTTCCTTTTGGGATTCCTTTGCTCCCATCAGTGCCGCAAGTCTTTGCATCACCTTATGATCGATGACATTTCGTCCGCTTAAAATCTGTTCAATTGCTCCTAATATGGCCTCTTTTCCGCTGTCTTTTAAAAGGTACCCGTCCGCACCGTTGGCAATGGCTTTTGTGATGTTTTCATCATCATAAAAGGTCGTCAGTACCAAAATCTTCACTTGCGGATACATCTTACGAAGCTTGTCAATAAGCTCAATACCCCCCATGCCCTTCATGTTCAGATCCACCAATGCCAAATCACAAATGGCAGCTTCCAGACACCGTAACGCTTCGTTCCCGTCCTTTGCTTTTCCTGCAATCTCCATACCGTTCATGGACAAAATAATTTCCAAGCTATCTAACAACAACGGTTCATCGTCCACCAAAAGAATCCTACATTTCTCCATCTGTTTCCTCCCGTATGATTGGCACAGTCAACACCGCGCAAAATCCGTTTTCGTTTGTAAACTTTGCATCTCCGCCACATCGTTTTAAATAAGAGATAATCTTTTTCAATCCAAAACCTGCCTTTATCTTTAATTCCTTATTTTCCTCAGAAAAATCCCCGGTTCCGTTATCCCGGACAGAAACCTGAAGATGGGCACTGTCTGCTCTGACAGAAAGCAAAAAGCGAGTTGCAGTTCCGTGCTTTACTCCGTTTGTAAAAAGTTCCTGTACCGCACCTGTCAAAAACTCTGTATGTTCCTTCGGAAGTGACCTAAGCTCCGGCACAACATGTACATCCGTCTTTACCGTAAGCTCCGTATCCATCACAAAATTCTCCGCTACCGCTGACAACTCCCGGAGGAAATCCTCCACCTGTACTCCCTTACTTTCCTTATCCAGCACCCGCACCGCACATCGAATGGCAGTGAGTCCCTCCTTCATCCGTTCCTTCGCCGTTACCACACGCTCCTTTGCTTTTAGAGCATCCACATCCAGTAGTAGTTCCGCCGCATCTAACGTCATCACCGCCGCCGTAATGGTATGACCCACACTGTTGTGAATGTTGCGACTGATATTTTCCCGTTCTTCCAGGCGTGCATTCCGCTCCGCAAGGTAATTTTTCATTCTTAATTCCCGGTTCAACTTTTTCTCATATAGCTCATTAATGGCCGTTCCGCGAACAGCCACAGCGCTTTCCCTCTGTATTTTCAGGTAATGTGCCACTGCAGACTCCACCGAAAAAAACACTGCGGAACAAAGCGTAAGAAGTATCATTTGCCAAAGAAGATGCGGTAAGGATTCCCTTGTAACTCTGCAAAGAAAGCATAACACACCCGGAAGAAATATCCTAAGAACCGTATCCCCTTCTTTTTCTTCTCCTGCTTTTCCTGAACCCTCCTGCTTTTTTCTGCTTTCTGCCCTTAACCGCAACTCATAGAAAATCAGATACGCCGCGAAATGTCCCGCCATCAAAGAAAAAAGCAAAGAAAGAATCCCCTGTACCACCAAGGAAGTCAAACTTTGCTCATCCGTTAAACTCTGTATTTGAAATACCACAATAAGGGCTGCCCCACATAAAAGGCATCCCGTAAAATGCTCCGCAAAAAATCCGGCTATTAAAAGTAACCCGGCCACCATTATAGTCGCCCACACAAAACGTATCATTTTATTTTCAGACATATACATCACCGTCTTCATGATACCACAAAGCAGGAAACTTTACAATGTGACCGGGGTCATGTTTTATACCAAAATGTTAGTATTTTAAAAACACCGATACGATTTTCTTCGCCGCCTTATACACAGGTCCCTCCAGTTCCTTCTTGGCATTCTGTAGCTCTTTCCGTATTTCAATTTGCTGCGGACAATGCGTTTCGCATTTTCCGCAACCGATACAGTTAGAAGCCGCCGTAGCATCCTTACGAAGTGTGGTACACCAAAGATATTCCATTAATGCCCTTCTTTTTCCGTCTGTAGCACACTTATTATACGCAGAAAACACTCCCGGAATATCCACACCCTTCGGACATGGCATACAATACCCACAACCGGTACAACCGACTTTCATCTTTTCATTGATGGCCTCTACTACTCCGGCAATCAGTGCATGATCTTCCTCCGTAAACTCTCCCGCCTGGGACCCATCTGCATTTACTACATTCTCCTGTACCATTTCCAGGGAATTCATTCCGGACAGCACACAAGTCACTTCCGGTTGGTTCCATAGCCAGCGAAATGCCCACTCCGCCGGTGTCCGTCCGCTAGGATGCTGTGCAAACAACTTCTTTGCCTTTTCCGGCAAGTTATTCACCAGACGACCGCCCCTGAGGGGTTCCATAATCCACACCGGAATTCCCTTGGATGCAGCATATTGTAATCCTCTCTTTCCTGCTTGGGAATGCTCATCCAGGTAATTATACTGAATCATGCAAAAATCCCAATCATAAGCATCCAAGAGTTTACAAAACATATCCGAATTGCCGTGATAGGAAAACCCGATTTGACGAATTGCTCCCGACTCTTTCTTTTCCCTAATCCACTCTTCCACGCCAAGCGCCTTTAAACGGTCCCATGTTTTTACATCCGTTAACATATGCATCAAATAATGGTCTACATAATCAGTGCGAAGACGCCGTAATTCCTCCGCAAAGGTCTTCTCCACTCCCTCTCTGCTTTTCATCAAATAGTGAGGAAGCTTCGTTGCGATTTTCACCTTATCACGGATTCCGTTTTTCTCAAACACTTCTCCTAAAAACTCTTCGCTTCCGCCGTAAATATACGCGGTATCAAAGTAATTCACTCCGGCTTCGTACGCCGCCAAAATCTCCTTCTCTGCTTTTTCAAATTCAATCTTTCCGGCCTTTTTGGTGAAACGCATACACCCGTAGCCCAGCACGGAAATGGGATTCCCGTATTTATCGTTACGATACTGCATTACTTTCCTCCTGTTTTCATTCCTATATAGTTTTATCTGGTTCAGATAGCAAACAATCAATTACCGGATGGAATATTTCGCTCTGATCTATTTTATTAATCGCACACAACTTCTTTCCTGCATCTTTACTGGATGCACCACAATGGTACACTTGCTCCGTAGACAACCCATAAGCAAGCATATAAATCCCCTGCTCAGTGAAAGCGTAAGGCATGCTTCTCGACATCGAACTTCTGATTGCGGTGACATTTTGGCACCGCAAATTTTCATTCTCCTCTTCTGTAAGCTGAAACATAAAATCTTCCGGAAACCTGGCAATATTGCGTTTCACTTGTCTATTAAGATTCTTTACCTCATATCCGTAAATCTCAGCCAAATCATAATCCAGCATGACCTGTTGTCCGCGTATCACATATACCCGATTTTGTATATTATCGACAGTCAATACCTCCGTCTTCTCTCCCATTCTCATCCTCCACCGTATCTATCACACCCAGCTTTTCCATCCGTATCATATACTCCATCATCCGAAGCACATACTCTGGTGCATTTCTCGTTCCTCGTTCCCACTCCGTCACAGTCCGATAAGGAATCATAAAATACTCACAAAACTCTTTCCGGTTCATGCCGGTTCGTTTGCGGAGTTCAATCACTTTCTGTTGACAATCCATAAGATACCTCCTATACCATATATTCTTTTATCCTGTACTTACTATAACACACCTCTTTCCTTTACGCAATGTGTATTCAAAAAACATTTACTTCTCTCTCAGAACAAAAAGCCGGTTCCAACGATTCTCCCACAAATCATCGGTTCCGGCTTTTCTATCCTTTACTTTCTCTCCTGTTCCCTATTATCATTTTCCCCTACCTTTTCCTACGTTTCGTTTTCTCCCACTCCCCACTTTCTACTCCCTTTCCTACCCTCACAAACACACCTATCCCCTCGGCGTACTCCCTGTTCCTTGCCACTTTTTCCGCAAGACGAATGGCAACAATTCTTTCCTTCACAGACATAGCACCACCTCCGCCCGGTTTTCTCCTTGTTAAGTCACCCTATTAACTCACATTCCTTCACAAAACATACCGTATAAGGATTTCCGAAAATCACAAGAGATTTCATCAGTTCTACTCCCACCGCTTTATTATGTTCTATTCCCATCCCGTTACCGACCATCCCTATATAATACAGCAACGCAAAATAGTACTCCGCAAGCTCCTCATATACCTTGGTTTCTCTCAAAATCCCGATTAGAAGCATCCCCGTTTCATAGCAGTTTTTCGTGTACTCCGTATTTTCTCCCCTTACTGCTTCCCCGTCCACGGAACATGCATACCCTAAACATAACGCCCACAATAAATTTGCCACAGATTCCAATGTGCCGGATTCCTCATAAGACTTTCGGTACTCTTCCAAAGCCTGCTCCAAATGCTGTTTCATGGAAGCCCACCGTTCTTTTGTCTCTATGGCATAGATCTGACAAGAATGCGCAAATCCCTTTGTAAAATGTGTATCTTGTAATGCTGTTTTTGTACTGACAATCGGAAACATGGTCCGAAATACTGAACTGTATTGCTCCCAAGTTGTTTCTGCTGCCTCTTCCTCTATCATATCCCTCTCCTCGCTTTGTGTTCTCATTCCGATAACACCCGTCCCCTTTGTATGCACTTATTATACCCTGACATTTCCTCTGAAAAAATGATTGTATCAGCAAAATAGCACTACCTATTTGGGTCATTACGGCAAAAAAGGGGGCTCTCCGGTCTCTTTGACTTTCGGAATCCCCTCTTTGCCGTTTTACTTCTATTTTTCTTTGTTTTTATATGCGTTGTAAGCTTCAATATCTATCACATCGTTGGCCAGCATCTGCTCCGACCAAAGCTGCAGTGTTTCCACCGTAATGGATATCTTTTCCAATTCCTCCTGAATATGGATAAAATCTTTTATCTCATCCCCTTCTATCTTTCCGTCCGCAGTAATCTCAATGAGACGTTCCTGTTTTTTGTGCATGGAATTTAAGGAAGCCAGCATCTCCAGAACAATCTGGGAAAGATCCTTTATCTTGATTTCCGGTACATATTGTTTTCCGATGGGACATTCATTGGCACAATAGTGATTGCACAGATTCGGCATCTTGTAGGCTTCGGACATCAGCAGAACTTCATCCGGATGAGGTAATGATTTTTCACTTTCGATTTTTTCAATCCGGTCCGCCGGCATAGTTTCCAAAAGCTCACTTGCTTTTTCTCTGGACAGGCCCAGTTCCTCCCTCCGAAGCTGATAGATATTCTTATTTTCTTTCACAGACACGCGTCCCATACTTACTGTTCTCCTCTTTTTTCTTCATAAAACTTTTGTAACACATAAAAGGCCGGTTTCTTATAACTCTTATCCTCAGACAACAGCCCCTTACGGTTATAATATTTTTGAATTGCCGCCGTTCTTCTCGGACAACGGAAATCATACAAAATCCACGGAGTCATTCCCTTAATATATGAAATGTTCCGTATCGTCTCTATTTGACGTTCATACACATAGGCCTGGTACTCCTCTGTGCCTTTGTCTTCCGTGGTGCCGTGAAGCCCCGTTAATGCATCCGCACCGAACTCGGTAATAATCACCGGCTTATCCGGGTTACTGTTCTGAAACAGTTGCGGAAGCTTTTCAAAGTCCGGAGAATACCATCCGTAATACTCGTTAATACCGATTACATCCAAATAGTCCGTCAACCGGTCTGCGATTTGATTCTTTTCTCCATCCACCAAACATGCAGCAGAAATCAAACGTGTAGAATCTTCCTTTCGTGCGCATTGTGCCAGACGGCTCATAAAGCTTAACCGCTCGTCGGAATCCGCGTTTTCATTTCCGACTGACCATACAATCACGCTGGCACGATTCCAGTCTCTTGTTATCAGTTCTCTTAACTGGTTCTTTGCATCCTCATAGGTTTTATCCCGATCAAATAATATTGCCCAATACACCGGGATTTCCTCCCACAACAAAATCCCCAGTTCATCTGCAAACTTCGCCATATTTTCATGATGCGGGTAATGTGCAATACGCATAAAATTACAGCCCAGTTCCTTCGCAAGCTTAATATTTTCTATACGTTCCTCGTCTGTCAGTGCTTTTCCGTTTACTGCACTATCCTCATGACAACTGATACCTCTTAAGAAAACAGGCTTGCCGTTTAATAATATTTCTCCCTGCTCCACTTTAATCTCACGAAATCCGACCCGGTCACTGACCGTGTCGCCCATACAAGATGCGGTAACATCATAAAGCTTCGGATGCTCCGGGGACCAAAGCTCCAAATCCGGCTCCGATACAGACTGTTCTTTTGTTCCCACCCCATTTCCATGTCCGATACCGGAAAACTCCAGAATACACTCTCCCATGCCTTCTGTCACCGGAACTACTGTTTTTATTCCCAACTCCTCGATACAAACTTCTGCCGCTGCTTCAACCGGCGCAGACATTTTCACCTGAACCTGAATCTTATGATACGTCCCATCCGGCACCAAACCGATACGGAAATCCTTCATATGTACCTTCGGCACCCGTATCAGTTCAATATCACGATACACACCGCCGTAGTTGAACCAGTCCGTATTTTCCGTCGGCACCTGTTCCGGACGTCTGGTACTGTCTGCCGCAATGAGGATTCTGTTTTCCTCTTTTATCTGCTCCGTCACCCGAAAAAACGCCGGTGTGGAACCGCCCCGGTGCATTCCCACGTACTCCCCGTTTAAAAAGACACGACAAATGTAGTTCGCTGCTCCGATGCGTAAATACACCTCTTCCTCATCCTTCCGGTCAAAAGAAAAGGTCTTTGTAAATACCATGCTTCCGTCATAAATAATAAACTCCGGGCGTACTACATTCCAACACGCCGGAAGCTTCGTTTCCGGCCACGTATCAAAAGAATAGTCCACCGGCAGTGTAAAGCCTTGTTCGTCTACATACCTTTCGCGAAACCACTTTTGACGAAGGCAGGTATCATACTGATCCACAGCATACTTCCAGGTTCCGTTTAATGAAACCGTTTCTCTGCCGCCCATGAAGACCGCATCTTCGACCGTTGCCTGCTTGCCCTCATACTGGTCCGTATAGTTTTCCAAATGAATATCCGACAAATAAATTTTTGGCTTGTTCTCTGACATCCTACTCTCCTCCGTTTTCTCTTTCTTCGTTAGTTCAAGCTATGTTACTCTGCACTCTGTTCCAGCCGGTTCTCCGTTCCCCAGTCATCTCTTGTAATATTATTCAGCCACTTTCCGCTCTTATAATGCTTAATTACCCACGGCCACTTTACAAACTCGTCGGTACAGAGCAGGAAATAGACTACCATCACCGGCCACTTAAATACAAAGGCTGCTAAAAGCCCCACCGGTATGGCATAGCACCACATGTCAATGGTATCACAAATAAAGCCGAACTTGCTGTCGCCTCCCGCCCGGAAAATACCGGCAATCAAGGATGTGTTTACCGCCGTTCCCGAAATGTAATAGGAGTTAATCAAAAGCATCCATTTCAGATACCCCTGGGCTGTCGGAGTCAGTTTCACAGCCGAGTAAGCCACCACCGCCGGCGAAACGGCAAGCACAATAAGGCCTCCGATAATTCCGCTGATGACCGTCAGCTTCATCATCTTCCTGGCACCTTCCTTCGCCCCCTCCAAGTTGTTTTCTCCGATAATTTTACCGATTAAGATACCGCCGGCACTGGCGATTCCGTAACAGAGAATCGTACCGAACTGACGCACCACTACTGCAACTGCGTTGGCCGCCACCGCATCATCGCTGATGTTTCCGATAATGGCCGCATACATGGAAAAAGCCACGCCCCAGACCACATCGTTTCCAAGGGCCGGAAGGGACAACCGAACAAAATCTTTAAACAAAACTTTATTTTTAATAAACATATACGAAAGTTTCAACTTTGCATCTTTACTTCTTGCCGACACAATAAAGCATCCGATCAGTTCTATGACACGGGATGCGGACGTAGCAATCGCCACTCCAAGTACCCCTAACTTTGGTGCTCCAAACCAGCCAAACAAAAGAACTGCATTTAAAAATACATTTAAACCAAATGCCATAATGTTTAATACGCTACAAACCGCAACTCTCTCCACGCTGCGAAGTACCGACAAATATACTTCGATAATACCCCAGCAAAAATAGCTGATACTGACAATACGCAGATAATCTGCCCCCAACTCAATTAACCGCTCGTTCTTCGTAAATAACCACATCATCTGTCTTGGTATCAGTGCTGCACATAACGCAAAAGCTGTACAGAATACCATAGAAAACCGCATAGCGATTCCCTGCACCACATTGATTGCATTCATATCCTTTTTTCCGTAATACTGGGCACATAACATGGTAATACCTGTTCCCAAGCCGTAAAATACAGAAAATAAAACATTGGCATACTGGGAAGCTAACGATACAGCCGACATATAATCCTGATCTACCATACTAAGCATTACGGTATCTGCAGAACTTACCATGGAGCTTAAAAGATTTTGTATTAAAATCGGGAGTACCAGTTTCCATATTTGACTGTAAAACGTATCCTTTGTCTTCGTCATAATTTTATCCTCTTGTTTTCTTTTATACGCATGCTCGCTCGGGCCATGCGAAAAATCTTCGCTTCCTTCCCACAAAAGCAGGGGCGGTACAAGTCCGCCCCTGTCCTTACCACTATTTTACCATAGTCGGGTCTGCCCGACAACCCCTTGCACCGTTCCTTTTCAAGGAGTTTTTACCGTCTGCTGTTTGCTATGCATTCTCCTCCACTACCTTGGCCTGTACATCGGAAGGAGCAGCCTCGTAACGGGTGAATTCGTAGGAATACTCTCCCACGCCCATGGTCATGGAACGCAAATCTGCGGAATATCCGCAAACTTCCGCCATCGGAATCTCTGCCACAATCTCCTGCTTATTATTGTGAAGAGCATTCATGCCGTACACACGCCCCCGTCTGCGATTTAAGTCTCCCATAATCTCTCCGGTGTACTGTTCCGGTACCACAATCTTAAGGGTGGCAATGGGCTCCAAAAGTATCGGTGTGGCACTCATGATTCCTTCCTTAAATGCCTGACAGGTGGCAGTCTTAAATGCCATTTCAGAGGAATCTACATCGTGGTAGGAACCACCGGTCAACGTTGCCTTGATACCTACCACCGGATAGCCCGCCAGCGGACCTTCCTTTACGCTGTCCGCAATGCCCTTTTCCACCGCAGGGAAAAAGTTCTTCGGTACTGCACCGCCGAATACGCTCTCATGGAATTCAAAGGCCTCATCCAGATTACCGGACGGTTCAAAATCAATAATTACATGGCCGTACTGCCCGTGTCCGCCGGACTGTTTTTTGTACTTATGCTCCGCCGTCACCTTCTTACGAATGGTCTCACGGTATGCCACACGCGGTTTACAAAGTTCCATTTCCACCTTGTACCGTGCCGCAATCTTACTTGCGGTTACCTCAAGATGTTGTTCTCCGAGACCGTATAACAAGGTCTGTCTGTTCTCCGGGTCGTTAACCGCCCGAAGGGTTAAATCTTCTTCCATCATACGGGCAACCGCCTGGGAAAGCTTATCCTCATCTCCCTTATTTTTTGCGCGATAGGCACGATATTCATAGGGTACGGAAATCTTCGGCAGGTCGTAAATGACCGGGGTATCCTTCTCTGTCAGAGAATCTCCGGTTAACGTATCCGTAAGCTTTGCCACCGCACCGATATCTCCCGCATACAGTTCCTTTACTTCGTACTGAGTCTTTCCTCGTAATACATAAAGCTTCGCAACCTTTTCCTCACACTCTCTGTTCGGATTGTACACCGTATCACCGGCTTTTAAAATACCGGAGCAAACCTTTATCAAAGAAAATCTGCCTAAGAACGGATCCGCAATGGTTTTAAACACTTTTGCCGTCATCGGTTTGTTGGCATCATAATCCGCTGCAAAGGTATTGTCGGTCTTGGTATTGATACCAACCAATACACATTTATTCGGCGACGGGAAATACCTTTCCACCGCCTGCAACAACATGGTAGTCCCTTGTGCATGAAGTCCGGAACCACACAGCACCGGCACAAGGGTACAATCAATTACACTGCTCCTGAGAGCTGCGGAAATCTCCGTTACGGAAAACTCCTCTCCGTTAAAATACTTCTCCATCAAAGCTTCGCTGGTTTCCGCCACTGCCTCCATCAAAAGTTCTCTGTATTTGTCCACATATTCCTTTGAGTAATCCGGAATCGGACATTCATTATACTCACTGTTCTTTGTAAATCGACGGCCTGCCATCTTCACCACATTGACAAAGCCTACAAATTTCTCATTCTCACGAATCGGGGAATGGAACGGAGCAATTCGTTTTCCGTACCGTTTCGTTAAATCCTCCACTACCTGACGGAAACTGGCATTATCCACGTCCATATCCGTAACGAAGAAGATACGAGGAATTTTATACCTCTCACAAAGCTCCCAAGCCTTCTCCGTGCCGACTTCGATCCCCTTTCTCGCCGAAACTACAATCACCGCCGCATCACAGGCGCTGACTGCTTCTTCCACTTCTCCCACAAAGTCAAAATACCCCGGTGTATCAAGAAAATTAATCTTAATATCCTCCCAAATCACCGGTACAATTGACGTACTGACTGAGCATAGACGTTTTGCTTCCTCTCTGTCGTAATCACTGATGGTGTTTCCTTCTTCCACTTTGCCCTGGCGGGTCGTTACCCCTGTGGTAAACGCAATCGCTTCCACCAGTGTAGTCTTACCCGCTCCGCCGTGTCCCAACACAGCCACATTTCTGAGCTTTTCATATTTGTAAGTATCCATAGCAACCTCCTATCCGGTTTCAAAGTTTCCCTTCTTAACCAACTGCGACATGATGTTTTGCCATTTCTTAACACCCACTTATATTTTACTAAATACTTGTCGCTTTTACAAGAGTTTTCTTTGTTCTTTATGTTTGTTTTCTTTTTGTCAAACAACTGCATTTTGTTTTTCTTCCTTTCCGCTGACTACGGTACAACGTTTAGATTCTGCTTTATGTTTTTTTCACGTTATGATATACTAATTATAGTATACCGTACCCAAAAGTTCGGCACATCATTTCGGAGGAAATTCCCATGAAGAAAAAAGCATTGATTATCGGCGGAAGCGGTGGTCTTTCCGGTCGTCTCGCTGTTTTGGCAAACAAAGAATATGACGTATGGACACTGACCAGAGGAAAACGTCCTCTGCCAAAGGGTGTCACTCCCATTACCTGTGACCGCGAGGATTCCGCCGGCTTTCAAAACGCCATTTTAGGACAGCATATCCGTTGGGACGTGGTGTTTGACTGCATTTGCATGAACAAGTTGCATGCCGAGCAGGACCTTCAGGTACTTTCTAACGTCACCAACCGCCTTGTGGTCATATCCACCGACTCGGTTTATGATCCGACAAAAAAACGTACCCCGCAAAATGAGCAGGGTATCTTTATCGAAGAACAGGGTGCACCGTCTGTGTGCAGTTATGCCGGCAACAAACGAAACATGGAGCATGTTTTTCTGGATTATTTTATAGAATCCGAAGGAAACTTAAATGTAACCATCTTCCGACCGGGCCATATTTACGGTCCGGGATTTATGCTCGGCTGTTTTCCGGAACACAGCCGTCAGAATGACCTGGTGCGACTGATTCAAGCCGGGGAACCCTTACGCTTAGTCGGCGGCGGCATCTATCTGACTCAACCGATTTTTGTGGACGACTTAGCCCATGCCATGTTAAACTGCGTGGATAAAGAGAAAACTTATAACGAAATCTTTTGCATCGGCGGTCCGGAAGCAGTGGAAAATAAGCGCTACTACGAAATCATCGGAGAACTGTTAGGAAACACTGTATCCGTAAAAGAAGTGCCTCTCACCGGCTATGCGGAGGCTCATCCGGAGTTTGCGGGACACCTTTGCCACCGTATCTATGACATTTCAAAACTCAGGGATGCAGGGGTTTCGCTCCCTTCCACTTCATTGGCGGAAGGAATGAAACGGACGTTAGATTTATAGGAAGTTGCGCAACTTGCCATATAGTAAAAAATAAGGAGACGAAGCACTTAAATGCGTCCGTCTCCTTATTCTTTTCCGTAACTATTTCTCGTAGTCAAAATAATTCTTATGCTCTACTTTATATCCGTAAAGTCCACCGTACATAATTTCATAAGGCATCTCTTCGATGGTAAAACTGCGTAATGCAATGTTCAGGTCTTTATTCTGATAAAGGACCGTCATTTCATCGTACACAATCTCGTGAAAACCGTAGTATGCCGTCTCTTTATTTGTACCGTTTAAAACTGCTCTGGTATCGGCACATCCTTCGTCATAGAAAGCCGGCATGTAATCATGGCCCTGGCAGGAATACATGCAAATAAGGAAATTCTGCTTCGTGTCCACCTTTTCCGTGGTGACCCATTTCTTAATCTCTTTGATAGTCTTAAATTTCTTAATACTCTTCGTATAATCTCTAAACCTTCCCGAGCCGTCATTGTTCCATGCGTTATCGCTGATTACCTCGGTAAAATCCATGATATAGTAATAGCCGTCTTCGTAAAACCAGTTGAAAATATGTCCCTGATTACCGGATATTAAAATATTTCCCCAATCCTCATAATTACCCGCCAACATATAATTTCCCATCTGGGCCACCTGTACACACACACCGCCACTCATGGCAAAAATGATTTCAGGGTCTTGCGTCCACTGCCATCTTCCGGCGTTGACAAATTCCGGCTCTTTTGCAAAATCATATACAAAATTTCTTGCCTGGAGATAATAGCACATATCCTGAATGGTATTTACCTGCGTTTTCCAATACTCCGGAGTTTTTGTATTATACCATTTCCACAACTCATCATACTCAAAGGAACGGGCTTTCACCACATCTTTTCCGTCATTATAGGTGGTTACCGCAAAAACATTTTTCTCCAATTCCTTCTTTTTTGCATTGTACGCAGTTACCGTGACAATGCCCTGCTTCTTTCCGACCAACTCATTCCCTTCAATGGCAGCAATGGTTTCATCCGAAGAGGAAAAATAAACCGCTTCTTCGTTTAACATCGGCAAATAATAAGGATTTCCCAAATAAAGAACTTTATCGTATTCTTTGCCCTTTAAGAAGCTTTTCTTTTCCTTCCCCACATAGTAGGGCATCTCCACCTCGGACAGCTGCACCATCCGGGTCATACTGTCATACTCATCCACCATTCCCAGTCTGTTCGAAGTCAGAAACTCCATAGTCTCGGCAATCTCAATTTTCGTTAAAATCTCTTCTTCGCCCGCATTTACTTCCATCACAGTTCCGGAAGCAGCTATTCCTATTACAGTAGCAAGCACAAGCACTGTTGCAATCATCTTTTTTATCATAGATACAACCTCCTTAACAGTTTGTAAACCATATTACTCTTCTTATCTCCGATTATATCTTACTTTTTTATGAATTTCATGTACTGCGAGCATACTGATGCTATTATTTTTGTTTTATTTCTTTCCAATGCCGTTATTTTCTGAATATTTTCTTCTTAACTTCTTCGAAAGGCCCTGCTTTTGTTTCTGTGGTTTGTTGCGGTTCCTATTTCGTTTTTCCGCCACAAATACATAATATCCATCCTGTTCATATACCTTCACCCCACCGAACACGGCGGTCAGCTTATTTCGGTACCAAGGGAGCCTTTTTGTTACCATCACCAATTTTCCGCCAAGTACAAGCTTTTTATATCCCTCTTCAATAAACGCTTTTGCTACCGAAAAGTCCGTATGATACGGCGGATTCGATAAAATCAACGTAAAATCAGCGTCCGTAATTTCCTTAAGTCCATCACTTTTTACGACTTTGACCCCTTCCAAGTCATTCTTTGTTAAATTGTAAGAAGTCAGCTCCAATGCCTCCTCCGAAATATCGCTCATAACCACCCGTTCTCCCCCGATTTGTTTCGCCAGCACAATCCCTACCACCCCATATCCGCAGCCCAAATCCAAAACCTTTTCATTTTCTGTCACTTGCACCTTGGATAACAGAAACAAAGTCCCTTTATCAATACTGTTTGGTGAAAAATAATAGTTACCGGTCTCAAGAATAAGTTCCTGCCCATTAATCGTTTCTTTTATTTCCATATATTTTTTCCTCTTATCTATTTCCTCGCAGATGAAAACCGGCCGTAGGATTTCCCACGACCGGTTGCATTTTTCGGCAATCTAACCGACTCTTATTTGTGAATATACATCCTGGACGGTTCTTCTTCTCCGTCTCCCCGGGCCATACACAAGAATTCCCAACCGTATCGCTCGTAGAACGAAATGTGGTCGGTGAGAAGATATACCGGAGAAACACCCTTTGTCCGCATCTCTTCCACTGCCATGGTAAGGAGCTTTCCTGCAATACCCTGACAACGATACGCTTCCTCGGTGTATACTGCGCACACATTCGGCGTCAAATCCTTTCGGTCATGAAAATCGTTATCAATGATACCCAGACCGGCCACAATCACTTCACCGTCCATGCAAAGGTACCAACCGTTCTTTGTAGCACCGGAAAGATACTCCTCCATACAGGAAAGATATGCTTCCTCCGGCACGCCCCATTTCTCATGGAACCATTTTGCTGCCTTTGTTTTCAGCTCCGGTCGCTTCAATAAATCGATATACTTATATTCACTCATTGTATTCCTCCGCGTATTCTCTGCAATATTCTGTTCTCTTTGTGTCCGGATAATTCTTTGGATACTTTTATCCGACAGCGCATACTCCGCTGCTAATTCCTGCACCGAAACACCCTCCCGATGCTTTTCAAAAATCTCCCGGTTTCGTATATCCAGGATTTGCTTCGTATCCGTTCCGCTGCCCCAATCCGACTTTTCTTTTGCCGGTATGTAAACACTTTGTCCGTCCACATATTGCTGAACCGCTTCCAATAACTCCTTTGGCAGAATCTCTTCCCCACGTAAATAGCTCATTTTAAATCCTCCTAAAAGTGAATCTTTTGGGATTCATCTGAGCTCACGAATTCGTTTTATAAGCTCAGACTACTGAGCAATAACATATTTTCTCATACGCAAACTCCTCCTTTTATGGATATTATACAAGCAGTAATGTCGGAACGCAACCTCACGTTTTCTTCGAAACATGTTTGCGCCGTTATACCGACTTATCAGGATTCAAGAGTAGCTTATCCACCACCGAATGAATCATTTCCGTTTCCGCTATGGTATTAATGGCACATAGTTTCTTCCCCGCATCCTTGCTGAATGCACCACAATGAAATGCTTGTTCCGTCGGTAATCCGTAATCCAAAACAATCAATCGATCATGACAATCCGGATTGGGTTTTATCCGCAAGGATGGATACTCCTGCATAAAATCATTCACAACTGTCATAGTTAAAAAACCTTTCATTCCGTGACCGTTCTCCGTAAACAGAATCACTTCTACTCCAGTCTTCTTCTGAGACAAAAGCTGCAACGTCTTTGTGTTTACATAATCGTCCACCACGTAAATACTTTTCTGCGCCTGCTGATAGATGTCTATGTAAGCCGCATCCGCCTCAAACTTCTGTCCTTTGTAGATGACAAAATTTTTGATATCCTTCTCTGACACAAAATTTTCACTAAGCGTATCTATACTCTTTTGAATGTTTAACACATCCTGCTCCGTTTTCTTCTGCCGGTCAGTCATACTTGCCATCTGCACCGACATTTCGGACACCCTGGCATTTACAAGATGCATCTCCGCCTGAGTAACAAACTGCTGATTCTGCTTTATGTAATGTCGCATTTCACGAAAGGCGCGCATAATAAAGATACTTTGCTGTTCGGCCAATTCTCCACGAAGAACCGTAGCTAGCATATAGATGCCTTGTTCAGTGAAAGCATAAGGCATTTTCTTCATATGCATACCACGCTTATTTCCTTGATCGTTTAAAGTCGAAATTTTCGACTTTAAACATCCTTCCGGAATCTCATTCTTTTCCAATTGGAACATAAAATCTTCTGGAAATCTTGAAATATTATTCTTTACCTGTTCATTCAAACGTTTCACTTCATACCCATAAATCTCAGCCAAATCATAATCAAGCATAACCTGCTGTCCACGTATTACATATACTCGATTCTGAACATTTTCTACCGTCATCAATTCTGCATTTTCTCCCACAATAATCCTCCTTCTCCTGCATTCGTGAAATCACAAATTGTGATTTCATCGTTTGACACCCTACTCCATCTCCTCCAACCGCTCCAACTCTTTCAAAGCCTCCACATACGCAAGCAACCGCTCCTTCTGTGCTTTCTGCAGCCCATGATAATCCTCAATAATCTGCCAATCCACCGGGGTAATCACCACATCCTCTTTTGAAGTGCCTTGTTCGTTTTCCTCACCCAGACCACGTCCGGATAAAAGCTGCTCCGGTGTTACTTCAAGAACAGCACAAATATCCATAATCTTATCCGCGGAAGGATTGGTCTTTCTTTTCTTCCACTCACTGATTGTACTGCAGGCAACCCCTACACGTTTCGCAAACTCTGACTGCGTCATCTTTTTATCATTTAAAATCTTAAAAATACGTTCACTTATAATCATAGGGCTTCACATCCTTTTCACTTATATGAATTTTCTCATTCATATATATGTACAGTATAACATATCTCATTTCAAAGTTCAATCCCCTTAATCCACATTACAAATCAAATTCAGCACCCATATACAAAAAAACAGACCATGGTTGCATTTCAAAACATTGCAACTATAATCTGCTTTTAAACTGTGTCTTGAGCCTCACTTAAGAGGCCTTATCTCTCGCAAGGTCTCGGTCTTTTGGACTTCTCATGATGTGCACGACACTCGTCACATTTTCCATGTCTTTCACAACTTCTCTTTTTACACGGGCAATTTCCATCCAACGAAAACCACCGTTCCCTTGTCATTACATTCGTATGACCGATGCGAATTTCTCCCATAAGCGGAACTTCCACTTCATTACAAGTATGATGATACGCAAAGCCCAACTTTTCCTGCACCCGCTTTGACTTTGCGTTTCCGTCATAATACCCGCACCAGATGGTACGCATTTCCAAATCTTCAAATCCGTGACGAAGAAGCTCTCTCGCCGCCTCCAGGATTAACCCCTGTCCCCAAAACTCCTTTCCCAGCCAGTAACCCAGCTCGCATTCATCGTCCTGTTCCGTCATATCGGTTTCTCCGTTTAATTTCAAAGCAATGGAACCGATTGCTTTGCCGTTCTCCTTCAAGCAAACCGCATAACACTCTTTCCCGGAAAACACACCCCGAATGATGCTCCGACTCTCCTCCACACTTTTGTGCGGCGGCCAACCTGCAATCGGTCCGATGTCCGGGTCCTTTGCATAGTTATATAAATCTTCTGCATCCGATTCCTGCCATGGACGGAGAATCAGACGCTTTGTTGTTAGTTGCATACCTCTACCACCTTCTCAAATCGATATTTTTGTTTTATATCCGGATATTTTTCCCTGTCCACTTCACTGAGAAACATAGTTTTCGGTCTTGCATAAGTTCCGAAATCCCCGTATAAGGCCTGATAAATCACAAGCTCTTCTTCCGTTTCGGTATGTCTGGCAAAGTTCCGAATAACGTAGGTATATTTATTCTCTCGTTTTTCCTGATCCGACAAGGTTTCATATTTAAAATGTCTTACGATGTCACCAATGGTAAGATTTCCGGTTTCATTCATTATTTATACTCCTAATTCATTTTGTTAAAAATCATTTGCAATACTCCATAACTGTTTAGAAAAAACAACGACAATGTGAAAAGTACTCTACGAGAATAATCCCAAAAGAGAGACATTATCTCAAGAAGAGAAATAAAAATAGAGTTACCGCGGTGCACGGTGAATCTATAGATTCCTCTGCTCGATACGTCCAAAACGTCCCACGTTCTCCTCTTTAGAATAGTATACAACAAATCGAGAAAAATGCAAGTCGCAAACGACACCGAGAAATTCTACATCATATGGGGCGGTTCCTTCAACTTTCCATGTTTTCTTCAAAAAGTAAAGGGATAAAGCAGCTAAGCTTTATCCCTTACATTTTGAAGCATTCCGTTTTGTTGTTTCTTAGTTAACTTTCTCTACCTTCGCTGTAGCCACATCAATCCAGACAACAGGACGAACACCAGCTTCAACTTTTGCTATATGCTTCCCACTCGAAACCATCCGACTGGATGCTGACAAGTATACTGCATACTGAGTTAATCCTGTCGTACGCAACCACCAGTCACTGTACTCCTTATACCAGTATGTAGACTTCTCTCCTCTTGTGTAAACTCCCTGCAGTAGAGCATAGGCTGTCGGAAGTCCAAGCTGTTCCGTTTTCTCCGGAAGCTCTTCCTTACTACGACCAATCATCTCATTACCGAAATACTCCAGTGCTTCCGCGTCACTTAACAGATACACATAGTCTTTGGTGTCCGGACCGGAATCTTCACCATTCTTGACATTGTCCGTGTTTTTCACCTTTGTAAGCAGTACGCTTTCCTGATCCGCCTCGCTAAATGCGGTATTATAGAATGAATCGTTTAACCACTCACGAAGGTCGCACTCTTCCCAACTGGTTTCATAATAAAACTCCGTCTCCCAGTCAAAGTCATCACTTTCGAACATCTTGTGGTAAGGATGCGCATCCAGAACATACTTGGAAAGTAAAAATGCCTTTCCTGACTCCGTCTTTAACACTTGCCATTCAATCGGCTCACATACAAAGTAACATACATCATCTACCTGCCATGCCGGGTTATCCTCCAAAAGACGCTTCTTGTAGTATTCGGTTGCCCAGTCATAATCCTCCTGGGTAACATACTTCCCTACTACATGTGAATTCGGATACGGCAACTTACTCGCATGTTCCGTAAGGTCTGCTCTGTAGTAAAATACTCCATTTACTTCAGCGATTCCATTCTCGTCGTACTTTGCATTTACAACCTCTTCGCCAACCTCATCTGCTGTCAATCCAAGGCCTTGCGGATAATGACCGAAGTCACATAATCACCTGCAACAATCCCTTTTACCGGTACCGGAGTCGGACTCGGTGTAGGTTTTGTCGTTGGTTTTGGAGTCGGTGTTGCTGTAGGCTTTGGTGTTGCCGTTGGTGCCGGCGTATTTGTCGGTACCGGGGTCGGTGTATTTGTCGGCACCGGCGTTGCCGTTGGTTCCGGTGTCATGGTCGGCATCGGAGTCGGCATAGGTGCTACTGTAGGCTCCGGAAGTTCTGTCGGTGTCAGCTCCGGTGTTGCCGTCGGCTTTACCGCCTCGGTCAGTTCTATAACCGGTGCTTCTGTCGCCACAATTTCCTCTGTAGGAACAACCACTTCCGTAGGTACCGCTTCCTGTGTAGGTGCTACGGTTGCTGTCGGTGCGGATGTAGGTGTTGCTACCATGATCTCCGTATTACATCCCGTTGCAAAAAGTAAAGTTACCGTTGCCAGTGTCCAAATGGTTCGTTTTGTTGTCTTATTCATCATGTGTCTACCTCTCTTTCCCTGTAATAATATTGTTTATAAACAGGGAAAGCCCTCGCGGAAATCCCTGTTATTGCTACTTGGGATTCCCCCTTGTATAAAGGAACGACTACTATCGCTCCTTCACTACTGCCGCCGGCGGTAGTGATAGAAATATATATTTATACCTGTATTATAAACGTTAAATGACGCTTTTTTATCAATGCATGTTTCAGTACAAGTCATTCGACAACTTTTCCGACAATCCATCACATAAATCAAGCTATTAGCTACTACACTCTTAACACTTAGAAAGTAAGTCCATATCTTCTTTTTCCTTCTGCTGAAGATAAAACATTGCTTTCTGTGTCTCGATTTCTTCTCTCAGTTCCTGTTCAGTTGGCAAATATAATTTGTATTTTGTTGCAAATAATTGCTCATTTCCATGCAAAACAGAGTATCTGGCAATATCTTCATCTGTTTCTGTACACATAACAACACCTAATGTCGGATTATCGTCTGGTGTTTTTTTGATTTCATCATACATACGAACATACATATCCATCTGTCCAACATCTTGATGTGTTATTTTCCCTGTCTTTAAATCCACTAACACAAAACATTTCATTAAATAGTTATAAAATACAAGATCAATAAAATAATCTTCTTTTTCCGTTTTTATATGCTGCTGTCTAGCAACGAAAGCATAACCTTTTCCCAATTCCATCAAGAAACT
The DNA here is from genome assembly GCA_017465475.1 of Lachnospiraceae bacterium. Classification (GTDB taxonomy): domain Bacteria; phylum Bacillota; class Clostridia; order Lachnospirales; family Lachnospiraceae; genus SIG307. The sequence goes on from JAFTWC010000048.1 coordinate 30,248, forward strand.
TTGTATATTCGAAATAATACACGTTTCTAATTCAGTTTCAGTAAAACTTGCGTTAGACGATAAACCTAAAAACTCCGCAATCACCGGATTTTTAATAAACTCCAGTTTATCATTTTGAAATTCTATAGTTTTCTCTAACATTTCCTGTTCAACTAGTTCTTTGTTCTGTGACTGTAAAATTCGATAATAGTATTGTGTGTTTACATTACGTTGTAATGTACGCACACTCCATGTTTGTTCATATGCTTCTTTTTCGTACCATGCTCTGGCTACATCATCTTTTACTTGCAACAGAGTTCTATAATGAGTCCACGAAAGTAATCTTTCAAATTTTCCACTCGCCGAGTGGAAAATCTCCGGAAAATATTTATAGAATGAATAGAAACTATAAAGATTCGTTTTTGTATACCCTTTTCCAAATTTCGCAGTTAATTCTTTTGATAATTTCTTAATTATCTGTGCACCATACTCGGCACGTTCTTCCCCTAATAAAGTTTCCTCCGCAATTCGATACCCAATTAACCAATTTCTTTTCAGAAGAATGGTATCAACTGCTCGATATGCACTTTTCTGTGATGCTTCAATAATACCCTGAATATCATTCACAATATTATCTGATTTAAAATAATTGTCCATGATATCAGTATTTCTGTTTTTTTCAATTTCATTCATCTTCAATCCCCTCCTATTTTCCCACAATTTTATGATAATCCTTCATATCTAAAGACCTTTCCACATAGGAATCAGGTTTGCGGTTGCTCATACGACTTAAAAGGCAAACGCTCTCACAATGCTTCGTTCCCGGAAACATATCCACCGGCTGTATCACTTCCACCTTATACCCCTTAGCAACCAGCTTTTTTAAATCCCTTGCCTGGGTTTCCGGGTTACAGGAAATGTACACCACCCGCTCCGGTGCCATAATCACAAGGGAAGACAAAAAAGCATCGTCGCTTCCTGCCCGCGGCGGGTCCATAATCACCACCTGGGGAGCGGTTCCCTTCTTTGCCTGTTCTCTCATAAATGCTCCTGCATCCTGACAAATAAACTCTACGTTGGTACAATTGTTCCGCTTTGCGTTGTCTTTCGCATCCTTTACCGCCTGGGCGTTTACTTCCACACCGATGACACGGCCTGCATAATCCGCTGCCATCAATGAAATCGTACCAATGCCACAGTAAGCATCAATCACCGTATCTTCCTTTGTAATCTTTGCCAGCTCCACCGCGGTTTTATAAAGCACTTCCGTCTGCTCGGAGTTTACCTGATAAAAGGAATTTGCCGAGATACGGAAGGTATGTCCGCATAACGTGTCCGTAATATACCCGGTCCCGTACAACACCGTTTCCTTTTTCCCCAGCACCATACTGTTTTTCTGTGGATTGATATTGTGAATAAGGGTCACGATTTCCGGGTGCTTCTTCTTTATCTCAGCCGCAAACTTCGACTTTGCCGGAAACTCCGGTGTACCGGTCACCAATGCCATCAACACCTCGCCGCTTACGCGACCGGTACGAAGAAATACATACCGTATGGTTCCTCTGCCGGTATCTTCGTTATAAGGCTCCGTGTGGGTGTCCTGCATAAGCTTCCGCACCGTGCGAAGATATTCCGCTGCCCGCTTATCCTGAATGAAGCAATCGGCGGTCTCAATGACCCGGTGGCTCTCTTCCTCGAAAATGCCGGAAATAATCTTACTTCCTTTTCCTACCCGTTTCCGTGCAAAGGCCGCATGGACTTTATTTCGATAATTCTTCGGATTCCCAGACGTCAGAATCGGACGTACTTTTCCAAAGCCTCCCAGCAGCTTCTCACACAGGCCCTGCTTAAAGGCTTTTTGAGCCGTTTCACTCATATGAAGCAACTGACATCCGCCGCACTTATCAAACACCGGGCATGCCGGTTCTACACGGTCAGAGGATGCCTCCAGCACCTGACACAGCCTTGCTCCCGTCTCTTTTGCCCGGTACACCAGCTCCATGGTGGCCAGTTCCCCCGGCAAAAGTCCTTTCATAGAAAACTTCCGTCCGTTAAATTCTACGATGCCCCGGCCTTCCTCATCCAATCCTTTACAACGTACCCGATATTCCTTCGCCATACAAACCTCTCTGTTTCTTTTTCTAAATGTCACACCCTATCCTGAAAGTTCGGTGCAACCGACTCAACTTCCTTATCCTATGAATTAGCCGCCGTAGTCGCTGCAGCGGTACTTGCCATCACAGCCATCATGGCAGCTTCCTGGGCTACTATGGTTGCCACAGCACTCTGCACCAGTGCCGATTCCGATAAATCCCCTTCTTCTTCCTGCTCCTGCAGTAACATTCCTCCGAACATCAGCCGCTGCTTTACCGTAATACTTCCCCAAAAGCCGAAGCCCTTCTGTTTTGACAGCCAGGTACTTATTTCCTGCAGTTCCTCTGCCAAGTGTTCAAAATCACTGTTGTTTACCGCCAATATTCCAAGCATCGGCAGTTCGTAAATATTTCCGTATTTTAACCCGCAGGCATGTAATGTATCATACAGCTCTATGGTCTTTTCACACTTTTCTTCCGGTACTCCCTCACACAACGCCAGCACGTGACTCAGAGACTGCACCGAATTCTTCGGAAAACGGGTATGCTCCGTAAGAAAACGATAGCACCGTTCCGCTTCCGTCACAAGCTCTTCTGTACTCTTTTCCGACAATGCTAAAAGCGCACAGAAGGAAACATCCTCCGCAGAGGTTAGGAACGGATGCTCTTTCTTTATTAAGTCATAAATCTCTTTGGTCTTCTCTACAATCTCTTCATACCGCTCTGCCGGTGCCAGCCGGGCGATGGACATGGCCGCCATCGGAAGGTACGCAGAATCCCACATTCTTTTCTTTAACATCTTATATACCGTAAGTCCGTTTTCCAAGGTTCCTTCCGGATTGTGTCCTAACGCCAATGTGGCAGCAATCACCGTTTGGACATTTCCCCGGAATCCCGAAAACACACCGGTCTTATCTTTAATCAAGTCCCGGCACATCTGAAGCCGTTCCCCATCCACCGTTTTTCCCTTCATTGTATACATACAGGCCTCTGTCACACATAAAAGTCCGTGGCCCCATCGAAACACCTTCTGTATGGCATCCCGGTTTGCAATCATACTTTCACAACGTCTTCTTACTTCGTCCCTCATGGTAAATCCCCCTTCTTATCACTTGTTTTTTCTAAAACATACTTTTATTATATTTCTTGTAAGTTAGAAAAGCAAGGAAAATCAATCAGAACAAATTTCCTCACAAAAAAGGTGTACCCCCACCTGCTTTCACAGAAAGATGTACACCTTTATAATACCCTCTTCTTTTTATAAAACTATTCTGTACCTTTTAACGCTTCTACCATATCGATTTTTTTATTTTTCCGAGCCACAAAAAGTCCTACTACAATAGATACCCCAAAGGTTACCACGATACTTACCACATAAGTAAGCGGTCCCATTATCAGTCGAAGTTCGTATTCTGATGCCAATGCTTTGATTAACACATAAAGCACACCAACACCGGAAGGCAATCCGATTATAACGCCTACTACCGTAAGCCATACATTTTGGCTAATCAAAATCTTGCCAATCTGCTTATCTTTAAAGCCCAACACCTTCAGGGTAGCCAGTTCTCTGGAACGCTCCACATAACTCATTATGCCCAGATTATACAATACAATAATTCCAAGCACCACCGCCGCCAGTACCAAAATATAGACCATAATATTCATAATTTCCATAAACGCATCAAAAGACTCCATTAATGCTTGCTTCGACTGTTTTCCGGAAATAAATGCCTCATCCTTTATATTTTCCTGCGCTTCCATTGTGAAAACCGAACTAATATGGTAAGGGATACCTACCTGTTCCGCATATTCCTTTGTCATCACAAGGTTTTCCGTCAATACGGAACGAAGAATTCCGGCTACCTTCACGGAATAGGTTTCTTCTTCTCCATATGGAGAGAAGGAAACAGTATCTCCTACCTTAATTCCATTTTCTGCAAGACGAATACAAATATAAGCACCGTCATCTTCCAGAGTCACACCGGCATTGTCTTCATCAATGAACCGAACCATATCATGCGTAACATCATAAATTTCCAAGGAAACTGTCTTATCTTCCAACTGAATTCCTGATGTAGCCATCCAATCTCCGCCAACTTTTTCCGCAAATTGCTCCACCGTCTCGTTATCTGCCGTTTCTACAATATTGATTTTCGTATTATAGTCATATACTTCTTCATCAATCAGAGAAATAAAACCTTTCATGGTATCTTTCATTCCGAGTCCGCCCACCAGCAGCAACATACAACCTAATATACCGAATAACGTCATGAATGAACGGGATTTGTGTCGCATAACATCACGAAAATTCCACTTTGTTGCAAAAGCCATCTTCTCCCAAAGCTTTGTTCCTTCGATTTTCATGGCTTTTACTTTCTTCGGCTGGTAAGGACGCAGTGCATCTGCCGCCGTACCCCAAAGCATCTTTTTTACCGACAACAAGCTGATTAATGTAAGCAAAACAATTGTTAATACCACCATAATCCAGCCGATCCACGGTACATATAGGGTCCAGTTCGGCATATCCATGAACGTTCCCATCATTCCATTCGGATTTACCACAACCCACGCTACAAGATACCCCAGCGCAATACCGATTACCGATCCGACCACCCCTAAAAACAATCCATAGGAAGTATAATGACGAAGAATTCGTCTGTCCTTGAATCCAAGTGCCTTTAACGTACCGATTTGTACTTTTTCATTACTGGAAATTCGATGCATGGTAGTTACCATGGTAAGAATTGCAATTCCAAGAAATAATACCGGCAAAATCGCCGCCATGGTCTTTCCTTCTTCAATCTCACTTTGAGCACCCGCATAAGGATAATGCTCCTCCTTTGACGTCACCAGTGTTGTTTTCCCCAGTGCCGTACGAAGTGCATCTTCCATCTCATTTTTTTCCAGTTCGGAGCAAATGTTAATTTGCGGGTAAAATTCCATCCTCAGTTTACCAAACACGGTTTGCGGCGATGCATACACAAATCCGAAGTTATCATAGTCAGGCATTAACTGATTCTCATCAGCCACACAAACCATATACTCTGCACTGTAGATAAGTCCCTTTACCTTTCCTGCAATCTCTATACCGCTATAGGTTAACGTCAGTGTATCCCCGCACGCCACATTATTCGCCTTTGCATAGCTTCCGGAAAGCCAAAATCCCTCCTCATCAGCATCATAAGCTGTACCTTCCATTAATACAGAAGTGGATACCGTATCTTTCTCCGGTACAAATAACGCAAGTTTATCCGTATCTCCCTTCATATCTACGTTTACCGCAAACACTCTGCTTGCGTCCTCTACTTCAGGAATTTCCTGAATACGTTCTATCTCCTCCTCCGAAAAGCCCGTCTCACTGTAAATACGAAAATCCGCGTAATTTGTCCCCTCAAAAAACTCACTTGTATTTACATCCAAGCTATACCACTCCATATTAAACCCGACAAAAATCCCCACACCGATGGCGACCATCAGTATCATGGAAATAAACTGTGCCTTGTACTTCCATGCGGTTCGAAACAATTTTCTTATCAGCATGTTACCACTCCATTTCCTCTGCGGAAAGCGGATTTTCCTGCTTTTCACAAGACTTAATCTTACCGTTTTTCACACGAATCACCACATCTGCCATCTTTGCGATATTTTGGTTATGAGTCACAATAACAATGGTCTTGCCATAATTTCTTGCCATTGAAAGTAACAGTTTTAATACCATAACGCCGGTTTCAGAATCAAGCGCTCCCGTGGGCTCGTCACAAAGTAAGATTTTCGGATTCTTTGCCAATGCTCTTGCAATGGAAACCCTTTGTTGTTCCCCCCCGGAAAGCTCAGACGGAAAATTCTTAGAATGATCAGAAAGTCCTACCTCCGCAATCATTTTGGCCGGATTAAACGGATTCTTTGAAATTTCTTTTACCAATGCTACATTTTCATATACCGTAAGTGTCGGAATCAGGTTATAGAACTGAAACACAAATCCAACCTTATTGGACCGATACTCCGCCAGTTCATTAGCACTTAACGTGGAAATATCCTTTCCTTCCACTAAAATCTGTCCGCTCGTGGGACTGTCCAATCCCCCTAACATGTTAAGAAGCGTACTCTTTCCCGCTCCGCTCGGTCCTAAAATAACGACAAACTCTCCTTCTTCCAGCGTCATATTCACACCGTTTAACGCCCTAAGCTCGTGGTCACCGTTTGTGTAAATCCGTGTGACATCCTTAAACTCTACCAAACTCATCTTCGGTCACTCCTTGTTATGTATTCTCCCATCCTATTGTACTTTTACTAGTTAGTGTCAGCTAACTTTATTTCAAAAACAAAAGCAACTTCGATTAGCCGTTGCTAACTGATTGGAAGTATAATCCTGTTTCTTGATTTTGTCAAGCTTTTTTCATAAAAATAAGAAGCCACAGTTTCATTGCCATGGCTTCTTAAACTCTTCTATTCTTATCCTATCAAACGCTCCAACTGTGCAATCTCGTTTTTCGCCCAGGTTATATCGTTATCCTCATCCGTAATACCGTAATCGTTCACCAGACCCTCGATAATCAACTCCCATTCCTTCTTTGCTTCCGCAAAACGTCCCAGCTTTTTATAAAGTAATGCTAACGAATACATCATATCCATCTTACGCGGTGCCGTCTGTGCCTCATATGCGTTATTGAAACACTCAATGGCTTTTTCGTATTCATTAAGACGGTTAAAACGTTCACCGGTCTCATACTGTCCCAGCCAGTCTGTCTGCGGAACCGTACTCCAAATCTCCTTTGCCTTCGCCGCATCTCCCTTTGCAAGAGCGATATCCCCAAGTAATACTTCCTTCATGAACTTGTTTTCGCCTGTAAACTTTACCGCACCAAGCAACTCCTCTGCTCTGTCAAAATACTTCTTAGAAATCATTGCCTCGATTAACATACGGTACAACCCGATGTTTTGCGGATACTTTCTTGCGTACGGCTCACATACCCGGATAAACCAATCATTATCGCTGTGCTGCTTGTATTCGCCACCGCCGCGAACATTACGGTATAGTCCATACACTTCCTCATCAAGCGGTGCAAACTCCATTGCCTGTTCCAGCATCCGTCCTGCCGCAATCATATCCGTATTTGTCTTTGCCAGATACACACGAACATACCGCTTTACAGCCTCCGCATCCTTCGGGTTCTCCCGTAAGATTCCGTCTAATATCCGCTTTGCGTAAGCGTAATTCTGATCCGTCATAGTCTCACGCTGTAACATAGCATCAATTCGCTCCAGTTCATCCTCATGATTCACAGAAAACAATTCATCGATTCTGACTCCGAAGAAAACTGCCAGCTTTGGTAATAATGTAATATCCGGCAATGTCGTCCCTGTCTCCCACTTACTTACTGCCTGATAGGAAATTCCCAAATACTCCGCCAATGCATCCTGGGTTACTCCCTGCTCGTTACGCAATCTCTTAATCACACTTCCTAAATTAAAATTCATATCTATCATCCTCCGTAATTGTTGTATCAGCTGATGGTTGTATCATACCGCATTTTTTACGGACTTTCAATAACTGCATACGTTAGAAGGTTCAACCAACAAGCGAGCCCTGGCAGCATACTACACACTTTTGGGTCATTTCATGGATTTTCTTAGAATCTGCCCCACCACCACATTCCATTCTTTCATTTCCAACATATTTTCGCCTGATTTTCATGCATCTATCAACTGTATTTTCTCAAATCCTTATAAAAAGTTACATTTGAGAAATCTTTTGCTTCTTTCTCGGGTACAAACAACTAAAATGAATTGTTCTGAGAAAATCGACCGTCAAAAACTTCAGAATTGGCCTCTATCGTACGATTTCCTCATGTGTTTTGGGCCAAATTACTAAAAGACATACTTTTTGAGAAAAACTTTCATTTCATACTGATAGTGAAAAGACTACTCCCCTTGCCTATATGCAGAAAGACACCCGGTATCGAAGTTTCCTCCGTTACCGGGTGTCTTATTAACGCTTATTCAAATAGTCGTTCAATTGTCTCTTACTTATTGTAATTTACAATTTTACCGAAGTCCGGCTTTAAGCTTGCGCCGCCAACCAAACCACCGTCGATGTTTGCCTGTGCAAACAACTCCGGAGCGCTTGCTGCGGATACGCTGCCGCCGTACTGGATACGGATTGCATCTGCGGTAGCTGCGTCGTAAATCTCAGCGATGCAAGCACGAATTGCTGCACATACTTCCTCAGCCTGCTCGGTGGTAGCAACCTTACCGGTTCCGATAGCCCAAATCGGCTCGTAAGCAATTACAGCGGTCTTTGCCTGCTCTGCGGTTACGTTTAAGAACGCAATCTTAATCTGCATACGAATCCAATCAATGGTAATGCCCTGCTCTCTCTGAGTTAAAGACTCACCACAACAGATAATCGGGGTAATGCCGTGCTCGAATGCCTTAAGAACCTTCTTGTTAACGGTCTCGTCGGTCTCAGCAAAGTACTCACGTCTCTCGGAATGTCCGATGATAACGTACTTCACACCGATATCAGTAAGCATGTTCGGAGCGATTTCGCCGGTGTAAGCACCGGACTCTTCGTAGAACATGTTCTCTGCACCGATTTCAATGTTGGTTCCCTTTGCAGCCTCTAAAGCCGGGATCAGGGAAATAGCCGGTACGCAGAATACAACATCAACGTCGTCATTCTTTACAAGCGGCTTTAACTCTTCGATTAACTTCACGGTCTCACTCGGAGTCTTATTCATTTTCCAGTTTCCTGCAATAATCTTCTTACGCATAGATATCTCCCCCTACTTATCGTTTGCTGCTGCAACACCCGGAAGCTCCTTACCCTCAAGGAACTCTAAGGAAGCGCCGCCACCGGTGGAGATGTGGGACATCTTGTCACCGTAACCAAGCTGGTTAACAGCTGCTGCGGAATCACCACCACCGATAATTGTAGTAGCATCGATGTTTGCAAGAGCCTCAGCTACAGCGATGGTACCCTTTGCAAAGTTGGACATTTCGAATACGCCCATCGGTCCGTTCCAAACAACGGTCTTTGCATTCTTAATAGCATCAGCGTAAAGCTCACGGGTCTTCTCACCGATATCAAGACCTTCCTCGTCTGCAGCAATTTCGCCGCGACCTACGGTACGGAACGGAACATCGTTGGAAAATTCCTTAGCAACAACGGTATCAACCGGGATTAACAACTTAACGCCGTTCTTCTCAGCCTTTTCCATCATTTCCTTAGCATAATCAAGATAATCAGCCTCAAGTAAGGACTTACCAACTTCATCGCCCATAGCCTTCATGAAGGTATAAGCCATACCACCACCGATGATTAAGGTATCAACCTTATCAAGGAGGTTGTTGATAACGGAAATCTTAGAGGAAACCTTAGAACCACCAAGGATTGCAACAAACGGACGAACCGGATTGTTAACTGCATTTCCGAGGAAGTCGATTTCCTTCTGCATTAAGTAACCAACAACTGCGGTATCTACATATTCGGTAACACCAACGTTGGAGCAATGTGCTCTGTGTGCGGTACCGAATGCATCATTTACGAAAACATCACAAAGAGAAGCAAGTTCCTTGGAGAAAGCCTCTCCGTTCTTGGTCTCTTCTGCTCTGTAACGGGTGTTCTCTAAGAGAACTACATCACCGTCGTTCATAGCTGCTACAGCTGCCTTAGCGTTGTCACCAACTACGGTTGCATCTGCTGCAAACTTAACTTCTTTACCAAGGAGCTTAGATAAAGCTACTGCTACCGGTGCTAAAGATAACTCCGGCTTCGGTTCTCCCTTCGGCTTACCGAGATGAGAACAAAGAATTAACTTGCCGCCGTCATTGATTAACTTCTTAAGAGTCGGAAGAGCTGCTACCAAACGAGTATCGTCGGTAATCTGGCCATCCTTTAACGGTACGTTGAAATCACAACGAACTAACACTCTTTTGCCCTTTACATTGATATCATCAACAGACTTCTTGTTTAACATGATGAATCTCCTTTCAAAGTAAGATAGTAGATGAAAATATAGATAAAGAATCGCTTGCGATTCTTTCGCGCGCGCGGTGTCCGAAGGACTATTTACCATTCCGCGAGCTGTGCATCATTGCAAAGCGACCCTTTTATCAATTTCCAAAAGATTTTGGAAATTGATAAAAGGGTCCGGTCCAAATCAGACCGGACCCTCTAGGATCAATTTAAATGATAGACTCGAATTATGCTAACTCAGCGAAGTACTTAATGGTTCTAACCATCTGGCTGGTGTAGGAATTCTCGTTATCGTACCAGGAAACAACCTGTACCTGATAAGTATCCTCATCGATCTTGCTAACCATGGTCTGAGTAGCATCAAAAAGGGAACCGTAGGTGATACCAACGATATCAGAAGATACAAGCTCTTCCTCGGTGTAACCGAAGGATGCGGAAGAAGCTGCCTTCATAGCTGCGTTGATGCCTTCCTTGGTAACGTCCTTGCCCTTAACAACTGCAACAAGGATGGTGGTGGAACCGGTCGGAACCGGAACTCTCTGAGCAGAGCCGATAAGCTTGCCGTTTAACTCCGGAATTACAAGACCGATTGCCTTTGCAGCACCGGTGCTGTTCGGAACGATATTTACAGCTGCTGCACGAGCTCTTCTTAAGTCACCCTTTCTGTGCGGGCCGTCAAGAACCATCTGGTCACCGGTGAAAGCGTGAATGGTGCTCATGATACCGCTCTGAATCGGAGCGTAGTCATTTAATGCCTTAGCCATCGGAGCTAAGCAGTTAGTGGTACAAGAAGCAGCGGAGATGATCTTGTCATCAGCCTTTAAGGTCTTCTCGTTTACGCTGTATACAATGGTCGGAAGATCGTTACCAGCCGGAGCGGAAATAACAACCTTCTTAGCACCTGCATCGATGTGAGCCTGTGCCTTATCCTTAGAGCAGTAGAAACCGGTACACTCAAGAACTACGTCTACACCGATCTCGCCCCACGGAAGGTCTGCTGCGTTCTTCTCAGCATAAATCTTGATGGTCTTGCCATCAACGGTGATGGAATCCTCACCTGCAACAACCTTGTCAGCAAGAGCATATCTGCCCTGTGCGGAATCATACTTTAACAAGTGTGCTAACATCTTTGCATCGGTTAAGTCGTTGATTGCAACGATTTCATAACCCTCTGCTCCGAACATCTGTCTGAATGCAAGACGTCCGATACGACCAAAGCCGTTAATTGCTACTTTTACTGCCATTTTAAATGTCCTCCTGTAAAATGATTTTCATTATTAAAAGGCTTGTCATTTTTTTGTCAATCCGATTGACACCCAAAACGACCTACCCTAACGAACCATTTCATATTTTACCTAATATGATAAAAAATATCAAGTACTATTTTCAAAAATTTACTATTCGTTCACAGTTCCGAACTTAGAGAACGGAAATATCCGTAAAACAAGTTTTCCTTCCATTCTGGAAAGAGGCACAACTCCTACGCTTTCCGAACGGCTGTCTTTACTGATATCTCGGTTGTCGCCTAAGACAAAATACTCTTTTTCACCCAGCACTACCGAACGTTCTGCAATACCGGCATGTCCCATATCCGTAGCACCGAATGACTCGTCAAGACGTTCACCGTTGATGAAAATATCATTTCCTTCAATCAAAACCGTTTCCCCCGGCAATCCGATGATTCTTTTAATATAATATCGGCCTCCGGTCTCCTTTGACTCCTCATCCGGATAAAACACAACAATATCAAAGCGGTCAAGTGCACCAAAGTATCTGGTAACCTTTTCCACTAAAATATTGTCGCCGTCCTGTAAGGTATTTTCCATAGACGGACCGTCTACTATGACACGTTCCATCACATACTTCGGAATTCCGAACAAGAGTAATGCGGCTGCGATGACCAAAATCACCGTATCCACAACTTTCTTTTTCTTCATATGTTTCTATTCTTCCTCTTCGTCTCCGACGATTTTTACTTTTCCCTGATATACTTCCTCAACTGCAACGGAAAGCGGCTTGTTGCACTTTGCTTCCGCATACGGCTGTGCACCGGAAATAAGCTGACGTGCTCTCTTTGCCGTAGCCAATACTACGGAATAACGGCTGTTTACTACCGGAGCCTCTCCCGGTTCAACCTCACTGTTTAAAACCTGCATTAAATCTGCATAAGACGGATGTAACATACTTAGTTCTCCTTCCATAATCTCTATTTTCCGGCTTTCGCCTAATCTACTGTTCCATTCTTTCGTTGACACGACCTGCTATGGTCTCCGGCAATAATGCCGACAACACAACCATGCCGTTCTCCGTAACAATCACGGACTTACACTTTCGTCCGCAAGTGGCGTCCAGACACCGTTCCGTATCCTTTGCGTTCTGCACCATACGTCGCACCGGAGACGCTTCCGGCTTCACCACACCGATAATCTTGGCGGCATTTACCATATTGCCGAACCCGATGGGAATCATACGTTCCATGTCTTCACGCTCCGTTACTCAATATTCTGAATCTGCTCACGGATTTTCTCAATCTCGGTCTTTAAATCAATGGCGATATTGGAAACCGTAATATCGTTTGCCTTGGATAAAATCGTGTTAGCTTCACGGTTCATCTCCTGTGCCACGAAATCTAACTTACGACCGATATTCTCCCCCTGCTTAAAGGTATCCAACATATTGGTCACATGACTGCGAAGACGCACGGTCTCTTCATCCGTACAAATCTTATCCGCATAAATCGTAATCTCGGTAGCAAGCACCCGTTCATCAATCTTGGTGTCGCCCAGCACCTCGGCCACCTTATCCGTCAGCTTCTTACGGTATTCTGCCATAATCTGCGGAGAACGCTCCTCTACTGCTGCCACAAGCTCCGATACCTTCTCGCACTTAGCGGTCAAATCTTCACAAAGACGCTCGCCCTCTGCAATACGAGTCTCCACAAACTGCTCACAGGCGCCTTTCACCGCACGCTCTAAAAGACTGTACAATGCTTCTTCATCCTGCTGCGCGTTTTCAATAGTCAGCACCTCCGGATATCTGGAAAGCCCGGAAATCCGAATATCGTTCTCTATCGGGAACTCCTCTGCCATACGCATCAGTATGTCATAATATTCCTTTGCAAGTTCCGCGTTATACTTTACACAGCCCTTTCCTTCGGTTTCGTCCTCGTAGGAAACGAAAACATCCACCTTACCGCGACTGATGTACTGCTTCAAAATGTTACGTACCATCACATCGCACACATTCAGGCGCTTCGGCAACTTTACGGAAAACTCGCTGTAACGATGATTTACCGCCTTCATTTCAACGGTAACTTTCCGTCCTTCTTCCGCTAATTCGCATCTGCCGAAACCGGTCATACTTTTAATCATGGCGGCTCCTTTCTCCGTGGGTATCCCACCGTATGCGCATAAAAACGCATTATCCAATTAATTATATAGTGGATTTCATAAAAAGTCAAGCAATGGAAAAGATTTTTTCCATCAGCCGGTGTCACAAATTATTTTCGCAAGAAAAGCCGTGGTACAGAGTTTTCCTCACATACCACGGCTTTTCATTCTTCTTATCTTTAAATCAAAAAACTTCCGCTATCTTATCAGGTACAGAACAAACGCAAAAATAATAAGCCAGACGCCCAAAACAATACAAGAAAGAATCAATCCTATTTTTCCGCAGACCCTGCTTTTCTTCTTCTGCAAAACAGCCGGTATTGCCAGTCCCAACGACAAAAGAGCCGCCACAAGCCCGACACTGTGTATAACTGTAGCCAATGCAAAAATCCCAAGAATCATGGCGTATATCCCCAACAGACTTTCTTCTTTTTTCATTTAGACTCCCCCTCCTATGTGAAATAACACCATTATAGTATCACACACTGAGGGATTTTGTCATTAAAATTTTAAAACTGCTCACACCACTGAATCAAAAGTTCTTTTGCCCGCTCAAAATCTTCCGGATAATACATAAGGCTCAATTCATAATACACGGCTCCGTCTACTACGGCTCCGACCATCCAGCGGTTTCCGCCAACGCCTTCTTCAAATACTTCGTTTACAAACACCGCCGTCTTCCCGCTTGCGGTCGTATACTCCTCACTCCTGTAATCCGGCTTCAATTGCACTACCTCAAAAAAATCCTTGGAATGTCGGATTCCGGTCCCAAACAACGAAATAGGGCTTTCTTCGGTAAATACCGCTGCTGTTTCATTTATATAGATATCACCCTCTTCGGTCCGGACAAACAAAGATACCTCACCGAGATTCCCCTCCGTATCTCCGATGACACGGACATTGACCTCTTCCACTGTCCCCGGAACTTTTGTTTCCTTCATCCCCGCATAACCGATGTAGGCTCTTGCCTCCTCCACGGTATCAAACCGCTGTAACCAACTCGGATAGGTCTGACTATAATCTTCCTGCGCCATATAGTCCCGCAAAAAGCCTTCCACTTCCTGAATGTCTCCGGTCAGTTCTTCCGCCGAAATCCGCTCCGTCTCTGTCATCAGAGAAAAACCATGATTGTCTTTGTCTTCACTCTTTGTAAACTGTAATACACCCAGTTTTGCTGCGTAGGCCACTCCACCGCCACACAACAAAAGCACTACCGTTGCCGCCACCGCCCATTTTGCTGCGGTCTTGCTAAAGATTCCGAAACGTACGGTCCTTATAGACTTTTCGCTGTATTCTTCTGCCGCCTTCGCACCGATTTCTTCGTAACATTTCTCAACCCATTCTTCCGGCAATTCGTTCATTACCTTTAATAACTTGCTTCCGGTCAATGCATTTTCTTGCATCTTTTCTGTTTCTTTCATTATCTTCTTTGTCATACTGCATCCTCCTTTTTTAATTCACTCCACAATTGTTTGCGTAAGCGGAACAAGATACTTTTTACTTTGCTTTCCCGGTAACCGAAGGCCATTGCCAGCTCCTTTACGGATTCCCCGTACCAATACCTTCGAAGGAACAGCTTCCGTTTTTCCTCCGGCAAGTCCTTTAAGAACTTTACTATCAGTTCACGAAGTCCCGTCTCGTCCCCTACCTGTACATTATCCGGGATGCATTCCATCAGTTCTGCAGAAAGTTCCACCACAGCAGCGCTGCGCTTTGCTGCTTTATCTCGTTCTATCTTGTTTAAGACCAGATTTCGACAAATTTTTGCCGCATAGGCGAATAAGTATTCCGGCCGGTTCGGCGGTACACTGTTCCACACCGCCAAATAGGTATCATTGACGCATTCCTCTGCATCTTCTTCCGGGACCATACGTCCGGCCAGTATCTTTAAGCGGGTACCGTACTTTCGTTCCAGCTCCGAAAGTGCCAACTCTTTTCGCTCCAAAAAAAGCTCCAGAATTTCGCTGTCTTCCATCCCATTTCCTCCTTTCACCTTAATAAACAGAAAAACATGTGGGTAGGTTGCGTGTAAAATAAAAAAAGTAGTAGATACTTTGGTTTATAATCCGCCTGCAATATATATACAACAAACCGCCTGGCATTTACCATGAGGACACGATGATTAATATATTTCATGGTACACTAATTTTTCCAATCCGAGAATTTACCATGAGATATACTGATAGCTGTCTCTATCATGGTACAAAGCAAAATCCTTCAACGAATAATTACCATGAAATATCTCATATCCTTATGTATCATGGTAAACAACTCGTCTTTCCCGACAGTGAAAGTTCAAATTTACTCAAAAAGCAAGAATAAACTCAATAATTTACCATGAGATATCATGGTTGCACCTCCTCTCATGGTAATAAACGACGACAGCACTTTTTTCTTACCATGATAACTCATGAATACGACGTATATCATGGCAAATAGAAGAAACAAAAAAAATTCCTTACCATGATATAAGAAGAAAACCATTTCGTCATGGTAAACATAAAAACAGAGGCCGTCTTCCGACGACCTCTTCTTACACTTCTTATAAATCCCGTTCCATATCCTTGTCACCTTCAAACTCGGCACCGGTGTGCACAAAGCCAACACTTTCATAAAGTCTTAAGGCCACGTCATTTCCTTCATGATACGTGACGGATACTCGTTTGTACCGCCCTTCTTCACGCATCTTTTCAAGAACCAGCAAAAGTGCGGCTTTCCCGTACCCTCTGCCTTGATACCTCCTATCGATGAAGAACTGACAAAGATTGTATACATTTAACTCCGGAAGGTCTGCATAATAAATTAAGCCTACCGGAAGTTCATCCGCAAGGATTTCAAACAAGCTCGCATGTAACTCCGCTTCCTCTTTTACATCCTCAATCATCTGTTCCGCTGAATGTACAAACGGTTCCTGTTCAGTTGAAACCGCCAGATTCGTTACATATCCTTCCGGATTAATTCTACGAATGGTAACCATGATACTCCCCACTTTATTCCTTTAGCTTCTCAACTCTACACCGTAGCTCTTACCAAGCTGCTTTAAAATCTTCTTTACGAAACCGTCCACGGACTCAGCGGTGAATGCTTCCTCCTTCGGAGTGAACACAACGGAGAATGCCATACTCTTCTTGTCTGCTGCAATCTGCTCACCCTCGTAAATATCGAAGAGGTTGATGCTGGTGATGTACTTACAGGACTCCTTCATTACCTTCTCGATTTCGCCGCAAGTGATAGTTCTGTCCACAACGAATGCCAGGTCTCTCTTTTCCTCCGGGAACTTGGAAAGCGGGGTGAATACTGCCTTCATACCGTACCACTGGGACACGGTCTTTAAATCCATCTCTAAGATGAAGGCCTGGGTACGCATATCGCAGGTATCCATTACGTCGTAAGCCAACTTACCGAAGTAACCGATTTCAATACCGTCGCATAAAATCTTTGCGGTCTGGTACGGATGTAAGAAGGTGTTCTGCATCGGCTCGTAGGTGAAGGTAAGCTGCAACGTCTCAGCTACCTTTTCTGCCATACCCTTCATGGTATAGAAGTTCTCCTTCTCACCGAATACACCGATACAAAGTCTCGGCTTCTCGTCCGGATACTGCGTAAGCGGTAACTCATACGGAAGGAATACATTACCGATTTCATAAAGTCTACCCTCTAAGTTGCCCTTCTTCTGGTTATTCGCAATGGCATTAATCATGGAAGCCGCAAGGGTGGTTCTCATGAGAGAAAGCTCCTCACTGATCGGATTCACGATACGGATTGCCTTACGCTCTACCGCATTCTCCGGAAGCTTTAACATATCCAAATCTGCCGGAGAGAAGAAGGAGTAATGGATGCACTCGTAAGCACCGGTAGCACAGAGCGCCTTCTTTAAACGAAGCTCACTCTTCTGGGTCTGATTAAGGCCTCCTAAGGTTACCTGTGCGGACGGCATGAATGCCGGAACCACATGCTCGTAGCCGTACAGACGAATCACCTCTTCCGCTACGTCCTGATAGGTTTCCATATCCTCACGGAATGCCGGCACCTGAAGAGTTAAGGTATCGCCCTCAATCTTCGGTGCGAAGGTCAGGTTATTCATAATTCTTAAAATATCATCGTTCGGAACCGTAATACCAAGCACCTTGTTTACCTTCTCGATGCTGACGGAAAGAGTCTTCGGCTCTACGCTGTTACCGGTATTGACATCCACATGGGTACGTCCTACCTTACCGCAGCCAAGCTCCTCGATCAAGTGAAGGGCTCTCTTCATTGCCATTACGGTTGCGTACTCGTCTACACCCTTTTCGTAACGGGCACTGGAATCGGAACGCTTACCCAGGGCTCTGGAAGTTCTTCTGATATTATCTCTTGCAAACTTTGCGGACTCGAACAGAACTGCGCTTGTGGTCTCACGAATCTCAGAGTTAAGACCGCCCATCACACCGGCTAATGCTACCGGCTTTACACCGTCGCAGATTAACATATTGGCATCGGTGAGGGTAAGCTCCTGCTCATCTAAAGTCACAATCTTCTCACCGTTAGTTGCACGTCTTACATTAATTGCATTGCCCTCTAAAGTAGAAAGATCGAAAGCATGCATCGGCTGACCAAGCTCCTTTAAAATGTAGTTGGTAATATCTACTACGTTGGAAATCGCATCAATTCCCACAAGAGCCAGTCTTCTCTTCATCCAAGCCGGAGACTCTGCAATCTTTACATCGGTTACATAATGTGCGCTGTAACGCGGACATAAATCCGGGCAATCTACCTTTACGGAGAATCCGTCTAAAGAAGCATCGGTCTCGGTGTAATCAAGGGCCGGCATTTTAAGCTCCTTCTGAAGCACTGCCGCAACTTCTCTTGCAATACCGAAAATACTCTGGCAATCCGGTCTGTTAGCAGTAATTGCAATATCGAAAATCCAGTCATCAAGGCCTAACATCGGCTTTACATCAGCACCAATTTGTGCATCTTCCGGAAGAACCAAAAGTCCGTTGTAACCCGCACCCGGATACATATTTTCACTAACACCAAGCTCTACACCGGAGCAAAGCATACCGAAAGACTCGTAACCACGAAGCTTACCCTTACCGATGGTCATAACGCCCTCTATGGTCTTATGATCCTTTGCGGTTGCGTAAACCGTTGCGCCAACCAATGCTACCGGGAACTTGCCCCCTGCCGCTACGTTATCCGCACCACAGCAAATCTGGAAAGTACCGTGCTCGCCGCAATCTACCTGACACACATGTAAATGGGTATCCGGAATAGCCTCACAGGTCAAAACCTTACCGACAACAACTTTACTGATATCCTTACCCACTTCGTATAATTCTTCTACTTCAAATCCACAAGAGAACAACTTATCCTGTAACTCCTGCGGAGTAACATCTACATCAACATAATCTTTAATCCAACTTAATGGTGCTATCATCTTATTTCCCTTACCTTTCTGCTTTTCGCTTCAAGCAATCTTTTCGTTTTACTGTCTGTTTTCACTTCTACTTTTTCAAACAACAAGCTTTCCTTAGTCATTTAACTGCTTCAGCACGCGCAAATCGGACTCAAACAACAGCTTAATATTGTTGATACCGTACTTCAACATTGCAGTACGCTCAATACCGATACCGAAAGCAAGACCACTGTACTCGTTCGGGTCAATGCCACAGTTTTCCAATACCTTGTTGTTTACGATACCGGCACCGAGGATTTCAATCCAACCGGTACCCTTACAAAGCTTACAGCCCTTACCGCCACACTCGAAGCAGCTACAGTCAACTTCTACCGACGGCTCGGTAAACGGGAAATAAGACGGACGAAGACGGGTCTTGGTCCCCTCACCGTAAATCTTCTTAACAAATACATCTAACATACCCTGCAAATCGCAAAGAGTAATGCCCTTATCTACTACAAGACCTTCCATCTGGGTGAACATCGGAGAATGGGTCGCATCGTCATCGGAACGGAATACCTTACCCGGAGATAAAATCTTAATCGGCGGCTTCTTATTCTCCATAACGTGAATCTGTCCTGCGCTGGTCTGGGTTCTGAGAAGGAACTCCGGAGATAAGTAGAAGGTATCCTGCATATCTCTTGCCGGGTGATCCTGCGGCGTATTAAGGGCCGTGAAGTTGTAGTAGTCGGTCTCAATCTCGGTACCCTCAAAAATCTCGAAGCCCATGCCTGCAAATACATCAATGAGTTGGTTGCGGATTAAGGTAATCGGGTGAAGATTTCCCTCTTCTGCTTTCTCTGCCGGAAGGGTGATGTCAAGCTTTTCTGCCTCGTATCTTGCTTCCAGTTCCTTTGCTCTCATCTCTAAGTCCAGCTCACCAAGGAAGGCAAGCGCCCATTCCTTTAACTCGTTCACGCCCTTACCATAGGCTGCTCTCTCCTCCGGCGCGATGTTTTTCATCTCCTTCATTAAGAGACCGATTTTACCGGTCTTACCGTCCAAGTAAGATTTCTTGAACTCATACACTTCTTTGGAGGAGGTCAGTGCCTCACTACCCGTCATGATTTCCTGCTTGATTTGCTCTAAATTTGCATTCATCTTTTTTCGTCCTTTCATTATTAGTCTTCTTAACCTCTCTTGTTTACGTGCAGTCGGCACTTTGTGCCTACCCCAACCTCGCGACACAGTCGCTCGGTCGTGGGCGCGTTCGCATAATCAGAAATTTTCGGAAGCAAGCTTCCAAAATTTCATCTATGCTCACTTTGCCTGCACGCAAAAAGAAAAGTCCCCTGTATGTTTCCATACAAGGGACGAAATAAATTCCGCGGTACCACCCAACTTCCCGAGCCTACGGCCCGGACTCTCATTTGCTTAACGCGCATCACGGTTCGAACTACTTTTTGTCTTATCCGATTTCTGAAGCAAACCTCAAAACCACAGATACAACAAATTTGGCACGAACAGCTCCGGTGGGAAATTCGACATTTCATCTGAACTTAAGGAAGCTTTCAGCCGGTGACTTCCTCTCTCTGATAGAAAATGAAACTCTACTGTACACCTTCATTGCTTTTACATTTGCCCCCATCATACCCAATTTCCGAAAAAAAGTCAAGCAAATTTTCACATTTTATTCAGATTTCCTAAGACAGGCACCTATTGACACTCTTCTCAATCCATGGTATTATGAAAATACTATACATAAAAAGGAGGAGATCTTTTTGGACCCCACAGCACAAATAATCGTGCTCATTATTCTTTTAGTGCTTTCCGCACTATTCTCTTCTGCGGAAACTGCTCTTACCACCGTAAACAAGATTCGTATCCGAAGTCTTGCGGAGGAAGGCAAACGCAGTGCAAAAACCGTTGCAAAACTAATCGAAGACCCGTCAAAGATGATTAGCGCCATTCTTATCGGCAATAATATCGTTAACCTTTCGGCGTCCTCCCTTACGACAACCCTTGTAATCGAACAATTCAACTCGATTCCCGCGGGGATTGCAACCGGTATTCTTACCGTTCTTATCTTAATTTTCGGTGAAATCACCCCGAAAACACTGGCAACCATTTACAACGAAAAACTTTCTCTCATTTATGCTCCGGCGATTCTTTTGCTCACCAGAATTATGACTCCGGTTATATTTTTGTTGAATTTTGTTTCCCGCGGTCTTTTGTTGTTGTTCCGCATCGATCCGAACAAAAAAGTAGCTGCCATGACAGAAAACGAGCTTCTCACCATTGTAGAGGTAAGTCATGAAGAAGGTGTCATCGAAAGCGAAGAACGGGAAATGATTAACAATGTAGTAGACTTCGGTGATTCTCTCGCAAGAGATATTATGGTTCCGCGTATCGACATGAACTTTGTGGAAGATACGGTAAACTTTGATGAACTTGTATCAGCTTTTGAAGAAAATATGTATACCCGTCTCCCGGTTTATCATGAAACCAGAGACAACGTGGTAGGTATTGTAAACCTTAAGGACGTTTTCTTCTATAAAGGCTCCAAAGAAGAGTTCCGTATCAAAGACTTTTTACGCGAACCGTATTTCACCTATGAATATAAGAAAACCTCCGAGCTTCTTCGGGAAATGCGAAAGGAATCCATCGCACTGGCCATCGTCCTTGACGAATACGGTGCCACTGCCGGTCTTGTGACTGTGGAGGACTTGATTGAAGAAATCGTCGGAGAAATCCGTGACGAATACGACGAAGACGAGGAAGATGTAATTACCTCCGTCGGGGAAAATGAATATCTTGCAGACGGTGCCGCAAAGCTTGATGAAATCAATGAAGCATTGGGACTCTCTCTTACTTCCGACGATTACGATTCCATTGCCGGACACGTCATTTACTTACTGGATCACCTTCCGACGGAGGGTGAGACTCTCACCGACAAAGGTGTTACCTACACGGTAGCCCAGGTGGACAAAAACCGAATCGATAAAATTCACATTAAGTTGGACCCGGACTATGAGCCGGAGGAAGAAGAAACTGAAGAGTGATGAACAGGGGCCGTGGCAGTTACTACTGCGCGGCCCTGCTCATCATAAAATTACTTACTGTCAATGTATTCCAATTTGCCTAAGTTTCTCCGTTTCCTCCTCAATCACCTTCTTATCGATTCTCTGGAACAAAATCTCCACTTCCGGCAATTTATATCCGGCTACTACCGATTGTTTCTCCCATTTATTGTTTATTCCAAGCCAGCCACACACCTTCTCGGAAGAAAACGGTAAAAACGGTGCCAATAGTACTGCAAGATTCGCAATAATCTGAACGCACTGGTACAACGTATTTCTGCAAGCTTTCACATCCGTTGTTCTGGTCACCCAAGGCTGTTCTGTATCAAAAAATTTATTGGAAAATCTTACAAATTCAAATATTTCATCAATGGCATCCTTAAACGCTCCGCCTTCTATCTTCGTCCCTACAGAAGTATACAGAGCATCCAGTCTCTCTTCTATCTCCGAATTAAAAACTCCCTCCGGTACAATCCCATCAAGGTATTTTGCAATAAATGTCAGCGACCGATTAATAAAGTTTCCGTATGCACCAAGCAGTTCTCCGTTATGACTGTTTACATATTCTCTCCAAGAAAAGTCTGCATCTTTTTTCTCCGGTCCGTTTGCCAAAAAGAAATACCGAATGGAATCTGTTTCGTATTTGTCCAGTAGCTCTTTTATCCAAATCGCATAGTTGTGACTCGTAGAAATTTTCCGTCCTTCCAGGGTCAAATACTCACTTGATATAATGCGATCCGGCAAATGCCACCCTTCACCGTTTCCAAACAAAAGTGCCGGCAAAATAATGGTATGAAACGGTATATTATCCTTTCCGTGCACATAATAATGGGTTGCATCTTTGCCCCACAATTCGGTAAAATCAGTCCCACGTTCGTCTGCTGCCACTTTGCTCGCAGACAAATATCCTAATACATTTTCCGCCCAGATATAAATCGATTTGTTCTCGTAACCTTCTTTCGGAACTTCGATTCCCCACTCCAAATCTCTGGTAAGGGCACGATCCCTCAACCCCTCCGCAATATACCGATTGGTAAACGCAACCGCATTTTTTCTCCATTCCGGATGAGTATCTACCAATTCCTTTAATTCCTCTGTAAGCTCCGAAATCGCAATATATAAATGCTTCGAATTCTTGAAATCAATCGACTTTTTACATACTGCACAAATCGGTTCTGACAGATTCTCCGGTTCCAAAACCGTTCCGCATGCATCACATTGATCTCCTCTTGTATCCTCTCCGCACTTCGGACATTTTCCTAACACAAAACGGTCCGCTAAAAAGGTATTACAACTTTTGCAAAACGCTTCCGGAGCTTCTTTTTCATAAACATGCTTGCTTTCGTATAACTTCCTGTGAAATTCTCTCACAAATTCTTTGTGTTCTTTCGCAGATGTTTTTGTATATACATCGTAGCTAAACCCAAGCTTTTCAAAACATTCTGCAAATTCTTCGTGATAAAAATCACTGATTTCCCGTGGTGTCCTGTTTTCCTGTTTTGCCCGAATCGCTACGGGTGTTCCGTAACAATCACTTCCTGATACAAAATACACGTCGTCCCCCACCGCTCTGTGATATCTTGCTAATACATCCCCCGGCAACAATCCGGCAATGTGACCGATATGCAATGAACCGTTTGCATACGGCCATGCTCCTCCGATTAAAATTTTCTTCATATAATCTACCTCATTTCTTTTTGATGTGATAACTAAATTTCCGATGTCCTATGACACTAAGTTTCATACAAAGGATGTTTCTTTCCGCTATCCTTTGCTATAAAATGCAATAAAAAAAGCCCTCCTCTCTGAAAAATTTCTTTTTCAGGGACGAGAGCAACGGCTTCGTGTTACCACCCCAAATTCACCTACACCTCACGGTATAGGCCTTATCAACTACGGACGAGAAATGATTCATCGATAGTATATCACTGTAACGGGTGCACCCGTCGTAGCCTTGGCAAACATGCTTCGGTACGCAGCTCCGAGACCATTTTCGGTAGTTCCTTCTGTGCCTGTTCTCACCAATCCGGGCTCTCTGTAACATATCTAACTACTTACTTTTCTCTTCCTAGCATTTTTCAATATTTTCGTTGATTATACAACTACTCTTTTCTTTTGTCAATCAAATTTTTAATAAAAAATGTCAATAAAAAATTTTATCTCCACTTATGCCCTTCCGGGTACAGCATATCTATGGTCTTTTCAAACCATGCTCTCTGCTCCCCGTTCAATCTCTCTACCGTCAACTCAAAATCCTGCTGATATCCTTCCCGTTCAATATCGGTGGATTTGAACAACAGGCAAAGTTCCGGGGACAAATACGGTATCCCGTCTTTTTTTAATAGTGCTTTCTCCAACTCACGTTTCACTCGATTATCTCTGACATAGACAAATTCATCCTCTGTTTTTTCATTAAACAGGAACTCAATATAATTGAGTTTTGACAGTCCTATATGTTGAAAATCAAAGTAGAATACATCTTGTTCTTCCGTATCATACAACCGTACCAATTCACAATCCTTAGTACAACAAAAAATATTTTTTCTTAATTTTTCCTGTGTCCGGATGTCCGTAATACGATGTACTTTACCTCCACCCAGCATCTCAAAAACACAAAAGCCCTTAGATTGCATAAAGATAATAATCTTTTCTCTATCCTCCCAAAAGGCTAAAACATCAATATCACCATGCACTCTGCTTTCATAGCCCAAGAACAAATCTAATGCAAAGCCTCCGCAAATCGCATAGGAAAAATCCTGTCCTTGTAAAAGGGTATTTGCTTCTTCTACCAGTCGGTTCATTTTCTCTTTACTCCTCTGCATCACTTTCTTCTTCGGAGACTTCTACAGAGTCGGCAGTCTCGTCTTCTTCTGAATCTTCCTCTTCTTCCTCCACCCCATACTTCTCTTCAATTTCCTTTGCAAGCTTCTCCGGATCTTCTCCGTTCTTCAATCGCTTATTATACTTACGCACTTCCCTGTAAGACATTCCCTGCGGTGCATTTTTTCTTGCCCACTTATCCAGTACAAGAAATCCGTATATCAAAATAGGGATAATGATGGTGGCCAAAAGGCTTGCCATAAACATACCTTCCGCTCCCGGCTTCGCCATGAGGGCAAGCACAAAGCTCACCACATACATTCCCACTAACAACAAAAGTCCTACTGCTGCAAATATCTGTCTGAACGTTACTTTCTTTTTCATACGATAAAATCTCCTCTGTCTAAAAAATCATTCCATTCACCGAATCACTGCCGGCTCTCATCTAAACGGTATTCTACATCCTTCATTCCGGTCTCTGTGCTCCCTTAAGGAACGCCAACCATTCCTTCTGGGTCTTTTCATACCCCTGCTCCGTCGGTTCGTAGAATTTCTCTCCTACCACGCCGTCCGGCAGGTACTGCTGTTCTACATAATGATTCGGAAAAGCATGGGCATACTGATAACCGATGCCGTGGTTTAACTTCGCTGCCCCTTTATAATGAGCATCCATCAAATGCACCGGAACCGGTGCGGTCTTATGGGTCGCCACATAGTTCATGGCACGCTCAATAGCAGTCACCGCCGAATTACTCTTGGGTGCACATGCCACATAGGCCGCTGCCTGTGCCAGCACAATCTGTGCCTCCGGCATTCCAAGCCTCTCCGCAGCCAATGACGCATTCACCGCTACTACTAATGCCTGCGGGTCCGCGTTGGATACATCTTCCGCCGCACATATCATAATACGCCGCGCAATAAAGGCCGGTTCCTCTCCTGCATATAACATCTTTGCCAAATAATACACCGCCGCATCCGGATCAGACCCCCGCATACTCTTAATAAAAGCAGAAATATTATCGTAATGGTTGTCGCCGTCCTTATCATACCGAAGCACGCGCTTCTGGATACAGTCCGCCGCCACTTCTCTCGTAATATGTATGAGGCCGTCTTCACTACGTTCCGTAGTTAACACACCCAGTTCAATGGCATTTAAAGCCGTTCTTCCGTCACCGTTTGCCACATCCGCAAGAAAGGAAATGGCCTCAGGGTCTGCCACTGCCTTGTACGCCCCAAGCCCCCGTTCCGTATCCTCAATGGCACGATAGAGAAGCTTTTCTACATTTTCCTTAGAAAGGGGCTTTAACTCAAATATCACAGAGCGGGAAATCAGTGCTCCGTTTACCTCAAAATACGGGTTCTCTGTAGTCGCACCGATTAAGGACACTGTGCCATCCTCTACAAAAGGAAGCAGATAGTCCTGCTGACTCTTATTAAAACGATGAATCTCGTCTACAAACAAAATGGTCTTTTTCCCGTACATGCCAAGGGTCTCTTTCGCCTTCGCGATAACCTCTTCCATGTCCTTTTTACCGGCCACCGTGGCATTGAGCTGGGTGAACTCGGAACTGGTAGTATGGGCAATCACTTGTGCCAGAGTGGTCTTGCCCGTTCCCGGCGGTCCGTAAAAAATCACGGAACCCAGCTTGTCCGCTTTAATTGCTCTGGAAAGAAGCTTCCCTTCTCCCAAAATATGCTCCTGTCCCACCACTTCCTCTAACGTTCGCGGACGAAGCCTCGCCGCCAACGGAGATTCCTTTTTCGAGGTCTCTGCCCGCATATATTCAAACAGGTCCATGGCATTTCCTCCTGTCAATTCTCGCATTTGTTTCATATAGGTCAATTATATCGGAACACCGCAAAAAAAGCAATGCTTCCCGTATTTCATCAGTTTTTCAAAATGTGGTCCTCAATCCACCGTGCCACACCATCCGCATCATTACTTTCTACAACCTTATCCGCCACAGCCTTTACCTCCGGAATCGCATTGTCCACTGCTATCCCAAGACCACAGAACTCCATGGATTCCGCATCATCCTGATCATCTCCGAAATATACCGCTTCTTCCGGAGAAATTCCGAAGGCATCCAGCATGACCGCCACACCGTTTCGCTTCTTTGCATCCTTACTCATAATCTGCACCAGATATCCGTTTGCCACAGTACAGTGTAAGTCTTCTGTCAGATTCTCTTTCACAAACTCTGCCGCGCCTTCCCCACTCACCAATATCTTATATGCCGTTTCCCCTGCAGGAAGTTTCGGAAATTCCGTATGTAACGTGTACTGAAACTCTGCAATATGTTCTGCGGCATAAAGGATTTCCCCTGTCTCTACAGAAAAAAGAAATTCCTTCCGTTCGCATACCTTGGCAAGCATTTCCTCCGCAAGCGCATCCGGTATTCCGTAAGTCATCCTCTTCTCACCTACCATCACTTTCGCACCGTTCATCACTGTCACTGCATCAAAGCCGATAGCCTCATCATACTCCGTAATTGTACGCTCAGGTCTTGCGGTAGCTGCCATAATCTTAATTCCCCGCGCCTTACAGTCCCTTAACACTGCTATCGTGTATTCAGACAAAGACTTATCCGTACGAAGTAAGGTTCTGTCTAAATCGGTGATAATTGCTTTGATATTCTTCATTCCGAGTATCCTCCCTAAAATAAAATGGCAGAAGTCGCAGTTCTTCCCAACCGCTCTTCCACCATTATACTTTACCAACCACAGAAAGGCAATCATTTTTCCGCCGCAAAACTCCTGTAAAATCTTCTCCCCAACCTTCGTTTTCCTGC
Organism: Lachnospiraceae bacterium; assembly: GCA_017465475.1. Lineage (GTDB taxonomy): Bacteria > Bacillota > Clostridia > Lachnospirales > Lachnospiraceae > SIG307. The sequence continues at coordinate 57,756 of JAFTWC010000048.1, forward strand.
TCTTGCCTTCATATATTCCTCAATCATCTCCACTGCCTGTTCCACGCATCTCCAGTATATCTTCTTCATCTCCCGACAACTTTCCACGCATCGCGCACTGGGACGTTTCTTTATCACCATGCCGTACAATAACCGATAGGTTCCGGTTGTGGCAAAAAGCACTTGTAACGTTACCCTTTTCATCGTCCCTCGCGCCGATAAGAAATGATGACACCGGAGCATATCCCTTAAAGTTCCCTTAATCTGTCGTACTGACAGCCACGGAAAGAACCGGTGAATCACCTCTGCATTTTCCGCAGACGGTACCACATGACCAGCCAACGGATATTCAAATGGGTTTAACCCATCTGTCACCATCAAACTCCGGTCCAGCTCCGCTTCGATTTCCAAATGTCTGACTCCGTATCTTTTCTCATACTCTGCAATATAATCATGACACTGTCCGTCCAATACAAAGTGACAAATAAATCCTAACATATAGGAAAGTGTCTTCTCGTCCGTTGTCAAAGTAAGACTCCGCTTAAAGAATCCGTACGCGTTCCGCTTATGCATCCGAAATCCGGTGAGACTTACCGGATTTGCCACAGCCCCATGGTAATAAAACAAAATATCCGGCCCGTAAAGCCCGATATCAAATAAATCCTCATGCAAATCCACAATCTTCCGAAGTCCCTTCGGCAGACGTTGCTTCACATCCTGCCCAAATCGAAAATGCGTATAAGTTGCCGGCATACTAAAACCTCCGTTTCTGGTGACTCTTCTAAGCTTTTGTTAGTATGCACGGCTATTATGATATAAATCCTCTTTCTCTTTAAAAAACTAACTAAAAAAGGAAGACATATAGCCCCGCCTTCCTTTTCATAAACTTTATTTTTCTTTTAAAAGTGCCTGTAGACGAGCAATTTCTGCGTCTTTTTCAAGAAGCTCCTCGTCTTTTCTTCCAATCACTTTCTCTGCTTCCGCTAACTTCCCTTCTGTTTCCGTCAGCTTCCCTTCTGTTTCCGTCAGCTTCCCTTCTATTACCGACAATTCGACCTTCCCTTTTTCAATCTTTTCCTTCATATCATCCACCATATACCGAATGGTATTGCGGTCCATTTCCCGTAACATCTCTGAAAACATCGTCATCAACTCCTCCGGCTTTCGCCCA
>JAFTWC010000026.1 GCA_017465475.1 Lachnospiraceae bacterium
TCCGGGAGCGGTCGGATCTATTGTTTTTGATTCAGCATGTTTGCTTGTGCCTGATGGTCCATTAAATTATGCGGATAATGTTGTTGACGATGTCGGTGATGTGGCGAAGAAAATTAATAGGAATGTTGATAATGTTACTGATGCGACGAAAAAAGCTGGTAAGAGTGGTAGAATATCTAATTTAGATGATGGTTTAAATTTTTCAAACAAAGCGTTAGAACATATGGGGGAAAGTGGAAGACAAGTTCCGATACAAACATTGCAAGATGCAATTAGATATGGAGAAGCTATGCCAGACCCAAGAGGTTCAAATGCGACGATGTATTATACCACTATGTATAAAAATGGGAAAATGTATAATTTGGAAGTGTTATACGATAAAGTTTCTAATACGGTGTATCATTTTGAGTATGCAAGAAAAGCAATGGGAAACTTGCCAGCAATACCTAAATAAGTAAGAAGGAGTGACGAAGAAGTATGACAGAAAAAGAGCAGTTATATTATCTGATTAATGGAGTTTTAAATGGCTCATATCAAGTTAAGACATTTTGTACAGAATTTACAAGAGTATATGGTTTAGAGGTTGACTATGAGCAGTTGTCTGAAATAGAGAATGCAGAGTTCGGAGACTTGTGTGAAATGGCAGGTAGATTTTCTGATGACGAAGAGGAGTTAAAAATTCCAAACATGTTTTACTCTAAAGAAGAAATTCTAAATAAGGCAAAATATGTAAAACAGATTTTAGAAGTGTAAATAATTGCTTTAATTATGTCTCCACTTAAGGACGCCCACCACCTAAAACTTTACCCACGGTCTTTAAATTAATCGAAATGGCTCTCGCCGAAGGTGAGCTGACCCATGAGATTAATTTAGAGACCCCTTTGGGGCGAAAATCGCCTTCTGGGTGCGCATAAGGACATCCGAAATCAAAATGGAATATCGTATTCTAATACGCTGATAAAAACGCACTACTTTTAAAACATATTTTGTTGCGAAAGAGGTGCGTTTATCTGCAAAGAGAAATGTATCAGAAGACTACTGTACCGGAAAAAATGTAACCGATTCCACTGGAATAAAAATTTCTTGTCAGCATTTCCGATTTCACCACACTATATGTATGAAAGGAGGCGATAGGATGCAAAATTCGAATGCGATGCGTGACAGTCTGGTTAAGGCGTTTGCGGAAGAATATATGCAGAAGCTGTTTTATTTTTGTTTAAAGAAGACCGGCAGTAACGAGGAAGCGGAGGAACTGACGCAAGACGTTGCGATAAATGTTCTGGAGGCCTTAAACAAAGGGACGATTCCTACCAGTTTTTCGGCATGGGTCTGGCAGATTGCACGAAATCGGTATGCGGTATGGGCAGAGAAAAAGCATAGGAGAAATGAGTCGGTAACCGGTTCCGACATCGGAGACTATGAGCTTACGGATGAAAAGGAATCCGTCCTTGATGAAATGTTGCACAGAGAACAAATGTCCCTGCTTCGGCGGGAGCTGGCATTCATTAAGAGTGAGTACCGTGACCTTTTGGTGGCTTATTACATCGAAGACAAAAGCGTTCGTGAGATTGCAGACAAGCTCGCACTCTCTATCAGTGCGGTGCAGCAGAGGCTTCATCGTGCGAGAATACTTTTAAAGGATGGTATGGATATGGCAAGAGAATTTGGAAAAAGAAGTTATAACCCGGAGAATATTACTTTTTCGGCCAGCGGAAACATCAATTATGAGAGACCGTGGCCGTTGGTATCTCGAAGTATCTCTAAGAATATTTTGTTGCAGGCAAGCAACAATCCGTCAACACTGGAGGAGTTGTCTGTAGAACTGGGAATTGCGCTTCCTTATATGGAGGAAGATGTGAGGTTGTTGTATGAAGGAACTTTATTGGAAAAGTGCGGGGATAAATACATCACCAATTTCTTTATTTGGGATAAGGCAAGTCGTTTAGAAACCTATAATATTTTCCGGAGCGGAGCAAAGGAACGAAGCCGCATGCTGCGGGAGTTTATGGAGGATTCGTTGGAGAAGGTCCGCGGTCTTTGCACCGGGGGAACACATCTGGATGACAATACCATACGTTGGTGGCTACTCATGAATACGGTGGATACGCTGATTGCGGTACTCAGTAAGAACGAAGCACCGCCGAAACGTTCCAACGGAGAAGAATGGGGCTTTGTAGGCTATGAGGATGTGGAACTACCGGAAAAAACTGCTGCGGGTCACAACGGAAGAGGAAACGGCAACTGTTGCTTTTGGACCTATCAGTTCGGCGATTATTCTCTTTGGACGCAGTGTGGTGAGCCGGAGATGGAGTGTGTTCCGTTTTTTGCGGAGATTATGAGAAAGAAGCGGAAGGTATCGTCGTTTACCGAGACGGAGCAGAAGCTTTGGGAGAAAATCGATGGGAAATATGCCCATGCAGACCGGGAAGGGAATGTGATTCCCGATGTGGTAGTGATGACGGAAAATTCCATGGAAAAGCTTACCAAGATGTTAAAGAAGCATAAGAACTGCAAGGCATTGCTGGAAAACGGAACGGACGCGTATACACGGGTTGAGTCGCTGCTTAGGCGTTGCAACCATAAGATACTCCATGAACAGTTGGATTATTATGTTCATAGTGCGATGTTTGATATGCGTATGATGGCGCTTCATGATTTGGTGGAAAGCGGATATCTGGAGCTGCCGGAAAATCCGGAAACTTCAAGTCTCGGAATGTATTTATATTTGAAATAGTGTTTATATACATTTTGACCGGAACATCTCTAGACAAGATGTTCCGGTTCGTGTTATAATCGAAACGGAGAAAAAAGTGGATTTTGATGATGCTTTTCCTTGTTGAATAAATGAAACAGTGATACTCAACAAAAAGGAGGAAAAGTTGATGTCAGAAAAAAGATTTAAAGCAAATCCAAAGTATAAGGATCGGTTGTTTTGCTTGATTTTTGGTGATGAAAAAGAGAAACAAAAAATTATATCTTTATACAATGCACTGAACGGAACAAACTACTCGGAGGACGAAGAGGTAGAGGTTACGACGATTCATGATGTAATTTACATTAATATGAAGAATGACGTATCCTTTATTGTGGATAGTCATATGTCATTATTTGAACAACAGAGTTCTTTAAATCCAAACATGCCGTTGCGTGGGCTGATGTATTTTGGAAATCTGTATGATTCGTATATTGAGCGTCGAGGGCTGAATATTTACGGAAGTAAGTTGATAAAGATACCGACACCCCAGTATTATGTATTATACAACGGAAAAGATGATGCTCCCGCAATGTCGGAGCTTAAGCTGTCAGATGCATTTGTGAAGGAGTCCCCGAAAGGAATGTTTGAATGGACGGCAACGTTTGTAAACCTTAATACAGGGAAAAACGAAGAGTTGTTGAAAAAATGCAGACCGTTGGCGGATTACATGGTTTTGATTAACTGTATCCGGGGAAATGAAGCGAAGGGAATGAGGTTTGAGGATGCGGTAGATGCTGCGGTGCAGTATTGTATAAACAGTAACGTCCTCAAGGAGTTCTTGGTTGCGCACAGAGCGGAGGTGGTAAGCGTGTGTTTAACGGAATTTAATGAGAAGATGTTTGTTGACTCAATAAGAGAGGAAGGACGCGATGAAGGGCTTGCCGAAGGTCGTGTAGAGGGTCGCGCAGAAGGCGAACGCTCTATGGTGGTAAGGCTCGTTAAAAAAGGTCATTTGTCGATAGAAAAGGCCATAGAGGAACTTCAGATCAGTAAAGAAGAGTTTATAAGTCTTTTGGAATCAGCGGAAAGCGACTATGATAAGAAGTTGAAAGCATAAGATGTTATCGGTAGAGGAAAGAGAGAAATAAGAGCAAATCATGCATAAGACAGGAAAACTGTCGCGTATGATTTGCTCTTTTTACTTGACATCCAACTGTATTACTGCTATAATACGGTTAGAAACTGTATTACACGAGTGATACGGTTGGAAAATCAGAAAGCGGTAAGAAAACATAAGGAAAGGCAGGTGAGTCCCATGGTGGTGGATTTTTCAGAATTGAAACTGAATGAAGAAAGTCCCATTTATATGCAGATTGTACGCTTTATTAAAATCAAGATGGTAAACCGGCAGGTGCGGGACGGAGACGAATTGCCTTCCAGACGTGTACTCTCTGCCATGCTTGAAGTCAATCCGAATACCATTCAAAAAGCATATCGGTTGATGGAAGAGGAAGGACTTCTGGTTTCTTTTGCCGGATCTAAGAGTCTCTTACAGTTTGATGAGAGCTTGGTAGATAAGTACCGGAGGGAACTTTTGGTGGTGGAAGCGGAGAAGTATATTGAAGAGGTCAAAAAGATGGGACTTACGGAAGTGGAAGCTGTGGAGTTAATTAAAACCAATTGGTAGGAGGGAGAAAGGTGGTTATGAGAATGAGCATAGAAGAGGAACAGACAAAAAGATTGGAAAAGAATCGCCGGAAGGCATTCTTAGGGGTGCAGGTAAAGTATACCTTTGCACCGCTTCTGTGGTTGTACGGAATTGTGTTTGTGGTATTGACCGGATTGTTTTTAGTTAATTTTACAAAGGTTGCAGAAATCGAGGGAGAAGTTCTTCTGTTTGAGCAACTAAAGGCATTGCCGTTAGATGTCGCCTTTTTTGCATTGGTTATGGGATCACAAACTATTTTAAAGGTGGGATTCGAGAAACAAAGAAAAAACGGACTGGCAGTGAAACGGCTGTTGCTTCCAATGGAAACAACAGATTTACTGCGGCTTTGTTATTCGTTTTTGGTAACGATAAGCGGGTTTATGGTATTTTTCCTTATGCTGTGTTTCTTGCTCCTTTTAGAGAATTTGCTTGCGCCGGCGTCGGCCTACGGTGGGGCGGAATTGTATCCTGCATTTTACCAGCTTCCTTTTTTGTTCCGGGTTTATCCGGTGGCATCGGCACGGGCAATTCCGGGACTATTAAACTGTGTGGCAATGGTATCCGTATTATCCCTTCCCATAGAGGCGGAGTATGATTTTGCGGTATGGGGAAAGATTGCATGGCGTGTACTTGCGGGAGTTTCATTTATTTTCTACTGTTTTATAGAAGTGGACCTGCCGGTTTGGGATTTTACGGTTATGGCGATTTGTTGGATTACTTACGTAGGGAAGGTTGTTATTGCATATTGGAGGAGACAAAGGGATGACAGAGCGGAAGCTGTGGAACGGATGGAATAGAAAAATAGTTGTACTGTTGTTTTTTCTTATATTCATGTTACTGAATCACTATATGTGGATGATAGAAGCGGAGATGTTTGAAGATGAGCTTTTTGATGCTACGATTGAGATGAGCAATGCAAAGTGGGAGTTGGGAATACAACTGTATCACCCGGATTTGATACGAGGGACAGCGTATATGCCGGGAGTTATCTGTACAGTGTTTTTTACGGCATTTCTTGCGGTGGTGACGGTACATAGAGAAAGTTTTTTTGAACAATGGGATGTAACGCTTCGGAGGATTCCAAAGTATCGTGGCAAATACCTGTTTTGTAAAATGGTAACGGTACTGCTTCCGGGGGTGGTCTATCTGATGTATTATCTGATCTGCTGGCAGCGTCGCTGGGAATTGTATCTTAAGAGAACAAGAGAGGAATATCTTGTTTCGGGAAAAAAAGAGTTTTTAGAAATCATACCAAAGGAACCGTTTCTTGAGACGGCATTATATCTGGCTCTGACGGCAATGGCGCTGTTGTTACTTTCTTTTACGGTTCGAAGAATAAAGAAAGATGTCCTTGGATTTGTAGTGGCCATTGCGGGGCTCCTTACGGTGTTACTGTTGTTTTCGGAAGCCTTTGCTGTGGCAAGAAGGGTAGAGATTATTGTGTTGTCTGTAAGTGTGGGTATTGTATTTTTGTTTAATATCAGGCATGTCTATTGGAAATGGTAGTAAAAAAGAAACAGGGGGACGGATTATGTTAGAGATTACAAGTTTTAACCGGAGTTTTCCGGTACAGAAGGATACTTATTTGGAGAAGGTAACCTTGCGGCCGGGAGAGATTGTGGCACTTCTTGGGAAGAATGGTTCCGGAAAAACCACGCTTTTAAAAGAGATTTTGAATATGAAGGAAAGCTCCAATCATAAGGTATTGTTGGACGGAAAGAAAATTTCTTACAAGAATCTTCATCGGTTGGCACTGGGAAGTTGCGAGCATACCTTTTTCGGAGAGTTTACGGTGGAAGAACAAAAAGAGTTTTATGAAATGAACTTTCCGAATTTTCGGAGTGATCGTTTCAATCTTTTAGCGGAGTATTTTGATATTCCCATGAGATGGAAACTGAAGGAACTTTCCGTAGGTGAAAAAAATCAGGTGGAGACGCTGTTTGCGCTGTGCCAGGGAGCAGATTACATTTTTTTGGATGAACCCTTTGCCAATAACGATTTGTTTCACCGGAAGGATTTTTATAAGTTATTGCTGGGCATTTTGGAAGAAACGGAATGTTTGGTGATAACGACCCATTTGGTAGACGAAATTGAGCCTGTCATCGGCAGGGTTCTTTTGGTGGACCGGTTTGACATTGTGGAGGATGTCAGCATGGATGAAATGGAAGAACGTAATACCGATGTGGTGGAGTGGCTGAAAAAGAAGTTAAAGTACAACGAGGGGAAAGCTGCGGAGTTTATCCGCAGAATGGAGGAAGGAAATGTTTAAAAAGCGGATAAGAGCAGCATGTGTTGCCTTTATAACATTGATTGTGCTGACGCTTCTTAGCATCATTGGTTGGAAGGTTTCTGAAGCAAGAAGTACGAGGGTCGGAAAAATCAAGGTGCTGACCGGAACATTGGATGCGGTAGAGGACGTGGAAGTCAGCGTCGGTAAGTATGAATATGTCAGAAATGTTTCCGGAATAGGGAAGCTGGCGTTGACCGGTACAAAGTGGGCCTGCAATACGACAAGAGTTGCAAGGGTATCCGACGGCAAAGTAATGACAGCGTACCGTTATAAGGATGGGATTGAGCCTTGGAACAGAAGGTGTTATGTGGGTGTGTCGGAGAATTATCCGCAGAAATATAAGGCCGGAATGCATTCGGTGAGCGGAAAGGAATTTTCTTATGATCTAAAATGGTATTTGGAGAACGATAACGACAATTATAGAGAATATAGTTTTGTATTCCCGAACTATATCACTTTTGCCGATGAGGACCGTTTTTTTTATGAAGGGACAGAGAGGTTTTTATTGGCGAATGGGATGGAATGGGAGAATGTTACATACCGTAATAATGTATTATGTGAACTAAACGGGAGTATGTACGGCTATGTGGGAATAGGGCCGGATAAGGATTTCGATTTATCGGAAGTCCATATGACGGTGAATCGGGGAATCTACCGTTTTTGTCAGGACGGAACCGCCGAATGTGTTTTTCTTATGGAAGAGCGGGCGGAAAATTTCTCGCAGCTTTGGCTGACAGCCGAGGAAGAGAACAATGTACTTAGGATTATCGGAACAAAAGAAAACAGATTACTTATGTATGAATACTCTTTGGACACGGGAACGGTAGAAGAAAAAATACTTTGGAAGGGAGACGATGCATTTCCTGCCTGGTTTGAAGAAGCAGACAGTTGTATCTTTGGCGATGCGGCAGTAAAGGGAAATCGGACCTACCTTTCCTATACGGATTTGTATTTAAACAAGGTGAATTTGGTTGTGTTTGAAGAAGGAAACCGGATTTTTCAGGGAGAACTTCTGGAACGAGAGTACGACATGGAAAGTTTATATAATTTTTCCATGATGAATAGTTATGAGTATACAATAGAAAGTTCGGCGAATAGGATAGACATTCGGCTGACGGAATAAAAAGAGACGACGGTAGTTCTTTGCGTGTACCGAAGAACTACCGTCGTTATTTTTTGCTTATTATTTAGTAGAGTGTTTCCCGAATCATCTGCGTTACTTCTTCAATCTTTGTTTCGGAAAGTTTCGTATCCAAAAAGTGTTGTACCGCATAAAAGGCTTGGGATACCAACATTTGGAGACCGTTCACAGCAACAAGACCGCGGGAGCCGGCCTGGGCCAAAAGCTTTGTAACTTCCGGGTTGTAAATGACATCCACAACGGCGGTAAGCTTGGTAAAGGCTGTCAGGTCGATTGGTGCGGCATCTACTTTCGGGTACATGCCGATTGGGCTGGTGTTAATTAAAACTGTGGCATCGGTATGGAGACGATTGACTTCCTCGTAGGTACAAACCCCTTCTCCCGGTACGATATCTACAATTACGATTTCTTTTGCGGAAAGATCCCGAAGTACTGCAAGAACAGCCTGGGCCGCGCCACCGTTCCCAAGGACAATGACTTTCTCTCCGGTTACTTTGATTGCATGGAACTGTAAAGTATATAAGAAACCGTAGTAATCTGTATTGTAGCCGTAAAGTTTGCCGTCGCGATTCACGACGGTATTCACGGCACCAATGCTTTTGGCACGGGCATCCAGCTCGTCCAAATACGGGATGACATCTCTTTTATATGGAATCGTTACATTGACGGCAGAAAACTCTTTTGCTGTCATAAATTCTTTTAATTCTTCTTTGGAAAGCTCGATTAAGTCATAGGTATAATCAGCCAATGCTTCATGAATTTGTTTGGAATAGCTATGGGATAAATGTTCTCCCAAAAGTCCGTAGCGTGCAGCCATAGGTATTATCTCCTTTGTCACTTTATTGCGGTATCATGGTACACAGTATACCATAGGGGAAAATAGTTTGCAAGAAGGTTTGTCATATTTTACAGCCTGTCTCATATATTGAGATATGGCAAAAAACATAAGGGATATGTGTTACAGCTGTATCAAGAGTGTCCTTTACGAAAGGAAAGAGGGAAAAGATAGGATGAAGATTATTTCTATGTTAGCGGAGTCAATACGGAATATTCTTAGTTCTACAGGAGTAGAAATAAGCGGATTGCGGGAAATACGGATGCGAACCGGAAGGGGATTGATGGTAGAAACAAAAGATGGAGAAGGCCTTCTTTCGGAAAAAGGAACTTTCGTCAGACGGGAGCAGGAGGCATATCTTGTTACGGAAGAGGATGTAAGGGTAACGTTAGAGTTACTGACCGGATATTCTGTTTATGCCTATGAAGATGAATTACGACAGGGGTATTTTACCGTGGAGGGCGGACATCGGGTGGGAGTGGCCGGAGGAACGGTGACGGAAGGCGGAAGCGTATTGCGGTTAAATTATATTACGTTTTTGAATATTCGGATTGCCCATGAGTGTAAAGGGTGCAGTAAGGAATTGTTTTCCCGTTTGTATGGGGAAGGAATCTATTATCATACCTTATTGTTTGCTCCGGCAGGGTGCGGAAAAACAACCTATCTCAGGGATTTAATCCGTCTTATTTCTGAGGCGGGATGCCGGGTGGGGGTGGCAGATGAGCGGTCGGAACTGGCGGCTTGTTACCGTGGAATACCCCAACATGATATGGGACTGCGGACCGATGTGATGGACGGCTGCTGTAAAGCAGAGGCCATGCGGATGTTGTTGCGTTCCATGACACCAAACGTGTTGGCGGCAGATGAAATCGGTCTGCCGGAAGATGTAACAGCCATTCGGACTGCGGCAGTCAGCGGATGCAAGGTGGTGGCCAGTGCCCACGGAGGGTCATTGGAAGAATTAAAAAGAAATCCGATGTTACGTTTGCTTTTCGAGGAACGTGCATTTGATCGATATGTGCAACTGGAGAAAAGAGCCGGAGAATTTAGTGTAAAAACAATCTATGACGGAGAAGGGCGGGTGCTTACCGAATGGAATACATAAAATTACTGGGAGCCGGACTGGTGGTTGTGGCCGGGGCAGGATTCGGAGCCTGTCCGGTACGGAAGATGAATGAACGAATCAAAGAAACGGAATATTTGTATTTTGGTCTGTTACGGTTAAAAAGTGAAATCGGCCATGGAATAAAAACATTGCCGGAGGCAATATTGAGTACGGTAGGGCATGGGGAACTAAGAGTCCGGGGGACATATGAAAGATTGTTGTTTTTGTTTGGGACGCGGCTGAAGCAGGGCGGGGACCGTTATGAGACAGTGTTACGAGAATGCATGAAAGAATGTTTTACGGAAAGCGTGATTATAAAAGAGGAGCAGGATGCTTTTTTGGAAACTTTTCTGCTTCTTGGAGGAGCCGATCGGGAAAAACAGATACAGGTGTTGGAGTTTTACAGTGAAAAGGTAAAGCTTATTTTGACTGAGGAAAAACAGAGACGAAAAGAGCGGTCCTATATCTATCGTAGTCTTGGGATATTAGGCGGGATTTTTCTGGCGGTAATTTTATATTAAGTGGGAAATGGCGGTGGTTTGTATGACAATACAACTGATTTTTAAAATAGCGGCGGTAGGGATATTAGTTTCGGTCATAAATCAAGTGTTAAAACATTCCGGTAGGGAAGAACAGGCTTTTTTGGTCAGTCTTGCGGGATTATTATTGGTACTTTTGTGGATTGTACCCTACATTGCAGAGTTGTTTTCTACCATTATGAGTTTGTTTGAGTTGTAGGAGCCAAGGGATACTATGAGTAAAGTTGTATTAATCGGTTTGGTGGCAGTGTTTGCCGTGATGTTATTAAAAGTAGGGAAACCGGAATTCGCCTTGGGAGTCAGTCTGGCAGCCTGTGTATTGATTCTTTTGTACGCGGGCGGCGTTTTAACAAAGGTCATGGAAGATTTAAAACACTTATTCCGATATGTAGACTTACCGGAGGGATATCTAAAGATATTACTGAAAATTCTGGGGGTGTCTTATTTGGCGGAGTTTGGTTCTGCTTTGTGTAAGGACGCCGGACAAACTGCCGTCAGCGGACAGATTGAACTGGTAGGAAAATTAACAATATTGGCAATTAGTATGCCGGTGGTAACGTCTTTGTTTGAAACAATCGGTAGCATGACCTGGTAAAGGAAGGTGATTGGATGGATGCGGAAATGTTCTCTGTAGATTATACGGAGTTGGATGAAACGGTGGGAACGCTGTTTCGAAACTCCGCCGTTCCAAGTTTTTCTGAACTGATCTGTGGTCTGATGGACGGAGAGGTTCGGTTTCGGGAACTGTTTTCGTTACTGGCGGAATCGGGAGTGCACGGTTTATTTTACGGAGTGACGGGAGTAAGAGAGCTGGTTTACATTGCCATTGTGGCGGCGGTGTTTTACATCCTTTCCAAAACGGGAAAACAGGGACAAGCAGCACAAACCGGTTTTTTTGTTGCCTATCTGTTAATTGCTGCAGGTGTTTTTCGGATTTTTGATTTGTCAGAGGGAATTGTGGAAGATGCCTTAGCGGTGCTGTTGGATTTTATGAAGGTATTGATTCCCGTGTATTGTACGGGAATTACTGTTGCATCGGGCGGGTTTAGTGCTTCTGTCTTTTATTATGTGGCAATGCTTGGAATTGCAGTGGTGGGAATTGTAATGCAAAAACTGATTCTCCCTATGATTGGAATTTATTTCATGCTTTCGGTACTGAATCGGATTTTGGAAGAGGACTTTTTATCGAAGTTATCAGGATTATTTTATTCGGTGGCAGAGGGGTTGTTAAAACTATCTGTGGCAGCGGTGTTGGGAATCGGAACCATCCAGGGAATGATTGCCCCGGCGGCGGATGCGGTAAAACGTTCGGCCTTTATAAAAACCGCAGGAGCCATTCCGGTGGTGGGAGATTTGCTTGACGGAACTACCCAGACGGTGCTGGCGGCAGGAGTTCTTTTAAAAAATGCCATCGGAGCTGCCGGAGCCGTATTTATTTTTTTACTTTGTGTGGTACCGTTGGTGCGCATAGGAATCGCGAACCTGTCTCTTCGGTTCGGAGCAGCGGTATTACAGCCTGTATCGGATAAACGAATTACGGATTGTCTCGGATATGCGGCAAAGGCACACAAGCTGTTACTTAAACTGGTTTTGTATACGATGCTTTTATTTTTGCTTTCGCTGTTGTTTTTATTGGTATTAACCGGTGGAAAAGGGGGCGGAATTTAAATGGAGGCAGTGATTTCTTATGTAAAAACCGTATTATTTTTTTTATTGTTTTTGAATCTTATTATGCAGCTGCTAAAAGGAAGTTCTTATGAACGTTTTGTAAGACCGGTCTGCGGAATGATTCTGGTAATTCTAATTATAAAGCCCATTCTGTTGTTGTTCGGAGAGGAGGAACAGTTATTGTTTGCGGCAGAACAAAAAATTTCGTTGTTTCTTGCCCAAAGTGAGACGGAATATCCGGAGGAGGAACAAAATGCCTATGAGTTTGCGGTGTTGGAAGAATATAAAAAAGAACTGGCAGCCGGATTGTCGGAACTGTTACAGGCCGAGGGGCTTACGGTGGTTTCTGCCGACTTTTCCGTCTCTGCGGAAGAAAAGGACTTCGGGACTATCAGAGGATTGACGGTATCAGCAAAAAGGGAAGGAAAACAAACATCGGGAATTGTAGAAATCCAACCGGTTGTGTTTGGAAAAGAACCGGCGAAAGATACGTTAAGTGCGGAGGAAATTCGCATAAAGGACAAACTAAAAGACTTCTATCAACTGAAGGAAGGTAATATATATGTTAATATCAAGGAGGAAAGCAATGGATAAGAAGCAAAAAAAAGAGCCGGGAATGAAGGAATGGGCCATTATTCTTGTCGCGGGAGCTTTTCTGTTGCTTCTATCCGTGCCCGATTTGTTTCATAAAGAGAAAGAAGAAACAGTAGAAACCAAAGCAACGGCACTACAGACCGAAGTACCCGATGAGGACTATGTAGAGCGGATGGAAAAGAAGTTGGAAAAGATGATTCTTGGAATCGGAGAGATTACCGAAGCAAACGTAGTTATTACCGTGAAATCCACGACGGAGAAAGTAGTTTTACAAAATACGGTTTCGGATACGGAAAATCTGCAGGAGTCGGACGGAAACGGAGGAACCCGCAGTTCCTTAAAACAAACGGAAGAGAAAACGGCAGTGCTTGCCGGGGAAAAACCGTATCTGACAAAAGAACTGACACCGGAGATTTGCGGGGTGGCAGCGGTGGTATCCGGGGCCGAAAGCGGGGATATTCTTGCAATATCCGAAGCAGTACAGGCATTATTCGGAGTCCCGGCACATAAAGTGAAAATAATTCAGAATTAAGGCGGAGGTTAGTATGAAAAGTATTTTTAAGAAAAACCAGGTGATTATTACGGCATTGGCGCTGATGCTTGCGGTGGCGGGATATTTGCAGATGTCGGGAGAACAGTTAAACGAAGCACCGGGAAACAACGATGCGGCACAGGTGAATTCTACGGTGGGAAATCATTATGAGATTACGGCAGGTGATTTGACGGAGTATTACGGAGACATTTCCGATGAGGATATGGCTGGACAGATGCTTGCCGCAGAGGAAAACAATTCCGCGCAGACCGTATCTGCGGACGGAACTCTGACTACCGATGTGGCAACAGCGGGAGAACCGGCAGAAGATCCGGGAGAAGCGGTTTTAGTGAGTACCACCATTCGTGGTGATTATGCGGTAAATGCAAAGTTAAACAGAGAGCAGACAAGAGCAAAGAACAAAGAAGTTTTAATGGATATGCTGGGAGATGACAGTTTATCCGAGGAACAGAAGCAGGAAGCCATCGATGTACTTCTTTCTATGACAGAGATTTCCGAAAAGGAACAGGCAGCGGAACTTTTATTGGAAGCTAAGGGCTTTATGGATGCAGTGGTGAATATTGTAGGAGAAGAAGTGGATGTCGTCATCAATGCCACCAGTGTAACGGATCGTCAGATTGCCCAAATTGAAGATATTGTTATGCGAAAGACCGGTGCGGAAGCGAACAATATTGTAATTACCGCAGCAATACAGGAAGAGTAATTTATCGGCTTCAAATGACTTGTTTCGGAAATCCTTAGAAAAAGACTTTTCAATTTCAAAAATAAATGGTATACTATATATAATTGAGATAAATTGCGCTCCGGCAGTTTGGATTTGCCGGTATATCGCAAGGAACGGAGGCAGTCATATGGCAAACGACGTAAAGAATGCAAATTGGTCCTCGAAGGAAGTTTCCAACATCGGGGAGATTATGATAGCAGATGATGTAATTGCCACCATCGCAGGTGTAGCAGCTACGGAAGTGGAAGGCGTTTCTGCAATGCAGGGAAACATTACCAATGAGTTGGTAGGTAAGCTTGGCATGAAGAATCTGACCAAAGGGATTCGTGTTAATCTGACCGAAGACGGAGTAACCGTGGATTTATCTGTACAGATGTGTTACGGCTACAGTATTCCGAAAACTTGTAAAGAGGTTCAGGAAAAGGTAAAGAGCGCCATTGAAAACATGGTAGGTCTTACTGTAAACGTAGTAAATGTACACATTGTCGGCGTTGATACCAATACCACAAGATAAGGGAGATTTTTATGACAAGGCGTGAATTAAGAGAACATACCTTTTTGCTTTTGTTCCGTAAGGATTTTCATGAAGCAGAGGAAATGGAGGAGCAGCTTTCTTTGTATTTTGACGGAGTAGAATTGTCCGAGGATGAAGAAGGAGAAAGTTCCCGCTACCATTTTTTGAAGTTACCGGAAGGAACGGATGCGGAAGTTGTAAAACAGCGTTTTTACGATATTTGCAGTCATCGTGAGGAGATTGATGCAGTACTTTCCGAAGCAGCCAGCGGATGGAAGCTGGGGCGTATCGGTAAAGTAGAGTTAACCCTTCTTCGGATGGCATTATATGAGATGCGCTATGATGAAGAAACTCCGGAAAAGGTGGCCATCAATGAAGCAGTTGAATTGGCAAAAAAGTATGGGGCAGATGCATCTTCCGGCTTTATTAACGGAGTATTGGCAAAGCTTGTGGAAGCGTAAGAATACGAGGTGGAAACGATGAACCAACCGATTTTTTCGGTCAGTCAGGTAAATGCGTATATTAAACAGATGTTTCAAAGGGATGACAGGTTGCGGTATCTCGCCGTGAAAGGCGAGGTATCCAACTGCAAGTATCATTCTTCGGGACATCTGTATTTTACCGTTAAGGACAAAATGGGGCAGCTTGCCTGTGTTATGTTTGCCGGTGCCTGCAGAAACATGACCTTCCGGTTACAAGAGGGACAAAGTGTCATTGTATACGGTAGTATGCAGGTGTACGAGAGGGACGGAAAGTACCAGCTGTATGCAGAAGTGATTGAAAAAGACGGCGTCGGTCAGTTGTTTGAACAAATAGAAGAATTAAAAAAGCGGCTTGCGGCAGAAGGACTGTTTGATGCGGAACGGAAAAAGCCGATTCCGGCCTATGCGTGGCGGGTGGGGATTGTAACGGCACAGACCGGAGCGGCCCTTCGTGATATCGTTCAGATTGCCGGACGGAGAAATCCCTATGTACAGCTTGTGCTGCAGCCTGCCCAGGTGCAGGGAGAAGCGGCTCCCGACAGCATTGCAAGAGCCATAAGAAAGTTAGATAACGAAAATATAGATGTGATGATTATCGGCCGTGGCGGCGGCAGTGCGGAAGATTTAATGGCATTTAATACCGAGGTTGTGGTCCGGGCGGTGGCAGAGTGTCACACTCCGGTTATCAGTGCGGTGGGCCATGAAACGGATGTGGCTTTGACGGATTTTGCGGCGGATTTGCGAGCACCGACCCCGAGTGCGGCGGCAGAGCTGGCCGTGTTTGAGTATCGGGTACTGGCAGAGAGTCTGGCGGCATTTCATACGGATTTAACCTTTGCTATGTGCCGCAAGATAGAAGCGGCCCGGACGAAAGCAGAGGCACTGGGAGAAAAACTTCTGCGGGTGGGTCCGGCAGGAGCGTTAAAAACGAAAAAGGTACAACTTATATATGCAGGAGAACGCCTGGAGACAGCCATGAAGGGACATATGGTTCGGAATAAGCATCGGTTGGAGTTGCTGGCAGGACGGTTGCATGCGGTATCTCCTGCGGCACGACTTTCCGGAGGATATGCTTTTGTGACAGGGAAGGCAAATCGTCCCCTGGTTACCATAGCTCAGGTAAAACCGAAGGATACGGTGCATATATCTCTGGCAGACGGTGATTTTACCGCAGAAGTGCAGCAAGTAAACCACCAACAGTAATACGAAGCTATAATGATACGATAGAAATAAAGAGTCAAAGGAGGCAAAGGCATGGACAGTGTACAGGAAACTAAAACGGCCGTAAAAAAAGCGACAGGGAAGAAGCAGGAAAAGAAACGTTCTTTGGAAGAGATGTTTCGGGAACTGGAATCCGTGACCATGGAGTTGGAAGCACAGGAGTTGCCTTTGGAGGAAGCCTTTGCAAAGTATCGTCAAGGGATGGAATTGTTAAAGGAATGTAATGAAGCGGTGGATACGGTAGAAAAAGAACTGCAGATTTTGGAGGAAGCATAATGAACTTTGAACAGCAAAAGAAGCAGAAAGTAGAGGAAATCAACGCATTTCTTACAGAGTATATGCCGGAAGAGTCCGGAAAAGAGTCCATCCTTTGCGAAGCCATGAATTACAGTGTGGCCGTGGGAGGAAAGCGAATTCGCCCTATGTTACTTTTGGAAAGTTATAAGATGTTCGGCGGAGAGGGAAGAACCGCAGAACCTTTTGCGGCAGCTCTTGAGATGATACATACCTATTCCCTGGTGCATGACGATTTACCTGCCATGGACAATGATATGTATCGGAGAGGTCAGTTGACCACCCATGCCAAGTACGGAGAAGCAATGGGGGTACTGGCAGGAGACGGACTTTTAAATTATGCCTTTGAAGTAATGAGCGATGCGGTATGCAAGCAAGGAGCAAATGCTGCCAAAGCCATGGCTATTCTTGCAAAAAAAGCAGGAGTGCGCGGCATGATTGCAGGTCAGACCGTGGATTTGGCCCGGAACGGAAAAGAAATTACAAAAGAACTTTTGGATTATATTAACGAGCGGAAGACATCGGCACTTTTATGCAGTGCATTAATGGCAGGCGCGGCCCTTGCGGGAGCAAAGGAAGAAGAGCTTACGGTGTTGGAACAGGTTGGAAACCTTGTTGGTCTGGCATTTCAGATTAAGGATGATATTCTGGACGTCATCGGAGACGAAGCAAAGCTTGGAAAACCTCTTCACAGTGATGAGAAGAACGACAAAAATACCTACGTATCCTTAATCGGAATTGAGCAGGCTGAGGCAACCGTAAAAGAGTTTTCGGACCGTGCGGTAGAGCTTTTAGCGACTCTTTCCTGTCGGAATGAGTTTTTAGAGGAATTGTTGTTATCTTTGGTAACAAGGGAATACTAAGTACGCAGGAAAGAAACAAGATGTACCGGAGGATGTTTGAATGAAAAGTGTACTGGAACGGATTCATAAACCCAACGATATTAAAAAAGTGAATAAAAAGGAATACGGAAAGCTTGCAAAAGAAATTCGCGGTTTTTTAGTTCGCAGTATCAGTAAAACAGGCGGACATTTGGCATCCAATCTGGGGGCGGTGGAATTAACCATGGCACTGCATTTGGCCATGGATTTTCCGGAGGACAAGCTTATTTTTGATGTGGGACATCAGGCATACACCCATAAGATTTTGACCGGACGGAAAGAAGAGTTTGCCACACTCCGGACGTATGAAGGGTTAAGCGGGTTTCCGAAACGAAAAGAAAGCGATTGCGATGCCTTTGACACGGGACACAGTTCTACTTCCATTTCGGCGGCGGCAGGGTATGCGGCGGCACGGGATTTGGCAGGAGAGCATTATAAGGTGGCGGCGGTTATCGGAGACGGGGCGCTGTCCGGCGGTATGGCCTATGAAGCATTAAATAACATCGGCGGAAGTCGTTCCAATATGCTGATTGTATTGAATGACAATCAGATGTCCATATCGGAAAATGTGGGCGGTATGGCGGCTTATCTCGGCAAGGTACGTACCAACGTAAAATATATGGAATTTAAGGATGATTTGGAGCAAACCTTACGAAAGACCAAGGCGGGTACCAGACTTGTATACGGATTGAAGCGTTCCAAGGATTCCATTAAGCACTTTTTTGTACCGAGCATGTTTTTTGAGGATATGGGAATAACCTATGTGGGTCCCATTGACGGTCACAACATCGAACTTATGGTACGGGCCTTCAAGACTGCATTTTCAGCCGGAAAGCCGGTATTGGTGCATGTAATTACGGAAAAAGGAAAGGGCTATGAATACGCCAAAGAAAATCCGAGTGCCTTTCACGGAGTGGATCCTTTTGACATAAAAACAGGAAAAGGCTTAATCAAAAAGACCGGAAAAAGTTACACCCAGGTATTTTCGGAGGCAATTTGCGAATTAGCGGAAGAAGATAATAAATTAACGGCGATTACGGCAGCTATGCCTCAGGGAACAGGCTTGGATGCGTTTGCAAAGAAGTTCCCGAATCGTTTTTTTGATGTGGGAATTGCGGAAGAACATGCGGTAACCTTTGCAGCAGGTATGGCTGCAGGCGGGTTATCACCGGTGGTAGCGGTATATTCTACCTTCTTACAACGTGCCTACGACCAGATTGTTCATGATGTATGTGTAAGCGGTCTTCCGGTAGTATTTGCCGTTGACCGGGCAGGAATCGTAGGAAATGACGGGGAAACCCATCAGGGGATTTTAGATATTTCTTATTTGTCCCATATTCCGGGGCTTACGGTGATGGCACCGAAGGATGCTACGGAGTTAAAGGAAATGCTATCCTTTGCAGTGAAGCTTAAAAAGCCGGTAGCACTCCGATATCCGAGAGGGACTGCATGGGAAATAGAAGAACCGAAACAGACACCGATTGTATACGGCAAGGCAGAAGTGCTGTATAAGGAAACCGAAATTGCACTTTTGGCAGTGGGCAGTATGGTGGAGACGGCTCTTAGAGTAAGAGAATTACTTCGGGAAGGGGCCTACCGTGCATCGGTTGTTAATATGCGTTTTGTATCTCCGATGGACACAGATATGTTAGATGATGTGGCAGAATGTCACAGAGTAGTGGTGACCTTGGAAGAAAACATTCGCGACGGCGGATTCGGAGAAAAGGTGGCAGCCTATTATGCAAAAAAAGGCATGAAAGTACAGTTAAAAAACATTGCCCTTCCGAATCAATATATCGAACACGGGGATATAGAGGTTTTAAAAGAGAAATACGGATTATCGGCGGAAAAGGTGGCAGAAGAGGTCAGAGCCTTTTACCGCGGCAATTAACGGAGGACGCGATATGGCGGACAAGAAAAAAGAACGTTTGGATGTGCTTTTGGTAAAACGGAACCTGGCGGAGTCCAGAGAAAAAGCCAAGGCATATATTATGGCCGGAAACGTGTTTGTGGACGGTGTCAGAGAAGATAAAGCCGGAACCAATGTGGCGGAAGGCGCGGAAATCGAACTTCGCGGTATGGCAATGAAGTATGTAAGTCGCGGCGGTTTTAAGCTGGAAAAAGCAATCGCTGAGTTCGGTGTAGCCTTAAACGGCGCAGTATGTATGGATGTAGGGTCCTCTACGGGTGGTTTTACGGATTGCATGTTACAAAACGGAGCAGTAAAAGTGTTTGCGGTGGATGTGGGCACCAATCAGCTGGCCTGGAAGCTTCGTAACGATGAACGGGTAGTTTCCATGGAACAGACCAATATCCGTTATGTGACACCGGAAGATATCGGCGAGCAGGTGGATTTTGTGTCCATCGATGTGGCATTTATTTCTTTGACCAAGGTTTTGGCGCCGGTGTACGACTTGATGAAAGTGGGAGCACGGATTGTGTGTTTGATTAAGCCACAGTTTGAAGCAGGTCGGGAAAAGGTCGGAAAAAAAGGAGTAGTACGGGAGCGGGAAACCCATTTGGAAGTAATTGAACAGGTCATCCGGTTCGCAGATTCATTGGGATTTCATATGTTAGGTCTTTCTTTTTCACCGATTCGGGGACCGGAAGGAAATATCGAATATTTGTTATATATGGAAAAGGGAAAGGAAGAAAGAGGTATGGAAGGGTTACTTTCGGATGACGAGGGTGAATCAGACGAGGCAACAGAGGAAATTGATGCGGCATTTTCCGTTTTGCCGCTGTCGGAAGAAGCGGATGCCCTGGTTCGTCTTTCCGACAAGATTACGAAAGAGGCACATGCAAGCTTGGAATAAAGAGGCTGACGAAGCGGGTCAGCAGGGAGAAAGGGACATTTTGCTTGACTTTCCCCGGGTTTTGTTTTAGACTATAACTACTTTAATTCTATGTCGGACAGGAGGGGGTCTGTAGATGAAAAAGGTATGTGTCATTGCCAACGCCGTGAAAGAAACCGCGTCGGAACGGGCAGAACAGGTACGTGTTTTCTTTCGTGACAGAGGAATAGACTGTGTTGTTCTTTTGGACGATTTCTCAGAACAGACATCCTACGAAACGGTTTTGCAAGATGATATGGAATGTGCCGTAGTATTGGGCGGAGACGGAACTCTGATTCATGTGGCACGGAAACTTGCAGAAAAGAAAATTCCGGTATTCGGTATCAATATGGGAAATTTGGGCTTTTTGACCCATGCGGATTCCGGGAAGGCGAAAGACGCACTGGAATCACTGGTGGCAGGGGAATACTGTGTGGAAGAGCGTATGATGCTTGAGGCCTCTGTGGACGGTCAGGTATTCGGTACCGCATTAAACGATGTAGTGATTACAAGAAACGGTTTTTCGAGAATTATTCGTGTGAGTATTTTTGTAAATGGTAAGCCGGTATGCAATTCTAAGGGAGACGGTGTGATTGTGGCCACTCCGACAGGGTCCACCGGTTACAGTTTGTCCGCAGGCGGTCCGGTGGTGGCACCGACTACGGAGTTGTTTGTTATTACGCCGATTTGTCCGCACTCCTTAACTGCCAGAAGTATTGTGCTTTCCGGTGAAGATGAGCTTCATCTGATTGTTCGGGAGGAAAAGAAGACCCAGGACGAAGAAGCGATTCTTACCTTAGACGGACAGCGGGCCAAGGATCTTGCGGCAGAGGACGAGATTGTGATTCGAAAATCCGATAAGAAAGCCTATTTTATACAGTTAAATAATCATAGTTTTTTCGATGCGTTACATAGGAAACTGGGAAATCAATAGACTTATGGGAGAAGGTACTATGAAGACAGCAAGACAGAATAAAATCATCGAACTGGTAGAGAAAAATGAAATCGAGACCCAGGAAGAACTGGGAGAACTTTTAAAGAATGCGGGCTTTGCGGTAACACAGGCAACCATTTCCCGCGACATCAGAGAATTAAAGCTTACGAAGGTTGCCATTGATTTAGACCGTCAGAAGTACATTGTACTTCGTTCACATAATTCGGAACTGAATGAAAAATACGCCAGAATTTTGCGGGATTCCTTTGTATCCATGGCAAAGGCCCAGAACATTTTGGTGGTGAAGACGGTTTCCGGTATGGCAATGGCTGCTGCCGCAGCGTTAGACGCGCTTCAGGTGGACGGCATTGTAGGGTGCATCGCAGGAGATGACACCATTATGTGCGCAATCCGTACCGAAAAGGAAACGGATGCGGTGATGGAGAAATTACATCGCTTAACCGGCGATAAAAGATTATAAAGGAGATAAGTTTTATGTCAGGTCATTCCAAATTTGCAAACATTAAGCACAAGAAAGAAAAGAACGATGCAGCAAAGGGTAAGATTTTCACCCGTATCGGTCGTGAAATCGCAGTAGCGGTAAAAGAAGGCGGTCCGGATCCGAATAACAACAGTAAGTTAAAGGACGTTATCGCAAAGGCAAAGGCAAATAACATGCCGAACGACACTATCGACCGCAGCATTAAGAAAGCTGCCGGCGACGGAGATGGTGTAAATTACGAAAAGGTTACTTACGAAGGCTACGGCCCGAGCGGTATCGCAATCATTGTAGATGCCCTTACGGATAACAAAAACCGTACCGCAGCAAATGTGCGTAACGCATTTACCAAGGGTAACGGTAACATGGGAACCACCGGTTGCGTATCCTTTATGTTTGACCAGAAGGGTCAGATTATCGTGGCAAAGGAAGATTATTCCGGTGATGCGGACGAGCTTATGATGACGGCTCTTGACGCTGGCGCAGACGATTTTAACGAAGAAGAAGACAGCTTTGAAATCCTTACCGATCCGGATGCATTCAGCGAAGTTCGTGAAGCATTGGAGCAGGCAGGTATTGTGATGGTTTCTGCAGAAGTTACCATGATTCCGCAGACCTGGGGCACCTTAACCGATGAAGGTGACATTAAGAGCATGAACAAGATTCTCGATCTTTTGGACGAGGATGACGACGTTCAGGAAGTTTACCACAACTGGGATATGCCGGAGGAGTAATGCTATGAAAATCAGAACCAGATTTGCACCGAGCCCGACAGGAAGAATGCATGTAGGTAATTTAAGAACCGCATTGTACGAGTACCTGGTGGCAAAACATGCGGGCGGTGACTTTATTTTAAGAATTGAGGATACGGACCAGGGCCGTTTGGTGGAGGGTGCCGTAGATATTATTTATCGTACTATGGAGAAGACCGGTCTTCTTCACGATGAAGGTCCGGATAAGGATAAGGGCTGCGGTCCGTATGTACAGAGTGAGCGTGTACAGAGCGGTTTGTACATGGAGTACGCAAAGCAGCTTGTGGAAAAGGGCGAAGCGTATTACTGCTTCTGTACCAAGGAGCGTTTGGAGTCTTTAAAGGCTTCCGTAGAAGGTTCCGAGGACAAGGAGATTACGAAGTACGACAAGCATTGTCTACACCTGTCGAAAGAAGAAATCGAGAAGAATTTAGCCGCAGGAATGCCGTTTGTTATCCGTCAGAATACCCCGACGGAGGGCACCACATCCTTTACCGATGCCAATTACGGCACCATTACCGTAGAGAATGCGGAGCTTGACGACATGATTCTCATTAAGTCCGACGGCTTCCCGACTTATAACTTTGCAAACGTAATTGACGACCATTTGATGGGCATTACCCACGTTGTTCGCGGTAACGAGTATCTTTCTTCCACACCGAAATATACCAGATTGTATCAGGCATTCGGTTGGGAAGAGCCGACCTACGTTCACGTTCCGCTTATCACCAACGAGGAGCATCAGAAGCTTTCCAAGAGAAGCGGTCATTCTTCTTTCGAAGATTTATTGGAGCAGGGCTTTGTCACCGAAGCTATCGTAAACTTCACCGCACTTCTCGGTTGGAGTCCGACCAACAACGAAGAGATTATGACCATGGAGGAGTTAATCGAGCAGTTCGATTACACCCACATCAGCAAGTCTCCGGCAGTGTTTGATATGCAGAAGCTTCGTTGGATGAACGGTGAGTACTTAAAGCGTATGGATTCTGAAAAGTACTATGAGCTTGCAATGCCGTATATTAATGAGGTGGTAACGAAGCCGTATGATAAGAAGGCAATCGCTGACCTTGTAAAGACCAGAATCGAGACTTTGCTTGATATCGCAGGTCATATCGATTTCTTTGAGGAGCTTCCGGAGTACGACACCGAGATGTACGTACACAAGAAGATGAAGACCACCAAGGAGTCTTCCTTGGCTGTATTAAAGGATTTGCTTCCGCGCTTACAGGAGCTTAACGACTACAGTGTTCCGGCAATCGAAGCTCTTCTTATGGGCTATGTGCAGGAGAAGGAAATCAAGAACGGACAGGGATTATGGCCGGTTCGTACTGCTGTTTCCGGTAAGCAGATGACCCCGGGCGGTGCTTACGAGATTATGTCTATCTTAGGTAAGGACGAGAGTATCCGTCGTATCGAGAAGGCAATTGAGCTTCTTTCTAAGGAAGTACAATAAAAGTTATATAGGATTCAGAAGAGATTCAGGCACCCTTGCAGACGGAAGTTTGCATGGGTGCTTGTAGATTACGGAGAAGTTTCAAATATGAGAAAATATTACATGGACAATTTGCGGTGGCTGACGATTTTACTACTGATTCCCTATCATGCAGCGCAAGCTTGGAATACATGGGGAGAGCCCAATTACATATTCTTTGAAGAAAATCGACTGATTAGCAGCATCATTGTATTTTTTAGTCCTTTCATTATGCCGTTGCTTTTTGTTCTGGCGGGAATCAGTACAAAATATGCGTTGCATAAACGGACGATAAAACAGTATTTTTTTGAACGGGTAAAAAAGCTTTTGATTCCCTTTGTATTCGGTACGATTGTATTGATGCCGGTTCTGACCTATTTGGGAGATAAGTTTAATTACGGATATACCGGGAGTTTTTTTAAACATTATCGTGTTTTCTTTACAAGATATACGGATCTTATCGGTGCGGATGGGGGATTTTCGGTAGGACAGTTCTGGTTTGTTTTGTATCTTTTTGTCATTTCTGTAATATTTATCGGTGTTTATACGGTGCAGAATAAGCTGAAAGTAAAGGCGAAGGAGAAGAAAGTTCCGTACGTTTTTGTTATTTTATCGGGTGTATTGTTGCCGCTTTTTAACGAATTGCTGTCAATCGGCGGAAAAAGTTTGGCGGAGTATTTGTATTTGTTTTTGATTGGCTATTTTCTGTTATCAGAGGAAGCTTATCTTGAGAAAACAGAGCGATATAAGTGGAGTTTTCTCGGAGTCGGATTAGTGGCAGCAATCTTAAATGTGTATCTTTTCCTTTGGTTCGGGGCGGAGTATGCAGTGGTAAATACAATCACAAAGTTTGTGGCGGAATGGTGTATGGTACTTGCAATGCTTGGAATAGGTAAGAAGTTCCTGAACTTTGGTGGGAAGGTGTACCGGTATATGTCGCAGAGATCGTTTTTGTTTTATAGTTTGCATTTTGTGTGGGTCGTATTATTTCAGTATGTTTTCTGTGATGTTCTTAAACAGAAAACGCTTTTTCTTTTTGTTGTTCCTGTAATACTTGCGTATGTAGCGACTTTTCTGTGTTGTGAGGTATGTATTCGAGTGCCGGTACTTTGTTTTTTTATGGGAGCGAAAGCGGTTAAGGGTGACAGGATGGTTTCAATGAAATTCGGCAAAACAAAAGAATTGGCGAATTTTAGTAAAAAACAGTAGGACTGAATCAGAGATTATGCTATAATGAACTTTATAGATTTTTTATCAATTTTGGAGGTGGCGTATGAAAACAATTATCACAATCCAACACACACAGTCGGTACACCACACCAACGGTATGGTTGGTTCCTGGACGGATTGGGAACTTTCGGAGCTTGGTGTAGCGCAGGCAGAAAAGATTGGACAGAAGTTTAAGACAGAACTTGCCGGAAGAGAGTTTGTTATGTATTCTTCGGATTTGCTTCGGGCGAAGCAGACGGCGGAGCATGTGGGAAAGCATCTGGGAATTGAACCGATATTAAAGACGGAATTGAGAGAACGGAATCTCGGAAGGTGTTGCGGGAAGTCGGTGCAGTGGCTTCGAGAAAATTTGGAGTGTCAAGAGAAAACGGTGGACGACCGGTTGTTTTCGGATGCGGAGAGCAGACGGGATGAGTGGAACCGTTTAAAGCCGTTCTTTGATG
This sequence comes from Lachnospiraceae bacterium, assembly GCA_017465475.1. Taxonomy (GTDB): domain Bacteria; phylum Bacillota; class Clostridia; order Lachnospirales; family Lachnospiraceae; genus SIG307. The sequence goes on from JAFTWC010000026.1 coordinate 25,408, forward strand.
AAATTATGGCAAACGAAGAGGAGAATATTATCCTTGTGTCCCATGGGGATTTGCTGAGCGTATTTAATGCTATGTTTATAGGAATGGATGTGGAAGCAATCAATACCTGCGAACTGTTCGGTTTGGCAGGCGGCGTATCTTATATGTTTGTGAATGATGAAGGAAAACGATTTGTGAAGCGGATAAGCGATATGTCGTATATACTATAGGGAATTCGGAGAGATCGGCCGAAGGCGCGGAAATTCAACATTTCCCCACTAAATACGGAAAAAAGTGAAATTAGTTGGGTAAGAAATCCAAAATCACCCCAACTAAACGAGGAAAAGCTGAGATTAGTTGGGTAAGAAATCAAAAGCCAACCCAACTAAATGGGAAAAAAGTGAAATTAGTTGGGTAAGAAATCCAAAATCACCCCAACTAAACGAGAAAAAATTGAAATTAGTTGGGTGAGAAATCAAAAACCACCCCAACTAAACGGGGAAAAGCTGAGATTAGTTGGGGAAGAAATCAAAAGCTACCCCAACTAAACGGGGAAAAGCTGAAA
>JAFTWC010000063.1 GCA_017465475.1 Lachnospiraceae bacterium
AAAGAATATACCAAGAAGATTGCAGAGGAAATGCACGTTAAGGGTCTTATGAACATGCAGTACGCAATCGAGAACGGCAAGGTTTACGTGCTTGAGGCAAATCCGCGTGCATCCCGTACCGTTCCGCTTGTTTCCAAGGTTTGTAACATCCGCATGGTACCGATTGCAACCGATATTATTACTTCTGAGTTGACCGGTCGTCCGTCTCCGGTAGCTGACCTTAAGGAACAGGATATTCCGTACTACGGTGTAAAGGAAGCTGTCTTCCCGTTCAACATGTTCCCGGAGGTTGACCCGATTCTCGGACCGGAAATGCGTTCCACCGGTGAAGTATTAGGACTTGCTCCTTCCTACGGTGAAGCCTTCTACAAGGCGCAGGAAGCTACCCAGTCCAAGCTCCCGCTTAGCGGCACGGTACTTATCTCCGTGAACCGCAAGGATAAGGAAGACATCATCGAAGTTGCACAGATGTTCTCCAACAATGGCTTTAAGATTCTTGCTACCGGCAATACCCACAAGGTAATTACCGATGCTGGCATCGAAGCAGAGCTTGTGAAGAAGCTTTCCGAGGGTCGTCCGAACATCCTTGACATGATTACCAACGGTGATATTGATTTAATCATCAACTCCCCGGCAGGCAAGGACAGCGTAAACGACGACAGCTACCTGCGTAAGGCAGCCATCAAGGGCAAGATTCCGTACATGACCACCGCAGCAGCAGCAAGAGCTACCGCAAAGGGTATTCAGTCCGTACGTAAGCACGGCAACCGTGAGATTAAGTCCTTGCAGCAGTTGCACAGCGAAATCAAGGATAAGTAAAATAAGACTTTCAAAGGCCATCGCACTAAAACAGTGGGGTGGCCTTTTTTGCGTGCAGGCAAAGTGAGTATGCGAGCAAACTGCGAGAACTTGTTCTCAGGCAGTTGCGCAGTCATACGAGCGCGCCCACGACCGAGCGACACAAGTCGCGAGGTGTGTGGGTATTGCGCGGAGCGCCAGGCCTGCACGGAGAGTATTAATAAGTTTTTATAGGACTCTTATGCGAGAACTCCGGGTTTACTCTCCGAAGCGATGGCCGATTAAATCCCGTTATCTACTCTTTCTTGTCGGATTTTCACTTCTCGGTCATGAGTCGTAGTGAAATACAGCTTGTTTTTCTCAAAACATGTTTTTGGGCGCTTCTTGACCCAAACTCTCTCGGTTTATCCAAGCAAAAGTTCTTATTCTCATTCACAGAAAAGCGTTTTTTCTCAGTTGCACTTTTTCTCCTATTTTTGAGATACACTTTTCTGTTTTTGTGGGTCAAAATCCCCCTAAGAAACTTTTCTGAGAAAAAGTCCTTATTTATCAGTATCACGCTATCCTATTTTGTCCTTATTCACTTGTTTTTCTTTCTCAGACTAGCCTGAAATAGAACATTTGACCCAACGTCTTTGCTTCTTTCAGCTTTATAATCCAAAATCACTCATTGTATCAAAATAGTTTATCTTCATGGCACGCTTTACTTCATCCAAGGTTTCTGCTACCAGCTCCCGTGCCGTTTCACTTCCTTTTTTCAATATCTCATATACTGCGGCAATGTCTTTTTCATACTCTTTCCGCCTTACCCGTATCGGTTCCAATTCTGCCTGTATAATGGAGTTCAGAAATTTTTTGATTTTGACGTCACCCAAACCGCCTCTTGTATAATGTTCTTTCAGCTCCTCCAGGTTATGGTATTCCGGTAAGTATTCTTTAAAGTGTTCTGTACGACAAAACGCATCCAGATAGGTAAAGACCGCATTTCCCTCTACATGTCCCGGATCGGATACCTGAATATGCAACGGATCGGTATACATACTCATGATCTTTTGACGGATGTCTTCCGGTTCATCTTCCAAATTAATGCAATTCCCCAAGGACTTACTCATTTTCGCTTTCCCGTCGGTTCCCGGAAGTCGCATACAAATACTGTTCTCCGGCAATAATGCTTCCGGCTCCACCAATACTTCACTATAAATCGAATTGAACTTCCGCACAATCTCACGGGTCTGTTCAATCATCGGCAACTGGTCCTCTCCCACCGGCACCGTCGTAGCTTTAAATGCGGTGATATCCGCCGCCTGACTGATTGGGTAACATAAAAATCCGGTGGGTATGCTTTCCTCAAAGTTTCTCAGTTGTACTTCCGCTTTTACGGTAGGATTCCGATGCAACCTGGCTACACTTACCAGATTCATATAATAAAATGTAAATTCCGTAAGCTCCGGAATCTGCGACTGAATAAACAAGGTGGATACCGCCGGATTAAGTCCTACCGCCAAATAGTCCAATGCCACTTCAACAATGTTTCTCCGAATTTTTTCCGGATTATCAAAGTTATCGGTCAACGCCTGTGCATCCGCAATCATAATCAGCACCTTTTCAAATTCCCCGGAATTCTGCAACTCCACCCGTCGCTTTAACGAACCCACATAATGTCCCAAATGTAATCTCCCGGTGGGTCTGTCACCTGTTAAAATAATTTTGCTCATAAATAAGCCTCCTTCTGCTGTGTATTTATTTTATGATTTACATAAAACAAAACCGGCTTTTAAGGGAAGCATGTAATACGATGGAAAACATAATCTCTCACATGCAGGCGGTGCTTCGCACCTCCCCCGCACCTCGTGGCATAGCCGCTCGGTCGTGGGCGCGTTCGCATACTCAGAGAGTTTTGAAAATAAGTTTTCAAACTCTCTTCTATGCTCACTTAGCCTGCACGCAAAAAATGAAAAGACTTCTGCCCCAAAAGGACAGAAGTCTAAAATTCTGTGTGCCACCTAATGAGCTCCGTACCAACATACGGTTCCTGTGTTACGGTCAGGATTATCCGTCAACGCCTACTCGCGGTAAAAGCTTTCGGGTTGCCCTCATAAGTCCATTCATTATAATTTGAATTATCGCCTTCTCACCATCGGCAACTCTCTTTGAATTCGCTATTATAATTACTCCTCTTAATCAACGGTTTGTATTATGAAATTTTCATAAGTGTATCATAAAGCAAATTAAAAATCAAGTTCTTTCGCCTAAATGAACACCAAAAATTTTCAGAACCTATTTTCTGAACCTCGCACTTCATATTTACAATCCCCTTCATTCTATTCCTTTCCCAATTTGCCGGACACTGTCTGGCGAATAAAAACAACCGTCCGTTGCAAAATCCACCCTTAGCTATACTTCGCGGTTCTTGAATCATTCCCTTTTTCCCTTTATAATAAAGCCAGGATAAGCGCTTACCGATCAAAAAGAAAGGTGGTTTTTCTTATGGAGATTATGATAAAAGATAAATTACGTACATTACGTCAACAAAAAAATATTACGCAGGAGACTCTTGCTACTCATCTGGGCATTACTCCGCAATCGGTGGGCAAATGGGAACGGGGGGAGGGCTTCCCGGATATTACACTACTTCCAAAGCTTGCATTGTATTTTGATGTGACCGTGGATGAGTTGCTTTGTGTGGACCGGGCAAGAATCGACGAAACCATTGAAGGGTATATCGCAGAAAGTAAAGTCTACAAACATACCGGCGAGAATGCCAAAAACCTTGCCCTCTGGGAAAAGGCATATGCAGAGTTCCCAAACGACTGTCGTGTGATGTTGCAGCTGATGTATGCCATCAACCGGGATGGCGAATATCCGTGCCCGCCTGAAAAGGCTGAGCGCATCATTACCCTCGGCGAAGCAATTTTACAAAAGTCCACCGACACAAAGCAACGGGAAGACGTCATTCAAGTTTTATGCTACACCTGCAAAGGTCTTGATAAAGAAAAAGCTTTGCACTATGCGGATATGGGCGGAAGCTTTTATGTGACAAGGGAAGACCTTCGCTCCCATGTTCTTGAAGGGGAAGAAGGAGTAAAACAATGTCAGGAATATCTTATGTCCCTGATTCATTCTGCCGCCATGACAGCCACACAAATGACTACAAAAGGAAACTTTTCCCGCAAGGAAACCATCGATGCCCATCAATTTTCCATTGATATTTTGAAATGCCTGTTTTCGGACGGAAATGTGGGCTTTTATGCAAACTATATTTCTCAGCATTATCGTTGCATTGCTCTTTTGTATGCGGAGCTTGGCGACGCCGCACACACACTGGAAGCATTAAAGGAAAACTGCTACTATTCCGTTACGGAAGCAACCCTAGGGGACATGAACTACACCGCTCCGATGATAAACCGTGTGCAACACAAACATGCAGACACCTCAAAAAACTATACCGGAAATTGCTGCAACATAAGTCTGAAAACATTGGAAGCGAAACGATTCGACTTTGTGCGGGATACGGAAGATTTTCAAAAGATGATGACCGAATTGAGACGATATGCAGAATAGCTCTTCATACAATCACACATTGGACAACATAAAAAACAGGAGATCCCACCAAAAGGGTATCTCCTGCTTTTTCTCTCTGCTTACCTATAAACAATCGTAACCTACGCTTCCTCCTTATAGAACACTACGGAACAGATTTCCCCTGCTCCTACCACCCGGTAGGAATGCAGTTTCCATCCTTCTGCGGAATATTTATCCAACAGTTCCTGTAAAACTGCCACGAACCGCTTTCCGCTAATAAACCCGCAGGCAAAAAAGTCCGTACAATACTTCACATTTCCCATAGCAAAAGTCTCCTTTTCCGAATCAAGAATATAGAAGTTCGTTCACAAGCTCCCACGCAAGTACGGTCGATTGCGACTACTACCCAGTTTATTCCTAGTTTTCCTTCTTTATGAGACTTTTATTCCCTACGCTACGATTCTACAGTTCCCCAATCACATCCAGACAAATATATAACGCCTTCTCAATGGATTCCTCGCCCCAACTTCTCTCGTCATAGTTTTCTGTATTTACCAGCGTATCCGCTGTATACAAAATCTGTCCGAACTGTGCACCGCGAAACTGTGCACATGCCGCCAGTGCAGAACACTCCATTTCTACCACAGCACAGCCCTCTTCTCTTCGATACTCTACCAAAGCCGCTGTTTCTCTGTAAAAACCGTCCGTAGTCCAGGTAACGCACTCCGTATAAGGCAACCCAAGCTTTTTCATGGCTTCTTCGATAGATGTCAACACCTTGGGATCTATTTCCACATATCTTGACGGTGGCAAATAGTGATAAGAAGCTCCTTCATCACGCAAAGCTTTCGTCGGAACCAGAAACATATTTTCCGGCAAATCCACCAATGCTCCGCAACAGCCTGTCGCCAAAACTTTTTTCGCCCCGTATCCGATTAACCAGTCCAGTATCTGCGCCGCTGCCGCAGCCCCCACCGGAGCCTGACATATTGCAATTTGCTCTCCTTTATATTCTGTTATATACACCGGGTAAAGCTTTGTTTCCGATACAAAATGCGCAACCTCTACTAAATTATTCTTCTTGGCATAATTATCCGTCGCCTCGCCCAAAAACGCATAAATTAATTTCTCCGGAAGTCTAATCCCAAGCTCCTGATGAGTCGGCATAATCACCGAAATTTCACTGTCATCATACTCCAAAATCGGTATTTCATGTTTATGTAATGCCATCGCATCCCACCTCCGTTTTGCACAAAATCTCCTATTGTATCTCCCTCGAATCCTGCTACACGCTTTCCGTTACTCCCGATCCGATTTCAACAGTCCGTACACAGCTACATCTTTAATTCCCTGATTGTTCCGTCCGGCACCACGCATGGTTCCCTCGTATTTCATACCTGCCTTTTGCATGACTCTCCCGGACTTCGGATTATTCACATCATGGCGGGCAAACACACGGTTCATCCCTACCTCGTCAAACAAATAATCCATAACCGCACACAGGGCTTCCGGCATAATCCCTCTGCCCCACCAGGCTTTTCCCATACAGTAACCGATTTCTATCGCCTCAATTTTCTCAATCACTTCCACACCGGAGATATTTCCCACAACATCTCCCGTCTCCTTTAACTCAATGACCCAGTTATAATAATTCGGATTCTCATAACGGACAATCCAGTCCGTCACTAGGGACTTCGTCACCTCTACACTGCTATGGGTCGGCCAAGTCAAAAATTTTGACACCTCCGGGTCCGACGCCCAGTTCCGGTACATCAGCTCTGCATCGCTTTCTGTGTAGCGTCGTAAAATCAAACGGTCGGTTTCCAGTCTTTTTGTTCCCTTATGTTCCATTTTCTCCTCCTATTTCCTCTCCGCCAACGTCAATATCATGTCCGGAAGCACTGTTTTTCTTCCGTAATCATACCGCTCCTCTTCCTCCACGGTGCGACCAACCAAAGCCGTACCGGTAGCGGAATTGTCCGATACCACCAAAAGCGCCACACTCGGCACTTCCAGTAAATCCGCCATCAGATAAAAAGATGCCGTTTCCATTTCAATCAAATCCGTATCAAACTCTCTTATTTCATCCAAGTGGTAATATTCCAAAGCAATAGAATCCGTACAGAATACAGAAGCTTTCTTAATGTCATAGCCCTTTTCCCGACCGATTCCGATGACTTCATCAATAAAGGACATCTCCGGTTCCACCCGTTCAAAGGGCACGAAATCCCGTATGGATTCCTTCAGATATGTATTGGTATATCCGCCGGATATGGAATAGGACGGCGTACAAACATCTCCCAAACCGAACGCTTCCTTTAACGCCCCTACTGCGCCGATAAAAATCATCTTCTTAAACTTCAGTTCTCCGCATATAGCCACATGGTCAATCAGGTTTCCCGCACAGGATGCGATTTTCACCCAAGCAATCTTTATATCATCCTTTTCCACCAGATAACCCGCTATATACGCACCTTCCTTTAAGGTCGTCACCTTACAAAAACGCTCCATTTTCAGTTTGTATGGGGAAAAGCTTGGTGCCACCACCAACGCATCGTACTCCACATCATCCCGTAAACCAAAGGCCTGCATTGCCATATGTTCCGAGTTATATTGATGGAACTTATCTATAATTCGTTTCATTTTTTCTTTCATAGATATCCCTCCGCTTTACTTATAGCAATGTTTAAAATCCGTACTCTTCGGTATCAAAAAGTCTCCCTTTCCCTGAATTTCCGAAACAAAATACGCCTTTAACTCTGCTTCCTGTTCCGTTAGATACTTCTTTTCCTCAGGGTATCGTTCCAGCAAGTACGTAAACAACTCATTAGCATCCGTGTAACGCATCACACTTCCAAGCGTAACGTTCTCCACCTTGGAAAAATACAGAAAAAGCATCGTTTGGAACTCCTCCCGCTTTTTCCGCGCCTTTGCCTCCCTTTCTATAAGAAAATCCGTCCTTAACCGTAACCTCGTGAAGATTTCCTGCCAAAAGGCGTGCTCTCTGCTTACGCCTGCACCGTTTACAGAACACATCCCATTTGTCGTCAGCACCCCTGCCACCCGTTTCAAAAAAGCTTCTCCGTCTTTCATAAAGTCCAACAGATAATGGGCAATCACAAGGTCATAGCCTTCTCGTTGTCCGATTTTCCGTTCTATCTCCTCCCATGTGGCATCCGTCTCTACATCCTCAAAATACAAATTCACCTTCGTCCCAACCGCCAAATTTTCCTTATTTTGCTCTACATAGCCCGCAAAGTCATCCGCCCAGCTTCCGTGCAAATCGTACCCGTCTACGGTAACACCTGCCGGAATCCTGCTCCAACTATTGCGCCATAACTTGCCGTAACCGCAACCAAGGTCCAGCACTTTCGCATTCTTCTGCAGATGCAAGGATTTATAAATCGTCACATACCAATCTTCCCCCGCGGTATGCAACAAGGCCTGATAATGATTGACATCCGCCCCTTGATCCATCTGCATGGTTTTTACAGTCTCCGCCACCGAATCCCAATCCGGTTCCGCTTGCCTAAGCAACACACTGTTTACACTGGCAATGGCTTTCTCGATTTCATACTTTTTGGTTTCCAATATCTTTAACTGCCGTGTCAGTACCTCCGTAATGTCCACGTCCTTCTCTGCTTCCAGATTATCGTGAATCTCCTCCAGCGAAAACCCGATTTGCTTCAGTGCAATAATTTTCTCCAGTACCGCCAGCGCTGACCTATCATAAAGCCGGTAATTTCCTTCGGAATACCCACTGGGTTTTAACAATCCTTTTTCGTCATACAAACGAACCGTTTTCTGGGAAATGCCGGTTTTCTTTGCAATTTCTCCCGATGTCATTCTTTTTTCCATACACATCTGACCTTCCGTTTCGAAACAAGTGAATGCCTACAGTATAAAGGGTCCCCTAAGGGGAGAGTCAAGAAGTTTTCGTAACATATTCTATCTAAGTATATTTTTCCGTATTTTATCCAGTCTACCATATTCCAAAATTATTTTCAACGCCAATTCCACAAACGGCAGATTCACTCCATAAACAGTCTGTTACCCCTTAAACGGTCGTTTAACTCCATGAACGGTCATTTTCCTTCACAAATAATCAAGTACCCCTTTACTTCTCAACAAGGAATTGATAATTGTTTTCCGCAAATCTTATGCTATACTAAAGTCACACCGGTGAAAAAACAAACGGAGGACACTTTTTATGGAAATAACCATTGGAAAAAATATCAAAGACTTACGAAAGAGAGACAACAGAACTCAGGAAGACTTGGCAAAAGCTCTCGGAGTGACCTGCCAGGCCATTTCCCGTTGGGAAGCAGGCGGCGGGTATCCTGACATGGAGCTGGTACCCGCCATTGCCAATTATTTTCACGTCAGCATTGATGAATTGTTCGGCTATCACGGAGACCGGGAGGCTCAGATTCAGGCCATTGCAGACAAGGCCGGTGCGGCTCTTCGTGCCTTGGGCGGTTTCTTAGGAGAAGGCAGCGGAGATTTGACCGATACTGTAGAAATGTTACGGGCAGCCTTAGAGGAATTCCCCAACGAACCGGAGCTTCTGATCAAACAGGCGGAGTGCCTTTTCTATCTTGGTTGGCAGAAACACGGTCTGAACCCTGTGAAAAAAGAAGGCTCCCCATACCAATACGATGACACCGAGCGTAACAAGGAAAATGTCTACTGGCAGGAATCCTTACAGGTATATGACCGATTGCTTCATCTCAATGCAGAAACCAAATACAGGGAAGCAGCTCACCATAACATGTTATTCATGTATAAATACAGAGGCGAATACGAAAAAGCAAAAGCCCTCGCAAACGAACAGCCTTGTCTCTTCTCCTGTAAAGAGGTGTTGCTCCCTTATGCCACAACAGGGGAAGAAGAAGCAAAATACAGCGGAGAACTCATTCTCATACTTCTTTCCCAGTTATACGGCATAATGTCCCGTTCCGTACTTACCAATTCCGACATTTCTTCCTCGGAATACGGAAGAGAGGTTCTGCTTACACTCATCCATTTGATTGAAACCGTATTCCCGGACGGCAGATGCGGACGGATGCATTGGGACTTACGTTATTTGTATCTTCTTCTGGCAATGCAGGAATCCCGTCACGGTGATTATACGAAAGCTCTTTCCTACTTTGAAAAGGGCTTTGATCATCACAAGGAATACTGCCGTATTTCAACAAGCCAAAATGACTACAACTACTCTGCCCCGCTGGTGGCAAAGGTCTCCTTGGCAGCAGGTCAATTTCAGGAAAATCCGGAAAACTTCTGGGCCATTACCATGCCGCAGTTTTCGGATGAGTTTAAAGAAGAACTGAAGAAAAATGAAAAATACAAGGAATGTTTCCAATAATCACTGACTGAATAGAAAGCTGCGAATGAGACCACCTTTCCCTGTTGGCCCATTCGCAGCTATTTTCGGAGTTTTTTACTTCCACTGTTACCCTCTCATTTTCCCAAAATGCGCTTTCCGCATCTCTTCACTTTCAAATACACCAAGATATTCACACACTGCTTCCGCAAAGTCCACAAAGGCATGTCCTCGGGCAGTAATCACATTTCGGTCAACCACAACTCGTTCATCCCGATAGCCCTCTCTCGGAAACGGGTCTTCAACCCCAAGGGAGCGAATTGTTTCTTCCGTACAGGAAGTCGTATAGGTATATTCATTTAGCACACCTGTCCGCCCAAGAAACTGCGGTGCAAAACAGATTGCTGCCACAAGCTTATTCCCGAATACCAACCTCTGTATCACCGAGCATATCTCATTTTGATTGTTATTGATCGGTCCGCCCGGTATAATCAAGCCGTCATAACCGCTCAAATCACCGATTTCATCAATTTTCTTATCCGGTATACAGTGTAATCCGGATTGTGCCGTAACAACGCCGGAATCGTCCGCTATCGCGGTAATTTCATATCCGCCGATATTCTTTAGAAAATGCAGCAGCACACTAATTTCAAAGTCTGCCATGTTGTTATAGATGTAGCAAAGTATCTTTTTTGTCTTCATTCAGCCTCCTGTTTATACTCATTTCCCGTCACATCCCTGCAATGCCGGTCCCGTCACGTTTTCTCTTTACAACACCATCAGCAACGTTCCCGCTTGTCTTCTTACTTTTCTCCCAAAAACTTTTCAAGCAACGCCGTTACCGTCTCTTCCACACATTCGCACGGATACTTCAAAAACTCCTCCCGTGTCGTTGTTCCCGTTAGTACACCGGCAAACTTCATCCCTGCCGCTTCCGCTGCTTTGGCATCTACGTGACTATCTCCCACATAAAGCACATCCTCTTTCTTTACACCCAGTTGCTTTATTGCAAGAAGCAGTCCTTCCGGGTCCGGCTTCACTTTAGCCACATCTCCTACACCGATTACCACATCCAGTAAATCCTCTGCATCAAACTTCTTCATAATATTCCGAACGCGATACCCGAACTTCGTGGTTACAATACCGATACGATACCCCTTCTCTCTGAGGGTCACAAGCAGTTCCTTTACGCCCGGGTACAGCGTAGCACTGTCTACCATCACCTCGTCCGCCTTCTCCTTAAACAGAGTAAAGAAACGATCAGCTCTCGATTCATCCATATTTCCGGTCAATGCTTTATAGGTTTCGGAGAGCGACAGTCCGATAGTCTTCTTAATCTCCTCGTAAGACCTTTCTTCCTCTCCCATCTGCGCCAGGGCATATTGTGCGCTAAGCACAATTCCGTTTGTGGTATCTCCGAGGGTATAATCGAAATCAAAAATAACCGTATTCAACCCGTTTTGCTTATACATTCGTCCATTTTCAAAGGAATAATACGGCCGTTCTCCGATAACTTCCACCTCACCATCATTCACAAATAGAGTAACCTCTTCCGGCAAAGCCAGCACCTTCCGATGCTTTGAGATGCCGAGCAAATATTCCTTGCTGCGCTCGTCCTCTTCCTTTTCCCTGCTGGTAAAATGACAGAGCAAAGAAATTCCCTTTAACACATCCATTCCGGCAGTATCCGTCAAGCCTACGTCGTTCGGGTCATCTAAAACACAGGATTCCAAATCTTCTCCGAAAATAATGGCTCCTGCACTTCCTCCGAAGGCTACACCGCCCTGTTCCAGATAAGTACGCAATTTATCAAAGGCTCCGCATTCCTTTAAGTCCTTCAACAGCTTGTAGGTATTTCCGCCGCCGATAAATACGACACTGTAATCGGAGAAATTCTTCTTAGCAAGCTCCGCACCACTCCGTACCATTTCAATGCAAGGAATCTGCACTTCTTTTAACTCCCCGGTAATCCATTCATAGCAACTGTCATACATTTCCGCCTCCATAGCCAATGGAATATATAAGCAAGGCTTCGTGTGGTCAATTACTTCGTTTAATCTCCTATTTGCCTCTATGGTCTGTTCTCCGGCTCCGCCACCGCATAAGAATACTTTCATAGCCACTTTACCTCCGACCGTTCTTCTTTCTTCTCTCATTTTATCAATCTCACTTACCCTTGTCAAACAAAAAGGCTGTCGCGCATAACCCGCAATAATTTGTGGCGGTGGAATATTCCCAAGAAAACCTCAGCCATACATCAATCGATTTTTGCTTTCCCGAAGGGGCGCGCTCTTAGCGCAGTCGAAATCACCTCTTAGCGGTTCTAAGTCTCGAGGCCTCACCCGAGAGACGTTTAGAACCGGTTAGAGGAAGTTTGAGGTCGCGTTGCGCTTTGCACAAAATCGATTGATGTATGGCTGAGGTTTGATTTCGCGATATCCTCACCGCCACAAAAAAGGCCGTCTTGCGACAGCCTTTTCACTCTTATTTATTCTTCCCCGTTATTCACTGCTTCTTCCATTTCCTTCTGAACTTCTGCGTCATAAGAAAGCACCGGTGTTACGTCTTTGCCCTTAATCTTACGATCCACATAATTACGTACAATCTTAATCAGTACCGGAGAAAGAACTACCACACCGATTAAGTTCGGAATCATCATCATACCGTTAAAGGTATCGGAAATATCCCATGCAATGGAGGAGCTCATGAGCGCACCACTGACTACCAAAAGTACGAAAAATACCTTATATACCTTCACTGCCTTCAGTCCGAATAAGTACTCTACCGCCTTACTGCCGTAATGAGACCAGCCAAGTACGGTAGTAAATGCAAACAATAACATTGCGATTGCAATGAACCACTCTCCCGGCATTCCGAATACATTTCCGAAAGCCTTCGCAACCAAGGTCGCATCGTCAGTGCCCGCTACCGCAAGACCGGTTTCCAAATCAATGGCACCGGAAGAAAGCACCACAACAGCGGTCATGGTACATACGACCATGGTATCTGCGAACACTTCGAAGATACCCCACATACCCTGCTTTACCGGTTCCTTTACATTGGAGTTGGAATGTACCATAACGGAAGAACCGAGGCCTGCTTCGTTAGAGAATGCTCCACGCTTACAGCCCTGTACAATTACAGTTTTAATTGCCACGCCGGCAACCGCACCGCCGACTGCCTTGATACCGAAAGCAAACTTAAAGATGGAACCGATAATCGCACCGATATCACCGATATGTACAAAAAGAATTACCAAACATCCTACCACATACGCTATCGCCATAAACGGAACCACACGCTCTGCTACCGCTGCAATGCGCTGCAAACCGCCAATGATAATCAGGGCAGCAACTACCATAAGTACAAGACCAATAATCAGTGCAATCAAAGAAGCATCGCCCACTACCGTCGGAGCCTCAACATTCTTAAAGAATGCGGATTCTACATTAATAACGATTTTATTAATCTGACCCATGTTACCGATACCGAAGGATGCCAAAATCGCACAGATTGCAAATATAATTGCAAGCACCTTACCCACAATCTTGCATCCTTTCATTTTTCCCAAACCGTCCTGCAGATAGTACATCGGACCGCCGGACCACTCGCCCTGCTTATTTCTGCGGCGATAATAAATACCAAGTACATTTTCAGAAAAGTTGGTCATCATACCTAAAAATGCCATAATCCACATCCAAAATACCGCTCCCGGACCACCGATCACGATGGCTGCTGCCACACCGGCAATATTACCGGTACCGATGGTGGCTGCCAGTGCTGTACAAAGTGCTTGGAACTGGGATACAGAACCCTTTTCCTTCTTCTGTGCGTCCTTCTTAAATACGCTTACAATGGTCTTCGTCCACCAGTGCTTTAAATGACTGATTTGGAATACCTTGGTTACAATCGTTGTGAGAAGACCTGCACCGATTAATAAAATCAGTCCCACCTGTACCCACACGAAATCGTTGACCTTACCGTTGATTTCGGTAAGAAGCTCCATAAAGCCTTTCATAAAAAATCCTCCTGTCCTTTTGCCTGAGAGATCGGTGCCCCTTCTTACGTCACCTTACACCTTCGGCGTTCATTTGTAATGAATCTCTCCAAGAATGTGTGTTTTACACACAGTAAGATGATATAAAACAAGTCAACTTTTGTCAAGATTTCTTAAGCATAATATCACCTATTTTAGTACTTATGTTCCCGGACTTTTCCCCGAAAAAAAAGCGAGTATGCTCTCTGCAACGGCAGATTACATTACTCGCCCAAAGGCAGTCGGATACTTCCGGCATACCCGTATCATTTTCTTTTTACAAATACTCCTTCAACTTTCGCATGAAATCCTCTTCTTCTTTGATCAGATTCTCTGCCAGTTTCTTACTCTCCGGTGATGCGTTTTCAAACTCATGGGCCTTCTCTGCAATGGTCTGAATTCCCATATTGCAACCGTTCATCATAATCTTGGCAATCTCCGTATCACTGCGCTTTACCATCATCTTCATTTCGGTGGTCAGCCAGGACATGGCAGAGGCCATCATGCCCGGGTCCTTCTCGTACTCGCCGTTTTCTTCTAACATCCTTGCGCTTTCCGCCTCCAACTCCTCATGACGCTCCGTACTTTCCCGGATTAGCGTAGCCAAACCTTCGGAGGTAATATAATCCTGAATCTGCTGCATGCTGTTAATGGCCATCTTACAACCGGAGTTACATTCCTGCAATAACTTTCTGGTATCTTCCTGCATAAAAAGTACCTTCTTTCCATTTTATTATATCCCTATTATTTGGAAAGAAGGTACTTTCTATACGCATATTCTTTGATTTATTTCTACTTCATTGCTACCGATAATACAATTCCCGCGATAATCACTCCGGCGCAAAACAGCTTGTAGCCGATGTTTTTCTCTTTAAAAATGAATTTTCCTGCCAATATCGTTACAATGCATCCTGCCTGTTTCAAAAGCGTCATAATCGTCACCTTACTGTCCGGTGACTGATTTGCAATAAACAATGCCTTGTCTCCGATGACAAAAATCAAACTTAAAATCCAAATCCAGTAGTTCTTTAACGCACTGACCAGACGTATCTTTGTCTTTGTAACAATAATGTACAGCAGATAATACAGGACGAGAAACAACATGTACCAAAACTGCAACTGGGTACTGCTGATTTTTAGCATCAGTACCTTATCCATGGTGCCGGACACTCCGTTTAACAAACAGGATAAAAGTGCAAAGCATACAATCTTAAATTCTACACGTTCCGCCGGTTCTTTGGTTAACACTTCCCCGCCTGCAAGTGCTTTCTTCTTCGTCCGCTTTTCCCCTGTTTGATACCGGTACAACAAAAGTCCCGCACATACCAAAACCAGTCCTATCGTCTGCCAGAAGGTCATGCCCTCCCGTAAAAAAATCACCCCCATCAGGGTAGAAAAAATCACCCGGGACAAATCTAACAATCCATACAGGCTGATGGGCATCTTCTTGATTGCCTTAAAACTGAAAATCCATGCTACAAAGATTACAAAGGACTTCAGTGCAATCAACACCATGGTAGATGCATCCACTCCGCCTGCCTTCGTAACTCCCGGCACAACCATCAGAAAAGAAAGAAGGGTGTAAACAAACAGCACCTCCAATACCGTATTCTTTTCCATGGATTTTTTCTTTATGATTTCCCGTGTTCCTTTAATCACACCGTAAAGGAGCACCAACCAGACCCAAAGCATAGCATTCTCTCCTAAAATAAATTCCGAGGATAAAGGCAGCCTTTATCCTCGGAATGTTATATCATAATCAATTTGAAATGTCAATCAGCGTTTTTTCTCTTTTTAAACACCTTACACACCTTCCACGTCAGGCCTCCGAACAACCCCACAAAAGCGGCTCCCAACAAAATCCCCAGTGCCACACTCTTGCTGGCCAATATTGCAATAACAAAAATGAAACCCAAACCAATCAATAGGGCAAACAGAAAGACTGCCAGTAAAATTCGTAACGGCATGGGCACCTTTTTGGAATCCAAGCCATCCACAGCACCTTCTACCAGTCCTCCCGCAATAATCTCAATAATCAACTCAAGCAAAAACTCCATATAACTCCCTCCGCCTTCTTCATACTGTTTGTTGTATTACATCCTACCACAAAGTTTTGACTTGCTTAGTTCCCTCTACTTCACTTCAATCTGACACATCTTCATGGTCACAAGTGCCGCCTCATGGCTTTCCGGGGTCACTCCCGCGCAACAACTACTGTCTACGGAGATAGCAGCCTCCGGAAACTGCGCTTTTAATATCAATGCATTTGATACCACGCAAATATCCGTACAAAGGCCGATTAACTCAACACATTCAAAGGAAAACCTTTCCTTCCAGTCGGGGTATCCGAAATTGGGCTTATCTACCACAACAGCTCCCGGCACCGTAAGTCCTTCTGCAATCTCCCATCCCTTTGTCCCCTTCACACAATGGACAACGGGAAGCTTTTTGCCTTCCGGTGTATTTAAGTAATCCTCTCCATGGGTATCTCTTGTAAAAATTATTTCATCCCCGCGCTCAACGGCCTTTGCTATTTTTTCTTTTACCTTCGGCACAATCGCCTGTGCTTCCGCCGTACCAAGGGCTCCATCAATGAAATCATTCTGCATATCAATGACAAGTAACGTGGTTTTCATATTCCGCTCCTTACTCTGCCTGCAACTTATCCGCATTCTGCTTCAGCAACTCCATAATCTGCGCAACGTTTGCAATGCTTTGCAGGTTTGTGTTACAGCTAAGCAATGTATCATTGGCTTCTTCCATTACCTTTTGGGTAACCGCCTCAACATTCACAATTCCCTCGGACACCTGTGCATTTGCGGTAGTAACCACATCTACAGTATCCTTTAACTGCGATACCTGCTCAAAAATACTCTGGGTACTGTTGTGAATCTGTTCAAAATTATCCGCAGTATCATCCACGTACTGATTCTGTAAACGGCTACTCTCTAACAAGCGTTCCATAGCCTCCGTAACCGCACCGATGGAGCTTACAATACTTACGATTAATGCATTAATCTCTCCCGTTGCCGCATTGGTTTGGGAAGAAAGATTAGAAATTTCGGAAGCCACCACAGAAAATCCTTTTCCTGCCTCACCGGCTCTTGCTGCCTCAATGCTGGCATTAAGTGCCAACAATCCGGTCTGGTTTGCCACATTACTGATTAATCCCATAATACTCTGCATCTTATCCGCATTTATCTTTAACTCTTCCATTTTTTCCGCCACCAGTGCACCGGATTCTCCCGATACCTGTACCTGACGGAGAAGTTCTTTCATCACTTCGTTTCCTTTGTTCAGATTCTCTTCCGCATTTTGTACTTCGGACACAATGGAACCAACCACGCTGTCTACCTGTTCTACGTTGGCACTGATGGTCTCCGTATTCTGCTTCTGGATTTGAATGGCAGCCACTCCGTCCTTTGCACCGGCGGTCAGCACCTCCATGGCGCGTTCCGTATCTCCGATTGCTACTTTCAATCCTTCCGCCTCTTCTACGGATGCTTTGATATTCTCCGTCATGGCAGTTGCCACTTCCAAGGTCGTTTGTAAAATTCCTTCCGCCTGGGTCCGTTCTACTTTCGCACGGTCAATGTTGGCTTGATTGATCTTATTAATCTTTTTCAACGCAAGTGCCGTAAACAACCCGGTCAACACCAAACATGCCAACGCAATCTCTGTTTCGGTTACCTCCGTTCCTGTAAACGTTCCTTGCATAACCTTCTTAATTACTACTCCGATGTTAACCGCAATTGCAAAACCGCCGAGCCCCGACAACAACTTTGTATCCATGTAGGTCATCAAAATAACATAGGCCACAATTACATAACAAAATGCCAGATTTGTGGTGGTTGTAAACATGATATAGCCGTACAAAAGAGCAAATCCAGCAGCTAAAATGTATCGTACCGCAACTGCATCCCTTTTACGAGAAAACACACACGCCGAAATCACACACGGCAACAGGCATAGCATTGCGATAATCAAATAGCTTCCGATTTCTCGTGCCCCTTTTACAAGCTCTATGGCATATGCCACAGCCAAAACAATGTTCATAACAAATATACCCGTAATGACTGTCTCATTCATGCTCTTGACCGCATTACTCTTTACTGATAAATCCAATGGTTCTCTCTTCATAGGCAGTCCTCTCTTTCTTTTCAGAACACTTCTATTAGTCTGACTTGTCTGATTTCATATATGTCTTACATATAATTTTACAATATTCTGAAACATCCGTCAAATATTTTTTATATAAATATGTTTACAATTTAGTATCTTTCTTGGTATAATTACACTGTTTTACAAAAATATATTTTAGGGGGATTTACTTATGATGAGCAATTCTTTTTTCGACCATTCCTTCGGGGGTGGATTTGACTTTGGATTTACCGTAGTGCCGATTTTGGTCACCGTCATGTTTATCGTTATTCTCGGAGTATTTATCGTTGTTTTTGCAAAAGGCATCAGCCAGTGGAACAGAAATAATCATTCTCCGCGCTTGACCGTAGACGCTACGGTAGTATCAAAGCGTACCGACGTCACTCATCATAGCGGAAGCCATAACCACACCACCGGCATGCACACAAGCGGTCACACCAGTACCAATTATTATGTTACCTTTCAGGTAGAAAGCGGAGACCGCATGGAGTTCCATGTAAGTGGCGAAGAATCCGGATTGCTTGTGGAAGGGGATTACGGTGACTTAACATTCCAGGGAACAAGATATCTCGGTTTTGTAAGAAAGTAAACGATTGTTTTCCGAAACATTTCTGCAATACATATCAAAATCCCATTGCGGTACAAAGAAAATATAAAACGACAGTGGTATCTCTTCTCAGATATCACTGTCGTTTTCTTACTTTCTTACTAAGTCTCTGCTCTTACTTTACCTTCAAACGAATCATATTGTAGGAGTGCGGCTCAAGCTCTACGGAATCTGCTTTTGCATTACCGTCGCGGGCAACAACCTCTTCCTGATTGTCTACGGAATTGGTCGCCTTCATATCGTCATGGTTCACAATCTTGTGCTCCAGAACGCTTTCTACGGTAAATCCTTCCAGACCAAGGTCTAAGGTCACACTTTCCTTCATGTTTCTGTTTACTACGAATACCGTCACTTCGCCGGCATCCTCGTTATATACTGCAGAGCAGTCTACGTACGGGATGGCATCCCACTTACCTGCCGCATACTTCTCACACTCGCAAGCTGCCTTAAGGGCGGTACCGCGACCATAACGGCATGCGTACATATACGGATAGAAAATGGTCTGCAACCACATCTTACCGCCGGTTACGGTCATCACCGGAGCAATCACATTGACAAGCTGCGCAAGACAACCAATCTTTACACGGTCGGAATGGTTAATCAAAGAGTTCACCAAACTACCTACAACAAGAGCATCCTCCATGTTGTAAATATCCTCAAGCTGAGGCGGAGCAATACTCCAACGCGGAATCTGCTTGTCTGCCTCATTGGAATGGAACCATACATTCCACTCATCAAAGGAAAGATGAATATCCTTATCGCTGCCCTTTTCAGCCTTCACCTTATCACAAATTCCTGCCACAGTCTCAATGAAGTGGTCCATATCAAGGGAGCTTCCCAAATACTCTTCCGTGTTATTCTCACGGTTTCCGTAATAGCTATGTAAGGAAATGTAATCAATGTGCTCGTAACACTCGCGAAGTACGGTCTCCTCCCACTCACCGAAGGTCGGCATACCGCTGCTGGAACTACCGCAGGCAACAAGCTCAATGGACGGATCGGTCCACTTCATAATCTTTGCTGCTTCACAAGCCTTTCTTGCGTATTCCTTTGCCTCTAAGTGACAAATCTGCCACGGACCGTCCATCTCGTTACCGAGACACCAGGTACGAATGCCAAACGGCTCCTCGAAACCGTTCTTACGACGCATATCCGCAAAATAAGTATCGGTTACGGCGTTACAGTACTCTACGAGATTTCCTGCTTCCTCTGCACCTCTGGTACCAAGGTTAACCGCCATCATAATCTCACTGCCGGCACGCTTTGCCCACTCCTGGAACTCGTCGATACCAACTTCGTTGGTCTCAATGGTACCCCAAGCGAGCTCCAAACGACGCGGACGCTTTGCTCTGTCACCGGTACCGTCTTCCCAACGATAACCGGAAACGAAATTACCACCCGGATAACGAACAAGCGGAACCTTCATCCCCTTGATTACTTCCATCACATCCCCACGGAATCCCATGTCATCCGCAGTTTCATGACCCGGCTCGTAAATACCGCCGTATACCGCACGTCCCAAATGCTCGATAAAAGAACCGTACAGTCTGTCATCAATCTTACTAACAATCTTGTCCTTACTTAAACTAAGCTTTGCCTTCATAAGAAACTCCTTTCGTTGTCTATCATTTACCGTTTCACGGCATATTTTCATAAATTTATTGTATCATATTTTCCTTTTCCGTACATACCCAATATTGCAAAAAAACTAACATATTGTGCAATCTTTCTTTTTGTGTTATTCTGAAGAAAAGCGATTGTATTTTCAACAAATGCCGTATTCATCCCATGTTTACCTCTTTTTACCGGCATCCGCCTTTAAAAAGGGCATATTAACAAAACGCATATGTGTATTTTATGATTCACAGAAAGGAATTCTTATGTACATAGAAAAAATGGGCTACCACCACACCCACGATGCTTCCTTCCATATTGACCGGCCCTTCGGCTCCGGAAACTGGCTTTTGCTTCTTGTATTTACCCCGTCCCGCCTTGTCCTTAACGGTGCAGAGCGTACCACCTCAGAACCTTACTTCATTTTGTACAATAACGGCACTCCGCAGCATTACGGTGCCACCGACACCGACTATACCGATGACTGGGTTCATCTGATTTTTAACGAACGGGATTTGGCTCACTTAAAGGAACTGGGAATTCCCTTTGATACCCCTGTATTTATCAAAAACATGGAACAGCTTTCCAAACTTTTGGAATCCATGTCCTATGAATTCCATTCCCCTCACCCTTTAAAGCAGGAGAATTTGACATTGTATCTCCGCTTATTTTTTAACTACCTGAGCGAGGAATTTGAAGCAGTCAAACATCGGGACCCTCATTTTCTTTTATTTAACCGTATCCGAAGCCAGATGTACAACGAGCCTTATCTGTACCATTCTCCGGACGAACTGGCAAAGGAAGCGGGCCTTAGCCGTTCCTCCTTCCAGCACATTTACCGTAAGCTCTACGGCACTGGGGTCATTGCGGACCTGATTCGTGCCCGCACGGAATACGCTTGTTATCTTCTATCCTCCACCACCCTGCCGGTGTATCAGATAGCGGACACCTGCGGCTATCACAGTGAAATCCATTTTATGCGGCAGTTTAAGGAGCAGACAGGAAAGACCCCGACAGAGTATCGGAAAAGTATGTAAAAAAAGTACTTGCATTCTTTTTCATTCCGTGTTATGATACACCTAAAATTTTCCGAAAGGACAACTGCTATGAATATTTTCTTACAGAACAGCTTAAGACGCAGACAGAGACGTATGCTCTTGTAGCCTTGTGAATTATCGCACGGTTGCAAGAGAGTACGTCTTGTTGCCGTGCGGTGCTGTGATAACATTCATAGATACATAGAACCGCAACGGATTTCGCAGATGCGAGCCTTGCGGTTCTTTTTGTTTGTGAAGTCCGGTCATGCCATCTGCGATTCCGCGTTGCTTTTGCCCCTTTCAAATATCAAACTTAGGAGGTTTCTTATGAAAACAACACTTTGTAACCACATCGCAACCGCACTCCCGGACAGTTCCGCAGACATCATTGCCGACCTCTTGGCAGTACCGCCGGAAGAATCCATGGGGGACTTCGCCCTGCCTTGCTTTTCCTTTGCCAAAGCCTTGCGAAAAAGTCCGGCACTGATTGCAGAAGATATCAAGTCTGCTCTTTTGCCGGATTTAACCACACTGGGTGTCGACCGTATTGAAACCGTAGGCGGATACTGCAACTTCTTTTTTGACCGTACCGCTTACGCAAAAGACTGTCTTTCCAATATGCAGACCGATACTCTAGGAGTTGACCGACCGGGCGCCGGCAAAACCATATGTATGGACTACTCTTCTCCCAACATTGCCAAAAACTTTCATGTAGGGCATTTGCGCACTACTGTCATCGGTAATTCTCTGTACAAAATTTTTGATAAACTGGGTTGGAATGTGGTTCGTATTAATCACTTGGGCGACTGGGGTACCCAGTTCGGAAAACTCATTGTTGCATACAAGCTTTGGAGCAGCAAAGAACAGGTAGAAGAAAAGGGAATCGAAGAACTGCTTCGGATTTATGTAAAATTTAATGCGGAAGAAAAGGTGCATCCGGAGCTTACAGAAGACGCTCGGGCTTGGTTTGTAAAAATGGAGCAAAACGACCCGGAGGCACTTTCCTTCTGGAATTGGTTCAAGGACATCAGTATGATTGAATTTGAGCGGGTCTATGACCTGCTTCACATATCCTTTGACTCCTACACCGGTGAGAGCTTTTTCCGTGAAAAAGTCCCGACACTGGTAAAGGAACTCATCGAAAAAAACCTCCTTACGGAAAGCCAAGGAGCCAAAATCATCGACCTGTCCGCCTATGATATGCCGCCGTGCCTTATCCTAAAAAACGACGGTGGCTCCATCTATCACTCCCGGGACATTGCAGCAGTTCTGTACCGGAAAGAGACCTATAACTTTGACAAATGTCTCTATGTTACAGGTCTCGAACAAAGCTTACACTTTAAACAAGTCTTTCAAGCAGTAAAGCTAATGGGGTATGACTGGACGGATTCCTTAGTACACATCCCGTACGGCTTGGTAAGTCTCGGCGGCTTGAAGCTTTCCACCCGCGGCGGACATATCATCTACGCAGAGGACATCCTAAAGGAAGCCATTTCCCGTGCTCTTTCCGCCATTGAAGAGAAAAATCCGAACCTGCAAGACAAAGAATCCGTGGCACGGATGGTAGGCGTGGGTGCCGTTATTTTCCACGACCTCTTTAATCAGCGTATCAAAAACGTAGAATTCTCCTGGGATGAGGTCTTAAGCTTTGACGGCACCACCGGTCCTTATGTCCAGTACACCTGCGCCCGCGCAAAAAGCGTATTGCGAAAAGGCAACTTCTACTCCGATATCGCCGGTATTGTCGATACCGCCGCTGCCACAGCAGAAGACACACTTGCAGGAATTGATTGTTCCGTTTTCACCGACGATACCAGCTATACCTTAATCAAGACACTGTCCGGTTACAACGATGCGGTACAGGCCGCTGCCGAACGCTACGAGCCCTCCGTGATCGCACGGTATCTTATCTCCGTCGCCGCCGCTTTCAATAAGTTTTACCATGAGTGTTCTATTCTGCACGCAGAAGACCACGAGAAAAAGGCTCGTCTTGTTCTGACGGATTTGGTACAAAAGGTGCTGACGGACGGATGCGGACTTTTGGGGATGGAGTGTCCGGAGGAGATGTAGGATATAGTGATTACCCTTTCCTCAAAACTCCAATAAATAAGCAACGAGTAAGTCTTTTATTCGTTAAGACTTACTCGTTACTTTTTCAAATTTATAACCTGCATTACTCAAGTTCTTTCTCATCAAAAAACGCACATATTCCTTCTACTGCTTCTTCTATAGGAATCTCCAACCAATTTTTATCTGATTTCTTTACATTCTCTATATACCGTTTATTATCAAATATGAATCTTAAACGATTTCTAATGTCAAAAATATCATTTTCCCTCATACCGGAATCTTCATATATGTATACTGCAAGACACTTCTTCAATTCACTAACCGACACCAAATCCTTCAAATACGTAATGTCAAATACATCTTTAAATCTCGTAGAAAAGAAACCGAACTTTAATAGCGAACGTAACTTTTCTGCAAGCATCTGCTCCATTGAATTAACCAACAGACTGGCCCCATCCTCTTGAATACATACATCAAAGCAGTACTCTTCTTGTTCAATCCGGAGTTGCTTATGCACACCTAAATCAATTTTACTTTTTACCACATTTCCGAACAAATCCCGGATTATTACATCAACACGTTTCCCATGATACTCTTGTTGGTTGAGTTCTTCAAACGCACCGACGGATTGTATCGTAATTCCGTCTACACAATTCATTTTTTGTATAAACCTCTTTATGAATTCATCTTCTAAAGAATACCGAATAAAGTCAATATCTATATCCTGCGTAGCTCGTCTGATATTACCGGTAACACTACGCATTACAACACCACCCTTTATCGTAACATTACGACTTAAGGAACTGTTTGCGATTGCCATCAAAATAATATCCTGACAGACACGTGCTTCCGCATTTTTTCTGGAATATCCTTCTCCTACAAATCTCTCTACCCAATCCCTAATGTTATACACTAGAACACCTCCGACTCCAAACGTTCCATAATCTTGTTACTCTTCGGAAAAGCCGCTGCCATCTCCTGCACTTCCTGAATATCCAACTCGTTTACCAGCTTTCTGTATCGTCCGATAATCTCTTTGTAATAATCATAAGGCAGTTTTGACTTATTTCGTACAACTTCAATCAGCATACGCTCCTTACTGTAAATCTTAATCTCATAGCCAATCTGCTTCTCCCTTACAACTCCCAGTTCTACCACTTCCTTTGGCAAGAAACACTGCTTTACACGTTCATCCTTCATCTTAGAAGCATCCCGATCCGTTGCCAAATGGGAATAATCCGGAATTGTATCTGTCAGACCATAATGATAAAATGCACTATCCATCGTTAAAATGGCGTCCGGATATTTTTTCGCAAGAATTTCTTCCTCTGTTGCGTATTGCCTGTCCGAATATATCCCTTTTTCTAATTGAAAAAACTCACCTTTCTCAATTACTTTACGCATTTGATAATCTGACCCATATTTCTCTATACACTCTTGATAAGTATATAACATCCTCTCACCTCCATTTTTAATATTCTTCCGCTTTTTACTCTTTTTGCGGATGTTTGCTTTAATTATATCATAAGATTACTGTTTGTCAACTATTTTACCAATATTATGGACCATAACATTCTTATATACACAAGAGGTCGTATCCGCAGCCCACGCCACAGATACGACCCTTTCCTTTACTTCCCTACACTTTTATTCCTGCTTCCCCAGCTTTTCCTTACACCGTTTCGCCTGCTCTCTCGGCCAATTTGCGCTTACATCAGAACCCTTTTCAATCATCATATCCACCAGTCTCATCCATGCCTCATATGCCTTGTCATATTCCCCCAGTTTCTCTCTGCAAAACGCAATGGAAACTAAAGACTCCAACCATCTCGATTGCAGTTCCATGTGCTTTTCCCAGTATAGAAATGCCTCGTCATACTTTTCCAGTTCCTCACATACATCCCCTGCTAAACCGTAAAAGCGAGGATCTTCCGGATATTTTGCAATGGCATCCTTCACCACCTTGTAACATTCCTCATACTGCTTTGCCCAATAATAAGCACATACTAAGGAAACCAGTTCTCCCACGTTTTCCGGTTCATCCTTTACAGCCTGCAACTGCTCCTCAACACACTTCCGGCCCTCTCCTAACTCAGCACGGAAAGAAATCATACAACCTTTCATAAGATAATAAAACTCTGTATCATTCTCCTTACTCAATTCCATTGACCTTCTGTAATATTCCATGGTCTTATTCTTACAAATCTGGCTCATTCTCATATGCAACCATCCGTACCCGCGATAATCCTCCGCCGTCAGAATGCCTTCTTTTTCCATTCGTTCAAATTCCAGATACGCCGTCATAAAATCTTCATGCTTATAGGTATCCTCATACACCGCCAGCAACCGGTCTGCCAAATTGGAATATCCCTGCGGACTTTCCTTAAACAAATCATCCACCAGCACGCCGTATATTCTTGCAATCTCGGGCAATAACATAATATCCGGAGAAGTCACATTTGTTTCCCAACGGGACACCGCCTGGGCACTTACCCCCAGCTTTTCCGCCACCTGTTCCTGAGTCAATTTCTTCTCCAGTCTCAGCTTTCTGAGATTCTTTGAAAAATTTTCGTTCATCCTATACTCTCCTCCATCCGCAAATTCGGTGTAAAAACGCTCTCACCGGTTTTTCCGATACTCATATGATACAGTAAAATATCCGAAAAATCCATATCACAAATTAAGCGAGGACTCACAGTTTCCATGAGTCCTCGCTTAACAAACTAATTCAAGCCTTAGTGCGTTTCAACACTCTTTGAATCACTCTTGCTCCTTCTTTTCCATCTTGGCTTTACATCCTTCCGCTCTTCTAAGCGGCCACTGCGCCGTCACATCATACCCGTCTTCAATTGCGATTTCCGCAAGTTTCATAAATGATTCATAAGCCCTTTTATAGTCTCCCAGTTCCTCACTGCAATCTGCGATAGCATACAAACCTGACAAATCCGATTTCTCAAATTCCAAATACTTTTCCCAACACGCAAAGGCTTCCTCGTACTTTTTCAGTTCCCTGCAAACATCTCCTGCAATATTGTAAAAGTCCGGTTCCTCCGGAAATTTCGCAATGGCTTCCTGTAGCACCCGATAGCATTCCTCATACTGCTTCGCACCATAATAAGCAGTCACCAAACCGACCCATTCCCTTGCATTTTCCGGTTCCTCCCTTACTGCCTGTAACTGCTCCTCTATACACTGCTGTCCTTCATTTAAATGGTCACTCCGGAGTGCAATCTTCCAAATCTTATCGGAGTAATATTTTTCCTTATCATCTTTACATAATTCCATTGCTTTATCACAATATTCCATCATTTTCTTCCTGCAAAGCTGTAGCATTCTCATGTGTAACCAACAGTATCCGCGATAATCCCCTTCATCCATGCTCCCTTCCTTTATCATTCGTTCATACTCCGTAACCGCTGCCATGAAATCCTCGTACTTATAGTTCACTTCAAATGCCGATGTCAGCCGTTCTGCCAAATTATCGTACCCTCGCAGACTTTCCTTAAACAAATCATCCACCAGCACACCGTACATTCTTGCAATCTCCGGCAACATCATCACATCCGGGAATGTCGCTCCTGTTTCCCAACGTGAAACCGACTGGGCACTTACACCCAGTTTTTCCGCCACCTGCTCCTGGGTCAGCTTCTTTTCCAATCTCAGCTTTCTGAGATTCTTTGAAAAATTGTCGTTCATCCTATACTCTCCTCCATCCGCAAATTCGGTGCAAAAACGCTCTCACCGGTATTTCCGATACTCATATGATACAAGAAAATATCCGAAAAATCCATATCGCAATTTAAGTGAGAACTCTTAAAAAGTGAGAGTTCTTCAACGTTATTTTTTAAACTTATGTAATTGAAAGGATGCTTCTATCGCATGATTAATTTCCTCTTCATAACACGAATTGATCGTTTCATAGTTCGTGCAATTCCAGCACACACCGATTAAGTATTCCAGTGTCCCGCTGTTTCCTGTTACGGGGCTATGAGTGAGCCCAATGATATCCACATCATTCTCCAAATAAAAGAGACAAATATCCTGTAAAATTTCTTGTAACAGTTCCTTCTGATTGATGTTACCGCTTCTGCGAATTTCCGAAGATTCCACTTCGAACAACGGCTTTACCAGGCATATCATTAAGCCTTTCTCTTTCAATATCTCCCTGCAGATGGGCAACGCCTTTTTTAATGATAAATAAGATAAATCCAGAGATATCATCTCCGGCTTCGGGTTAAGCACCGTTAAGCTTTTATCCGATAGATTTGTCCTTTCCATATTCACCACATGGGTATCGTTTAGCAACTTCCCTGCCAATTGCCCGTAACCTACATCCACCGCATAGACCAGTTTTGCGCCCCTCTGGACCCAACAATCAGTAAATCCGCCGGTGGATGCACCGCAATCCAGCACCACCTTCTCCCGGCAATCAATATGGAAGGCTTCCAGTGCCGCTTCTAATTTAAAGCCTCCCTTGTTCACAT
This sequence comes from Lachnospiraceae bacterium, assembly GCA_017465475.1. Lineage (GTDB taxonomy): Bacteria > Bacillota > Clostridia > Lachnospirales > Lachnospiraceae > SIG307. The sequence continues at coordinate 27,656 of JAFTWC010000063.1, forward strand.
ATTGTCGTTTATAATAGCCTTTGATGCACACCTCCGCGTCATCCGGAATCTTCTCATGAAGACTCCAAACCGGCTGGTTATTTATCAACACATTTTTCATCATAATCCAGGTTTCCGCTTCCTTTGCGTCCTTAAAAAATCCGTCCGCTAACAGCTTTTCCAAAACCGTACATTTCTTCTTTTTATCCCCCATTTTTCCCTCTGCCTTTCTCTTCTTTGTCCGTATAATGCCTAAAAAAGGGTATAAAAAATAAGCCTATGATGCCATCTGATGCAACATAGGCTCATATCTCTTAAAAAGACCTTTTGGTCTTATCATACAGGAAAGCATCCGAAAAATCCATGTCATAACCTGAGTGAAGTACTCTCAGTTTTTAAGAGTCCTTTCCCATCTTCGCCTTGCATTCCTCCGCCTTTCTCATCGGGAACTTTACATCGATTTCTTCCTTCCACTCATCCAATATACCCACAATCCGCATCCATACCTCATAGGCCTTATCATACTCGCCCAATCTCTCACGGCAAAACGCAATTCCGTATAAGCAATCCAACTTCGTCGGGTCTAATTCATGACGCTTTTCCCAGTACCAATATGCCTCCTCATACCTCCCTAAGCCCTCGCACGCATCACCGGCATGACCATAATGATCCGAATCCTCCGGGAATTTTGCAATGGCTTCCTTTGCTACCCGATAGCATTCCTCATACTGCTTTGTCTCACAATAAGCCTCCTCCAGACAAGCCCATTCTCTGGAATCCTCCGGATGCTCCTTTACTGCCTGTAACTGTTCCTCAATACACTGCGGCCCTTCTGCTGTAGAAGCACATCGAAACGCTAACTTCTCATATTTTGTTCTGAAATATAGCTCCGGATCATTCTCCTTGCTCAGTTCCAGGGTTTTATCATAGTCTTCCAATATTTTTTTGGTAGATACGTAAATCATTCTTCCATACAGCCAAGTGCGTCCGCTATAGTCCCAAGCTTCCATGGTCCCTTCCTTTTCCATCCGTTCGTACTCTTGTACAGCCGCCGTAAAATCCTCGAACCTCATGGTATCATAATACACCGCCACCAGACGGTCGGACAGCTTATCATATCCCTGCAAATCATCCTTAAACAAATCATCCACCAACACTCCGTACAATCTGGATATTTCCGGCAACAACATAATAGCCGGAAAAGACGCAGCTGTTTCCCAACGGGATACCGACTGGGCACTCACACCCAGCTTTTCCGCCACCTGCTCTTGGGTCAGCTTCTTTTCCAGTCTCAGCTTTCTAAGATTCTTTGAAACATTTTCATTCATCCTGTACTCTCCTTTTTATCCATCTGCAAATACGACACGTGTCACCGTATTTGCATTTCATTACAACATCAAGAAGACTTCTTGACCTTATCATACAGGAAAACATTCAAAAAATCCATATCGCAATGCAAGTGAAAATTCTCACTTTGCGAGAGTCCTCATCGTACATTACGTCCTTACTTTTACTTCCCCATCTTCGCCTTACATTCCTCCGCCTTTCGCATCGGGAATTTCATTGAGAGTTCATCATCGAATTCAATCAGTTTATCGAGCATACGCATCCACGCCTCATAGGCCTTCTCATACTCTCCCAATTCCTCGTAGCAACTCCCCATGGCAACTAAGGCTTCTAACATAACCGGATCTAATTCCAAATGCTTTTCCCAGTATACAAATGCTTCATCGTACTTTTTCAGTTCCTTGCACACATGCCCTGCAATGCAATACATATACGGTTGGTCCTCCGGAAACTTTTCAATAGCATCTTTTACCACCCGATAACATTCCTCATACTGCTTTGCCCAGTAATAAGCAGTTACCAGGCAAACCCATTCTCCTGCATTCTCCGGACTCTCCTTTATCGCCTGCAGCTGTTCGTCAATACACTGCTGACCCTCACCTAAATTGTCAACTCGATGAATCACCTTACTGGTTTTCATTTCATAATAATAATTTATATCAGTATCCTTACTTAATTCCATCGCCTTATCAAAGTCTTCCGATACTTTTCTTAAACAAAGTTCTGCCATAGTCCCGTATAACCAAGTACGACTACGATAATCCGCCGCCTCCATGCTGCCTTCCCGTTCCATCCGTTCCAGTTCTTTTGCCGCTGCCATGAAATCATCGTTTTTATGGGTATCGCAATATACACCAACCAACCGGTTAGACAATTTCCCGTATTCCTGCAAGTCCGCCTTAAACAGATCATCCACCAGCACCTCATACAGCCTTGCAATTTCCGGTAACAATGTAATATCCGGGAAAGTCGCTCCTGTTTCCCAACGTGAAACAGCCTTGGCACTTACCCCCAGACGTTCCGCCACATATTCCTGAGTCAACCGCTTTCCCTGTCTCAGCTTTCTGAGATTCTTTGTAATTATTTTATTCATTCTGTGCTCTCCTTTTCATCCTTCGCAAATCCGACGCGCGTTACCGAATTTGCTTTTACAACAGTAAGAAGACTTCTTGCCCTTATCATACAGGAAACGCCCCAAACAATCCACCTCTTAATTCAAGGGGAGGACTCCCAAAAAGTGAGAGTCCTCCGAAACAATCTAATATAATATCCGTCACCGCTTCCGCAAAGCATTCCGTTCCATCTTTCCTTATTCCCCGTAAAGAATCCGCAGCTTCGCAATCAAATCCTCCAGAATAAACCGGGAATCCACAGACGTATACACCTTGATTCTTCTTCCCGTACCGTCAAACCTCGCGGAAGTATCCTCGTTAAAAATCGGTGTCTCCCGGTACACATAGGTACCACAGTCCGGGTTCATGGCAATCCCCACCGCCGGGGAATCTCCGAGGCTCCAACTTTCGCCCTTGGTCCAGCCTGCCGCCTGGGAGTTGTTGTACTCTACCATCTGTTCAAACAAATGCTTTCCGATAGCCCCGCAGCCTGCGATTCTGTCCTGAATCTCCGCCAGACTGATATGCATACTTGTATAAACATTGGACGGTACCAACCAAAGCTCTGCCTCGCTTTTCATCACAAGGTTAGCGGCCTCGATATCGTTTCCGGAATTAAACTCCCGAAACGGAATCTCGGTCAAATCTAAGTTATGTCCGCCAATCCAAATAATGGTCATGCGCTTTGCAATCTCCGGGTGCTTCTGTAATGCCGCTGCCACATTGGTAATGGCTCCGAGACAAAGCACGAAAAGCGGTCGTGCATCTTCTCTCATTGCTTCCGCCACGAGAAACTCGCCGGCTTCCGAGAGAGAATTGTCCACCGAAAGCGCACCGTCATTTCCACGAAATACCGGTACATCCAACTCCATACACTCCAAAATCTTTTGTATTTCCTGCAGACTTTTTTCCATTGTTCCCGCAGTCCCCAAAAACTGTTCCGCAAAAATCCCTTTCACTTCAAACTTCTTTGTCATAAGCGCGTGAGCAATGGCAAAAGGGTCGTCCGCCTCACAGGCCGCGTCCGTATCCACAATCACACGGATACGTTTTTCCTCCGGTACATCATATAAAAGTCCCATACAAGTAACCTCCGTTTCCTCCTAAGTTATTCCATCCGCAAACCTACGCTTCCCGCACCTTCCGGAACGGATTCCACCGTCCCTTTGCATAACAAATCAAAAACAGCACAAACAAGAGCAAATTGTGCGCAATCATGCACGCCCAGGCTGCCACCAGCCCCAAATCAAAGAAGCTCGTACAAATAAAGGTTCCTACGATGCGCACCAGCCACATGCCCACGATGTTGTACACAAAGGGCCGTTTCGTCTCGCCCACGCCCTGCATCATACCCTCCATAATAATGGAGAACCCGTAGAACGGTTCCGATACCGCCACCATCCGAAGCACCGTGGTTCCAAGGGCGATTACCTCTTCACTATCGGAGAAAATGCCAACCAATGCCGGTGCCGCAAAGAATAACGCTGCTCCGGAAAATATCATCAGGATAATTTCAATCGGGAAGAACATCCGCGCCAATTCCTTCAGACGCTTTTCATCATCGGCACCGTAAGCGTTTCCCGCCAAGGTTGCCGCCGCTGTCTGCATACCATAACCCGGAATGTAAAAGGCCGATTCCACTGTATTGGCTATGGTATGAGCCGCCGTGGATACATCGCCCAAAGCATTTATCATAGAAGCAAAGGCCACATAGCCTAGGGATGTACCGAACCGTTGCAGCATATTCGGCATTGCCACCCGCAAACACGGCTTTATAATCTTCATATCCGGCTTTAAGGACTGCCCCTTCGGTGATACTGACGGGTGTCGCCAAAGCACAATTGTAATCAAAATACCGCCTACCGTATAGGCAATGGCACTGGCCACCGCCGCACCGATGACGCCCATATCCGCGCCCCACATGGTAAATTCAAAGGAAAACACCGTAAGCTCTCTGGTGGGATAAATCAGCAGGAAGTTTAATATCACATTAACCAGATTCACCACCACACCGATTTTCATAGGAGATTTCGTATCTCCCGCTGCCCGGAGCACCGTACCGAAAATGGTACTGGCGGTCCGAAATAACATCGGCAAGTATAAAATCAGGAAATACTGCCCCGCCAAATCCCGGATACCTTCATCCACCTGCATCCATTTCGGAATTTGTCCGGATAACGCTACCGTTATCACTGTAACTGCAACACCTACTACCAGCACGGAAAGCACCGCCTGAGACGCCGCCTTCTTTGCAGCCGACTGATCTCCGGCTCCCAGTGCCTTTGCGATAAACGCCAAAAAGCCCACACCTACCGCAGAGATGGTACTACCCACCAACCAGTTTACCGTGGTAGTAGCACCTACCGCCGCCGTAGCCTGAGTTCCCAGACTGCCTACCATGGCCGTGTCGATATATTGCACGGCAGTTTGCATAAGCTGTTCCAACATGGTGGGCCACGCCAATGCAAGGATGACTCCTGCCATTCCGAAATTCAGTCGTCGTTTTTTCTTGTCTTTCATATATTCTGACCTCGTACTATTGTACTATTCCTTTGCCGAAACAAAGCGCCCTCTCTTGGCTGTCTTCGCCAAGTACAGACGCTTGTTATCTTCTCATTCATATCCCACCATTTTCTTTATTACGCCCTACTGCTCCGGCTTCTTCTTCGGCGGCCGCGGTCCCATAAACTGATAGAAATACGTTTTTAACATACCATTGTAAATCTTACGGTTCTTGTCCGCCTGACGACCAAAATACTTCTGGGCCTCCTCGTAAGAGGTAATCATATAGCAGGACCAGCTGTCCAGCCCCGCAAAGGCTTTTCCGAACTCCTGATACAGTGCCGGCAGAGCCTTTTTTTCTTCCAGACGTTCCCCATACGGCGGGTTCGTAATGACAAAGCCGTACTTTTTCGCATGGCTTAACTGGCTCACCGGACGCTGCTGGAAATGGATGTAGTCCAGAACCCCTGCATCCTCTGCGTTCTGTCTCGCCGCCTTTATCATGTCGCCGTCAATGTCGTAGCCCTGAATTTGCATGGACACATCCCGCTTAATCAAATCCTCCGCTTCGTTAATGGCATCGTACCAAAGCTTCTTCGGTACAAGGTGGGTCCAATCCTCGGACAAAAACTCACGGTTCATACCCGGCGCAATATTGGCTCCGATCATGGCTGCCTCAATCGGAATGGTACCGCTGCCGCAGAACGGGTCCACCAAAATCCGGTCCTCTCTCCACGGTGTCAATAAAATCAACGCCGCTGCCAAGGTCTCCGTAATCGGTGCCTTGGAACTAAGCTTACGATACCCTCTCTTATGTAAGGATTCACCGGAAGTATCAAGCCCTACCGTTACCTCATCCTTCATAATAGACACACGAATCGGGAACGGTGCCCCGTCCTCCGGGAACCATTCCTTCTTGTAGCTTTGCTTCATGCGCTCAACCATGGCTTTTTTCATAATACGCTGGATATCCGACGGACTGAACAGCTTACTCTTTACAGAATTTGCCTTTGTCACCCAGAACTTACCGTTCTCCGGAATGTAGCGTTCCCACGGTAATGCCTTGGTCTTTTCAAACAATTCCTCAAAGCTGGTTGCTTTAAAACGCCCAACCACCAGAAGTACTCGTTCCGTAGTTCTCAGGAAAATATTTGCGCGGGGAATGGCGGTCACATCTCCCAGAAAGCTTACTTTACCATCCTCTACTGCTTTTATCTCATACCCTAAATCCGTAATCTCTTTTTTCAAAACAGACTCCGTGCCAAAGTGACACGGAGTCAGAAACTCAAACAATTCTGCCATTCCTTTGTCCTTTCTGACCTTATCAACATGATGCTTTTGTACCATCTTAACATATTCGGACAAAAAAAGAAACTTTATTTTTGAAAACGCCGGTATCCTTCATAACCTCCCGCCAGACTATAGGCCGGATATCCGGCCTTTCGCATCCGCATGGTAGCTCTCATACTAAGATTCCCCCGGTCGCAACATAAAATAATGGTTCCCGTCTTTTGAAACGAGTCTAAAAAGCCTTGCTCCTCCGAATAAGGAATCGAGATTGCTCCCGGAATATGCCCCGCATTATAAATTTCTTTTTTTCTCACATCCACAAGCACCACACTTTCACTTTTTTGTAGCCGTTTCAACTCTCCCAGTGTAATCACATAACGGTACATCATACACGCCTCCTCCTTTCAGGTGGTACGGGGAATTCTTCCCCTGCTATAATATATGAGAGAATACGGTTTTGGCTTACGGCTCCCCCCGTTTTCGCAACCCCATTCTAAAAAAGACGACACACATCTCGGTTCCGAGATGCATGCCGTCTCTTCCTACACTTCTTTCTTATCTGATTTCAACTATAATCTCTTTGTCGGCTTTCCAATACCTTGTATATTGCGTTTCCAGCCATATCTCCTTGTGCGGATAATCCCCTAAACTATAATCAACCGTAACATACCCTAGTTCACCGTCTTTTAAATCCTCTTCGCGGGTGGTGGTACCAATCGAAAAGCCGTACTCTTCTCCCGTTGCATCATAACACTGAAATCCGAATGCCGGACCGATTGCTTCTCCCCCTATATAAGACTCCTCAAACCACAACCTCAACCGGCCGCCGGCATCCTCTCCGACTTCCTTCAATGTTACATTTTCCGGAAGTTCCTCGCTTTCTCCGGTTTCTAAATCCACCCGGATCCGTTCCCTTCCCTTGTCCAACCATTGTGCTCCGGTTACTACCAGTCTCAGCTGCTTTGCATCATAGAAATACGGACTTTCCGCATAATATGAAACCATGGACTTAGAATCCACCGCTCCCGTAGCCGAAATACCTACCGACGGTTTTGTGAACTGCATTCCGTCCCCTGTCTCAATATAAAACTTCAAACCGCGAAGCCATGCCGTATTCTCTTTTGCATCTTCCACATTCACCCGCATATGGGTCGGATATACCTCAATATCCTTCACCGTAATCGTTTGGCCGTCCAATACCATGGTTTGATTGACCGGATAAATCTTTCCCTCCGCAGTAAACGTCGGGTCAAACTCCAGCAAAAAGTCAAATTCCTCAATATATTCGCTTCCCTTTTCGTAACTCTCTTCAAACACCTTCATTTGAAAATGCAATACATCCGGTACGTTGATTTCCGAAAAATCAGCCGTAGCACACCGCAGTTCCTCATTCGAAAGACCATAGCTTCCGGAACTCAGACTGTATCCCCATAACTCTTCTCCGTTTGCATCCAACAAACTGCAATGTGCATTCAGTTGTTCATATTGATCCGACTCAAACCGATAAAACACATTCACCTGCTTCTGATCCACAATCAAATATGCAATCTCCGCAGTAATGTCCCCTTGGGTCTGTTTTAAATTCATTTCCTGCACATACTCATTCTCCACCGCGGTACTCAACGACTTTGAAAATGTCACTGCCTTTGCCAGATCCTTTAACAAAGGAATCCTGGAACACGCTTCTGCCACCGGCGCACACAAATTCACCGACAGGACAAACAGTACAAATACGGTTACCAGCCCCATGACCGGTTGATATAAAAACAGCTTTCGTGCCTTTCTCCTGCTTCCTCTCTTAAGAGACTCCGTTATCTCCGGCACATTTCCATCCAATTCCTTCATATAATCCGTAAATTCTTCATTCCTATTCATAACTTTCCTCCTCTCCCAGTTCCAGACGTAGCAGCTGTAATGCTTTTCTCTGCCTGGTCGCCGCAGTTCCTTGCGGAATTTTCAGAAGCTCCGCCGTCTCAACTAACGTAAATCCGGAAAAATACCGCAATACAATCACATCCTTTAACTCCTTCGGAAGTTTCTGTATGGCTTCCTTTAACGGCAAAGAATCAAACTCCTCCACCGCTGTTTCCGGAAGTTCCTCTATCGGGCAGGTGCGCTTTCTTCTGCGAAGCTCATTGTTACACTCGTTGATTAAAATCCTGGTCATCCATGTGGTAAAAAACTCCGGGTTCCGAAGCTTCTTATATCCGCACAACCCTTTATAAATCGCTTCGTCCAGCGCATCCACCGCCTGCGCATGACTTCCCAGATACAACATGGCGGTTTTGTACAATTGTCCCCGTATGGCTTCCACACGGTATGTAAACTCATCTTTCTTCAACTCCCTTTGCCTCCTTTCACCTATTAGACGTAGTAAGATAAGAAATTTATTTACAAATCCAAGAAAATTTCATTTTATTTTTCCATACCATTTTACCCGACATCCCAACTCTTGTCTATCCTTGAACTTACAAAATGAAACTCCGCTCTCATTCTCCCTCCCGGGAAGCTGTCGCACGAGCTATATTGAACTTCGGGCCTCCCGAGCTCTTGCTTCTAACATTTGTAGCAAAACAAAAGTCATCACATAATTTAATTGAAAACGTAAAATGCAAGAGCGAGGCTCCCGCATCTTCCTTGCGACAGCCCCGCCCCGGCTAAAAACTAACGATTGCCTTCGTTCTTACTTGCGTTACGAGCGCAGTTACGGCAGTTCTGAGTGTTGTTGCTTACGCCACCGTTCTGTGCGTTGTTCTGAGTGTTGTTCATAGCACCATTCTGAGTATTGTTCTTGGTGTTGTTCTTTGCATTGTTCTGGGTATTCTCATTATTATAAGACATACTGCTACCTCCTGATAGACACTTGGTTTTCGGTTACAGGACATAGTATTTACAGTTGCAATCGATTTATACACGTTGTTTTTTTGTCACAAAAAGAGACGCAACCATACTGGCAACCAACACAAGCAAGATAAAGCAAATGGATTCTGCTGTAGAAACTGTCCGGTCAAACATAGCTGCTACCAGTTTTATTCCGGTAAAAATTAATACCGTTGCAATCCCATATTTTACATAAATAAAACGATTTGACAGTTTCTCCAATCCGAAATACATTTGTCGTAATCCAAAAATCGCCAACAGATTGGACGTATACACAATCACCGGATTTGTTGTCACGGAAAACACCGCCGGTACCGAATCAATGGCAAAGATAATGTCCGACAGTTCCACCACCACAAGTACCACAAATAACGGTGTTGCATAACGACATTTTTCTTTTAATACAAAAAAACAATTTCCGCAAAAATTCTCAGTTATGGGCACAAACTTTCGTACCAACTTCATTCCCCAGACAACGCCTTTGCTTTCTCCTTGCTCTTCTTTGGTAAAAAGCATCTTCACGCCGTTAAACATTAATACAACACCAAAAAAGTACAAAATCCAATTAAATCTGGACACTATTGCAGTGCCGCATAAAATAAAGAGTAACCTTAACCCTGCCGCCCCAATAATCCCGTAACGTAACACTCTGTGACGTAACTGTTCCGGCACACCAAATGCCGTAAAAATTGACAAGAACACAAACAGATTATCCACACTTAAACTTAGTTCTATTAAATATCCGCCTAAAAAGTCCAATGCAATATCCTGTCCGGCAATGGGATATAAACCAATCGCCACCACCAACGCAATAATAATCCACATAATCTCTTGACACTTCATTTCCTATACTTCTTCTCTTTACTATATGCGCCGTATCCCCAACACTTCCGTCTTTTCTTTATTTTGTTTTTTTATTTCTTTATACTTTTTTAATTGCTTTTTATCGACAAATGCTATAAGATAAGGGTGTGTTAAAGATTCCCCTAAGTCTTTAGCACGATATAACCCCTTATTAATATTTATACTCCCCTCATGGAAAAGGCTGCCTCCCCGGCAGCCTTTTCACTTTCAACGTTCACACCCGGTTCTTTCCTTCAGTTCCGCTTCCGTCACATGTATTCGGATGGAAAACTTTTTAGCTTGCAAATCCTGGACAAATCGGGTATAATAGGAATGTTTTAGTGCTTATGCACTACCTCAATTGTGCCATTTCATTCGGCCTAGGAAAGGATATTTTATTATGAGCATTTTATGTGTTTCGGATTTGAATCACGGTTTTGGTGACCGTACTTTACTAAAAGATGTTTCCTTTCGTTTGTTAAAAGGAGAACATGTAGGCTTGATCGGTGCCAACGGAGAAGGCAAATCCACCTTCTTAAACATCATTACAGGAAAAATGATGCCGGACGAAGGAAAAGTAGAATGGGCAAAGGATGTCCGCGTAGGTTATTTAGACCAGCATTCAGTACTGCAACCGGGTATGACCATTCGCGATGTGTTAAAATCTGCTTTTGAATTTCTCTATGACGTAGAAGCCCGTATGACCGAGCTTTGCGCTGCCATGGGAGAAGCTTCCGATGAAGAATTACCGGGCATGATGGAAGAATTCGGTAACATTCAGGATGTACTGGATGTACACGATTTCTATATTATTGATACAAAAATCGATGAAATTGCTCATGCGTTCGGTTTGGATGCCATGGGACTTGATACGGATGTTACCGCTCTTTCCGGCGGACAGCGTACCAAAGTATTGCTTGGAAAGCTTTTACTGGAAAAGCCGGATATTCTTTTGTTGGACGAGCCGACCAACTACTTGGATGTGGAACACATCGAATGGCTGAAACGGTATTTGATTGATTATGAAAATGCTTTTATTTTGATTTCTCATGATATTCCGTTCTTAAACAGTGTAATTAACTTAGTATATCATATGGAAAACGGCGAATTGACCCGCTATGTGGGCAACTACGACAAATTTGAAGAAGTCTATGCCGTGAAAAAAGCCCAGTTGGAAGCTGCTTACAAGCGTCAACAGCAGGAAATCAGTGAGCTTAAGGACTTCGTTGCCAGAAACAAGGCGCGCGTCGCCACCCGTAACATGGCAATGTCCCGTCAGAAAAAGCTGGACAAGATGGAAGTCATCGAGCTGGCAGCAGAACGTCCGAAGCCGGAGTTTCATTTTAAAGAAGCCAGGGCAGCCAGCCGTTATATCTTCCAAACGGAAGGATTGGTCATCGGTTATGACGAACCCCTTTCCCGCTCCATTACCATTTCCATGGAACGTGGAGAGAAATTGGTATTAAAGGGTGCCAACGGTATCGGAAAGACCACTCTTTTAAAGAGTATCCTTGGACTGATTCCTCCGATTTCCGGCAAGGTTATTTTAGGTGACTATCTGTTCCCGGGATATTTCGAGCAGGAAATGACCGGTGCAAAGAACAACACCTGTATCGAGGAACTTTGGCAGAGTTTCCCGTCCTTTACCCAGTACGAAATTCGTTCTGCCCTGGCAAAGTGCGGTCTGACTACCAAACACATTGAAAGTCAGGTACGTGTCCTTTCCGGTGGTGAACAGGCAAAGGTACGCCTCTGTAAGCTGATCAACAAAGAGACCAACGTTCTTCTTTTGGACGAGCCGACTAACCACTTGGATGTGGATGCCAAAGATGAGTTAAAGCGCGCTCTTACTGCTTACAAAGGAAGTGTTCTCCTTATTTGCCATGAGCCGGACTTCTACGAAGACTTTGCTACCAGAGTTTTGGATTGTAGCATGTGGTCCACAAAAATGTAATTTTTCGAATTATTTCTTCTATTTGTTTTTTCTACACAAATAGAAAACAGCGGTCAGGTATCATCCCCCGACCGCTGTTTTCTTTCCTAAAAGCGTTCCGTTTCGTTTCTTATCCTCACCAATAACCGCCCTATCCTACGATTTTGCCACCACTACCGTAAAACCATCCGAATCAATTTCATATAAAGCTTCCTATACGGCTGATAACGCATGGGCAAATCCATCCACGTTTTCTTATCTACAATACTCTTTTTATGAGAAAATGTATCAAATCCCACTTTCCCGTGATAAGCACCCATGCCGCTTTCACCTACACCGCCAAATCCCATATTGCTGGTAGCCAAATGAATAATGGTGTCATTGATGCAACCACCTCCAAAGGTACACCGTGCCATCACTTTTTTTGTCACCTTCTTATCCTGCCCGAAGACATACAACGCCAGTGGTTTTTGTCTTCCGTTTACAATGGAAATGGCTTCATCCACATTTTCTATTGTTACAATCGGCAGCACCGGTCCAAATATTTCCTCCTGCATGATGGAATCATGAAATGTAACATCCCGAAGAACCGTCGGTTCGATTTTAAGTAATGATCCGTCCGAGTTCCCACCATGGGCCACCTTACTCTTTTCAATGAGACCACAAACCCGGGCAAAATGCTTCTCATTAATCATTTTACCGTAGGTGGGATTCGTAATCGGTGTTTCCCCATACTGCTTTACAATTTCTTCTTTTAATGCAACCACCAACTGCTCCTGCACGGATTTCTCGCACAAAATATAATCCGGAGCCACACAGGTCTGACCGCAATTTAAATACTTTCCGAACACAATCCGCTTTGCAGCAAGTTTCATATTCGCACTCTTATCCACAATACACGGACTCTTGCCACCTAGCTCCAACGTCACCGGTGTCAAATTCTTTGCAGCCTGTGCCATTACTTCTTTTCCTACCGATTGGCTTCCGGTAAAGAAAATGTAATCAAATTTTTCCTGAAGTAAACAAGTATTTTCTGCCCTTCCTCCGGTAACAACCGCCACATATTCCGACGAAAACACTTCCTCCAGAATCTCTTTCATCACTTCACTTGTAGCCGGTGAATACGCACTTGGTTTTACCACCACCGTATTCCCTGCCGCCAAAGCATCCACCAAAGGCTCCATGGTCAACAAAAACGGGTAATTCCACGGACTCATAATCAAGGTCACACCATAAGGCATCGGCTTTACAAAGCTTCTGGAGGCAAACTGCGCAATCGGTGTAACCACCCGCTTTTCTCTTGCATAACGTTTCAGATGCTTCTGCATATACGTAATCTCACTTAACGTCAGCCCAATTTCACAAAAAAATGCCTCGTCACGACTCTTTCCCAAATCCTTTTTGATAGCTGCTGCAATCTTCTCTTCTTTAGCCTGAATTGCTTTCTTCAAGTTATCTAATGCTTTCTTCCGAAATCCCGCCGGTAACGTGGCTCCGGACAAGAAATATTCTCTTTGCTTCTCTACAATTTTATTAATTTCTTCTCGTTCCATATAGTTTTCTGTGCCACTGTCCTATAGCACAATTACTCCTTCTTTCTATTCTCATGGATACTTTCATATGTCCCCATTATTTTTCTTCCATTACATTAAAATAAAACTTTTCCAGTGCCCTCGCATCCATCAACTTCGGTACCGGATATAACGGATTGCCTTCTTTTGCAGCCAACTTCGCCAGCTCAGGAATATCCGCCTTAACAATTCCGGAAAGTTTCATCGGAATTCCCATCGTCGCATTTAGTGCACGAATCTTTCCGATAAACAACTTTGCAGCATCTTCCTCTTTCGCATCCTCTTTCACCAAACCGGCAGCCACTGCCAACAGCTTCAACTTACGGTATACCGTTTTTCCGTAAGCCTCCAACACATACGGCAACAAAACCGCATTGGCAAGCCCATGAGGTGTATTGTACTTTCCTCCCAGAGAGTGTGCTACCGCATGACAATACCCCACATAAGACTTAGAAAACGCCTTTCCGGCTAAAAACGATGCGTATAGCATGTTCTTTCTTGCTTCCATGTCATTTCCGTTTGTATATACTTTTTCAATATTTTCAAAAATCAATCTTGTGGCTTCTAATGAATATTTTCTCGTCTCTTTCGTGGTCGAACGTCCAATAAAAGCTTCCACTGCATGGGTCAACGCATCCATGCCGGTAGTGGCTGTGATAAAAGCCGGCAATCCCTTCGTCACTTCCGGCATAAGAGCTGCATACTTTGGAATTAACGGAAAATCATTGATTGGAAACTTATGTCTTGTCTCCCCGTCCGTAATCACCGCTGCAAGCGTTGTTTCACTCCCGGTCCCCGCGGTGGTCGGTACCGCAATAAAGAGCGGAAGCTTTTTATGAATCTTTAAAATACCCTTCATCTTCGGAATAGACTGTTTTGGCTTTACAATCCGAGCTCCTACCGCTTTTGCACAGTCCATGGGAGACCCTCCGCCAAATCCGATAATTCCGTTACAAGTATTCTCAATATAAAGGGCTCTTGCCTCCTCCACATTAGCAATGGTCGGATTTGCTACCGTTTTATCGTAAATGATATAAGCAACATTTCCCGCTTCTAATGTTCTCTTCAGTTTGTCCAATAACCCCAACTGATGCAAACTTTCATCCGTAACAATAAGAACTGACTTAATACCACGCTTCCTTAAAACCTGTACAATCTCTTCTTCTTTTGACAAAACTCTCGGATCTCGATACGGCAATATCGGAATCGCAACACGAAAACACATCTGAAAAATTCTGCAAAATATTTTTTCTGCTATATTCATATTTCTCTCCAATCACTTCTTTATCCTTGGTCAGACCTGAATTATTCGTTATCTTTATAAATCATCCCCCAAAAATCCCTTTATAAGGATAACGGATACCCAAAAGAAAGTCAAGAAAAAAGGACTGTTCAAAATGATTTCAGAAGAAAAAAGAACTGTTTCCTGCCATTACACAAAAAAACAGTTCTATACTCTGTTGCAGTAAACAATGTAACTTCGCCCCCTTCTCTGTTACACCTTCTTCCACTGCCTAGGCCATAGCCTCAGTCTTCCCGGTTCTACTCCAATAAACTACTGCCACTTTACTCATCTCTTTTCCAACTTTTCTTAAATAATTATATATATCAACTTGCAACAGTAAGTCTTTCAATAGACTTTCCCTTTGCAAAATGAGCGCAATATACTTCCGTACACTTTTTGTATTTTGCAAAAGTTCTCTTTGCTGCCTCTACATTTCCATATACTTTCCAGCATCCGACTAATTTACAACGTTCCGCTTTATTCTCAATGAATCCCCAAACATCTTCCGGAGGGTATCCTAGAAACAAACCAATCTCATGCGGAAACTCTTCGCTTCCTCCCAATCGTCTCATAAGATGAACTACACACTCATTTGACATCTTCACATTGTAGCCTAATTCCGTCAAAATCTTGTAAGCCGTATCATTTTGAAAATCCTGTACCAAATGAGACGGACGAAACACATAAATCAATGCCCTGCCTTCCCGAAAGCGCAGCGGAATAATACGCAATCCTTTTTTTACTAAGCGACGATTCATTCGCCGAATACTATCCTTCATTTCCTCATCAGTCTCAAAACAGCAAGAAAAAATATTTCCGGTTTTCATTCCGGCCAAAGTAGGCGAACAATGCCTTACCAACATCTCCTCAGACATAAAAACTCCTTTCCGGCTTTCCTCTATTCCTCAGCTATGTAATCAACATCTCAAAAACTATCTTCTTTTTTATCACAACCCATACAACACTCAATCAATAAGTTAGCATCCGCTAACTCCTGAGTATTATTTTGGTTAGCTTTCGCTAACCAAATATAGTATACACATAACTATTCATTTTGTCAACATCTTATTTTTACTCAATGTACGTGAGAAGGCCCACAACGTCCAGTGGGTGCACAAGGTCCGGGGGACCTTGGTTCTGCACGGACCGTAGTGAAACGAAGACCGTCTGTCCTGGGCGGACCGGAGCGAAGCGGAGAATTCGAACTCGTTCGAAGACGAACCGGCCCAAGACATCCACCGGATGTCTGTACTGGGCGGACCGAAGCGGAGCGAAGACCTTCGAACAAAAAATAAGAGATAGGATTTTATCCTATCTCTTATTTTTTACTCAATGTACGTGAGAAGATTCGAACTCCCGACACCTTGGTCCGTAGCCAAGTGCTCTATCCAGCTGAGCTACACGTACACACAACATTAAGTTGTTTGCAGTAAAACTGCAAATGCCGCAGACCGGAATCGAACCGGTACGGGAGATTAGTCCCGCAGGATTTTAAGTCCTGTGCGTCTGCCAGTTCCGCCACTGCGGCACAGTCTTACTAATGTAAGTACTTGATGAATCCCTAAGGATTCGATGGGGCCTATAGGGCTCGAACCTATGACCCTCTGCTTGTAAGGCAGATGCTCTCCCAGCTTAGCAAAGACCCCCCAAAAATTATATAAAAACACGACCCAGATGGGACTCGAACCCACGACCTCCGCCGTGACAGGGCGGCGCTCTAACCACC
>JAFTWC010000027.1 GCA_017465475.1 Lachnospiraceae bacterium
GTTTGTACACATTCATAGGAAGAAGTGTTATATACCACCGGAATCCTTACCTTTGCCTGCATCAGTGCCTGCCTGATTTGAGGCACAAAATGGCTCGGCGTCACCAGATTAATGTTATGTCACACTTGCCGTTCCAATGAACGGAAGGCCTCCGCAAGCTCTGCTACGGAAAGCTTCTTTCCTGACATTCCTGCTGCAATTTTATGATTTTGACAATATACACAACGCAAAATACAGCCGGAAAAAATCACGGTACCGGACCCCTTGGTTCCGGATAAACAAGGTTCCTCCCAGAAATGAGGTGCCACTCTGGCCACAACTACCTCATGGGTCATCCCGCAAAATCCACTCTGCCCCTGCTCTCTTTCTATCTTACAATTTCGCGGACAAAGGTCACACGCCATCTCTTTTCCTGCCTTTCTGTCCGTCACACATTCCTTTGCCTCGGAATTGTAACGGTAAAACTGCTTCCCTTGGTATACTGGGTTCTGACCGAAATCTTTCCCGCATGACCGTCAATAATCAAACGGGCAATGGAAAGCCCCAGACCATGACCTTCGATATTCTTTCCCCGTACCGTATCCGCCCGGAAAAAGCGTCCGAAAATACCCTCTAAATCTTCCCGCTTCATGCCCAGTCCCGTATCCTCTATCTTAATCTCACAGGCACCGTTCCGGTTTCTGCAGGAAAGGGTAATCGTATCTCCCTCTCCGGTATACTTCACCGCATTATCCAAAAACACACGAATCGCTTGCTTTAATGCCTGCTTATCACCGTACACCCGTACCGACTCGCACACCGGGCACTGCATATTCCTCGTCTTTGACATGTACACCATTTCTTTTTGCAGTTCCTGTATCACTTCTGCCATATCAAACCGTTCCTTGGCAAATGGGAGCTTCTTGCGTTCGTGACGGGATAAAAACAGTAACTTTTCCACCAACTCCTGCATGGACTTCGCCTCTGATTCGATGGCTTCCACCGACTCAGCCAACACCTCTTTATCCTCTGCCCCCCAACGTCTCAGCATGGAAGAATACCCTTGCAATACCGTAATCGGGGTCCGCAACTCATGGGACGCTTCTGATACAAACTGTTTCTGAGCCTCATATGCCTCTTCCATGCGATCCAGCATCTCGTTAATTGTTGTGGCCAAAGCTCTCAACTCATCCTTGGTTCCCTCCGCATTTAACCGTTTATTATGGATATTCTGCAAATTTAAGCGACTGACTTCTCTTGACATTTCTTCAATCGGACGCAACACCGCCTTTACCAATGCATAACAAACCGGCACAGTAAGAAGTAAAATCGCAAGATACCACAAAAAGAACCGAACCAGTTCTTTCCGCATATATCCCCAGTCATCGGTCATATCAAACATAAACTCCGCAGAACACTCCGCTCCGTACAGATGTACCGGTTCTTTTTGCTTCACGTACACAAAAATCCGCTCCTCCGTTTTCATGAAATACCATTTTCCCACATGAAAACGCCCCGGTTCAGTTCCCAGCTTATATACGATTTCCTTTGTTTCCTTTGCTTTTACGGTAAGACTGACACATTCTTCCTCCAGAAAGTTTACATCCGCCGCTTCCTGTTGCAACACATAGGAAAGCTCCTCCGCCTTTTCTTCGCATACTCCGGACATACTGCCCATACGGACTCCCATAAATACGCAAAGCAAACAAACCCCCGTAACCAATAACAAAACAGCAAAATAAAAGGATATGCGGTAGGTTAAGGAATCTCGTAATTTCACTTGTAACGATGTCTCACTTTTCCTAGTTTTCATCTTTAATCATATACCCCACTCCGCGCACGGTTTCAATAAAACGAATTCCCAGACGCTCCTCTACCTTTTGGCGAAGGTAACGTACATATACATCCACCACATTGGTATCCCCCGCATAGTCATAATCCCACACCGCAGAAAGCAATTCCTCTCTGGATACTGCACGATTTTTATTCTTTAATAAAAATGCCAGCAAATCAAATTCCTTTTTCGTAAGCGTCAGCTGTTCCCCGTCATAGCTTACCTCTCTGGTAGCCAGATCCACGGAAAGCTTTCCGTAGGCCAATGCCGTCATTTCCTTCTTCCCTGCATTGGCACGCTGTTTTAACGCCACACGGATTCGTGCCAACAGTTCCTCGATGGCAAAAGGCTTTGTCATATAATCATTGGCCCCCATATCAAGGCCCGCCACCTTGTCCGTCACATCTCCCTTGGCCGTCAACATAATAATCGGGACGGAAGACTCCTGACGAATGCGGCGACACACCTCCATACCGGACAACTCCGGAAGCATAATATCCAGTAAAACCAAATCGGTCTGTGGCTCCAATGCTTTCGCAAGGCCGGTTCGTCCGTCGGAGGCCGTTTCCGTTTTATAGCCTTCGTGACGTAACTCCAACTCCACAAAACGTGCAATCTTATTATCATCTTCCACAATTAATATTTTTTCCATAGTTCCTCCACACACTTCATCCGATTCTTAATCCAAATCAAACAGACCTCGCGGAATGATTTGTACTTTCTTTGTATCTTCGCTGGAATAACTTTCCGTACCGCCTTCATAACACTGCATTTTTGTATAAATCCGAAGCAATGTTTGTCCGATGGCCGGCCCGGTTGCCGTCAGCTCGGTCTTTACTTTCACAAAGGTATAATACGATGTATTTGCTTGCAAATTCGTCACCGGATTTCCTGTTGTATCATATACTGCGTATGGCATCTCCGTATAGGTTCCGCCGGACTCGTTTTCAAACACCAACGTATACTTCGCCGTTGTCCCCGCAGGTAAAATATTATCATCTTTTATTCGAAAATACAACTTTTTACTTTCGCCGTTTCGTTCTTCCACGTGCCCGTTTTTCCAAACAAAATGGGAAGAAGCGCAGTCACTTCCCATAAGCTTATCCTTTTGGCCGGAATCCACGTCCACACAAAGATAATAGGTATCTCCTGTCTTTGCAGCATCCGCATTATCGATTACCACACCCACCGTATCCGGTGTCTCCCGGTAGGCTGCCACAAGGGTATTAATCAAAAGCTTTCCTTCATCTGCCGTCAATCCGGCATTCTTTCCGATGCCGGTATAGAACACGTTTCCGGAAGTATAGGTATAATAATGGTTCCTCACATCATTCTGTGACCTGTTCAAATAGGTTCCCGAAACGGTGCCGTTTCCGTTTCCGCTCATACAATACCACACCACCGGATTCGCCTGTTCCATCTCCAACTGATAGAACGGAGCATCTGCGGAAGAAACCGTTAACGTATCACCGCAAGTGTACGGATATTCCGTCAGTACCCCTTTATTTATCTTCGCCACTTTTGTGGTGGTAATATCTGCAGTCCATCCGGACCGATACCGATACAATACCCCGTTGGCCAATCCCTGTGCCGGCATATAAGACGTCCCTCCGGCAGAAACCGTGATATATCCCCCACTGTCCGAACTGTTCGGTGCTTTCACAATATCTCCTGTCACTCCTGACGTATAGGCAGCGATTAATCCGGTGGCCTTTCCTCCGGTATCCATGGATGTAATCCCATACCGGTCAACTGCGAACCGTTTCCGTAAGCTCTTTGCGTACCCGCCGGTGGCGTTATCCTCTCCCGGCAGTGCCAAAACATCCGGGGTATATATAACGGTTTTTCCAAGATTTAAAAACTTTTCCGCTGCCTCCTGCACCGATGCTCCGTAAACATCGTTTCCGGTCTCGGCAAAGCCCAATACCATCATATCATACTGTCCGCTTAAGCTGTTTTCGTTTGCGGCTTGTGCGGCTGCTACTTCCTGTTTTGTCATTCGGACAAAGCGGAATTTATACTCCGTCAATGCCCCCGCCAAGTCCCAAATCTGCTTTGTGGTCTGCTTTTGTACGCTGGTCAACCCCGGAATCTGTACCGTACTTCCGGTTACTTCCCCTTCCTGCGGCAAATAAACCGTACGGGAAGACACCTGATCCGGTACTACTTGTAATACGGCAATCTCTCTGCGCGATCCCACACGAACTGCAGACACACCGCTTAAGGAAGCGTATACGGTATTATACTGCACAAGCTCTAACTTCCAATGAACACCTCCCGTAAGATCCGAAAGGGGACTGTTCACCTGATAGGTAGCTCCGCCGGTCACCTTGGAATCGGTTATTCTGGCTCCCTGTACTCCGCCTGCATCCACCGGATACACTTCTGTCTCTGTCTGTTCTCCTGCGGCAAACACACCGTCCTTATTTTGGTCAATCCATACCCGCACCACATATTCTTCCGAAGAATCTGCGTTCACTTTAAACCGATACCGCAACATGTCGGAAGTAATATACTTATCCGTATATGCCTCTTCCCCGCTGTCATACTCCAGTGGTTGCTCCAACATGGTCAATGTAACATTGTCTTTTTGTAATGCAGTTTTGAATTTCGTGGCTTCCGCCATATGATTGCTTACGCTTCCGGCAAGAGCACCTTCATATATATGGGATTCTTGCGCTTGCAAATTCGCCTTTATCTCTTCCGTCAGCGCATACAAATTGGAATTACGGTCCACTCCGGCCACTGCTGTTCCGGCACTCTGGGTGGTATAAAATCCCGTTCCGAACAATACCGGACCGCCAAACTTGGCAAACTCAAGAAGTTGAGCTTTCATCCCTAATGTAATATCGTTTCCCGAGAACACAAACCGGTTTTCCACAGAGGCCTGCCCCAACAATCCCTTCAATTCTGCATCGTCTAACGTCACTCCCGGACCGGTGTGTGCATACAAAAAGTCGGTGCCGCTCTCAAATTTCATCGTCACATCCGAAGTATCCTTATTCAATCCGATATAAATCAAATCGTAGGCACTTACTAAGTCTACCTGTTTTCCGTTTAACTCTCCTGTTGTCATCCGGTCCACCGTAACCTGCACACCGGCATCGCTGTAATTGGCAATTAATCCGGCCCAAGCCGCATCGGTTTTAGTATACAGGGAGGAGGGCTGAAGCTCCAGTATCCGCACCGTCTTATCCCCGGACGGATTCGCTCCGCTTCTGGACTTTCTCCAAATATAATGAATACTCATGGCCGTTCCCAAATTGGACGGTTCCCCTTCTTCATCACCGTTTACAGAATCAAAATACTCATAGGCCTCATGACCGTACTGATTATTTTTTAATCCGTTGGCATCCATATTACTGAACTCTATGGTCATCAGGTTATTGGTAGGGAACACATACAAATTCCCGGTTATCATATTCTGGGCGCCCATGGAATCATACTGATAAATCGTATCTCCGTAACTGTTCATAATTCCCAGGGTATTCAATATCTCTTTATGCTGTCCGTATTCCGGCATCAGTTCATAAGGCAAAAAGGTATCCTCGTTCCAATAGGTAGTTGCATTTTTCTGTGCTGCGGGAGCGGACTCCGGCACATTCCACTTTGTAAACATTCCGGTTCGAATCGGGCTTCCGTCTTTGTCTGTTTCTCCCGTATTTACCACAGTAAAATTTTCCCCATCCAACGGTCCGTATAAGGCTTCAAACACTGCCGGCTTCATCTGGTCCAACAATAAAAACAGCTTGTACAGATTGTTGCTGTAACCGGTTCCGCCCTGGTACCGGGTTTCACCGTTTCCGTAGGTTTGCGGAATGCTGATACTTGCTTTCTGACTTGCAACATTCCCTCCCGAACCGGCACTTTTATATGCCACCGTATCAATGATAATCGGGCAGGTACATTCCAGGGCAGTTACTCTCTTATAAATACGCATAGCCGCATCCCAATCCAGCGGATTGGTAGAAAAAGTTGCTTTGTTCGTTGCACTGCTGTAATAGTTTTTAACCGCTTTTGCAAGGTTGGTATTCGCTCTGGAAAACAACTCCTCTTTGCGGCACTCCTTATACATTTCAATTGTTGAACCCACCTTATTGGTAGCCGATATACTGATAATATCCGCGCGGTCGATAAGATCCAGGTTTTGGTTCAAATCCTCCGGTGTTACCGTATACACAACGGAATGAAAATTTGCAATCCGCTCCTCTACTCTTGCCTCATCCGTAATTTTTGTACGGACTCCGTTCACCATTTCATACCCCAAATCCAGGGTCTCTCTCAAAAACGTATTGTCGTGAACATAACCCGCATAATAGGTTACATTACTTCTGGCTACTTTAAAGGAGGTTCCTTCCGGAAGTGCGTTCCGGTAAGACTCTCTTGTTACCTCCGCCATGGACTTACATTCATCGTAACTTAAGGGTTCATAGGTATAATTTGCCCCCAGGCTTCCCGCTTCTACTTTTTCGTACTTCGCCTTTTGCACCTTTCTAGTATACGGCCCGGCAGCATCATACACATATCCCGTTTCTCTGTTGTATAATGCTGTCTGAAGGAGTCCTACCGACAGTTCCCCCCACTCTAATGTAACATCCGCATCAATAATCTGCTTTAATGCTCCTTCCGTAGAGGACCCAAGTACCCGGTCCGCCACATAATCACCAAACTCATCCGGCACAAATACCACATGATGGGTTCCCGCACCGATATAGTAGTCTTTTTTATTACTGTTATTGCTCTTTCCGCGATATACCCAATGACCGTTTATCATGGAATAATACTTATAGTAATCGGAATACTCATGCTTTGTGTTGATTACCGGAGAATACCGCATCACATCCGTGGTGGTTGTGTCATAACGGAAGGTCACAAATACTCCGCTGGTATCACCGTAATACATGGTATCACCGTTTTCATCAATCTGACCGCTGCCGTATTGCAGCTTCTGGGAATATCCCCCTTCTCCGCCTAACGTATACTCGCACTGAATCGGAATTTGACGGTAATTTCCCGTGCCGTCTGCCACCCGGGTCATAATACCGAACTGTTCTACATTTGCATCTCTTACTTCCTTGCCCACTTCATACTCCGGCATCAGACGCGGAATATCATCCAAGGAATAAATCACCTGTTTCCGGTGATAATAAGGCAGATTACCGCGGTTTGAATACACCGAGAAATCAATGGGTTCGCAGCCTTCAATCAGGTAACCGAACTCCGCATATCCTTCGTAGGGCACAATCTCCAGTGCAAAAAACGGATTCTCTTCACTGTTTCCGCGATTCATCCTTGCTTCCGTAGTAAGCCCTCCCGGCGGCACGGCAATCTTTCCGTTTTCATCCACAAAATAGGCAGTATCAGCCACTACTTCCCGTTCCCCGATTCCTTGGGCATGCAAATAAATGCCAATACCCGCAAGTATTGCCATTACAACGAAAATACCGATCTTTGCACTGTATTTTCTTCTGCCCATGGTTGCCTCCTAGTTCCGCTTTGTATTTCGTAACGCCACTACCATGTTACTGGTGTATTGCTTTTTTGTCATAGAAAACTCCACCTTAATACTTAACCACCCGTCCTGCTCTTCTATTTCCGCAAAGGTGCTTCCGGTTCCGAACAATTGAAACGACGTCACATAATCCGCCAAAAATTTTTCCGACTTCGGTGTGTGCAAAAGTGCCATCAGTTGTTCCTCTCTCGACCCTCCTACAGCTTCTCCGTACCACAACTCACTACCGGCATGCACCACCAGATACTCAGTGCTATCCCGTTTCACCGCCACGGCTTTCGTTACTTCGCCGCCGGCCAAACCCACTCCTTCCAACACTTCAAAATCCGAAGCTTCCTGAAACAGCTCAGTTAAAAACAACTCCGTCACCTGGGATTCTCGTTGTAAAACGGTTTCTTCTTCTGTGGTCTGGTACTGCCGTAATCCCAAAATCAGAAACCCTGTTGCCGCAATCACCACACAGGAGGAAATGAGAATAGTGACAATCAGTTCAATCAGGGAAAATCCTTCATTCCTTTTTATCTTCTTAAGGTTTCTCTTCTTTTTTGCCATCTTCTCACACTCCTTTCTCTGACGTTTCTTTATTCCAAATAGCAGCGTCCGGTCTTTGTTACAAGTACCAATACCTGTTCCTTGGTTCCGCTGAATTCAATTCGGTTCCAGTCACTGGTAAACGCACCGTTTCCTTTGTCGTAGGAAAATACCACCACAGGGCCCCCTTCTTCCACCACAACCACTTCTTCCGGTACTGTTCCGGCGGTCCGTACCGTTATGGTCAAACCGGTTCCCTTTAATCGGACGGAATCGATTTCTTCTCCCCCCTGTTTTATTGATGCATAATACTTACGATTGACCTCATATAACTCTAAACTGACCGTTTCCCCCTCTTCTACCGCCAGGGTCTGCAGCCTGGTTCGTTCCAAAAGAGCCATCATTTCTTTTGCTGTTGCGGAAGCATCCATACTGCGCATAAATGATATTCCGAATGTGGCGGCAGCTGCCATCACACCGAGAATCAGCACTACAACGACTACTTCCACCAAAGAAAATCCGTCGTTTCGCTTTTTCGCTTTTTTCACTTTTGCGCCTCCTTTCCGCCTGTGGTACCTTTCCTTCGTCTCAACGCCGCAGCAGTTTAATTTTTCCTCCAATTTTCAAAGGTAATCTCCACTGTATCCGTCACAGTATCTTCTGTGGTGTCTTCCCCTTCATAACCGGAAAAATACTTTCCCACCTCGTTTATCGTCAACATCTCGTCTATCACGGTTCCGTTTGCATTTACGGTAACACCGCTGGAAAACTCCACACCTTCCGTGGCAATTACAAGTCCGTCCACCGTCAGATTACTGGCACTTAACTTTAACTTCCCGTTTACCAGTACAATTCCGTTGATGTAGCTTTCTTCGGTTATGGTACATTCGCTTCCTTCTCCGTTGTACACATACAAATCATAGGATACACCGTTTGCTGTTACCGTCTTTTTCTGTAACCCACCCGGTTCATTTCGTAACGTATCCATATTCAAAATCTTATGGGTGACTACATCGTAGTCCCCAGCCATAGCTCCCACTGCCGCTCCGGAATACAATGCATAAAACAACCCGTTCCTGCGCTCCTTTACAAGGGAACGGCGACTGAGAAGCTTTGTCCGGTCCGTCAATGTAAGCACCGGAGAAAGCAACTGAAATCCGCTTTCATCGTAGCTGATTCCGTTACCCGCCAAAACATTATTTTGTGCCGGTCTGATATAACTTCTGCTTCCGCTGCCGTCCAGCTGCAGTACACGGTTCTCCACTGCCTGTCCCGGTTCCGTCTGTAAAAACTCCCTGAAATACTCTGCCGCCTTTTGTTCCGACGCGAAATTCAAATAAAAATATACAAAGATACTGGAACCGCCGTTAAACTGCACATAACGACTGACCACCGGTTCTGCCACGTTAAGATACGGCGTTAAATCCCATTCCGTCATAACTCCGTTTTTCTTTACCCTGTAAGACAAACTGTCAAGACAGGAACCAACCGTACCCCCGCTTGCGGTAAACTCGGTTTTCGGCATCGGATTGTGTCCCTGCTTTAAACATTCTCCCGGCACAAGATACGCCGTCTGCATTTCTTTATACGCAATGGATTCTCCCTGCAATACACCTAAGGTCAACGCTGCATTTCCGTTACTGGCATTTTCCCATACGTCTTCTTTTATGTAAGAATTTCCCGTCAGGAAAAGATTGGTCAAACCGCTGAAATCTAGGGTAATATTTTTTGCCTGATTCACAATCACGGCACTGCTGTCTTTGGTGTCTCCCACACCTCCGCCGTAACCCACATATTCTTTTCCGTTACCGGTTATTGTCACATCGGTTCCGTTTCCTTCCACTTCCAAGTCATCCGCAACATAACAGTTGGCATCCACATAAAGAGAGCCTCCGTTTTTCATATCAATTCCGCCTGCCCATACTCCCGTATACGGCTCTGATATACTGTTGGTAATTCGCAGCTTCGCCTTGTCCACCGTGATTCCGTCTTTTACCAACACATAGGTCGCATCCTCTATGGCAAGGGAAATTTGCTCCGCAGTCAATGTAAGTGCCCCTCCGGTATACACATTTCCCCGCAGAGTCACCGGCTGATTGCTTCCCAGCTCCCCTAGAATACTTCCGCCGCTTAATAAGGCATAGTCACGAAATCTGTTGGTCGTTGTGGCAACTCCCGTATCCACCTCCGGAAGCTTTGCCTTAATGCAAATATCCGTTACAATTTTCGTCTGGTAGCCGTCTTCCATAGTAAAACTAAGAGAAACATCCTTTAAACGAAGATTTTTTCTTGTAATGGTGCTTCCGGCCACTACAACGGATTCCGGCTCCGGCACAATGCTTCCGCAGGATACCGTCACCCCCGCCGTCTCTTCTGTGGCAAGCTCCAGCGCCTGTTCAAATAATCGCTGTAACGTTCCCGCTTCACTAATTTTTTTCTGTAATGCCGCAGAAAAATAGTCGCAATAACGCTGTGTTCGCGCTGCGGATGCGGATATTCCCGTGGCTGCCGCATTCTGCTCCGTCACCGTATATTGCAACATGAAATCCGTGTATGCTTCCGTCACCGCATCCTGGGCCAAAGCCTCCAGCACGATGACCAATTCATCGGAAATTTCTTCTGCCTCATAGAATGTCTCCTGCGCCTTCTTTTCCAACCGTTTCATTTCCCGGTTACTTGATGTTACCACCAAAAGAGTCAGGCCGATGACAGTCACTATCGCTATGCAGGCAATAATAAAAATCAAGGATGCTCCCTTATTATTCTTCATAACTCTCATTCCCTTCGGATTGACCTTACTCTGTATATGCCCCGGACAACTCCACCAGGACTGCTCCCGAATCCGGGTCCTTTACCTGTACAAGCACGGATGCAATACGGGTTCCGCTTCCTGTCGGCACCAGAGAATAGATATGATTTACCACATTGGAACTATATTCCGCATCAAAATCCACCGCACTGTACAACTCCAACCGGTACGGGTCGGCAGGAATTCCCTCTCTGCTTGTATAGGAAATATCCACCTTCGCCCCACCGGTTCGGGTAGCCAGATTCTTCTCATACAACTCATCACTCAACGCTTCATCCGCTGTCTCCTGCCATACCAGAAACAACTTACTGTTTAATACCTTCGCCCCATCCAAAATCCGGATATCGGCGCTGCCTTTTTTCCCTTGATACGGTGTAAATAACACAAAAATCTGCTCTATTTTTTTCGTATCCCCAAAGGAGATGTCCCCTCTGTCAAAGGACACACTTCTGCATACTTCTCTTATGACGGTCCGCTCCGTATCCTCCGGAAGCTTTACCGTATCTTCCAGTTCATATACCAGTTCTGCCACCAGCTGCATCTTTTGGGCATCAATGCTTTCTGTGGATATCACCAATTCCCTTGTCATGCGCTGTCTAAGCTGCTGCTCCGTCAATACCTCCTCCGGCTCGGCAAGAGATGCATTCAGTTCTTCCATATAAAGCTCATGGGTCTCCAAAAACAGTCGGACCACACTGTTGTCATAACTGATTCCGTTCATCCCTAAGTCTACAAACACGGTTTGCTTATCTTCCGTTCCCAGACGGATAGTTTCGTATGCATTTAATAAATCCTTGTCATACTCTACGGCATCATACTTTTTTTCCACTACCACATCATAAGTAAAGAAGCCCTCCGGAACATCCGATAACAACACCACGTCGGTTGCCTCCGGTATCTCCTCTGTTCCGCCGAACACCACCGAAAATTCTTCCCCTCCGGCTTTGGCATACTCCATCAGGTTCACTGCAAGATTTTCCGCACTCTGTTCCTTTTTTGTGCGTACATTGTTCTTTGCGGAGGCGGTAAATGCAGTCAGCACGGAAACAATCACAATGGTCAGCATCAGCATGCCCACAATCACTTCTATCAGTGAGAATCCGCTGTTTTTCTCCGTCTGTCTCATGTTCCTCCTCCTTTCCCGTCTTGTTTATTCCGGGAAAATACAATCCACGCCTAAGGAAATATCTCCCGTTTCCGGCGCAACGTACTCTTTCTTTCCTCCTGCAACCGCATACAAATCCACTACCAATGAACCGCTTAACAACCCTGTTTCACTGTTATAGGATGCATTTACGGAGCGAACGGTCCGGCGCTCCGGATAGTTCAGCATAAACTCAAACATCTCTTTCCACTGCTCATATCCGCAGGTATAGGATAAGGATAACTGTTCCGACAAAATATCAACCCTGCCCCATGCCTGCTCCGTTCCCATCCCGGATAAATCCACGGAGGTCACTACCGACGGTGTGGAAAAGCTGACATTCGGTATCTCCATATCCAGTTCTTCTTCCATTTCCCGGACAAACATAATACTTTTTTCCGGTGTGTTTCCCGCACCGTATTTTCCTAACACCTGCAGAAGCTCTGCCTCTGCTTCCGCAATCTTTTTCTCGTATTCTCCCTGCTTTGCCACCTTGCCTTCCAGTTCTTCCACTCTGGCCATCAGCCCGGCATTTTCCTCATGAATGGCATCCCGTTTCTCTACCATCTCAAAATAAATAATACGATACACAAACACCGTAATAAATAACACCACAAACAAGGCGATACGGATTCCCAGTGCTAACTTTCTTTTTGCTTCACTCATTGCTGCACCTCCGTTTCCGTTGCTCCCGCTTCCTGCGGATACATCAGACTACAGTTTACGGTAAATGCCACCTCTGTCAAATGGGTCGTAGTATTTACAGTTTCCACAATGCCCGCAATCTGCACAGTTCCGAAATACGGAAGGGCCTTTAATTGAAGCAACAGCTCCGCCGACTCTTCCTTTGTTACGGTAGCAAAGTTAATCATCAGATTATTTTCGTTGAAACTGAGGGAGTACGCAATGGAACGGCTCGGCAGTACCTTCTCCAAGTCTGCGATTACCTTGCTTAACAATTCGGATTCCCGTACCGTCATAGCATCTGCTTCCTTGGCTGTAAGCAATGCCGTTTCGCTGGCCACACTGCTGGCTTCCAAGCCTTCGATTCCTTCCAGCTGTGCAATTACCCGGGACAGTTGCGTCCGAATTTTCTCTTCTTCTTTAATCTCTCCGTGGGTTACCCAAATGACAAAACCAAAGGCCGCAATCACCATCACGCAAAGGGCCGCGATTCCTGCCACGGACGCCAACAGCTTTTCCCGTAAAATAAGGGAAAACGGACGAAGTCCGAAGGGATCCACCACTGCACCGAAATTCGCAAACAGCTTGTATCCGTCCTGCTCCACAAGCCTTGCTCTTCCCTTAAACTTAACACCTTCCGTTACATTATACACTTCCACCGGAAGCTGAACCTGCTCTGCTAAAAACTCCGCCACTCCCGGAATGGTGGCTCCCACACCGGTAATGTAGATCTGTTGTACTGTAATGCCCGGATTTTTCGTGGAATAATACTCGATAACACGGGCCACATTACTGGTAATCATACGGGCCGCATCAATCAAATCATCCTGATACTGCACCTTTTCTTCCGCTGCCACTGCTTCCGCAAACACCGGACGATCCTGCAATAATGCAAGGGCCTCTTCCTCCGTAGCCACGTTTTCAAAAGCTCCGCCATCCAACACTGACTCCACAAAGGCATCAATGCCGTAGTTTACGGTTCGCTGAATTCCCATGATTTTGTTATTTAAAAGCGTAATGGTGGAATTCATCATATTCATCTGAATGACCAGACTGACATCCTCAAAACTGGAACGTTTCATCCACTGGTACAGGGAGTTACCCACACAGTCCACAGACACTACCTTTTTGTGCATCTTCTTAGCCAGATCATAATGATTCTGAATCAAATCATCCGGCACCGCATACAGCATCAAACGACTCTGTTTCGCTTCCTTATCCTGTCCGATGACAAAATAAGAAACTGCATGCTCGGAAATATCCATCGGGAAATAATCCTGCGTTCCCAAGGATACCATCTTTTCTATTTTACTATGACTAATGGCATTTACCGTTACTTCTCGCGTAATAATTTTATTGGATGCAAGAGTAAATGCCACTTTTCTGTTCCGGATTTTGGCCTTTTTCAGTTCCTGGCGAAGCACTTTTGCAAAGGCCTCGCTGTCCATAATATAGCCGTCTTCTACAATGTTTTCCGGTGTATCAAAAATAAGCGCCTTACGCACGCGCTGTTTTTTTCGAAATAATTTTAATACTGCGATATGGACTTGTTTTGCCCCAATTTCAATACTTACTACTGACTTTGCCATACACGCCTCCTATGTTTACCACAAACTAAGATACCACCCGATCAGCTCGTTACCGAACCATGCCGCAAGGACACACCCCGCTGCCAAATACGGCCCAAAGGCCAGTTTACTTCCCTCTTTTTTCACCTTCATCCGAATGGGATGGATCACCACTGCCAAAAGACACCCAAGGAGCATGGCAAGGAATACCTTCGGTCCTCCCAGAAGCAATCCCGCTGCCGCCATCAGCTTAATATCTCCGCCTCCCATACCGTTTCCCTTCGTAAGAAGGTACACAATACCGAAAATACCGCTGACTAAAAGAAACCCTATGACATACAAAAACCACTGCGAAGAATCGGTGCATAGCCGCACAACTCCAAGCAGTGCAATAAACACATTGATTCCGAAGGGAATCTCAAAGGTTCGAAAATCAATGATACTAAGCACAAGCAGTGCCGATAAAAACAAACAATATAAAATGCCCTCTGCAGTCAGCCCGCTTCGGTAAATGGTCACAAGCCAAAGCACCCCGTTTGCAAGCTCAATCAGAGGATACTGTACCGAAACCGGTGCCTTACATTTTCTGCATTTCCCGCCTAACACCAACCAGGAAAACACGGGAATTAAGTCATACCACTTAAGCTCATAACCACAGCTCATACAGTGGGACGGCGTTGTTACAATGTTCTCCTTCCTCGGAATCCGGTAAATGCACACATTCAGAAAGCTACCCACTACTATGCCGTAGATAAAAACCAACGGATAAATGATAATTGCGTAGTCGTTCATAGTAATGGGTCCTTTCTGCAATGATAAAATCAATTTAGTAGTCAGTCTCTTCTATAAAAATACATTACGGTACTAATGCCGGAGATGCCGTCGGATTCTGTGCATTACACTTTACGGTAACCTTTCCTTTATTTGTTACTGTAATAATAAATCCTTTTGTATCATATTTCGTAATCGGATAATCATCTCCTGTTACTTGTGAAATATAATCGCTTAACCATATTGTAGCTCCAGAAGCATTTGTTCCCTGGAAATCATTTCCTGTCTTTAAGTTACCGCTATTTGTTCCATCCCATACTTTCAAAGTTACGGTATTACTACTAACGTAAGTGCGATACATTACGTCGCTTACAGACGCAAGCTTTCCGCCATCATTCTGCCAATCTGCCAAAGCTGCCTGTACGGAAGATTGTAGCACTTCCGCATTATTTACATCTGTATTACTTTTAGACGTATCTACCCACTTCATTACCTGCGGTGCCAATGCAATACCGATTACACCGATAATTAAAACCACCACAATAAGTTCGATTAAGGAAAATCCCTTGTTTTTCTTTTCTGCCTTTTTCATACGCTTCTCTCCTTTAAATTTGTTTCTCCTCTATGTAATACTCTTTTGTCTGCGTGCAACGCATTCGCACGGGTTATGCAGACCAAAGAGAAATTACCGTAACTGTTTGTCCTACCCCATGGTACCGTACATCTGAATAATCGGCATGTACATGGCCAGCACCAGTACTCCCACAATACCACCCATCACTACAATTATGAGGGGTTCCATCAGCGCAGTCAGGTTTCCGGTGGTCATCTCCACCTCTTCTTCGTAGTACTCCGCCGACTTTTCAAGCATTCCCTGAAGATTACCGGTTTCCTCACCAATACGCACCATTTGGTACACCATCGGCGGGAACAACCCACACTTTCTGAGCGGCTCGTTTAACAGCTTACCCTGAATGACCTCTGCTCTGGCATTCTCCAGCGCACGACGGAACTGCATATTTTTCGTGGAACGGGCCGCAATAACAAGAGCCTCCGACAAGGACACGCCTGCGCCTACCAACGTTGCCAAAGTTCTTGCAAATAAGGCACTGGCATTTTTTACCGTCAGCTTTCCGAAAACCGGAAGTTTCATGGCCACTTTACCGAAAAACAGCTTCCCTTTCTCGGTACCGGCAAAGGCACTGACAAGCAGGGCCGTCACACCCACAATTCCCACAACCCAATACCATTTATAAATAAGGAAATTACTGAATGCCATGACCGCTTTTGTAATCTTCGGAAGCTCCGAGCCCATGTCCGCATACAACTTGGAAAACCGCGGAATGATGACAAGGGACATCACAAGGAGTACCACCAGCGCCACCACCACAATCATAATCGGATACACCATTGCCTTTTTCACAAGAGCTTTTATCTTCGCATTTTTCTCAAAATACACGCTCATTCGCTCAAAGGATACATCCAAACTACCGGATGCCTCACCGGCTTCAATCATATTTAACAAAAGTGCCGGGAACACCTTCGGATGCTTTTTCATGGCATCTGCCAATGTGGTACCCTTTTGCACCGCGGCATAACACTCTTTTAAGGTCTGGGCAAAGGTCTTGTTCTCTGTCTGGGCACTCAGCATTTCCAAGCCATCAATTACCGTCACACCGGCATTTAACAAACTTTGAAACTGCCGACAAAATACACTTAAATCCCTTGCCGTTACCGCCGGACCGATGGAAATATTGATGTCCTTATTCCAAATGGTCTGCTTCGTCACCCGGCCTACAGAAAAACCCTGCTCCCGCAACAGCATCTTGGCCCGGTCTTCACTTAACGCAGAAATGGTACCCTTTAACTTTTTCCCTTCCTTTGTGTAAACCACATAATTATAATCGTTCATACTGCCTCCGTTATGCGTCCTCGTTGGAGTAAGAAACACGAAGCATTTCTTCAACCGAAGTTACTCCGTCCAGTACCAGTCGTGTGGCACTCATACGCAAGGTACTCATTCCCTCTTCCAAAGCCGCATCCTGTATCTCATCCGCAGAAACATTTTTGGAAACAAGACGGCGAATCCGGTTCGTTACCGGCAAAATCTCATACACACCGATACGTCCCATATAGCCTACATCATTACACTGCAGGCAACCGCACGGCTTGTACAACTTCTTCCCTGCCGGAATCCCACCAAGAAGCGCTCTCTCTTCCTCTGTAGGTTCATACTCCTTCTTACAGGTGCAAAGCCTGCGCACCAGTCGCTGGGCAATAACACCCACCATGGAATCTGCCAAAAGGTACGGTTCGATGCCCATGTCCACCAAACGGGTCAGGGTACTTGCCGCACTGTTGGTATGTAAGGTACTTACCACCAAATGACCGGTAATGGAAGCAGTTACCGCAATGCTTGCGGTTTCCTCATCTCGAATCTCACCAATCATAATGATATCCGGGTCCTGTCTTAAGATGGAACGAAGGGCTGTGGCAAAGGTCATGCCGGCCTTTACATTCACCTGCACCTGATTAATACCGTCGATATTGGCCTCCACCGGGTCCTCTACCGTAACAATATTTACATCCGGTTTATTTAACTCACTGAGGGCAGTATATAACGTGGTAGACTTACCGCTGCCCGTCGGTCCCGTAACCAAAATAATTCCGTTTGGATTGGACAATATCTTATCAAATTTCTTCATGTCATCCTCGAAAAATCCCAGATGACTCTTTTCCTTTGTTAACGTCATTTTAGACGTAAGACGAAGTACAATCTTTTCTCCGAATACCGTCGGAAGCACGGACACTCGGATATCGTATTCCAAATAGTCTACCACCTGGGTAATTCGACCATCCTGAGGAATACGCTTTTCGGAAATATCCATACCGCCGATAATCTTAATACGCGCCACCAACGCCGACAAAAGGGACGTATGGTAACGGTTAATTTCCTGCATCACACCGTCGATACGATAGCGCACCCGTATCATATCCTCCAACGGTTCAATGTGAATATCGGAGGCCCGCATACGGGCTGCCTGCTCGATGAGGGTCTTTACCAATACAACAATCGGCGCATTTCCTACATCGATTTCTTCTTCCTTTTCCTGTTTGGCTTCCTCTTCTCTCTGTTCCTGCGTGAAGCGTTCCGCCATCATCTGGGTCTCCTGACCGCCGTAATATCGGTCAATGGCACTTAGAATCTCCGCATTGGTGGAAATGACCGGCATAATATCCATATTGGTTACAATGGCAAGATCGTCCATTGCCATGATATCCATAGGGTCGGTCATGGCTACGTGAAGTCCCCGTGGGTTCTTTTTATCCAACTCAAAAGGAATCATCACATGCTTCTTTAATAAGGAAGCATCCGGAACCAAACGTAAAATTTCCACCGGAATACGCATTCCGGACAAGGTAACCGCATCTATATTTAACTGTTCTTTCAGTGCTCTTACAATCGCTACTTCACTGGTAATACCTTTCTCAACCAAGGCAGTACCAAGACGAATCTTTTTTGGTTGTTGACGCTGATACTCCAGTGCCTGTTGCAGCTGTTCTTCCGTAATAACACCGGCTTGAACCAGCATATCTCCCAAACGCATTCTTTTTCGTCCCAAGCGCTCACTGCCTGTAGACTCCATCGTACCTTCCTCCCTTCAAAAAGGATTCCTACCCACTATCCAGTATAACATAAAATTCGATTTTCTTCAAGATTTTCACACTTTTTAACACTAAATTCGCATAAAAATATACAAAATTGCTTCTTTTCGTCATTCATTTTCAAAAATGCGACTTTATCTTGTGCCACATAAAAACAAGGAGAATAAACGCCCGGGCGTCTATTCTCCTCGTAAAAAATCTTATTATGTTCTGTAAAACAATTACAGTACGCTCTTAACAGCCTTAACTACATTGTCTACAGTGAAGCCGAACTTCTCGAACAAGGTGTTCGCCGGAGCGGAAGCACCGAAACCGGTCATGGTTACGGTAGCGCCGTCAAGACCAACATACTTGCCCCAACCGTAGTCGATGAGAGCCTCTACAGCTACTCTTGCACGAACATTCTTCGGAAGAACGCTTTCCTTGTACTCTGCGCTCTGCTCCTCGAAGAGATCCATACACGGCATGGAAACAACTCTTACATCTACGCCGGTCTTAGCGAGCTCTGCCTTTGCATCCACTGCAAGGGAAACCTCGGAACCGGAAGCGATGATGATTGCATCCGGAGTAGCCTTTGTAGAATCAGCGATAACATAACCGCCCTTTAATGCTTCCTTAGAGGAACCTGCAAGCTGCGGAAGGTTCTGTCTGGTAAGAACTAATGCAGTCGGAGTCTCCTTGGAAGTAGCTGCGGAATACCAAGCTGCGATGGTCTCCGTTGCATCTGCCGGACGGAATACATGGAAGTTCGGCATAGCACGAAGCATAGCTAACTGCTCAATCGGCTCATGGGTCGGTCCATCCTCACCAACACCGATACTGTCGTGAGTTAATACATAAGTGGTCGGAATACGCATGATGGAAGAAAGTCTTGCCATCGGCTTTACGTAATCACTGAATACGAAGAAGGTGGAAACAAAGGCACGAAGACCGTGTAAGGTCATACCGTTACCGATTGCTGCCATTGCAAGCTCACGAACACCGAAGTGTAAGTTGCGTCCTGCGTAATTGTCCTTGGAGAAATCTCCTGCATCCTTCATATAGGTCTTGGTGGACGGAGCAAGGTCTGCTGCTCCACCGATTAAGGACGGAACATAGTCCTTTAAGCGATTGAGTACGATACCGGAAAGGTTTCTGGTAGCGTCTGCCTTCTCATCGTATGCCCAGAACTCTTCGTTGTCGATTAAATCCTTCGCGATGTCAAGGTTGAACATATCGTCCCAAGCCTTCTTCATCTCCGGATACTTAGCACAGTACTCAGCAAACAGCTTGTTCCAAGCTTCCTCATCCTTTGCCTTCTCAGCGGAGATTGCCTTGTAGTTTGCGTATACTTCGTCCGGTACAAAGAACGGCTCGGTAGACGGCCAGCCAAGGTTTTCCTTCATTGCTGCTACGTTATCAACACCAAGCGGTTCGCCGTGAGCGCTTGCCTTACCCTGCTTAGCCGGGCAGCCGAAACCGATCTGGGTCTTGCAGATAATGAAGGACGGCTTCGTGGTCTCTGCCTTTGCAGCACGGATTGCCTTGCCGATCTCTTCTAAGTTATTACCATCCTCTACGGTAAGAGTCTGGAAGCCGAATGCCTTCATGCGGCCCTCAACATCCTCGGTGAACGCGATGTCGGTGCTTCCTTCGATGGAAATCTTATTGGAATCGTATAATACGATAAGCTTGCTAAGGCCAAGGGTACCTGCAAGAGAGAATGCCTCAGAGGAAATACCCTCCATCAAACAGCCGTCACCACCTAACACATAGGTAAAGTGGTCAACTACATCATAGCCGTCCTTGTTGAACTTTGCAGCAAGGTGAGCTTCTGCCATAGCCATACCAACAGCCATAGCCATACCTGCACCAAGCGGGCCGGTGGTAGCTTCAACACCTCTGGTGTGACGATACTCCGGATGACCCGGGGTAAGGGAATCCAGCTGACGGAACTGCATCAAGTCTTCCTTGGTGAGACCGTAGCCGAATAAATGTAATAAGGAATAAAGCAAAGTAGAACCATGTCCACCGGAAAGGATGAAACGGTCTCTGTTAGCCCAGTCCGGGTTTGCCGGATTGTGCTTCATTTCCTTTGCCCAAAGCTCATATGCAACTGCAGCAGCACCAAGCGGAAGACCCGGATGACCGGAATTTGCCTTCTGTACGGCATCAGCTGCTAACACGCGGATTGCGTTTACAGACATGTTATCAATCGTACTCATGTGGAATACCTCCGTATAGAAAATTTTGAATATCAGACAGAAAAGCCCGGCATCGGTTTGTGCTTGCACAAAAACAGATGTTGGGTTTTTCTGTTATCCGACCGCTCAGAACCTTCCGAACGGTCGGTGAATTGCGTATGTAATCCTTGATATGAATTTACATGTATTACTTACCGAATACAGCGATGTAGTCCTTCTGGAACTTCTCGATACCCTGATCGGTGAGCGGGTGCTTGGTCATCTGCTCGATTACGGAATACGGAACCGTAGCGATGTCAGCGCCTGCTAAAGCACAGTCGGTAACGTGAATCGGATTTCTTACGCTTGCAGCGATGATTTCGGTGTTGATGTCATCGTACATAGCGAACATGTCGGAAATGGTACGGATTAAATCGATACCCGGCATGGAAATGTCATCAAGTCTTCCAAGGAACGGAGAAACGTAGGTAGCACCTGCTCTTGCAGCAAGGAGTGCCTGGTTAGCGGAGAATACTAAGGTAACGTTGGTCTTGATGCCTTCGGAAGCAAGAACCTTGGTAGCCTTTAAGCCTTCTACGGTCATCGGAATCTTAACAACCATGTTCGGGTGAATCTTAGCGATTTCTCTACCCTCAGCGATCATACCCTCTGCATCAACAGTGGTAGCCTTAACTTCGCCGCTGATCGGTCCGTCAACGATATCGGTAATTTCCTTGATTACTTCTTCGAAAACTCTGCCTTCCTTCGCAATCAAAGACGGGTTAGTGGTTACGCCGCAAATAACGCCCATGTCATTTGCCTTCTTGATGTCTGCAACATTTGCAGTGTCGATAAAAAACTTCATGGATAAATCCTCCTTAAAATGATTTTCTTTCTCTAACTATACAAAGAGTCTCTGCTCCGCCACCCGCAAAAGCGCATAATAACAGAGCATAATTACTCATATATCACTACTATACACCGAAATCAATATTTTTTCAATCCTTTTTTCGTCGGTTGCTAAAAACGTAACAAAGATTTTTATTTCTTAAGCTCCGTCAGTGCGGCAAACCGATACCCTTCCCCGTGAAGCATATCAATGACATCTCCCAGAGCCTGGGTATTGGACTCCGAAATATTATGCATTAAAACGATGGTTCCGTTGTGGTGGTAGGTCTGAAAATGATCCACCACATAGTCCTTTCCCGGCTGGTTATTCACATCATAATCCATGTAGGCAATACTCCAAAAAACAGAGGTATAGCCCATATCCTGAAATACTTTTAACGTACGTTCGCTGTACTCCCCCATAGGCGGACGGAAGAACGGATCCATCCGGTATCCCGTTAGATTTTCCATGGTAAGTGCCACATCATAAAGCTCTGCTTCCAACTCCTCCGGTGTCAAATCCGGTGAACTTAAATGTCTCACCGTATGATTTCCCACCAAATGACCTTCTTCCTTCATCCGTTTCACATACTCCGGATTCTTTTTCACAAAATCCTTGGTAATAAAGAACATAGCCTTCACATTCTTCTCTGCTAAAGTATCCAGAATCGTCGGCGTAAAACCATTTTCATATCCACAGTCAAAGGTCAGATACACCACTTTATCCACATCTGTTGCTTCTTTATCTAAATAGTACGCATCAAAGGGAGCAATGGGGAAGCCTTCTCCGCTTCCGGAGGGACTGTGGTCTTTCTTTCGTTGGAACCACCAGGCGTGCTTTTTATTGCTATATTGTTCGTAATTTTCATTTTTTATCTCAATGGCACCCGCCATCCGTCCCGGTTCCTGTCCTTCCGGGGTCTGGGAAGCTTGTCCTCCTTGCGAATCCGGTGCTGCCGGTGTGACTTGAGTTTCCTGATCCTCCGACTCCGGTATGGTATCCTTTACCGGTGCAGACGTAACAGCAGCATCCTCTCCGGGATTCTCTGCATCGTCCTCCTGCGGATTTTCTTTTCCTTCCTCGTTTTGATCCTCACCTGACTGCACTCCCGGATTTTCCGCCGGAGCTTTTGTCGCTTCTACTGCCGGCGTCGACATTTCCCCTCTTCCAAATACCTCTGTTTCGGGTTCCTTCTTATTTAAAATACATATGCCGATAAAAATAAGTGCGGCAATAATATAAACCGCTTCGACAATCCATGCTTTTTTCATTCAATCTCCTCTTTCTATTATGAAAACCTGAGTGGATTATACCATATTGAAACAAAAGCGTCTATACCAAGTTTTTCCAAAAAAAGATACCCGGAAGTTTTTCGCTTCCGGGCTCCTTTCATTTACCTCGTACATTCAGAATATTTACTTCATGTAGTCCTTTAATACTTCATGCATCCAGTCTACAATTTCATAGGCACGCTTATCGGAACACTCATGGTCATCATCTGATATGTAAATCATTTTCACCTTTGCATTTCCATTTTCATCTAAATGCACACCATACCAATGCCGTGTTTTTGGGTTATATCTCCGTTCCGGCACTCCTTCGTCTGTCATATCATTGACACGATACTGCTCATCTAACACCACTTCAGAAAATAGGTCATACATATGACAAACTTCCCTTGCATTTGTTGAGCCCACATAGTTTATACTATCAGCGAATCCATTTCGTCGGATTTGCTCAATCTCAGCCATGTCCGATGTAAATAATTCTTCCGATGTAGATGCATAAACATCTCCATTTTTACATATATAAAGGCATGGAGTTATACGGTGATTACATATAAAAGCAACGTACGGAATCTTTTTGTATTTTATCACTGCACCAACTATAACCACTGTTCCTAACAAAAGTACAATGAAGATTGAAATTAGTAGCCATGGTTTTCGTTTCTTCATAGTTCCGTTCTCCTTTACTATATTCAGCTTAGTTCAATAAATTCAATGCTTCCAGCACACACTTGGCAGCATCCGGCATATAATTTGAGGTACCCACCTTATAACCAGCATTCGCTTTTTTCACAATAATGCTTTTAATTTGCGCTGCTGTAAGATTTGGATTTACCTACTCATTTGTCATGTAAAGTTTATCATTTCTAGTTCCAATAATCAATATTTTGTTATTACCTTAATATAATCTTAAGAAATAGAAAAAGACTCCAAGGTTTCCCTTGAAGTCTTCGTTTCATGAGCCACGCGGGACTCGAACCCGCGACACCTTGATTAAAAGTCAAGTGCTCTACCGCCTGAGCTAGTAGCCCATCATTTTCTTGCCGGACTTCCCATAAATCAGAAAATTCCATATAGCAAAAAAATAATGCCCAGAACCGGAATCGAACCAGTGACACACGGATTTTCAGTCCGTTGCTCTACCAACTGAGCTATCTGGGCAAGGTACCTCTCCATTATATCACATTTTCTGTAAAATGGAAGAGTATTTTTATTTTCAGTAAAAAAGATAAATACTTTCTACAGAGTTGCGGGGGCAGGATTTGAACCTACGACCTTCGGGTTATGAGCCCGACGAGCTTCCAGACTGCTCCACCCCGCGTCAA
>JAFTWC010000028.1 GCA_017465475.1 Lachnospiraceae bacterium
TAAGTACATGGCAGGTTATACCACCATCGTTGGTATGGTAAACGGTATGATTAACGAGTTAAAGATTACCGTTCCGGTAGCTCTTCATCTTGACCACGGTAGCTACGAAGGCTGCTTAAAGTGCATCGAGGCAGGTTTCTCCTCCGTTATGTTCGACGGTTCCCACTACCCGATTGATGAGAACGTTGCAAAGACCACTGAGCTCGTTAAGATTTGTAACGAGAAGGGCATGTCCCTTGAAGCAGAGGTTGGTTCCATCGGCGGTGAGGAAGACGGCGTTGTTGGTGCAGGTGAGTGCGCAGATCCGGACGAGTGTAAGGCAATCGCTGATCTTGGCGTAACCATGCTGGCTGCAGGTATCGGTAACATCCACGGTAAGTATCCGGCAAACTGGGCTGGTCTTAGCTTTGAGACCTTAGCAGCAGTTCAGGAGAAGACCGGTGAGATGCCGCTCGTTCTTCATGGTGGTACCGGTATTCCGGAAGACATGATTAAGAAGGCAATTTCTCTTGGCGTAGCTAAGATTAACGTAAACACTGAGTGTCAGCTTTCCTTCGCAGATGCTACTCGTAAGTACATCGAGGCTGGTAAGGACTTAGAAGGTAAGGGCTTTGACCCGAGAAAGCTTCTTGCTCCGGGCTTCGAGGCTATTAAGGCAACCGTTAAGGAAAAGATGGAACTGTTCGGTTCTGTAAACAAGGCTTAAGATTAAGTAACGGCGGGGGCTGCGCACCAAGCGCGGCCCCTTTCTTATGCCTTCTTTTGCTTCACGAACCACAAAATACAGCCGGTGTCTCATACAAGAACCTTTTCTTCTACTACGGATATAAGTCTTTCTAATTACTTCGAGAAAGTGTAATATCCTGCGTAAAGTTCAAAGGTTCTTGTATGAGACACCGGCTGTAAAATTTGTGTGCATTGAGGCAAAAGAAGACATAAGAATTCGCCACGCCCGAGCCACCGCGCAAGGGTGCGCCGGAGCGAAGCACCGTGTGCACACAAGAGGATACCGCCATGCATGAGAAGAGACAAATTGTGTTCCTAAAGGGTATGGCCCTTTTTTCGGCAAGAATAAGAAGGCTGCCGAACACAGCTCCGTGAATCCAACCATCAGTTGTATTTGAAACAAATGATTGATAAGTGTTTTTGGGGAGAAGGTGTGTTATGATGTAGTTACACCGGTGAAGAACATTTGTAGGAGGTGCTTTTATGCAACTGAGTTTAGGAGATAAGATACGTGAATTGCGTCGGCGTGACGGACGCACACAGGAAAATTTGGCGGAGGCTTTGGGGGTAACGTCGCAGGCGGTATCCCGCTGGGAGTCAGGAGGAAGTTATCCGGATGTGGAGATTATTCCTTCCATTG
Source organism: Lachnospiraceae bacterium (assembly GCA_017465475.1). Classification (GTDB taxonomy): domain Bacteria; phylum Bacillota; class Clostridia; order Lachnospirales; family Lachnospiraceae; genus SIG307. The sequence continues at coordinate 1,367 of JAFTWC010000028.1, forward strand.
CCAATTATTTCGGAATTACCATTGATGAGTTGTTCGGGTATCAAAGTGACAGGGAAGAGAAAATTAAGGCGATTCTTGCCAAAGCAGATGAAGCATTCGATAAAACCGGCGGTGTAATCGGAAAAGGCAAAGGCGATTTTACCGAGTGTGTTGCAATGCTTCGGGCGGCAGCTGAGGAGTTTCCGAATGAGCCGCGGATTATGGTAAGGTTGGCGGATAACCTGAACTTTTTGGGCTGGCAGATGAACGGGGCAAAGTCCCGGACGGAGGACGGTTCTGATTATATCAATGATGATACGGCTTACAATGCGCAAAATGTGTATTGGCAGGAGGCGTTGCGTATCTATGAAAAATTATGGAAAATGGAGATTCCGGAAGAGTGCCGTAATGCGGCGATTTTTTCCATGATTATGCTTTATGGAATGATGGGAAATCATGAAAAAGCAATCGCAATTGCGAAGGAGCAGCAATCTGTCGTTCTTTGTAGAGAAGTGTTGTTGGCACGGGCGGCTACCGCAGAGGAGAAGGATAAATATCAAGGAGAGGGGATAATAGACCTGTTAAGCGAACTAAAAACTATCATTATGAATTCTGTGATGTCCAAAAATTCTGCGCAGACCTCCGAGTACGGAAGACAGGTTTTGTTATCTCTTGTGAATCTGTATGAAACGATTTTTAGTGACGGTAGATGCGGAAGGGAACATAAGGACATAAGTTTTCTGTATCAGAAGTTGGCAAATTACGAAGTGCGATATGGTGGCGATATGAAGCGGGCAATCGGGTACTTTGACAAAGCGTTTGAACACCACAAGGAGTATTGTCATATTTGTGATACGAAGGAATACAATTATTCCGCTCCGTTGGTATCGAAGGTAACCGTACCGAGAGAACGTCATCCGTTCACTCCGATTCCGGAAAATGTTTGGGCGGGAACGATGCAGGAACTGCCGGAGGAACTTTGCAAGGAACTTCGTAAGATTGAAAAGTATAGGGAGTGCTTTTGAGTACGCCGGGAAAAATGATTATTAGGTAACAGAAAACCGTGAGAATTCCGCGTGTGGGATTCTCACGGTTTTTCTGTAAGCTTGGTTCTTGTAAAAAAATGACGAACCTACTTTTGCCTTATTTTATAAATAAATCCTTAAAATTCGACTTGTTTTCAATGAGGCCGTAGTATTTACATAAACGAACTACGGCATCCAGGCTGTCTGCCGGATTTACCCAAAGGTCAGGGAAAAGGCCAACTCCTTCCCTGTTTTCTATGCAGTCGAAGAAACAAAGGGAATGACCAAAATAGAGATTAATTCCACTGTTTGGCAGATAATAATCGATATTATTTGCAAAGGTTGAGCAGCCCATGGTATTGCATCCTACCAGAATAACGCGATGTCCGAAGGACAGGAGTCTGGCAAAGGTTTCTCCGGAAGATGCGGTATTGTTGTCTATTAAGACAAATACTAAATTGTCTCTTTTCCATGGGATACCGTCACTTTTTGTGCCGAATTCCCAATCACCGGAGAATGTGTCATCAAATTCGTAGGTGGCATAGTAGAGATTGCTTCGTTTGTGGACGAACAGATTTTTTGCTTTTACGTTGATATCGGAAAAATTATTTAACCAAACGTCGGAGTAAATATCCTGACCTCCGCGGTTTCCTCTTAAGTCCAGAACCAGTTGGGGAGCCTTTCTATAGGCTGTGCCTGTAGCAGTAAAAGCTTCCAATTTAGTTTGGTCACCTCTGAGCGCATAGCTGCGGATAACGGGAAGTTGTTTTGCGGCAACGGTGGTTTCCGAATAAATCTGTTCTGCTTCTTCGGAAGTTCTGCTGACGGATTCGGCAACTACCCACTTTAGTGTATGTTCTTTCCCTTCAATTATCAAGCTGTTCGGAAGGGCCTCCGGGCTTGTACATACCGTGGCCAGACAATAGGTAATGGCTCCCTCAGGACCGATGGTGTGTTTGACATATTGTGAATCGATGCCTGTAGGATCATCAAAGTAAAAATCAGGCACATAGTAGGTCTGTTGTAAAAATTTCTTTTCGGTGTCGTAAGGGACAGAAAGGCTTGTATGAATATTAAAGTGGGAGTCAATAAGTACGGGGGATAGATTATCCCATAAAAGATTACGAAGCTCGGTTGTTTCGATTGTTTCCATGTGGGAAAGTCTATCCAAAATGGTGTCTCGAATAGGAAGGAACACCTCGTTTCCGCCGAAGTAGTGATATCCGCCGTAGCCGTAGGCCAGCAGGTCAAAGGTTAGGTGAACATCTTCCGCAGCCTGTTCGGCAGTGAGGCGTTCAACGGTTTCTTTTTCTTCCATGAGTTCCTGAATCTGCGCTACAGTAAATGTCTGTTCAAAGGTTTCCGGTTGCATGTAAGAATGTAATGTTTCAAAATCCTCTTCTGTCCAAGGTTCCTTCACCGGCTGATGTTCCGATAGAAAAAGTTCTAAGCCGTCTGTGGCACCGTAGGTTCCTGTATTGCGAGGAAGCTCTTGGGTTCCGCAAGCCGTCAAAGTAAGAAAAACTAAACTGAAAAGTCCCAATAAAATACGTTTCATTTTTTTAACACTCCTATGATTTTTTTGCTATGAAAACAATCATAACACGAAGAATAGGAAAATGCAATTAAATTAGAACTATATTACCGGATACAGTTCATTACTTGACAATACGGCGGAATGATGCTATTCTATCAATGAACAAAAATTCATTCATAGAAAAAGAGGATACGTTATGCCAAAGTCAAAAGAACGTTGTCAGGAAATCCGGGAAGAGATGCGGACTACCATTTTGCAGAAGTCGTTATTGTATTTTGCCAAAAACGGGTTTGCAGGGACGAAGATAAGTGATTTGTCAAGGAATATTGGAATCGCTCAGGGGACAATCTATGTATATTTTGAATCCAAGGAAGAGTTGTATCAGGAAATACTTCGGATTGCAGATTATGAGCAGGAATTGAAACAGTTGAAGCTTCTTTTACATCTTCCGTTGTCAGCCAAGGCGAAGCTGCGACGTTTATCGGAAAAAGTGATACATCAACTGCAGACGGATGAGATGTTTGCGGCTAAGACTGCACTGAATACACAGATGATGTTGGAAAAGAGTAAGGAATTTGCTTCGGTTGACACCAGCTATCAGAGTGAATTGTATGCTTGTACCGCAAAAATAATCGAGCATGGTCAAAAAGAAGGAACCATGGTAGACGGTTCGGCGATGAAGCTGGCGGATTATTATTGGGGTGTGGTGTATCTTTATGCGCTGAAACGATTGTTTACTACACAGTACGAGATGATCGGTGTGGAAGATTTGGAAAGGACGGTTCTGAAATGAAGAAAATAGCGATTATTACAGGAGCTACCGGCGGAATCGGGAATGAGTTTGTCAGACAAATCTTGCAGTACGAGCTTGATGAAGTATGGGCTATTGGCAGGAATGAAATGAAGTTAAAGGAATTGTGTAATACATATGGGGAGAAGATAGTTTCTGTGACCGCGGATTTATCCGAGATAAGCGGGATTGAGAAAATTGAAAAAATGCTTTCTGAACAGAGACCGGAGGTGAGATTTCTCATAAATAATGCCGGACTTGCGAAGATGGCATCTTATAAAGAGTATACCAGAGAAGAGATCATCCGGATGATTGATATGAATTGTAAAGCACCGGTGCTGCTTTGCAATGTTTGTATACCGTATATGAAAACGGGCAGTAACATTTTGAATGTTTCTTCCGCCTCTGCCTTTCAGCCGAATCCGTATATCAATCTCTATGCAGCATCGAAAGCCTTTGAGCGTAGTTATTCCAGAGCTTTGAATGTGGAACTTATGGGAACAGGGATTACCGTGACTGCGGTGTGTCCGGGCTGGGTAGATACGGAACTACTTCCGAAGGAACTAAACGGAAAAACGGTGAAGTTCCCGGGAATAGTGACAGCAGAGAGGGTGGTAAGGACTGCGCTTAGGGATGCGGAGAAAAAGCGGGATATGTCCGTGTGTTCTTTGTATGTAAAGTGCCAACATATGAATGTAAAATTTATGCCACAGCGACTTGTTATGAAAATATGGACAAGTGCGATTCGGAAGTATATTCGGGAATAAAAATACGTAAAACCGTGAGGGACTCTAAAGGAAAGGAGTCGTCTCACGGTTTTTGTTTCTGATTGATAGGAACGGACTTTTTAAAAGTTCAACGGGATTTGCTTAAAAAAGTATACTACAGTTTCTCTTTTAATCTTGCCAGCTGCTTTTCAAAGAATTCGATATAAATATCAAATGCTTCGTTATTTAAAATCGGCAGAAGCTGCAATGCTTTTTCGGATTCTTCCAAAGCGTTTGCAATATTCCCCTCGACCTCATAGCATTCCGCCAGCTTTTGCATCATTTGGAGCAGATTTTCGAAAGAAATCCATTTCTGCTTTTCGGCTGCGTCGAACTTTTCCTTGCCCTCTAAGAGGTAAGCGATTTCGGTCAGCTTTGTAAAATAGATTTCCGGAATCTGTTCCAGGGCGGCTTTTGCACTTCCCACGTCGCCTTTTGCCTTGTAGGCATAGGCGAGGAAGCGTAGAGCGTCATATTTGACGTCGTTCTCGCCAAGGCGGCGCCTGCCTTATGTTTTAGTTATAACATAAATCGGACAGCGGGACAATAAACGGGTAAATGATACTTTTCAACCTGGGGTTGAAAAGTATCATGCCATAGTGTTACTGTTGGTGCTTGTTTTGATATGCAACAAAACAGCAGATGCCGGAATTGAGGAAATGAAGTAGGGAACACCAAATGAGGCCATCGTTTCCTGAAAGGCAGCCACTCAGGATATTTCCGAATCCGATAAAGAGCCACATGATGGCTAACCCGATGAATATCTTGCTTTTTGCATTTTCTTTTTCCTTGAATGCCTTTGCAGTCTCTTTTACCTTCGGTAAATCCTCGTCGCTTGCATAGTCATCATGTAACAGATAGTCGGCGGACACACCGTACAAATCACTCAGTTGTTTTAAGTTTGCAAGGTCCGGAGTGGTTTCCCCTAACTCCCAACGGGAAATTGCCTGCCGGGACACCCCCAGTTGTTCTGCCAGTGCCTCCTGGGACAGGCCACGGGCTTTTCTTAATTGAATCAGTTTTTCTTCGAATTTCATAAATGACTCCTCCTATGGTGTTTTGATACAAAAAGCATATAGTAATTGGTGAAAAAACGCTACCACGCAGTTGTAACAATTCCGCAACCGGATGTAACATGGGGAAAATATGTGGTTGCGGAAGCAAGGAATCCTACTTCTTCATCACAAAATAGAATCGATGTACTTGTCCTTCCACGAAACCATGCTCTTGGATTCGCTTTTCAACTTCCAGTAACCGGTCAAAACAACGGTCTACAGAGAAATCTACAAACTCCCACACAATGATTCTGGCGAACCATACGAGGGAGGAAGTGTCGAAAAATCGAATCGGTTTATAGGTTTCCCCCTGCTCCAACGAGGTAAATCCGTTTTCGGTAAACAGCTCCGCTTGATTTTTTAGATTGTGTCCCGGAAAGGATTTTTCTTTTCCAGGAAGTACAAGCTGTACCAAATCCCAATCGTTGTCTTCACCTACCTGCTGAGTGATGAACAGCCCGCCCGGTTTTAAAACGCGGTAAATCTCCTTTGGATCATAGGAACCATGACGGTTTAACACAATGTCAAAGGTGGCATCCTCAAAAGGCATTTGAGATTCGTCCTCCATCTCCCGAAAGTCAATGCCGAGGGGAGCAAAGGTTTCCCGACACAAAGCGACATTCGGGGCATAGCCTTCCGTGGCACTGGTGAGCCGGTACGGGTGACCGAGAGATAATAAAAATTCTCCGCCACCGGTGTCCATGTCCAAAATTTTGTCCGTTGGTTTCAGGTACTTTTTGATGACCGTTTTATAGTCCCAAGGCATGTTATTCTCTTCAGAATGGTATTTTCCGTCAATGTGGGAAAAGTCCCAACCCTTGATGTGAGCAATCTCTTCTTCTGCAAGCCATTTGGCTTTTAAATCAGTTACGTTCATGATAACTACTCCTTTTATTTGACATGAAGTTTCTGCAAGAAACTCTCCGGAATCACCATACCGTCTCCACCAAGACCTAAATCAATTCCATTCTCATGTTTGTCGTGGAAGTCACTTCCGCCAGTACGTAATAAGTTGTTTTTGTCTGCTATGTGTATTAGTTTTTGTGCATAGGCGGTATCTTGTGACGGATGAATACACTCCACGGCATCCAACCCATCGCGTATGAAAGCTTGAATCAGAGTCTCTGTGTCAGTGTCACTTAGCTTATATTCCGCAGGGTGTGCCAGCGAAACGATACCGTCTGCATCATGTATCATCTGAGCTACGGTGGAGAAAGGATGGGTGTTGTATTCTACATAGGCAGAGCCACCTTTGTGAAAATATTTTGTAAGGGCATCTGCTACGTTTTCGGCATGCCCTTTTTGTACCAAAGCCTTGGCAAAGTTTAGTCTTGTAATAGTATTTTGGGTGGATTGGAGCTTTATATCTGCATAGTCAATCTCGATTCCGATAGTATGCAGGGCTTTACGTATGGATTCGTTGTGTTCGTAGCGAAGTTCTTTAAGCATTGTTGTATAAGGGTACAGTTTCTCGGGTGCAAACAGATAGCCTAAAACATGGATGTTGATTCTTTTGTTATTTAGAATATAGAAGGAATTAATTTCTATGCCGTTGATAAATCGTATCTCGGATTGCGCGGCATGCTGTCTTGCTTCATTCAAACCGTCAATTGTATCATGGTCGGTAAGTGAGATGGCAGACAGACTTTTTTGTTTTGCATATGCAACCAACTCCGCTGGGGTATAAGTTCCGTCCGAGTACACGGAGTGCATGTGGAGGTCAATAGATGGAATAGGTATCAACTCCTTTTTTATGAAATGCTTATAGTTTATTCTAACAATATGGGATAAAAAAGTCAATGTAACCGGGGGATATGTCTTGCTATCTTACTAAAATGTGGTATGATTAATAGTAGATGTTTTTGAAAATATTTACCGTTATCTGAGGAGCTAACAAAGGTGAGAGCTTTATCGGTAAATACAAGAGAATGAACTACGAATGTAGAATAAGATAATTGACAAAAAATTACAAATACCGCTTCTGGGTCTGTAGATTGAAAGGATAATTAACATGAAGTTTGTAATTCAAAGAGTGACAAAAGCGAGCGTAACTGTGGCGGGGACCTGCATCGGGTCCATTGGGAAGGGTTTTATGGTCCTCATCGGAGTAGGTGCCGAGGATACGAAGGAAGTGGCGGATAAGTATGTGAAAAAGCTTCTGGGATTGCGGATTTTTGAGGATGCAGACGGGAAGACCAATCTATCCTTAAAGGATGTGAACGGAGAACTTCTGTTGATTTCCCAGTTTACTTTATATGCGGATTGTCGCAAGGGAAACCGACCGTCCTTTATTAACGCGGGGGCCCCGGCTCTTGCTACGGAATTATATGAGTATATTATTGAGAGCTGTAAGAAAGAAGGGTATCCGGTACAGACAGGAGAGTTCGGAGCGGATATGAAGGTAGAGCTTCTTAACGACGGACCGTTTACCATTGTGTTGGACAATCTGTAATTATTGTGAAGGAACCGGGCTTCCGGAAGGTAGAGGTATGTGTGAAAACACAGATGTAGTCGGTACGGGAGGAGCATAAATGATTTATTTGAACTCATTTACATTTCCGGACGGTGATGAGGAATTTGATTTTTTTCGTTTGAATGTGAAACGAACCTGTTATGATTCCTTTTATCCCTTCGGTCAGGTGGCGAAAAAGGAGATTTCTATTCTGAATTTTGAGGATGTGACCATATTGTACGGTGGCAACGGCTCCGGTAAAACCACCATACTGAACGTCATTGCGGAAAAAGTGAATTTAAAGCGGGAGTCTGTGTATAACCGTTCCAATTTCTTTCCGGATTATATTGCTCTTTGCGATGCGTCACTGGAAAGGGATATACCGGAGCATAGCCGGATTATTACCAGTGATGATGTGTTTGATTACATGCTTGGCGTGCGGACGTTGAATGAAGGCATTGATACGAAACGGGAGGAACTGTATCAGGAGTATTTGGATGCTAAATATTCGGATTTTCATTATCGTACCATGGAGGATTTCGAGCGGTTAAAGCAGGTGAATCTGGCGAGGCGGAAAACCCAGTCTAAGTATGTCAGGGAAAACCTTATGGACAATATCAGGGAACATTCCAACGGAGAAAATGCCTTTCGCTATTTTCAGGAGAAGGTGGAGGAGAGTGCGTTGTACCTTTTGGATGAGCCCGAAAACAGCCTTTCTCCGGAACGGCAGCTGGAGCTTGTGAAGTTTATTGAAGAGGCGGCCAAGTATTTGAACTGTCAGTTTATCATTTCCACTCATTCTCCGTTTCTACTGGGGATGAAGGGGGCAAAGATTTATGATTTGGACACGATGCCGGTACGGCCGAAGAAGTGGACACAGCTAAAGAATGTGCAGCTTTATTATCAATTCTTTAAAGAACGTCAGTCTGAATTCGATTAAAGACCGGAGATGAGAGCCGAACCGGAAAGGGACGAAGGCCCCGGCGGAGCGAAATAAATGACAGAGAACATATAAAGTTAAATAGAAAGAGAGGAACATGGTATGAATTTCGAAAAGATAACAGCGTATTTGGATTCTTTGGAAGCAAGAGGAATTCCGTCGGTGGATTGTATGATTTACCGGGATCATGAGCTTTTATACCGCCATATGAACGGTACGACCGATGGCGCCAAGGAGAAAAGAATAGACGGAAGCGAAGTGTATCTTATGTTTTCCATGACCAAGGTACAGACTATGACGGCGGTGTTGCAGCTTGTGGAACGGGGGAAGCTTTCCTTGGAGGATGAGGTGGGGAAGTACCTTCCGGCCTATCAAAATTTGACGGTTAAGAAGGGGGATACAGTAGAACCCCTCACGTTCCCTCTTAAAATCAAACATTTGGTGTCCATGCAGTCCGGACTTGATTATGATTTACAGCGACCGGGTATTGTCCGGGTGATTGCGGAAAAGGGAAATGAAGCAACCACGCAGGATATTGTGAATTCTTTTGTAGAATCACCGCTCTTATTTGTACCGGGAGAGCATTTTTATTACAGTTTGAGTCACGATGTGGTGGCAGCGGTGATTGAAGTGGTGTCCGGTATGACCTTTGGTGAATACTTAAAGAAGAATATTTGGGAACCTCTCGGATTAAAGAAAACTCGTTTCGCAAAGCCGATGAACGATGATGTGCCGGGACTGGCGCAACAGTTTATTTGTAACGAAAAAGGTGAAATTGTTCCGATGGAACAGTCCTGTTGCTATCAGTTTACGGAAAGTTACGAGAGCGGCGGCGCAGGACTTATCAGTTGTACCGAGGATTATGCAATGTTTGCGGATACACTGGCATGCGGCGGTATCAGTAAGGACGGTGTGCGAATTTTAAAGCCGGAGACGGTAGAAATTATGAAAACCAACCTTTTGGGAGAGGCATCCAGGGCGGATGTGGCTAATAACATGGGCCGAATCGGCTATGGCTACGGTTGTGGCGTGCAGATTGTCATGGAACCGGAACTGATGAATTCCACTGCACCGATAGGTGTGTTTGGCTGGGACGGAGCGGCAGGTCCTTGTATTACCATGGATACCAAGTCCAAAACGTCCATTGTGTATTTACAACACGTAAGAAACTGTGGTTGGGCTTACAGCGAAATTCACCCGACACTCAGAGATTTGGTGTTTGGGGAAGAGTAAATTCTTCTTTTTGGATGGATAGTTGCGGTTTATAATAAAGAGATGAGCGAGTAGAAAACAAGGTTCAAATCTCTTGATTTTACCGAAGGTTTTTGGTAAGATTTCTTATGGAAAGTGTCTCGTGAAAAGGACGTGTACCTATGAAATACGGAGGCCTTGAGAGAAAACGCGGGATCCGATATAAAAATGAAAGATAAGAAAGGGATTATTATTATGAGAAAGACAATTCATGCAGAAAATGCACCGGCAGCAGTAGGACCTTATGTACATGCAGTAGAGGTGGGTGATTTCGTTTATACCTCCGGGCAGATCGGACTTGTACCGGCAACCGGCGTATTGGCTGAGGGCGTAGAAGCGCAGGCAGAGCAGGCATTACAGAACATTCAGGCAGTACTTGCAGCAGCAGGCTGCACCATGGCAGATGTAATTAAGACCACCGTATTCTTAGCGGACATCGCAGATTTCGGCAAGATTAACGAGATTTATGCAAAGTACTTTACCGGTGAGACTCCGGCGCGTTCCTGCCTTCAGGCAGGTGCACTTCCGAAGGGTGCATTGTTTGAAATCGAAGTGGTTGCATATAAGGGCTAATGCTTGAAAGAGGGGGGCTTGCGGTGCAGATGACCGGAGAACCTGGAAAAGAAAAACAGAGTCAAAATAACCGGAAGAAGCAGGTGTACTATGTATACCTGCTTCGTTGTGTTGATAATTCTCTCTATGCAGGCATTACTACTGATGTAGAACGAAGGCTTTCAGAGCATCTGACAGGCGGGAAGAAGGGTGCAAAGTATACCAAAACCCATACTCCGAAGGAAATGGCGGCAGTGTGGCGGGTGGAAAACCGTTCGGCAGCATCGAAACTGGAATGGCGGCTGAAGCATTTGACAAAAGCGCAGAAGGAAATGTTGTGCAAGGAGCCCGGAAGGATTGCTGAGTTTGTAACCGCGGAAGAAGCGGGATATGCACCTATTACACAGCCTCATCTTCCTTCGGAAACTTTCGTTTCATGATAATGAAGCATACCAGATGTGCTAAAAGTGTCATTGTCCAAGTGACCGGATAGGAGAAAAACAACACTTCCGGCGTGTGGAACTGCGGAATCCGGAAGATGGTAGCAATCCACAACAGACGTAAACCACAGGCACCCAACATGGAAACAATGGTAGGAACCACACCGTAGCCCATGCCCCGGATGGAACCCACAATAGTGTCCATCATACCGCAGAGACAATAGGTGGTACAGATAATGGAAAGACGGACCATACCGGCATCAATGGATGCGGCGGTGTCGGTGTAAATACTAAGTAACGGACGACCGAAGAGGTATGCAAGATTACCGAATACCAGTCCGGCTACAATGGCACAGCCTTCCGCGCAGAACAGAATTTTATTGATTCGGGAGTATTTTTTTGCACCGATGTTCTGGCCAGTAAAGGTCAGGGCGGCCTGGTGGAAAGCATTCATGGAAACCCAAACAAAGCCTTCGATGCTGGCGGCAGCGGAACTGCCGGCAATGATAATTTCTCCGAATCCGTTAATGGAGGATTGAATCACTACATTGGAGAGGGAAAAAACCACACCCTGCAGTCCTGCCGGAACACCGATACGAACCAACCCCCAAAGGGTAGCACCGTCGATTTTAAGCTTCTTTATTACAACACGAAATGCTTCATCTTCTTCTTTTAAGAGACAACGGAATACCAAAGCTGCGGACATGTATTGGGAAATAATAGTAGCAAGAGCCACACCGGCTACGTCCATGCGGAAGATAATAACAAATACAAGGTTCAGTGCCACATTTAGAATGCCTGCCGCAGTTAAAAAATACAGCGGACGTTTGGTGTCGCCTTTACTGCGGAGCAGAGAGCTGCCGAAGTTATAAAACATCATGGCAGGCATACCGAGGAAGTACACGCGCATGTACAGGGATGCCAGGCCGATGACACCGTCCGGAGAATCCATCAGTTTTAAAAACTGCGGAGCAAACAAAAGACCGATGACGGTTAGGATGGCACCGCTTAATAAGCTGACGGTAACGGCAGTATGTACGACCTTACTTGTGCGTTCTTTATCGCCGGCACCGGTGTATTTGGCGGAGAGCACGTTGGCACCGATGGAAAGTCCGAGAAACAGATTTGTCATTAAGTTAATTAAAGAAGAAGTAGAGCCTACCGCAGCTAAAGAATTGTCTCCGGCGAATTTTCCTACTACGGCAATATCCGCGGCATTAAATAAGAGCTGCAAAAGGCTGGATAGCATAAGAGGCAGGGCAAAACGGAGCATTTTCGGAAGTAATGCACCGGTTGTCATGTCTAATTCATAAGCACCTGTTTTTTTCATGACAGAAATCCTCCAATTAGTTTATACTATGCTTTTGAATAAAAAGTGCGCCGGCGAATCTCAGCTTTACGGAAATCCGCGACGCACTGCAAAATTTACAGTTTTCCTTCGAATCGTCCCGAAGCACCACACGGAAGTACCAAACCGCTTTCACGTACCGGTAAACCGATTTCGGAAGACTCGATATGTCCGGAGAACCGACGAAGCTCGGTACCCAGCAAATAAGAAAGCAGGGCAGGCTGAAGACCGGTGGTATAGGAATTGATTAAGAAAAACAGCGGTTCGTCCTTTAATACCTGGGTGGTCAGTTGGACAAAGGAATGAATCTGTTCTTCAATCTTCCAGATTTCGCCTTTCGGACCTCTGCCGTAGGACGGCGGGTCCATGATAACCGCATCGTAGCGGTTGCCGCGGCGGATTTCCCGTTCCACAAATTTTACGCAGTCGTCTACGATGTAGCGAATCGGTGCTTCACCAAGGTCCGAGAGAGCAGCATTTTCCTTTGCCCAGGTGACCATACCCTTGGAAGCGTCCACATGGGTGACTGCAGCACCTGCAGCGGCAGCGGCTAACGTGGCACCGCCGGTATAGGCAAACAGATTTAACACCTTAATCTCACGATTAGGGTCAGCTTTCTTTGCGGCACGGATTTTATCGCCGAACCAATCCCAGTTTACTGCCTGTTCCGGGAAGACTCCGGTATGTTTAAATGCAAAAGGCTGTAACCGGAAGGTGAGTTCTTTATAATGTAGTAACCAGTTCTGCGGTAAATCGAAAAACTCCCATTCGCCGCCGCCTTTGTTGCTGCGGTGATAATGAGCGTTTAACTTTTTCCATTCAGCTGCTTTCTTTGGAGTATTCCAAAGCACCTGAGGGTCCGGTCTCAGTAAAACATAATCGCCCCAGCGTTCCAACTTTTCACCGCCTGAGGCATCTAATACTTCATATTCTTTCCAATCACTTGCAATCCACATAAAAGTCCTTTCTGACTCCCTTTTTGTTGGGAGGTGTTACGCTATGAAATAATTTGCTGCAACATGGTTTCTGATTTATAATGTATTATTGTAGCACTACAAATAAAAATGGTCAATGTGTAAAATGAGATGGTGATAGTTTCGTATAGAGAAGAAGATTCGCTTCTTTATGTTATTTTAATTGTATTTTTATTGACTTCGGTGCTACTTTATATTAGTATAATAATAGGAGAGTTTAACGCATTACAGAGAACAGAGGATGGAACGAGGTAACAATAGGATGGCTTTTTCGCGGCGTGGCCGTAGGTAAAAGGAGATGATGTAATTGACAGATAATCAGAAAAAAGGGGAGAAGACATTGAGAAAAGCATTAACGGAAGTTTCACAAGAGATTATGGAGCTGGCGGAGCTTTGTCGGAGTAACAGCGGTATTGAACCGGAACTTTACAAAGTACATGATGTAAAAAGAGGTTTGCGCGACTTGAACGGAAACGGTGTGGTAGCAGGCTTGACCAGAATTTCCGATATTACATCCTTCCGTATGGAAAACGGAGAAAAGGTTCCGTGTGAAGGTGTGCTTCGGTATCGGGGAATCGATATTCGCGAGATTTGCAACGGTTTTTTAAGTGAAAACCGGTTCGGATATGAAGAGGTTACATATTTGTTGTTGTTTGGTAAGCTTCCGACGGAAAATGAATTGGAGGATTTCAAGAGGTTGCTGAATGCCTCCAGAACCCTGCCGACCAATTTTGTCCGTGATGTTGTGATGAAGGCACCGAGTAAGGATATGATGAATACCATTTCCCGCTGTGTGCTGACCTTGGCTTGCTATGATAAGAAAGTAGATGATATCAGTCTTCCGAATGTGCTTCGTCAGTGCATTATGTTGATTTCGGTGTTCCCGATGTTGGCGGTGTACGGTTATTGTGCGTATAACCATTACGGCAGAGGAAAGAGCCTTTATATTCATAACCCGGATCCGAAGCTTTCTACGGCGGAGAATATTTTGCGGATGCTTCGTCCGGATAAGAAGTATACGGCGCTGGAAGCAAAGATTTTAGATATGGCACTGGTGCTTCATATGGAGCACGGCGGCGGTAACAACTCCACTTTTACCACCCATGTGGTGACCTCGTCCGGAACGGATACCTATGCGGCGATTGCCGCAGCGCTTGGGTCTTTAAAAGGACCAAAACATGGCGGAGCGAACATTAAGGTGGTGCAGATGTTTAATGATCTGAAGCGTTCGGTAAAGGATACAAAGGATCCGGCACAGGTGGAAGAGTATCTGGTGAAGCTCCTTCATAAGGAAGCCTTTGATCAAAAGGGACTCATTTACGGTATGGGGCATGCGGTATATTCTTTGTCCGATCCTCGTTCCTGTCTGTTAAAGGAATATGTTGAAACCTTAGCACAAGAAAAGGGAAAGATGGCGGAATACCGTTTGTACAAGATGGTAGAGGAGATGGCACCGAAGGTAATCGAACGGGAACGTCGCATCTACAAGGGTGTCAGTGCAAATGTGGATTTTTACAGCGGATTCATTTACAGTATGCTGGACCTTCCGGCAGAGTTGTTTACCCCGTTGTTTGCTATGGCACGTATTGTGGGCTGGAGCGCACATCGTATGGAAGAGCTTATCAATCAGGATAAGATTATCCGTCCGGCATATAAGGCTGTGCTGACGGATGGTGAATATACGGAGCTTTCGGAACGGTAATCATGTGAAAAAACAGTGAAGTTCCTCTCAGCTCGTTGCTTTATGGTATACTGTTAAAAATCCGGTAAGGAGTGACAAAATGAAGAAACTTTTTTCAATCGGAATGTTGTGTGTGATGCTGTTAGGCTTGGTAGGTTGCGTAGACAAGGAAACGCAGGAGACAGTAAAGGAATATATCAATACCACATCGGTGTACTTAATGGAACAGGAACAAAAAATGATAGAGAGCTACAGTAGCGTTATCGGTGCGAATTTTACGGATGATTCGACGCTTTGTATGGAATTTGCGTTGAATACGATTCCGATGGCTGAGAACTTAAAAAGTGCTGCGGAAGGAATATCAGAAACCATTACCGCAGAGGAACTGTTGGAAGTGCACAATATATATGTAAGTTATATTTCCGAGTTTTCGGAGGCATTGAATCTTTTCCTTACAGCAGTGGATGAACAGGATAAAACGATTTCAGCTCAGGCCAATGAAAAGCTGAGCAATGCCAATGTGTTGGCAGCAGAGTTTCGAACCGGGCTTCAACGTCTGGCAGAGAAATATGAAATAACATCTGAAAGTAAATAAAGAAACCGGCACCCGGGCTTAGTCCGGAAGTGCCGGTTTTTACTGTATATTATTCAAATTTATAATAAACCTGTGCGCTGCTTCCGGTAAAATCCGAGAAATAAGCAGTGTAGTTTCCTTTTTTTAGGGTGATACAGTGTTTCGGATAATGACAGTTGTCAGCGGTGGCGGTGAATACGGTATCTCCCTGTTCGTTTCGGATGGCAAAGCAGACGGAAGCATCCGCTGTAATGATAAAATCCATCCTGTAGTTATCGGACAGATAAATATCAAAGCTGTCCAGTTCTACGGCGTTTTTTATGCCTGCGGGAATCGGAGCATCTATGGTATGAAGGTGGCCGAAGTCGGTTCGGATGTGAGCAATCTTCACATAGATAAACACCAGGATTCCTACGACTAAGAAAATGGTGTACAGAAGAGTAACGGAACAAGCGACTTTCGGGTTCCTGTGTTTTTTCGGATGACGTATCATAAAGGCACTGTAAAAACAATATATTAATTCGGCACCTAAAAGAAGGAGCGGAATCAGTGTCAGCCATGAAGGAAAAAGATGGAATGCATACATTCCTATGAAAAATATCAGGAAGGAACCGATGGTACCGAGAAGGGCTGTACGTGCCCAGCGCTTCCTTAAAGCAGTGACAGATTCCGTATCTGTGAAAATTTCATAAGCTTCCTCCGGTAACAATGGGTCATAAGGCTTGCGAAAATAGTACCATCCCTGGGAGGAACCTAAAAGTTCCCAGCCTTGTTCGGCATAAATCTCTTCATAGCGTTCCGGTTCCGGCTCGATGTTATGAAAATCCATCTGATAACGGTATTGTATTGCGGAATTCTGTTCGTATTTGTGGAAGTGCTGTCCCGGTTCTATCAAATGCCATCCTTTTGCAGAACGATGATTCAGATCTATTTGTTCTTGTTCGTAGCACCAATTCGGAAACAGATTAAATTTCAGCTTGTGTTTCGGTTTCTTATTCCTATCTTGGACATTCATTTTACAGTTCCTCCGTGTTTGCTATCATACGTTTTAATCTGCGGATTTCTTTGTCTAATACATCAAATCCTTTGGCGGTCAGGCGATAAAGACGTTTCTTTTCCACTCCCGTTTCTTCGGAAAAGGTTTCTTCAATCCACCCTTTTGTCAGCATGTTATCTGTGGCGCCGTACATGGTGCCGGAGCCGATGGTGACTTCTCCGCCGGTTAGTTGTTTTGTCATCTGCATAATGCCGTAGCCGTGGGTAGGACCTTTGGACAGGCAAAGCAGGATGTAGAAGTAGCTTTCGGATATGGGTTCGCTCTTTTTTATGATAATCCCCTCCTTAATCACTGTTTTTGGATAGGATACAATCGCCATAATCGTATGAAGCAGAGAAAATGACTATGTCGCCTTACGACTATATCATATCACGACATATGTCGAGTGTCAACATAGTGTTGCGGAAATGTAAAATATAGAGAGTGTGTCACACAGATAGGAAAAAGTCGCGCACTTTCATATTGCATTCGGCGACGGATGTTTTATATACTAATAATACAGAAACAAAGAGTAAGACATGAGAGAAAAGAGGAGGAGAAACCTATGGCATGGTACACACTAAATAATATTGCAACAATGACGGGATTAACAACTCGGACATTACGGAACTATTTGCAGATGGGACTTTTAACGGGAGAGAAGGTAAACGGTGTTTGGAGGTTTTCTGAGGAAGAACTCTATGCATTTATGGATAACCCATCGGTACAACAGGGAATGCATGCAAAGCAAAATGCGATTGTAACCGATTTTTTATTGATGGGAGGAAGAAAAGAGAACCGGACTTGCGTGATTCTGGATTATTGTATGGACTGGGATGATGCAAAGCGTGCCATGGACTTTTTCTGTGAAAAGGTTAATGAACAGGGAGATGAAGAACTGCGGTTTGGGATGGAACGGCACAAAAAGAATGTGCGCTTGATTATAAGTGGTCCGGAACCGGCGGTAAAAGAGATTATGAAACGCTACTATGAGGAGAATTAGAGACAGATGAGAAATGTAGCGGAAGTCTATGCGAAATAAGAGAATTCTATAGATGGGGCGTCTTGATTTTGGAAAAATGGGTACGTGACACAACTAAAAGTGGAAAAGTGGATGATTACACCACAAAAAATGAAGTTACAGTTGATTTTAACACTACCACTCAACTGAAATATATGGTATAGTAAACTCAAGACAACCGAAAGGGGAATTTGAGCATGGCAGGAACGACTTTTTCAACCACGTTACAGACATTACGAAAGAACAGAGGGGTAACCCAGGAACAACTGGCGACTTACTTGGGAGTCAGCCCACAGGCAGTTTCCAAATGGGAGAACGGAAGTTATCCGGACGGAGACCTGCTTCCGCAGATTGCAGATTACTTTGAAGTATCCATTGATTATTTGTACGGCAGGGCAAAGGACAATGTGTCCATAGAGCAGCAGCTTCTGGAGACAATCAAAGGAATCAATGTTCCGCCGGATTATGACCATAGCGAACATATGGACCGGATTATGAAATATATTTGGGCTATGCAGCTTGGGTTGTGGCCGGAAAATAAGCAATATTTTGATCGGACACGGTCGGAGGGAGATCATGTGATTGTATCTACATTATTTGATAAGTCCGGCTTCAACTTTTTCCGGTTGAATAAGAACTTGGAGTTTTTTACCATAATGAAACGACCGGAGAATGGCTTTGCTTCCTATTTTAAGGTGACGGATGAACTGACGGAATTGTTTGCTTTTCTGGGAAAGAAGGAGAATCTGAAGGTGTTGTTCTATTTACTTTCTCTGGATGCGGGAAACGGAGTGTCCGTATCGACCATAGCAAAGAGAGTGGGAATCAGTGAGACGGAAGCAAAAACGGCGGTAGATTATTTAAAGCGGGTGCCGAACTACGAAACGGGAAATCGAATCCTTATGGAGCTATCTGTTTTGGATGAGTATGATAAGAGAGAGCCAATGTATGCGGTAAATAGCTCTGTGGCTTGTACGGTACTGCTTTTACTGGCAGGTGCGGATGTGATGATACATCCGCCGGGAAGCTATGCGATGTCTATCGGCGGTACGGATAAAGCTTGGCTGGAACGGGAACAGATGGATTTCTTGCAGAAGCAGGGAAAGAAATAGAGAGGGGAACAGGATACGATGAAAAGAGAAAAGAAAAAACAAAACAAGCAGAGAGAAGAGCAGAAGAATCCGCTCCACAGAGAATATGGTTTATTTAAGAACATGGGATTTGTGTTTAAGCATATGATCGGTTACGATAAGAAGATTTTGTTTCTTATTGTATTAGGCGCGGTTTGCGAGCCGCTGATGCGGTACTTCTGGACCTTCCTTCCGAAGCTTATATTGGATTTGATTACAGGAGAAGGTACAAGAACCGATTTGTTATGGACTATGGTATGCGTAACGATATTCCAGCTGTTACTTACCTTGACCACCACCTATTATCATTACGGCATCGGCTGGCGGTATATCGGAGCCCGTTTGTACATGATGCTTATGATGAACCGCAAGGCCATGAAGATTGATTTCGAGCATCTGGAAAATCCGGATGTGATGGACTGCTATCAGAAGGCACAGAGAGCCAGCAACGATAACAACAACGGTATCGAAGGCATGATGCGTGAGTCCACCCGCCTGGTAGAGTCTGCGACGACGGTAATCCTCGGTATGGGTATTTTGAGTACCTTAAATATATGGATGGTTTTGCTTATGGTGGGTATTGCGGTACTTAACTTCCTTATTGTGAACCGTACCAACAAGATTACGAAAATGCGCGTATGGGACCCGCTTGCCACCTGGTGGAGAAAGCAGTGGTACATGCAGCATATTACTACGAATTTTGATGCGGCAAAGGATATCCGCATGTTTGGATTAAAGGGCTGGCTTACGGAGAAGTTTAAGGAATTAAATAAAATCCGTTATGAGGCACAGAAAGTCAATGCAACCTTCTGGTTTTGGACCAGCATATCCGGAAATGTGTTTTGGTGTTTGTCTCAGATTTTAGTGTATGCATGGCTGATTAGTTCAATGGTACGGGGAGAGCTGACCATCGGTAACTTCACCCTTTATCTGGCTTCTGCAGGAACCTTCTTTGAATTTATTTCTACCTTATTAAACGGTGTGGCCGGAGTTCTGGCCCGTAGCCGTGAGGTAGATGATTTTCGGAGCTTCCTTGATTTTGAAGGCGGAGATGACAAGAAGGACGGAAAGGATCTTCCGAAGGCAGAGAAGTATGAGTTTGTATTTGAAAATGTGTCCTTCAAGTATCCGAAGGCAGAGCGTTATGCACTTCGCAATTTGAATTTGACGCTGGCAGCGGGAGAACGCCTGGCAGTAGTAGGTTTAAACGGTGCCGGAAAGTCCACCATGATAAAGCTTTTACTTCGTTTGTACGAGCCGACGGAGGGACGTATTTTACTGAATGGTGTAGATGTACGTGAGTACAACAAGGACAGCTATTACGAAGCCTTTGCACCGGTATTCCAGCAGGTAGAGCTGTTTGCGTTCCCGATGGAGGAGAATGTGTCCATGAAGGAGCCGGAGCGTACTGATGGAATGAAGGCGAAGGAATGCTTAGAGGCAGCGGGATTGACGGAAAAGATTGCCTCACTTCCGAACGGCACAAAGACAGAGCTTCTTAAGATTGTATATGACGACGGGGTAGATTTCTCTGGTGGTGAAAAACAGAAGTTAGCATTGGCGAGAGCTTTATATAAAGATGCGCCGGTGGTGGTACTGGATGAGCCGACGGCGGCATTGGATGCTTTGGCGGAAGCAAAGCTTTACGAGGATTTTGATAAGTTAATTGGTGGCAAGACGGCGGTGTATATCAGCCATCGTCTGAGTTCCACTCAGTTCTGCGGTCATGTGGCAATGTTTGCGGACGGAGAAATGGTGGAGTACGGAACTCATACGGAGCTTATGGAGAAAAACGGTGCTTATGCGGAAATGTTCCGAATTCAGGCACAGTATTATGTGGAAGACGCAGAACATGCGGAAGGTGAGGTGGCAGCAAATGGCGAAAACTAAAGAACAGAAGCAGACGGCGAAAGAAGACCGTCAGGCAATAAAGAGAACCTTAAAATTTATGGTGTCGGTGGCATGGAAAGAACGTCCGTCCCTGTTTGTAGTATATGGTCTGTTATTTGTGGCACAGCTTATTCAAAAGGCGCAGATAGTAATCCTGCCGAAGTTTTTGATTGATGAGTTGATGCTGATTGTGGGTGGAGCGCCTGCAGAGCAGCATTTGCAGAATGTGGTATTCTATGTGGTATTAATCTGCGGAAGCAACCTTCTTGCCAATGTAATGAGTAATGTGGCGTTTCAGTGGCGCAGTGTGCTGGAAGAATGGTTTAATGAGTATTTCCAGGTACGTCTTGCGGAACATGCCATGCAGATGGATTTTGAACACACAGAGGACCCGGCAGCATTGGATCAGTTAAACCGCGCCAAGGAAGGCATCAGCTGGTACAGCGGCGGTGTTGTGGGAGTGTTAAACAGTGTGTATGCTTTGATTGGAAATATTGCGGTGCTTCTGGGTGTCAGTACCATTATCCTTGTCACCTGTCCGCTTTTGTTGCCGGTACAGATTCTGGGATTGGTGTTAATCAGTATTTTCAATGCCAAGAACAATGCATTGGAAATTGAAAGTTACAAGGACCTGGCGGGTATCAATCGTATTTTTGGATACTTTTTGTTCCAGCTGGCAGATTTTTCCTACGGCAAGGAAATCCGTCTCTATGACAGTGCGGAAATGATGTTAAAAAAGACGGATGTAGAGAGCAGAAAGATGGCCGGTGTTTGGACTAAACTGGCAAAGAAGCAGTGTAAGAATGCCTGGGGTATGGATGCGGTGAATGCGGCAAGAGATGGTATCAGCTATTTCTATATCGGACTTTTGGCTTTGTTAAAGAAAATTACGGTGGGTGATTTTTCCATGTGTATCACCTCTGCTTCCGAGTTATACCAGGGAATGATCGGAGTGGTACAGGGGTGCCAGGATATTGCAAAGCGTTGTGTGTATGCACACCAGTTTATAAAGCTTCTGGAGTATCCGGTTGCACTGGAAAAGGGTGACAAAAAAGTAACCGGGGAACAGCATGTCATTGAGTTTTCTCATGTGAGCTTCAAATACCCGCGTTCCGAACAGTATGTATTAAAGGATATTAACTTAAAGATTACTTCCGGTGAGCATCTTTCTGTGGTAGGCTTAAACGGTGCGGGAAAGACCACCTTTATCAAACTTCTCTGCCGTTTGTATGATGTAACGGAAGGTGAAATCTTAATCGACGGAATAAACATTAAGGAGTATTCTGAGGAGGAATACCGGAAGCTGTTTGCAGTGGTGTTCCAGGATTTCCAGCTCTTTGCTTTTAGCTTAAAGGATAACATTGCACTTGGCGATAATGAAAAGGAAGGCGAAATAGAGCGTGTTTTGCAGCTTTCCGGGTTCTATGAGGACGCACAAAAGCTGCCGCAGGGATTGGATACCATGCTGTATAAGAGTTTTGATGAGAAGGGAACGGAGCTTTCCGGAGGTCAGCAACAGAAAACCGCCATTGCAAGAGCGTTATATAAGAATGCCCCGATTGTTATTTTAGATGAGCCGACGGCGGCGTTGGATCCGGTGGCGGAGTACGATATTTATCGCAGCTTTGACACCCTGGTAGGCGGAAAGACCGCAATCTATATTTCTCATCGTCTCTCCAGCTGTAAGTTCTGTGACAAGATTGCGGTGTTTGCGGAAAATACCATTAAGGAGTACGGTACTCACGACCAGTTGGTAGAGAAGAAAAACGGAATCTATGCGGAACTGTTTGCAGCCCAGGCACAGTATTATGTAGAGGCAGTCTAAGCGTAGCGGGTGTGCGGAATGTTGTCCGGTAAAAGTTGACGAATAGGAGAAGCGCGGTTACAGACGGACCGTAAAACTGTAGAAAAGACTCTTTCGGAATACGATAAATTATTTTCGAAAGAGTCTTTTTTTACTATCATTTTTTACGGAATTATGATATACTAGGGATGTTCCTTTGTAAGTTAGAATTCAAAGACAACAAAGGAGAAAGAGAAAGAAAGGGAAGGTAATAAGGAACATGAGTGATGTAAAAAATGTATTGTGGTTTATTCTTGGGGGATTTGTTTCTGTGGCATTCTGGGGAGTGTTGGGACTTCTGTTTTGTGCTACGGTAATCGGTATGCCGTTAGGAAAGCAACTTTTAAAAGTGGCGAAGTTTTCTGCGGCTCCGTTTAGTGAGGATGTAGATGTAGAGAGTAACTTTGCAAAGAACTTTGTGGCAAACATTCTTTTTCTGCCGATTAGTCTTGTAGTGGTTACCCTGTATGCGTTGCTCGGTGCGGCATTTTCCATTACGCTTATCGGCGCGCCGCTTGGTAAGGGGTACTTTAAGTTATTGACGGTAGCGATGGCACCGTTCGGTATTGAAGTAGATAAGCATCACGAAGTGATTAAAGAATGGGAAGAGTGGAAGAACTGGTGATGTGAATTAGAGTATTGCCCCTTGCGTGCAGGCGGGGGTGTCCATAAAAAGCCGGCCACACAAATGATTTCTCGGGAACGCGCTCTCGCTCATGCACAAACGTAGCAGTACTAGGCTCGACAAGACCTCGCCAAGTGCTGACGTTTGCTTATGGTTCCCTTAGAAATTATTTGTGTGGCCGGCTTTTTCTTGTGAGACGGGACCTGCACGTAAGGGGAGTTACGAGAAGTTCAACTTATAATTGAGCTCATATATGTGCAAAACTCAACTACGACTTGTTGGATAGAAGAAAGAAAAAGTGTTAGGATGAATGTATGAAAAAGCTTTTTCAAATTTTATCAAAAAAGAGGGATTACCATGTTTGATATGAAAAAAATAGGAAAGAAGATTTCTGTACTTCGAAAGGAAGCAAATATGACGCAGATGGAACTAGCTGACCGGATGGGGATCAGCTTCCAAGCGGTGTCAAATTGGGAACGAGGGAACAGTATGCCGGATATATCGAAGCTTCCTGAACTGGCAGAGATTTTCGGGAAGACGGTAGACGAACTTCTGGGTGAGAAGTCGGTATTGGTAGAGGCGGCCATGAACGATAGTATTGAAGAATGCATGACGAACCAAAGTGTATCGGCAGAGGATGTTAGTGCAGTGCTTCCGGTCTTAAAACCGGAACAAGTCAAGACAATTGTTGAAAATGCGGATAAACTTAATTTTGAGGCAATTCGTGGAATGTTACCGTACATGGATGAGGATGATGTGAAGGAGTTTGCACTACAAGCACAGGGACAAGGAGAAGCAATTGGTATGTTCCTGCCATTCATGGATGGAGATGATGTGAAAGAGTTTGCACTGCAAGCACGGGAAAAAGGAGAATCCATAGGAGTTTTTCTGCCGTTTCTGTATGAGGATGATGTAAAGGAGTTCTCATTACATGCATCGGAATGGGGAGAAACCATATGCACATTCCTACCGTTTCTATGCGAGGACGATGTGAAGGAGTTGGCATTGCAAGCTTTTGAAAAAGGCGAAAGGGTAGAGTGCTTTCTGCCATACATGGCTGAGAATGATGTAAAAGAACTGACGATAAAATTACTTAAAAAATAAGTTACAAGTGCGCCAAATTTAGAGCGACACGGTTGCTTATCAGGGAAAACCGAGCTGAGAAATCGTGTCGCTCTTTCTATGCTTTAGGGAAAACTTATAGTGCTTTCGAGGATAACCGTTCTTTTTCCATTTTCTTATAATAAATGAAGCACAGCGTGATTCCGAATACGGTAGCAGCCGGTGCGGCCAGACCGATACCGGTCAGAGAGGCATCCGGCTGAATGCTCATGATATAGGACATGGGCAGACGAATCAGGAAGGACTGTGCCAGTCCCTGTGCCATAACGAACAGGGTACGGGAATGTCCGTTAAAATATCCCATAAAGCTGAACAGAACGCAGGTGACCACAGCCTCCGGCGCAAAGCCTCGCATGAATTCAAAGGCTCTTGCAATAGCCGCTTCATCCTTGGAGAATACGGATGCCAGCATATCTCCTTTGAAAAAAGCAAGAAGGCCGATGACCACACCGAT
Source organism: Lachnospiraceae bacterium (assembly GCA_017465475.1). Classification (GTDB taxonomy): domain Bacteria; phylum Bacillota; class Clostridia; order Lachnospirales; family Lachnospiraceae; genus SIG307. The sequence goes on from JAFTWC010000028.1 coordinate 25,853, forward strand.
ACTGCAGCCTACGGCCATACCGTAGAGCATGCCCTTTTTCGCACGATCCTCTTTGCCTGCGCCAACGTTCTGGGCTACAAAGGATGCCATACACTGGAAGATGGCACTGGGAATCAGCATGACGAAAGACTGGATTTTCTGGGCGATACCGTAGCCGTTGGAGGCGTCCAAACCTAAGTTGTTGATGAAAGCGCAAAGCGCCAAAAAGGTCAGGTTGGTTAAGAACTCCTGTAATGCAATGGGTGTACCGATTTTTAAGAAGTCACCGATTTCTTTACCGAAGCGAATGTCTTTCTTTTTTATGGTAAACGGTAAGGTCTGTTTCTTTATAATAAGAAGAGACAGTACGACGCTGACTGCCTGAGCAAGTACGGTGGCGATGGCAGCTCCGGCTACATCCAGTTTGAAAACAGCAACCAGCAAAAGATCACCAAAGATATTAACCACACAGGCGATTCCAACGAATAACAGCGGAAGCTTAGAGTTGCCCATGCCACGGAAAATACAACTGATCAGATTGTACAGCATAACGAAAATGAAACCGCCGCCGCAGATACGGATGTACTGTACCGTTAAATCAATCGCTTCTTCCGGCGCTTTCATAAGGCGGGCCGCTGGCTCCGCAAATACCACCAACAACACGGTAAACAAAACCGCAAAGGTCAGGAAGAAAGCAATGGAACGACCAAGAAGCGGGCCGATTTTGTGATTGTTCTTTTCGCCGATATATCTTCCTATTAATATGGTAACACCGGATGCCAGTGCGCACAGCACGAAGGTCAGCAGATTCATAATGTTACTGCCGGTGGAAACGGCGGACGGCGCAGCAGCAGTGCCGAAACGTCCTACGATTAGCATGTCTACGGCACCGTACATGGCCTGCAAAATCAGTGCACCCAGAATCGGGAACATAAAATGAATCATTTTCTTAAAAATACTGCCCTCAGTAAAATCTTGTTTATCGTCCATAAAGCACTCCTGTTTCTTCTATATAAAATGTAGTTTATTATTGAAAATGTAGTTCATTGTCGAAACACACCAAGAGAATTTATAACATAGGAAAAGAAGCGTGTCAAGAAGGGGCGGTGTCCGGGTTAAAGAATTATTAAGAAATAACGGACAGATTTCTCTTGCGCGTAGAAGTGGGGAGGTCTTATACTAGAAGTAGAGAATAACGAAAGGGGAATCGTGAATGTATTGTAATAGGAAGAGAAGGAAAACAATCCTGCTGTTGGAAGTGCTTCTGGTGTTGGGCGTATGCGGATGTAATGCCGAGACACCGGTGCAGGAAAAACAGAAACAGGAGAATGCAGCTGAGACGGTAACACAAGCTGTGGTTCAAGACGTGGCAGAGTTAACACAGTCGGTGAAGGACGAGGCGGCAGGGGTAACGCAAGCTGTAACGGAGAAGGAAGAGGCAATTATCGGAGAAGCAGAATTTAAAGATGCCATGGAAGTACAATCGGGTGATGTAGAGGATGCCGAGAAAGCAGAAGCTTCGGAGACGCTAAAAGAGATGGAACCGGAAGAATTGGTTTTCCATGTACTTACAAATGCCGAGGGTGTTTATTTTAACAGTGGCGGTGCGTGGGTAACAGAGCTTTTGGGGTATGCGGCAGAAAAGGATGTTGCTTATTTTTTGATAAAGGAACAAAAAAATCCTGAGGCATTACTTGAGCCCAAAGGTGGTGAGACAATTTATATCGGTGTTCTGAACCCGGAAACAGGTGAATTGATACATCTTGATGGGCGCGGAGGAGAAACCGCAGATGGCACTATGGTAGTAAAAGAAACAGGAACTTATATTATTTATGCTGCGGGATGGACAGCGCAAGGATTAATCGGTGGCGAAGCCGGTGTATATCGTACGGAAGCCGGTGAACTTGTTCCGGTATGGCCGTTGACTGCTGACGGAGAGTATAACGAGGCCTATTGGAATATGCATACTGTCAGCTTAAACGGAGAAGCGTTGGAAATATATAAAGTAATAATCACAGAAGTAAGACCGGACGGGATAGCGAACGAAATGATTACAGAATTAGAACAAACCCTAACCTTAGATGAAATATTGGCAGGCGCAGTGTAAACTGCGTCTGTATTTTTTGTGCTAAAGGAAATTACGCAGATGAGATTCTTTATTATGACGTGTGGAGGGAAGCGCCACTCGGTTTGGCGGGCGTGTATGCTACTTTTACCATTGCATTTGCAAAAATGTTTTTTCTCATGGTAATGAATTAGACCTGTTTTGAAATTTTACCATTGCAATCGTAAAAATAGCTTTTCCTCATGGTAATATTTTTGAACACTTTTTTGTTTTTACCATTGCACAGACCGAAAAGTGTTATTCTCATGGTAAAAAAACAGAGATTTTCGTGTATTTCTTGTGATAGTACTTGTTTTGGACGGGCTTTTGCTGCTGATCTCACGTTTTTTTACCATTGAAAATAGTAAAAAAAGAGTTTCTCATGGTAATTTTTCAATTCCTTTTAAAATTTGTACCATTGGAAATCGAAAAAGCAGGTTTCTCATGGTAAAATTCAATTTGCGGGGTTGCTGCGCCTGTTTCTTCTATATATAATAGGTAAGGTGTTGTTTTGGAAAGTTGGTTGAAGGGTTTGTTGCAGGGGAGGCGAAATAATACAAGTGTCCATATCGAGGAATCCTTTTATTGGTATGGACAATTTATATCCTTGTGCCCCTGCAACAAACTGTCCTTGAAATTTTTTTAAAAAATGTAGGTTTGTCAAACATTTGTTACACTGACATACGATATTCCCTTAGTACCTGACTGGGAGTTTTCCATCCCAGGGGTCTCATAGGAAAGTTGTTATAGTCCCTACGATTATACAGTTTTAACTGATTGGCGAA